>NZ_LAVA02000099.1 GCF_000974985.2 Streptomyces mangrovisoli | reverse complement strand
GGGTGGGTCGGCGGGGGTGGTCACGGCCGCGGGGCCGTCGGCGCGGTCGTCGCCGTCCGGCTCCGCTCCCGTCCGTGGCCGCTGTCGGGCGCTCACCGCGAGCAGCCACCGGCGGTGCAGTTCGAGGCGCTCCTCGGGGGTCGCCCCGCAGAAGGCGGCCATGCGTTCCACGGGGGCGTAGTCCTGCGGCACCGCGTCCCCCGCGCAATAGCGGTGCAGCGTCGAGGTGTTCATGCTGAGGCGCCGGGCCAGGGAGCCGTAGCTCCGGTCCGTGCGGTCCTTCAACTGGCGCAGCAGCGCCGCGAACCGCTCGACGTCGTCCCCGGTCGCCACCGATCCCCGCCTTCCCAACCGTCCCCGCATCCCAGGGAGTTCATATACCTGCACGTCAGCTGGGCTGGGATGGTTCCACCGTCGCCGGCGGGGCGTTCCGCGTTGCGCCGGGCGGCGGTGACGGCTGATGCTCCTGGTGTCGCACCGACCGGGTCCGGCCCGACCAGCCGGCGGCGGGAGACACCCCACCACTCGTTCCCGGGGCACCGCCATGCCCCGGCGCTCGGGTCCGCCCGGACCGCGGCACCACCGCCCTCCCCCACGGGGGTGGGGAGAGCGGCCCACCGACCGTCGAAGCCGCCGCCCGGCGCGCTTGCGCACCACGCGAAAACACGTCCGCACCACGCGAAAACAGGGGAAGACACATGAACAGCAAGGCCCGCACCATCCTGACCGCCGGCGTCGTCGCCGTGGCCCTCGGCATCGGCGTCACCACCCAGGCGTCCGCCGGCGCCCCGCGCACCGTCAGCGGCAAGGCCTCCGACGACATCACGCGCATCGCCGACTTCTACGGCACCTACATCGACGCCGAGCTGGACAAGGACGGCGACAACCTCCCCGAGGCCCTCCGCGCCCACTACCTCACCCCCGCCTTCCAGAAGCAGCTGGCGGCCTGGGAGAACCGGGAGCACGCCGACGGCGTCCTGCGCGCCCAGAACGTCCCGAGCGCCTGGAAGGTGACCGACAACGGCACCGTCGGCAACCACCGGGAGGCCCTGGTCACCCTCACCTGGGGCGGCGGCACCACCACGAAGCTGGTCGTCGACATGACCCGCGACACCCACCGCATCTCGCGCATCGGCGAGAAGCCCGCGGCCGGCAAGTAGCCCCGCCGCTCGCGGGCAAGCAGCTCCGCCGCTCGCCCGCGAGCAGCTCGAAGGCCGCCCACGACGACCCGTGGGCGGCCTTCCGTCATGCTCTCGACGCCGGTCGGTCCGGTCCGGTCCGGTCTTTTGACCCGTCCGTCCGCGGCGGCGTACCGGCCTGCCTACCGGTAGAGCCGCACCCCGCCGTTCGAGCCGAGGGCGTTCAGTTCCAGCACGCCGCCGTCCGCGGTGACGTACACCGTGCCGGAGGTGAAGTTCCACTTGCCGGTGCCGGTCGGCAGGCCCGCCACCGGGGTGGTGCGGCCGGTGCGCCGGTCGATGGTGACGAGCTGCCTCGGGCCGGACGTGGTGACGGCGTACACCGCGCCGTCCGCGCCGTCCGCCGGGACGGCGAGCGCGACGGAGTGCTCGGACCAGAGCTTCGCGCCGGTGGTGGTGTCGAAGCCGTCGACCGCCGTGACACCGGCGGACGAGGCCGGGGTGACCAGGACGTTGCCGTAGAGCCGGGCGGAGTGGTCGGCGGTGGTGTCGTTGCCGGAGGTGAGCTCGTCGTTGCCCACGGCCAGCTTGCGGCCGGACCCGGTGCTGTCGAAGACCCGTACGGCGTCCTGGTTCGCCGTGTGCACGGAGGCGATCAGCGGTGAGCCGGACAGGATGTGGGGCACGTCCGAGTGGGCCTTCTCGGTCTTCCGCCAGATCACGTTCCCGGTCTTCCCGTCGTACGCGGCGAGAGTGAAACGGTTCTTCTTGTCGAGGCAGAAGTCGTCCACCAGAACGACGCCCTCGGCGCCCCAGTCGTAGGCGTTGCAGTAGTGACCGCGGGCCCGGTAGCCCCAGACGCCGCTGCCGGTGCCCGCGTCCACACCGCCGAGGAAGTTCTCGCTGACCACGGTGGCGACGTCGCCCTGCACGAAGGTCGTCGCGGTGGTCGCCGCGGGGTGCTTGGCGCTGGTCAGCGGCAGGGACCAGAGGATCTTGCCGGTGGACGCCTTGATCCCGGCCAGCCAGGTGCACGTGCTGCCGTCGGTGCCGAAGGCGACCGTGCCGATGCCCTTGGAGTTGACCGTCGGCGACATCGCGCAGGGGACCGTGCCGTGCTTGGCGTCCTTCGCCGACGGCTTGGCGTGCCACACCTGCTTGCCGTCGGTGAGGTCGTAGGCCCGAAGACCGCCCCGGCTGCCGGCCCGGACCAGCAGCTTGTCGGTGAGCCAGCTCCCGATCAGCGCGTCGTCGGCGGCGGGCGCCGAGATCTGCCACGCCTGCGTCAGGTTCTTCGAGGCGACGGCGGCGGCGTCCTCCTGCTGGAGCAGGACGGCCGCGGTTCCGCCGGCGGCGGCGAGGACGGCGAGGACGAGCACCAGCCTGCCCACCCGCCGGGTCTTCCCGGGCCGTGCGCCGCCCGCGCCCGCGGGGGACTGCGGCTGCGCGGGAGACGCCCCGGAGCCGTCCGGGGCCTTTCGGTCGAGGACGTCGACGCCGGGTTCGGGGACCCGCAGCGCCATGGTGGCTTCCCAGCGCGGGGCGGCGGGCCGGTCGTACCTGTCCGCCGACGCTCCTCCCCGGCCGTAGGCGTCCGCCGACGAGCGCCCGTCGCGGCGCCCACCGGCCGACGGCTGCCCGTCGCCGTACGCGTCCGCCGAAGGCTGCCCGTCGCCGTACGCGTCCACCGACGGCCGTCCGTCGCCGTACGCGTCCACCGACGGCCGTCCGTCGCCGTACGGATCGCCCGGCGTCCCGCCGCCTCGGTACGGATGCGCCGTCACGTGTCCGTCGTCGTACGGGTCCGCCCCGGGATAACCCCCGTACGGATCCGCCGACACGTGTCCGTCGTCGTACTGACCCGGAGCGATGTGTCCGCCCCCGTAGGGGTCGGACGGCCCATGTCCGTCGTCGTACCGGTCCCGATCCGCCTCGGAACGACCGCCGTACGGTCCCGTCGGCGCGCCCCCGTCCCACGGCGCGGCCGGCTCCGTCCGGCGCCGTTCCCGGAACGGCTGTGGGCCGGCGGCGGACCTGCGGGGCCGGAAGGCCCAGTCCTGGTCCTCCTGCGGAGCCCCCTGCCCCGGCGACGATTCCGTCGTCATCTCCGTGCTCTCCCCTGGTCGGGCATCCGCGTGTGCCAGCCGCGGTGATGCGCCATGGTAAAGGTCGTTTCCTGCGGGCTTGCGCACGGCTTCCCCCGCCTGTCCCGGATCGGCCGTTCCTGCCGGATCGGCTGTTCCTGCCGGATCGGCCGTTCTTGCCGCATCAGCCGTTCTTGAATGAATGGCCGAACTTGTTCCGGGCCTTCTCCACCTGGAACGCGGCCCGCGCGCCCACCGAGGTGCTGATCCGCCAGTCCATCAACTGCTTGCTGCCCGGCCAGTTCTTGCGCTGGTCGTACCAGACGAGCCCGATGACGCCCGCCTTCGCGGCGCCCTGGAACAGGTCGCGGATGTCCGCTTCCTTCTGGGCGCTCTGCGCCACCCCGGTCTCCGCGATCAGCACCGGCTTGTCCGAGAAGCGGGCGATCTCCCGCAGGGTGGGGGTGAACAGGCTGGAGAAGGCGACGCCGTCGATCGGCCCGTAGTAGCCGATGAGGCCGACCCAGTCGACGTAGTCGTCGCCCGGGTAGTACGGGCGCAGCTTCGCGGTGGTGCCGGAGTCGACCACGTGCGGGGTCCACACCCAGATCACGTTGGTGACGCCCTGCGCGTCGAAGACGTCGTGCAGGTGCTTCCACGCGGCGACGAAGTCGGCGGCCTTGGTGTGCTCGGGGCCCCAGGAGTTCCAGGGGCCGTTCATCTCGCCGGCGAAGGAGAGCGCGAGCGGGCCGTCGTAGGAGGCGATCTGACCCGCGAGCCTGCGGATGTAGGCGTCGTCCTTGCCCGCGGCGATGTCGGCGAGCGGGGTGTCGTCGGGCACCATCGCCATCATGGGCAACTGGCCGTGCTTCCAGAGGAACGCGTTGCCCTCCGCGTCGAAGTCCTCGCCCCAGGAGCCGTAGTACTCGCGGATGTCGGGAGACCGCCCGGCCTCCTTGGTGAAGGTGTCGACGATGCCGTACTGCCAGGGCGTCTTGTCGTCGACGACGCCCAGCGCGCGGCCGGACGGGTCGAGCAGGGACGACGAGACCCGGTAGTGCGCGGCCGGGGCGCCGGTCGGGTCCGCCTTGGCGTCGCCGCCGCCCCCGCTTCCACCGCCGCTTCCGCCGCCGCAGGCGGCCGCCAGGAACGAGACGGCGACCAGCAGGATCACGGCGACCGTCGGGCGGCTGCGGCTGCGGCGGCGGGGTATGGCCATGCGACGAGGTCCGATCGGGCGGCGGGTGGGCGACACACCGAACTCTACGAGACCCGCGTGACCTTCATCGAATCTTCATATTAATCTTGTGACGAGATCAGGATCGGTCGAATAATCTCCCTTTCCTGGCAGATGCATGTCTTTTCAGCACTACAAGCACCAGCCGCTGCTCGCGTCGGCGCCGGATCGTGCGCCGGAACGGCAGATGCGACAGGACCAAGGAAGGCTCGAGGCCTCGATGACCAGTACCTCCCCGGAGGTCGAGCCCGCACCCGTCTTCGTCGACCAGAGCGGTCAGCGCGGCCGCCGACTGCGCGGCCTCGGCTGGCTCGTGGGCATCGTCTGCGCCGGGTGCGTGGTGGCGATGTCCTCCGGCCTGGTCGGCATCCAGTCGCAGGCCCCCGCGCTCAAGGTCCCCGACACCGCGGACACCACACCGCCCAGCCAGTACCTGAACGCGCCCCTGCCCGCGGCTCCCGGCGCCACCGCGTCCGAGAGCGGGACCGGGGCCACCGCGCCCACCGCCACCGCGACCGGCGACGCGGCGTCCACCGCCACCGCGACCTCCGGCACCACCGTGCCGGACACCGCGACGACGACGGCCGGTACGACGGCCGGAACGGCGGCCGGTACGACGGCCGGCACCACGGCGTCGGGCACCGGCACCGGAACCGGAACCGGAACCGACACCGCCCAAGCGACCACCTCCGACGCCACCGCGACCGCGACGACGAACGCCGGTACGGGAGCCTCGGGCTCCGTGACCGGCGCCGCGCAGTAGCCGGCCGCGACCGACCAGGAAGTCAATGTCCCGCTCCCGCCATCAACGCCCCCGCCAGTCCATCGCGCGGCCGCGCCGACTGGCCGCGCCTCCCCTGCGCTTCTTCCTGCCGCTGACCGTCCTCGCGACCCTGCTGGCGCTGATGGTGCTCCGGGGCATGGCGAACAACGAGGTCTTCCACGACGACAAGATCGCCACCTCGGTGGACAAGGGCACCGTCCCCGACGGCGTGCTGGAGGGCGGCCCGATCGTCGACGCGCGCGGCGACAAGAACGACAAGCCGGTCAGCTACACGATCCCGGACAAGACCGTCGTCCTCAGCTTCGACGACGGCCCGTCGTCCCAGTGGACGCCGAAGATCCTCGAGGTGCTGAAGAAGGAGAACATCCACGCCGACTTCTTCGTCACCGGCTCGATGGTCACCCGCAACCCCTCGCTGATCCGCAAGGTCGTGGCCGACGGCCACGAGATCGGCCTGCACACCTTCACCCACCCCGACCTGGCGCTGCACTCCGGCACCCGGCTCACCTGGGAGCTGGGCGAGACCCAGCTCGCGCTCGCCGGTGTCGCCGGCATCCACTCCAGCCTGTTCCGGCCGCCCTACTCCTCCACCGCGGACGCGCTGGACGACTGGTCGTGGCCGGTCACCAAGCAGGCCGGGTCGGAGGGGTACCTGACCGCCTTCATCGACAAGGACACCGACGACTGGAAGCGGCCTGGCGTCGACTCCATCGTCAAGGCCGCCATGCCCGACCTGCCCGGCCAGGGCGAGATGATCCTGCTGCACGACGCGGGCGGCAACCGCTCCCAGACGCTCGCCGCGCTGCCGATCATCATCGAGAAGCTCAAGGCCCAGGGCTACACCTTCAAGACCATCGGCGAGGCGATCGGCTCCGGCTCCGCCAACAGCAAGGTCAGCACCTACAACCTGTGGCTCGGCAAGGCGTTCCTGTGGTGCACCACCTTCTCGGTGTGGCTGCTGCCGTGGCTGGTCGGCCTGCTCGCCGTCGTCGGCGTGCTCGTCATGGCCCGGTTCGTGCTGATGCTGCTGCTCTCGGCGATCCATGTGCGCCGCACCCGCAAGAAGGGCTTCTCCTGGGGCGACCCGGTCACCGAACCGGTCACCGTGGTGGTGCCCGCGTACAACGAGCAGGAGTGCATCACCAACACCCTGCTCTCGCTGGCCGCGAGCGACTACCCCATCGAGGTCATCGTGGTCGACGACGGGTCGACCGACGACACCTCCGCCATCGTGGAGGAGCTCGACCTGCCGATGGTCCGGCTGATCCGCCAGCCCAACAGCGGCAAGCCGACCGCCCTCAACACCGGTGTGGCCGCGGCCTCGTACGACCTGATCGTGATGATGGACGGCGACACGGTCTTCGAACCGTCCACCGTCCGCGAGCTGGTGCAGCCCTTCGGCGACCCGCGCGTCGGCGCCGTCGCGGGCAACGCCAAGGTCGGCAACCGCGACACGCTGATCGGCGCCTGGCAGCACATCGAGTACGTGATGGGCTTCAACCTGGACCGCCGGATGTACGACGTGCTCAACTGCATGCCGACCATCCCCGGCGCGGTCGGCGGCTTCCGCCGCTCCGCGCTGGAACAGGCCGGCGGCATGAGCGACGACACCCTCGCCGAGGACACCGACGTGACCATGGCCCTGCACCGGGCCGGCTGGAAGGTCGTCTACGCCGAGAACGCGCGGGCCTGGACCGAGGCGCCCGTCAGCATGAAGCAGCTGTGGTCCCAGCGCTACCGCTGGTCCTACGGCACCATGCAGGCGATGTGGAAGCACCGGCACTCGGTGCTGGAGCGCGGCGCGGCCGGCCACTTCGGCCGGGTGGGCCTGCCGTTCGTCGCCCTGTTCATGGTGGTCACGCCGCTGCTGGCACCCGCCATCGACATCGGCATGATCTACGGCGTCGTCTTCGTCGACGCCTACAAGACGCTGGCCGCCTGGTTCGCGGTGATGGCCCTCCAGGCCGTCTGCGCCTGGTGGTCCTTCCACCTGGACCGGGAGAAGGCGTGGCATCTGATCACGCTCCCCGCCCAGCAGGTGGTCTACCGGGTGCTGATGTACATGGTGCTGCTGCAGTCCGCCATCACCGCCCTGACGGGCGGCCGGCTGCGCTGGCAGAAGCTGCGCCGCACCGGTGAGGTCGGGCTCGATGTCACGACGGGGGCGACGTCTTCATGAACACTGCCGGACAGGCCGGACAGGCCGGACGAGGCCGAGGTGCCTACGGCACACCGGACCCCTTCCAGGTCATGGCCGTGGACTCCTCCCAGACCATGGCCCTGCGGGTGATCGACCCCGCCGTCTTCCCCACGCAGCGCGACGCGGCGCCCGACGAGGCCGTCCCGGAGCCGGCCCGCAAGCCCGGCCGCGACCGCTACCTCGACCTGCTGAGGGCGCTCGCGCTGGTCCGCGTGGTGATCTACCACAACTTCAGCTGGACCTGGCTGCCGATCGTCTTCCCCTCCATGGGCGTGATGTTCGCGCTGGCCGGATCGCTCACCGTGCGGTCCCTCAAGCGGCCGCCGCTGAGCGTGATCCGCGGCCGGCTGCGCCGACTGCTGCCGCCGATGTGGCTGTTCGGCGCGGTCGTGGTGCCGCTGATGCTCCTCGAGGGCTGGCGCCCCGACATCCACCACACCAACTGGTGGTGGGCGGACCTGGGTTACTGGATCCTGCCGGTCAGCGAGCCGCCGTTCGGGGCGACGCTGCACACGTTCGGCGGGCATCTGCCGAGCTCCTGGGCCGAACAGATCTGCGTGCCGCTGTGGTACCTGCGCGCCTACCTCTGGTACGTCCTGCTGTCGCCGCTCCTGCTCAAGGCGCTGCGCAAGCTGCCCTGGGTCACCCTGCTCGCCCCGCTGGCGCTCGCGTTCGTCGTCAACTCCGGCCTGATCGACCAGTCCGGCCGGCTGATGGAAGCCACCACCGACTTCACCACCTTCGGCTCCTGCTGGGTGCTCGGCATGGCCCACCAGGAGGGCCTGCTCCGCAAGATCCCGCAGTACGTCGTGCCGTCCCTCGCGCCGCTGGTGCTCATGTTCGGCTTCTGGTGGCTGATGCGGGCGCCGGTGGACAACCCCCGCTTCGGACACGACCTGGAGGCCGTGCCGGTCGCCCAGGCCATCTGGTCCTTCGGCGCCGTGCTCCTGCTGCTCCACCTGAGCCCCTCCTGGGAACAGTGGCCCAAGCCGCTGGAACGCTTCAACGGCGTGATCACCCTGCTCAACTCCCGCGCCGTGACGGTCTACCTGTGGCACTCCTTCGCCCTGGTCCTGACCGAGCCCCTGATCGACCCGCTGTGGAGCAACACCTTCCTCTACGACCACGCCCAGTGGCTCCTGTCCAGCCAGTGGACCCCGCTGGTCCTGGCCGTCCCCCTGATCTGCCTGGCGATCCTCCTCTTCGGCTGGATAGAGGACGTGGCCGCGAAACGCCGACCGCGGCTGTTCCCGTATCCCCGCCGCGAGAAGGGCGGCCGACGCCGGGGCCGATGACCGCGGGCGCGCGTTCTCCGACGCACGGCGGTCCCGTGTCCGTTCGAGTCGAACGGACACGGGACCGCCGTGTTTTCCGGGGGATGCCCGGTGCTGCCGCGCGGTGTTGTTTCCGTGGTCAGATCTGGCCGAGGTCGATCTCCACCGGGAAGGGGGCCGCCACCTTGAGGACGCCGGGGAACACGTCTCCGTCCCGGTAGGTCTTCGTCGCGGGGTCGAGAACGTAGGTGTACACGAGAGGAACGCCTGTCGCGGCCTGCTCGATCCGCCAGTAGAAGCCGATTCCTGCCTTGGCGTACTGGTCGACCTTGACGATCCGGTCAGTGGTCTCCGAGCCGGGCGACACCACCTCCGCGACCAGCAGCACGTGCTCAGGGCGGGTAGGGGTGATGTCGATCGTGTCGGCGCGATACACGACGACGTCCGGGCGGCGGTTGGTGAGCGGGACGTCCTGAAGCCGGACGTCGAAGTCCGTGTCGGCGTTCCACTCCGGGCCCGCGGCGGCATCCAGGGCGTTCGCCAGAATCCGGGCCAGCCGATTGTGCCGCTTGGACGCACTCGGACTCACGACGACCATCCCGTCCACGATCTCGATGCCGTCGCACTGCTCCTCGGACCAGGAGTCGTACTCCTCCGCCGTGATCTGCTCATGCATCCATGCCGGGGCCACCATCTCGGCCGTCATGAAGCACCTCCCGGACACTGTGCTGCGGGCCCGATCCCGCTGGATTCAGCGTACTGTCCGCCATCCGTCCGGCACGCTGATCTCGCCCACACCCCTTCCCGGCGGCTGCCTCGTCGCGCTACGTGGCGGACGGCCGCACCTGCTCACCGGCAGGTCACGATCGCGATCCGCAGTTCCCCACCTGGCGCCCCGTCCGCTCACGCAAACGGCCCCGGACGGGGAGTCCGGGGCCGAACAGAGGGCCCCCTGGGGGAGAAACCCCAGGGAGGCCGCATAACGCGTTGTGCCCCCGGCAGGATTCGAACCTGCGACACCCGCTTTAGGAGAGCGGTGCTCTATCCCCTGAGCTACGAAGGCGTGGGTGGAGCGTGACCGTGGTGGTCACAGGCGTCAGCGTACCGGATGCGGGGAGCAGGGGAGCGGGGGTCAGGTCAGGGG
>NZ_LAVA02000098.1 GCF_000974985.2 Streptomyces mangrovisoli | reverse complement strand
TTCCCCGCGCCCCTGAGGGGGCTGCGGCCGGGCGCTTTTCAGGGGCGCGGGGAACTGCGCGATCGGGCCCCACCGGCCCGCGGTCGGGAACCGTGCGGGACCAGGCACCCCGGCGGGGGGTTACGGGACGCGGTCCAGGAGGAGTACCGCGACGTCGTCCGTCAGCTCGCCGCCGTTCAGGTCGCGGACCTCGTTGACCGCGGCGCGCAGCAGGTCCTCCCCCCGCAGCCCCTCGGAGAGCTGCCGGCGGACCAGTTCCACCATGCCGTCCTGGCCGAGGCGCTCCCCGCCCGTGCCGACGCGGCCCTCGATCAGACCGTCGGTGTAGAGCATCAGGCTCCACTCGCGGCCCAGCTCCACCTGCATCCGCGGCCAGCGGGCGCCGGGCAGCAGGCCGAGGGCGGGGCCGTTGTTGTCGTACGGCAGCAGCTGCGCGGGCCGCCCCGGCCGGGCCAGCAGCGGGGACGGGTGCCCCGCCAGGCACAGGCCCGCACGGCGGCCGTCCGGCGCGATGTCGACCGTGCACAGCGTCGCGAAGATCTCGTCGTCGCCGCGCTCGTGCTCCAGCACCTGCTGCAGCGTGCCGAGCAGCTCGTCCCCGCACAGGCCCGCCAGCGTCAGCGCCCGCCACGCGATGCGCAGCTCCACGCCGAGGGCGGCCTCGTCGGGGCCGTGCCCGCAGACGTCGCCGATCATGGCGTGCACGGTGCCGTCGGGCGTGCGGACGGTGTCGTAGAAGTCGCCGCCCAGCAGGGCGCGCGAGCGGCCGGGCCGGTAGCGCGCGGCGAACCGCAGCGAGGAGCCCTCCAGCAGGGGCGTGGGCAGCAGGCCCCGCTCCAGCCGGGCGTTCTCCTGGGCGCGCAGCCTGCCCTCCGCGAGCCGGCGCTCGGCGGTGTCGGAGCGCTTGCGCTCGACGGCGTAGCGGATGGCGCGGCTGAGCAGCCGTCCGTCCAGCTCGTCGCGGAAGAGGTAGTCCTGGGCGCCCACGCGCACCGCCTCGGCCGCGCGCTCGGCGTCGCCGGAGGCGGTGAGCGCGAGGACGGCGTGCCGGGGCGCGAGCCGCAGGATGTGCCGCAGTACGGCCAGCTCGTCGGTGTCGGCGGCGCGGCCCGGCGCGGGCAGCGCGAGGTCGAGCAGGATGCAGTGCACGTCGTCCGTGAGCAGCCGCTCGGCCTCGGTGAGGTTGCGGGCGGTGCGGACCCGGATGGGCTTGCCGGAGGCGTCGAGCAGTTCGGGCACGATCGGCGAGCCGCCGGGATCGTCCTCGATCAGCAGCAGCGTGAGCGTCGTATGGGCGGTGTCTGTCGTGCCGTCCTTGCGCGGAACTTCTTCCTTCGAGGTGCCGCCGACGGACGCGGCCGGAGCCTGACCACTTTCCACGGCCGGGATCGCTCTCTGCCGCGGTATGGGTGCGGGCATTGTCGTTGTTTCCTTCCCTCCCCCCGAGGGCGCGGCGGGGCGAGGGACCTCGCTCCACCGACGGGGACCATAGCGGGTGGGGCGCCCGCAGCGGAATGGTGTGAGGCCTGTCGCGTTGGCGCAGACCGTTGTCATATGCCGCGATATGTAGCGCAGTTGGACAGGTCGCCGCGGTCGGGGGGATGACGAAGCTCACGTCCGAGGGCGGTTCGGGGCGAGAGGGACGTGCGGTCGGTCACGTGGCCGCGGTCACCGGCCCGCGGGGGCACCGCGCGAGCCCGGTGGGGCTGTTCGCGCAGTTCCCCGCGCCCCTGAAGAGGTACCCGGCCGCGCCACTCCCCAGGGGTGCGGGGAACTGCGCGGCAAGCCACGACGGACTCGCGCGTCCGTATCACCGCGGCCCGGTGGGGGCTGAGCGCGCAGTTCCCCGCGCCCCCGAGGGGGGCTGACGGTCAGGTGCCCTTCAGGGGTGCGGGGAACGGCGCGACCAGCCACGACGGACCCGCGGGTCCACATGACCGCGGGCCGGTGGGGGCTGGGCGTGCGGCCCCCCGCGCCCCGGGACCGCCAAGCCCGCCGCAGGCGTCACGCGTCGGGGCGTACGACCCCCAGGATCGGCATCGACCCCGCCCCCGCGATCGTCACCGTCCGCCCGGGGCGCGGGGCGTGGATGATGGCGCCGTCGCCGATGTACATGGCCACATGGCTCGCGTCGTCGAAGTAGATGATGAGGTCGCCGGGGCGCATGTCCTCGATGTCCACGTGCTTCAGCTGCTTCCACTGCTCCTGCGAGGTCCGCGGGATCGGGTCCCCGGCCGCCGCCCAGGCCTGCGACGTGAGCCCCGAGCAGTCGTAGGAGTCGGGGCCCTCCGCGCCCCACACGTACGGCTTGCCGAGTTGGTCCGTGGCGAACGCCACCGCCTTCTTGCCCGCCGCGGACGCGTGGCCGTCGATGTCCTTGAGGACGCCGGAGTCCAGCCACTTGGTCTGCGCGTCCAGCGCGGCCTGCTCCTCCAGCTTGGCGAGTCGCTCCTTCTGCCGCTTCTCCAGCCGCGATTCGAGCTTCTTGGCGGCCGCGATCTGCTGCTTGACCTTCTTGCTCGCCGCCGCCTTCGCCTTGCGTTCGGTGTCCAGCTCCTGCCAGCGCGCGGAGGCGCCCGCCGTGTACTCCTTCAAGTCCTTCTGCGTGCGCGCCATTTCGTCGAGCAGATGTCGGGTGGCGCGTTCGCCCTGGAGCGCCATGCCCGCCCCGTCGAGGAACTCCTGCGGGTTGTCGCTCAGCAGCAGCTGCGCCTCGTCCGGCAGTCCGCCGCCGCGGTACTGGGCGCGGGCCGCGGCGCCCGCCCGGTCCTTCAGTTCGGCCAGCTTCTCCTGGCCCGCCACGATCTTCTTGGCCAGGTCGACGATCTGCTCCGACTGCTTCTCGGCCTGTTCCTCGGCCGCGTTGTAGGCGTCGGTGGCCACGGCCGCGTCGTGGTAGAGCTTGTCCAGCTTCTTGCGGACGGCCTCCAGGTCCTTGTCCGGCGGGGCCGACACGGAGGCGGAGGGCGACGGGGATGCCGATGCCGAGGCCGACGCGGAAGCCGAAGGGGACGCCCCCTTGGACGACTTCTTCGAAGTGTTCTTCGTCGACGCCTTCGCCGACGCGTTCGCCGACGCGTTCGAGGACGCCTTCGACGAAGGCTTCGCCGACGCGGACTCCTGGCTTCTCGGGGAGGGCGACTTCGTGGCCTTCGGCGCGGTGCCCGCGAACGCGGTGCCCGGTGCGGCCAGGACGGTGACCGCGCAGACCACGGTGACGGCGGTCGCGACGAGGCCGCGCTTGCCCGTGCCCATACCCCTGCCCCCCAACTGATTTACCGTCAGTAACTTACGTACGCGTGGGGGATCGTGCCATGCCGTGCCGAAAAGTGACAGAGGCCGTGCCGCGAACCTCCCCCCTTCCGGACCGTGGCAAGACGATCTCCCCGCTTCTGTGACGAACGACTCACGATGATCGTTCCCCGCAGGTCGCAGGGCCCGTCACCCCGCCACGCCGCCCGCCGTCACCCCCGCGGCGCGACCCGTCACCCCGCGGCGCGACCCGTCACCCCCGCGGCGCCAGCGCCTCCCACGCCACCGTGACCTCGCCCTGCCGCCAGCGCGCCGGGCCGTCCGTCACCGGCCAGTCGGCCCGCAGGTCGCGCACCGCGCGGATCCAGCGCTGCCGGGCGCCGTACGACGCGTACGGCGCCGCCGCCGCCCACGCGCGGTCGAAGTCGCGCAGGAAGGCGTGCACCGGCTCCCCCGGCACATTGCGGTGGATCAGCGCCTTCGGGAGCCGTTCGGCCAGGTCGGAGGGGTGCTCCAGGGAGCCCAGCCGGGTCGCGAGGGTGACCGTGCGGGGGCCCTCGGGCCCGAGCGCCACCCACACGTGCCGCCGGCCGATCTCGTCGCAGGTGCCCTCCACCAGCAGCCCGCCCGGCGCGAGCCGCCCGCACAGCCGCCGCCAGACCGCGGCGACCTCCGTCTCGTCGTACTGGCGCAGCACGTTGGCCGCGCGGATCAGCATCGGCCGCTGCGGCACCGGGACTTCGAAGCCGCCGTGCCGGAAGGCCAGCCCGTCGCGTTCGTAGGGCCTGGCCGCCGTGACCCGGGCGGGCTCGATCTCGATGCCGACGACCCGGGTGGCCGGCGCCACCGTCCGCAGCCGCGCGAGCAGTTCGACGGCGGTCCACGGGGCGGCGCCGTAGCCGAGGTCGACGGCGACCGGGTCGTCGGCGCGGCGCAGCGCGGCGCCGAGCGTGGCCGCGATCCAGCGGTCCATGCGGCGCAGCCGGTTGGGGTTGGTGGTCCCGCGCGTCACGTTTCCCACGGGGCGGGTCGCGGCGCGGGCTGTCATGCCTACGAGGCTGTCATAACCGGCGCCCGGCCGGGGTACCAGGGCGGGCGGGGCGATTCAAGGCACCCGTCGTAGGACGCATCCGGCGCTCGAACAGTTGAGCGCCTCTCCGTAATGGCTGGGCAAAATCGCGCCCGACCGGAATGGGAGGGAGGGCCTCCGCTGTTGCACCCCCTTGAGGGGCGCAGCGTGCCCCGCGTCCGGCGTGCCCGCAGCCAAGGAGGAAGCCCACGTGAGCCAGTACGTCAGCAGGCTCGGGCGTCGCTCTCCGGCGGCCCCCTCGCGGCTCAGGCTGCACCGCCGCCCCCGGCGCGTCGCGATGCTCTCCGTGCACACCTCACCGCTGCACCAGCCCGGCACCGGCGACGCCGGCGGTATGAACGTCTACATCGTCGAGCTCGCGCAGCGCCTCGCCGCGATCGGCATCGAGGTGGAGATCTTCACCCGCGCCACCGCCGGCGACCTGGCGCCCTGCGTCGAGCTGGCGCCCGGCGTCCTGGTCCGGCACGTCGACGCGGGCCCCTACGAGGGACTGGCCAAGGAGGACCTCCCGGCCCAGCTGTGCGCCTTCACGCACGGTGTGATGCAGGCCTGGGCGGGGCACCGCCCCGGCTACTACGACCTCGTCCACTCGCACTACTGGCTCTCCGGCCATGTCGGCTGGCTCGCCGCGCAGCGCTGGGGCGTCCCGCTCGTGCACGCGATGCACACCATGGCCAAGGTCAAGAACGCCAACCTCGCCGACGGCGACACCCCCGAGCCCGCCGCCCGCGTCATCGGCGAGATGCAGATCGTCTCCGCCGCGGACCGGCTCATCGCCAACACCGCGGAGGAGGCCGACGAGCTGGTACGGCACTACTCCGCCGACCCCGGCAAGGTCGCCGTCGTGCATCCCGGCGTCAACCTCGGCCGGTTCCGCCCCGCGGACGGCCGCGCCGCCGCCCGCGCCCGGCTCGGCCTGCCCGAGGGCGCGCTGATCCCGCTGTTCGCCGGGCGCATCCAGCCGCTGAAGGCCCCCGACGTGCTGCTGCGCTCGGTCGCCGTCCTCCTCGACGAGCGCCCCGACCTGCGCTCCCGCGTCGTCGTGCCGGTCGTCGGCGGCCCCAGCGGCAGCGGCCTCGCCAAGCCCGAGGGCCTGCAGAAGCTCGCCGCGCGGCTCGGCATCGCCGACGTCGTACGGTTCCACCCGCCGGTCGGGCAGGAGGAGCTCGCGGACTGGTTCCGGGCCGCCTCCGTGCTCGTCATGCCGTCGTACAGCGAGTCCTTCGGGCTGGTCGCCATAGAGGCGCAGGCGGCCGGGACGCCGGTCCTCGCCGCGGCCGTCGGCGGACTGCCCGTGGCGGTGCGCGACGGGCAGACCGGATTCCTCGTGCAGGGCCACGACCCGGCGGACTACGCGCGCGTGCTGCGCCGCCTCGCCGACGAACCGGGGCTCACGGACACCATGGGCGCGGCCGCCGCCCGGCACGCGCAGTCCTTCGGCTGGGACACCTCGGCCGCCGCCACGGCGGACGTGTACACGGCCGCGACGCAGGCCCACCGCCGTCGCGTACGCTCCCACCATGGGTGATCGCGCGGAGCAGCAGAGGGCGGCGCAGGTCGTCGAGGCCGCCCTGAAGGACGCCGAACTCGAGTGGGAGTCGCCCGAGGCGGGCCACTACGTCGTCAGACTCCCCGGCACCCGCAAGCTGTCGACGACCGTCTCGCTGCTCGTCGGCCGCCACTCGCTCTCGCTGAACGCCTTCGTCATCCGCCACCCCGACGAGAACGAGCCGGGCGTCCACCGCTGGCTGCTGGAGCGCAACCTCAAGCTGTACGGCGTCGGTTACGCCGTCGACCCGCTCGGCGACATCTACGTCGCCGGCAAGCTGCCGCTGACCGCCGTCGTCCCCGACGAGGTCGACCGCCTGCTCGGGCAGGTGCTCGAAGCGGCGGACGGGGCGTTCAACACCCTTCTGGAGCTGGGGTTCGCCTCCGCGATCCGGCGGGAGTACGCGTGGCGGGTGTCCCGGGGCGAGCCGACCCGGAACCTGGACGCGTTCAGCCGTCTCGTCGAGCGCCCCGCGGACTGAGGTCCCGGGCGGCGGTCCGGTAGCGGCCGGGCGGCACCCCGACGAGCTTCCTGAAGTGCCGGGTGAGATGGGCCTGGTCGTAGAACCCGGTGGCCGCGGCGACCTCGCCCGGTGCCCGGCCGTCGAGCAGCAGCCGGCGGGCGCGGTCGACCCGGCGCGAGGTCAGGTACTGGTGTGGGGCGATGCCGTAGGCGCGGGTGAACGCCCGCACCACGTGGGCGGGATGGGCGTGCACGATCGCCGCGGCCTCGTCGAGGGTGACGCCGTCGACGAGGCGCGCGTCGAGGAGTTCGCGCACCTGGCGGGCGAGGGCGGGGTCGGGGCGGTCGGCGCGCTCGCCCAGCCGGTGCCGCAGATGCCCCCGCAGCCGCTCCCCGACCAGGGTCAGCCGGCTCTCGGCCTCCAGCTCGTCACCGGGCCGGACGAGCGCCGCGTGCAGGTGCGCGACGCGCTGCCGCAGCACCGGGTCGCGCAGGTCGGGGCTGTCGACGGCGGGCCCGATCAGGGAGTCGTCCAGGCGGGTGGAGTCCAGGTAGACCACGCGCTTGCGGAAGCCGTGCGCGGTGGCGGGGGAGCCGTTGTGCGGCACGTGCGGCGGGAGCAGGGACACCGTGTCGTGCGGGGTGCCGTGCTCGTGCCGGTCGAGGTCGTACCGTACGGCGCCGTCGTCGACGATCAGCAGCGTCCAGGACTCGTGGACGTGCATCGGGTAGGCGTACTCGGTGAAACGGGCGTGGAAGACCTCGGTGACGCCCGCGACGCGCGGACGCCAGGCGGAGACCTCACGCTGGGCGGCCATGCAAAGAACGTACAAGACGGGGTCGGGGGGCGGGCGGGAGTCTCATTGCATGAACGCCGAGCCTGATTCCGTGACCGCCGAGTCCTCTTCAGCGAACGCCGAGCCCCTCTCCGTGCACGCCGAGCCCCTCTCCGTGCACGCCGAGCCCGCCGTGGCGGCGCCCGCCCCGGTCCGCTTCGACACCAAGATCGCCGTACTGCTGCGCGAGGACCTGGAGCCGTGGCAGCGGTTGAACGTCACCGCCTTCCTGGTCAGCGGCCTGGGCAGCCGGGCCCCCGAGGTGGTCGGGGAGCCGTACGAGGACGCGGACGGGGTGCCGTACCTGCCGATGTTCCGGCAGCCGGTGCTCGTCTTCGAGGGCGGCAAGGAGACGCTGACCGCGGCCCACGGCCGGGCCCTGTCGCGGCAGCTCCCGTGCGCGGTCTTCACCTCGGACCTGTTCGCGACGGGCAACGACCGCGACAACCGGGCGGCGGTCAAGGCCGTCGCCACGCACGACCTGGACCTGGTGGGGATGGCGGTGTACGGCCCGCGCAACGCGGTGGACAAGGTCCTGAAGGGCGCGCGGATGCATCCCTGAGGGGCGCCGGATGCGAGGGGGTCAGCCCGCGCCGACCTCCTCGGCGCGGGCGGCCGCGGTGGCCGCCGGAGCGCCGCTGCCCGCGGGAACGCGCCGCATGAGGAGGCCGTAGCCGAGGGCCGCGACCACGGCGACGGCGGCGCACATCGCCCAGAGCCAGCCGGCCCCGAGGTGGTCGATGACGGCGCCGGACATCAGCGGGGCGACCAGCGCGGCGACCGCCCAGGACAGGGTGTAGAAGCCCTGGTAGCGGCCGCGGCCCTGGGCCGGGGCGAGCCGGACGACGAGGCCGGTCTGGGTGGGCGCGTTGATCATCTCGCCGACGGTCCACACGCAGACGGTGAGGGCGAAGACGCCGACCGACCCGGCGAAGGCGGTGAGTCCGAAGCCGACGCCGACGAGGAGCGAGGAGAACACGAGCAGCCGGCGCGGGTCGCGGTGTTCGATGACCCGGGTCAGCGGGATCTGGAGGGCGACGATCAGGAAGCCGTTGACGGCGATCGCGCTGCCGTAGTCGGCGGAGGTGAACCCGGCGCGGCCCATGGCGACGGGCAGGCCCACGGCACCCTGCTGGAAGACCAGCGCGACGAGGAAGGACAGGGTGACCACGGCCATGAAGCGCCGGTCGCGCAGGACGGTGCCGAGCCCGACGTCGTCCTTGGCGCGCGTGCCGCGGTCGGCGGGGGCGGCCGGGTGGGACTCGGGCAGCTTGAGATAGACGACGATCGCGCAGACCAGCGTCATGCCGGCCTCGATGAGGAAGCCGGCGCGGTAGCTGTACTCGGCGATGAAGCCGGCACCCATGGAGGAGACGGCGAAACCGAGGTTGACGGCCCAGTAGTTGAGGGAGAAGGCCCGCACCCGGTCCTCGGGCCGCACGATGTCGGCCATCATCGCCTGCACGGCGGGCCGCGAGGCGTTGCTCGCCATGCCGACGAGGAAGGCGACGCCGGCGATCGCGACGGGATCGTGCACGAAGCCGAGCGCGGCGACGGCGACGGCGGTGGAGGTCTGGGCCAGAAGCAGGGTGGGCCGGCGGCCGAACCGGTCGGCCATCACGCCGCCGCCGAGGGAGGAGATCACCCCGCCGAGGCCGTGCAGCGAGGCGACGAGACCGGCGTAGGAGGCGCTGTAGCCGCGGTCGAGGGTGAGGTACAGGGCCATGAAGGTGGCGACGAAGGCGCCGAGCCGGTTGACGAGGGTGCTCGTCCACAGCCACCAGAACGCGCCGGGAAGGCCCGAGACGGACTCCTTCGCGGCACGTCTGAGCGAGTCCACGGACATGACGATCCCCCGGAATGTAAGCGGCGCGGTAAGTGTCCACAACTTACGGAGACGGGGGTGTCTCGGGCCACTCGATTAACGGATCCCGTCAACCGTCCGACCCTCGGTCGCGCGAGCGGGGCTGCGAGTCGGTCGATTACGCTCTGAGGCATGGCCGACGCACCGTACAAGCTGATCCTCCTCCGCCACGGCGAGAGCGAGTGGAACGCGAAGAACCTGTTCACCGGCTGGGTGGACGTCAACCTCAACGAGAAGGGCGAGAAGGAGGCGGTCCGCGGCGGTGAGCTGCTCAAGGACGCCGGCCTGCTGCCCGACGTGGTCCACACCTCCCTCCAGAAGCGCGCCATCCGCACGGCGCAGCTCGCGCTGGAGTCGGCGGACCGCCACTGGATCCCGGTCAACCGCTCGTGGCGGCTGAACGAGCGGCACTACGGCGCGCTCCAGGGCAAGGACAAGGCGCAGACCCTCGCGGAGTTCGGCGAGGAGCAGTTCATGCTCTGGCGCCGGTCCTACGACACCCCGCCGCCGCCGCTCGAGGACGGCACGGAGTTCTCCCAGTCGGACGACCCGCGCTACGCCTCCATCCCGCCGGAGCTGCGCCCGCGCACGGAGTGCCTGAAGGACGTCGTCGTCCGCATGCTGCCGTACTGGTACGACGGCATCGTCCCGGACCTGCTGACCGGCCGCACGGTCCTGGTCGCCGCCCACGGCAACAGCCTGCGCGCCCTGGTCAAGCACCTGGACGGCATCTCGGACGAAGACATCGCGGGCCTGAACATCCCGACGGGCATCCCGCTGTCCTACGAGCTCGACGCCGACTTCAAGCCGGTCACCCCCGGCGGCACGTACCTCGACCCGGAGGCCGCGGCGGCCGCCATCGAGGCGGTCAAGAACCAGGGCAAGAAGAAGTAAGCCCGTCTGCGTCAGCCCCCTGCCTGCGTCTTCTTCGCCGGCGGGGGGCTTTTTCGCGACCGGCCAGGGCTCGACCGGCCAGGGCTTGACCGGCCAGGGCTTGACCGGCTAGGGCTTGGCCGACTTGGGCTGGGTCGTCGGGATGCGGTGCGTGAAGAAGAGGGCGAGGACGGCGGTTGCCGCGAGGACGGCCAGGGCCGCGCGCAGTCCGTCCAGGCGGGCCTCGGTGTTGGCGTCGAGGGCCGCCTGGGTCACTTCCGGGCTGATGGCCGCCTCGTCGAGGGCGTCCTCGAGCTGTGCGTCGGACAGGAAGGGCACGCCGCTCTGGAGTTCGGTGGCCGCCTGGTTCTTGACCTCGGCGGGGATCGCCGGATTCTGTTCGACGGAGGTCAGGAACGACGTCGTCAGGGCCGCGATCAGGAGGGAACCGGCGACGGCGGTTCCGATCGACGCGCCCAGGTTGGTGACGGCGTTCTGGACCCCGCCGACCTCCGCGCTCCGCGCGTCCGGTACCGCGGACACGGTCACCGAGCCCAGTTGTGAGGCCAGCGCGCCCATGCCGAGTCCGATGAGCAGGAGGGGCAGGGTGACGATCTCCCCGCCCGCGTCCGCGTCGAGCGCCGCCATCAACGCGACCGCCCCGGCCAGCAGGGCCAGCACGCCGAGCCGTACCACCCGGCGGGGGGAGACGTCGGGCAGCAGACGCGGGATCAGGACCGCGGCGGCCAGCAGGGTCAGCGAGAGCGGCAGGATGTGCGCGCCGGTCGACAGGGCGGACAGGCCCAGGGCGACCGAGAGATAGAGCGGTACGACGAAGAACACGCCCATCTGCACGAGGTACTGGAAGAAGAACATCGTCAGGCCCCCGGTGAGCTGGCGGTTGCGCAGCATGTCCGGGTCGATGAGGGGTTCCCGCCCGCGGCGGACCTGGAATCGTTCCCACCACAGGAAGAGCCAGAGCAGCAGCAGTCCGGCCAGCGCCAGCCATACGACGAGCGAGACGCCCAGCCAGGACGGGGCGTCGGGCTTGGGCACGAACCAGCCCCATTCGTCGGAGCGCAGGACGCCGTAGACGAACGTGCCGAGGCCGGCCGCGGAGAGCACGGCACCGACGAGGTCGAGGCGGCTGCGGGCCTCGGCCGGCGCGTCGGCGACGCCGCGGGCCAGCACCAGGATGCCGAGCACGATCACGACCTCGCCGGCGAACACCCAGCGCCAGGAGAAGTACGTCGTCGCGATGCCGCCGATGAGCGGTCCCAGCGCGATCGCCACGGCTCCCGCCGCCGTCACGAGCCCGTAGGCGGCGGGGCGGCGCTCGGCGGCGAAGTTGCCGGCGACCAGCGCCACGATCGCGGGCAGGATGAGGGCCGCGCCGATGCCCTCCAGAACCGACCAGCCGATCAGGAGCACCGTGAGGTTCGGGGCGAGGGCGGTGGTCAGCGAACCGCAGCCGTAGACGAGGGAGCCGATCACGAAGGCGCGTTTGCGGCCGACGAGCGCGCCGACCTTGCCGCCAGGGATCATGAGCATCGCCATGACCAGCGTGTACGCGGTGATCGCGCCCTGGATCCCGGTCACCGTGGTGCCGATGTCGTCGGCGACGGTGGCGATCGACACGTTCATGACGGAGCTGTCGAGCGCCATCAGGAACTGCCCCAGGGCGAGCGTCAGCAGGACCAGGCGCTTCGGGGACGGCCCTTCGGATGTTCCCACCCCGTTTGCCATGGGGGCATCGTGCCAGCGGCGGACCGCCTCCGCCGGCTGCCGCGCAACGACATCAACCGGACGGCGCACGCCCCGTGGCCCCGGGGGCCGCGGTCCAGGCGTTTCGGTTCGGTGGTCGCCGTGACGACGGCCGAGGGGCCCGGTACCCGAGTGATCGGATTACCGGGCCCCTCAGCCGTCCTGTCGGGGTGCCGTCAGCCGCACTGGCACGGGTTGCCCGACTGGCAGCCGCAGCCGCAGCCCGAGCCGCAGCCGCACGCGCCGAAGAGCGGGAGGTTTCTGGGCTCGGCGGGCTGCTCGGTCGGGGCCTGCCGGGCGGGGTCGGGCGTGGTGGTGGGGGATTCGGCCATCGGTCCTCCTAGGGGTGCCCACTGCTGCTGCCCATTGGATGCCCGCCCCGGCCCGCGCATCAACGGCGCACGGAGGCTTGTTCGCGCCCCGGTCGGTCCCTTCGCGCCCGCCAGGAGCGAGGCGTCAGTGCCGTCGACACCCGCCGGAAGCGGGACGTCAGGCGCCCTCGACGCCCGTCACCGGCTGGATGTCCTGCTGGAGCTCGTCCGCGTGCTCGCCCGTCACCAGGAACACCACGCGCTTGGCGACCGCCACGGCGTGGTCGGCGAAGCGCTCGTAGTAACGGCCGAGCAGCGTCACGTCGACCGCCGTCTCGATGCCGTGCTTCCAGCGGTCGTCGATCAGGTGCTGGAAGAGCGTGCGGTGCAGCAGGTCCATCTCGTCGTCGTCCTGCTCCAGCTGGAGCGCGAGGTCGACGTCCTTGGTGATGATGCACTCCGCCGCCTTCGCCATCAGGCGCTGCGCCAGCTGCCCCATCTCCAGGATGGTGGCGTGCAGGTCGTGCGGAATGGCCCGCTCCGGGAACCGCAGCCGGGCCAGCTTCGCCACGTGCTGGGCGAGGTCGCCGGAGCGCTCGAGGTCCGCCGACATGCGCAGCGAGGTGACCACGATCCGCAGATCCGTGGCGACCGGCTGCTGCCGTGCGAGCAGGGCTATGGCCTGGGCCTCGAGGTCGTGCTGGAGTTCGTCGACCTTCTTGTCGGCCTCGATGACGCTCTCGGCCAGCTTCAGGTCGGAGTCGAGGATCGCCGTCGTGGCGCGCCCGATCGCCGACCCGACGAGCCGGGCCATCTCGACCAGGCTGTCTCCGATCGAGTCAAGTTCCTCGTGGTACGCGTCCCGCATCTCTGGGGTCCCTCTCTTACGTCTGCCTCGGGGTTCCGGATGGCTGGCCCTGTGAACCGGCGTCGAACCCCACGCTCCCACGTTCCGGGTCGTACGCGTCCGTTTCCGTCATCGCAAATGAACCATCCCCGGCATCAAGGTGAACTCTGGGCGACGAGTGTTCGAGGTCGCACCCGGACGGCTGTGGTCAGGAGGTATCCCATGCCTAACCTGTCTGCATGGACGTGAACGCGGCGGTCGCCGCAGCGGCAGCGATCGCCGGGGTGCTCACCGGCGTCATCGCCATGCTGGCGTTCCGCTGGAGCGAACGCGACCTGAAACGCCCCACCAGGACCTCTCTGCACACCGACGCCGTGCTCCCGCCGGGCGTCGACACCGTGCTGTCGGTCCTCAGATCCTCGGCCGTCGTCCTCGACGAGGCCGACGCCGTCGTCAAGGCGAGCTCCGCCGCGTACGCCCTCGGGCTGGTGCGCGGCGGTCGGCTGGCCGTGGAGCCGATGCTCCAGATGGCCCGGGACACCCGCAGGGACGGCGAGATACGGCAGGTCGAGCTCGACCTGCCGCGCCGGGGCACCGGCCGCGGCGAGGCGCTCGCCGTCTCCGCCCGGGTCGCCCCGCTCGGCTCCCGGCTGGTGATGCTGCTGGTCGAGGACCTCACCGAGGCCCGCCGCATCGAGGCCGTACGGCGTGACTTCGTCGCGAACGTCAGCCACGAGCTGAAGACCCCGGTCGGCGCGCTCTCCCTGCTCTCCGAAGCCGTCATGGACGCCTCCGACGACCCGGAGGCCGTGACGCGGTTCGCCGGGCGGATGCAGATCGAGGCGACCCGGCTGACCAACCTGGTGCAGGAGCTCATCGACCTGTCGAGGGTGCAGAACGACGACCCCCTCGAGGACGCCGAGCCGGTACGGGTGGACGAACTCGTCGCCGAGGCCGTCGACCGCTGCCGCCACGCGGCCGGCACCAAGCAGATCACCATGGCCGCCGGCGGCACCGCCGACCTGCACGTCTACGGCAACCGCGGCCAGCTCGCCGCCGCCCTCGGCAACCTGGTCGAGAACGCCGTCAACTACTCGCCCGCCCGCACCCGGGTCGGGATAGCCGCCCGCCGGGTCGGCGCACCCGGCGGCGACTTCATCGAGCTGGCCGTGACCGACCAGGGCATCGGCATCTCGGAGAAGGACAAGGAGCGAGTCTTCGAGCGCTTCTACCGCGTGGACCCCGCCCGCTCCCGCGCCACCGGCGGGACCGGACTCGGCCTCGCCATCGTCAAGCACGTGGCCGCCTCGCACGGCGGCGAGGTCTCGGTGTGGAGCTCCGAGGGACAGGGCTCCACGTTCACCCTCAGACTGCCGGAGGCGGGTTCCGCCCGCGACCGCGCGCATCAGCACCCCGACCTCGACGAAGACGACGAGGACGGCCGGGCCGGGCGACCTGCCCGTCCGTCGCATGAGACCCACCCCCCAGCCCCTGACTCCACCGCGTACGCAACGCTTCCCTCCCCGGAGGTCCTTCCGTGACCCGAGTGCTCGTCGTCGAGGACGAGGAGTCCTTCTCCGACGCCCTGTCGTACATGCTCCGCAAGGAGGGCTTCGAGGTCGCCGTGGCGGCGACCGGCCCCGACGGACTCGACGAGTTCGAGCGCAACGGCGCCGACCTCGTCCTCCTCGACCTGATGCTGCCGGGGCTGCCCGGCACGGAGGTGTGCCGTCAGCTGCGCGGCCGCTCCAACGTCCCGGTCATCATGGTGACCGCCAAGGACAGCGAGATCGACAAGGTCGTCGGCCTGGAGATAGGAGCCGACGACTACGTGACCAAGCCCTTCTCCTCGCGCGAGCTGGTCGCCCGCATCCGGGCCGTGCTGCGCCGCCGCGGCGAGCCGGAGGAGGTCACCCCGGCCGCGCTGGAGGCCGGTCCGGTCCGCATGGACGTCGACCGGCACGTCGTGACGGTCTCCGGTTCCAAGGTCGACCTCCCGCTCAAGGAGTTCGACCTGCTGGAGATGCTGCTGCGCAACGCCGGCCGCGTGCTGACCCGTATGCAGCTGATCGACCGGGTCTGGGGCGCCGACTACGTCGGCGACACCAAGACCCTCGACGTCCACGTCAAGCGGCTGCGCGCCAAGATCGAGCCCGACCCGGGCGCGCCGCGCTACCTGGTGACGGTGCGCGGCCTCGGCTACAAGTTCGAGCCGTAGACCGAAGGGCGAAGCGACAGACGCCGAGGGCGGGCATCCCGGAGGATGCCCGCCCTCGGCGTCTGTCCTTGCTGCCGGACCGGCAGGCGGCCCAGGAGGCCCGCCTGCCACTGGCCGGTCGTGGTGCCGGGCTACTGGCCCGTCGTCGCGCTCGCCGAGGCGGAGTCCGTCGGCGAGGCGCTCGTCGACTCCGTGGCGGAGGGGGAGGCGCTCTCGGTGGCGGTGCTCTCCGAGGAGCTCGGCGTGGCCGACGGGGTCGGGATCTCGCTCGGGCCCCACTTGGTGAAGTAGTGCTCGGCCGGGACGACGAAGGCCTGGAGGCTCACGGCGCCGGTCTTGCTGAAGGTGAAGGTGACCTTCTGCGCGTTGCCGTTCTGGACGTTCGCGCCCGGCTCGGCCAGCGCGGCGGACGCGTTGCCCTTGCCGCCGATCACCAGGGAGCCGTGCGCGGGAACGGTCAGCTTGCCGTTGCCCTTGGCGGCGCTGAGGGTCGCGGAGCCGTCGCCGTCGACGCTGACCGCGTCGAGCGTCTGGGCGGTGGAGCCGTTGTTGAACAGCGTCGCCGAGATCACGGCCGGGCCGGTGGTCTTGGTGTCGGGCTGCGTGATGACGAGGGCGTTCTGGACCTTGATGTCGCCGACCGTGGTCGCGGCGTTGTCCGGCTTGATCTCCAGGGTCTGGCTGTCGTTGCCGGCTGCGCAGGCGGCGAGCGTGGCGATCGAGAACGCGAGGGCGGTAGCGGCGAGAGTGCCGCGTCGAAGGCTGCTGCTCACGGCGGCGGCAACTCCTTGAACGCACGGGCGACGTCCTTGATAAAGCCGCCCTAAGTGTCTGTCAGCGGCCTTAGGTTACCGAGCCGTTCCCGCACCGCCGCACCCGACCCTCCCCCTAGGGCGTGGTTCCCTCCGGCCGGCCGAGCCGCACGTCGAGCAAGTGGCCCGCCGACCCCCTTCGCCACGCACTTGTCCGACATTCACATAAGGCCGGGACGGCATAGCGCGGTGGGCGCATCACGGCATTTTCGCGGCCGATCCCGGGGTGATCAGGGACGTAATCCGGAACGCCCCGGAAAATGGATCACCGGGCCGTGAGTCACGCCCTTGGCGGGGCCGCGTGATCAATTCCGGGATTCGTCTCGTACCCGGCCCCCGGCATCGAACGGAGTAGCGGAAGTCGATCGCTTGGAAGTGGACAAACCGGGATGTTCGGCCGTGGTCGGACGCCTCCGTATGCGTGTAACGTGCGGGTTTCGCTTGCCCCGGAGAGCTGCTCCGACCTGCGAATACCTCGTTCCGCTCGCCCCGCGCAGCACGTTCCTGTTGCTGTTGTCAAGCCCCGAGATATGCCCTGACCTGCGAAAACGCCATTCAGAACCCGCCGTTTCCGTGTTACCCTGGATAGCCACGGAAGGGGTACCTGTCACATGACGTTCAAGGTTGGCGACACCGTGGTCTATCCCCATCACGGGGCCGCGCTGATCGAGGCCATCGAAACTCGCCAGATCAAAGGCGTGGACAAGACCTACTTGGTGCTGAAGGTCGCCCAGGGTGACCTGACGGTACGTGTGCCAGCGGACAATGCGGAGTTCGTCGGCGTGCGTGATGTGGTCGGTCAGGACGGGCTGGACCGTGTCTTCGAGGTGCTGCGCGCTCCGTACGCCGAGGAGCCCACGAACTGGTCGCGTCGTTACAAGGCAAATCTGGAGAAGCTCGCCTCCGGCGATGTCATCAAGGTCGCGGAAGTCGTGCGTGACCTGTGGCGTCGCGAGCGCGAGCGCGGACTCTCCGCCGGTGAGAAGCGCATGCTCGCCAAGGCTCGCCAGATCCTGGTGAGCGAGCTCGCCCTCGCGGAGAACACCAACGAGGACAAGGCCGAGGCCCTGCTCGACGAGGTACTCGCGTCCTGACACAGGCAGTGGTGCTCCTGCTCGCGTCCTGACGCAGGCAGTGCCCCCGCTCCGCTCAGCGCAGTGAAATGCCGCGGTGCCCGATGACGTATCCGACGTCGCCGGGCGCTGCGGCATGTTCGTATCCTGCCGTGCGCCGGGGTGGTGTCCCCCGATACTTGGTGTGCCGGGTCCGGGCAGTCGACTCGACCGGTGTCACGGAAGGGTCCGGTCAAGGTGTCGCACCCGGCACTTCCGAGGCCATACCCACCTTCGCCGAGCACACAAACCTGACAGGAACCGATGTCTGACGAATCGCGTCCTTCGCCCGCCGAGGCCGGTCCGAACGCCCGTACGGCCGTAGTGATCCCGGCCGCCGGCCGGGGCGTACGTCTCGGCCCCGGCGCCCCCAAGGCGCTGCGCACCCTCAACGGCACCCCGATGCTCATCCACGCCGTGCGCGCGATGGCCGCCTCGCGCGCCGTCTCCCTCGTCATCGTCGTCGCCCCGCCCGACGGCACCGCCGAGGTCAAGTCCCTGCTCGACGTGCACGCGCTGCCCGAGCGCACCGACTTCGTCGTCGTCCCGGGCGGCGACACCCGCCAGGAGTCCGTCCGGCTCGGCCTCGACGCGCTCCCGCCCGACTACGACGTCGTCCTCGTCCACGACGCCGCCCGCCCCCTCGTGCCGGTCGACACCGTCGACGCCGTCATCGAGGCCGTGCGCGACGGGGCGCCCGCCGTCGTCCCCGCGCTGCCGCTGGCCGACACCGTCAAGGAGGTCGAGCCCGCCGACCGCCCCGGCGACCCCGAGCCCGTGCTCGCCACCCCCGAGCGGGCCCGGCTGCGCGCCGTGCAGACCCCGCAGGGCTTCGACCGGGCCACCCTGCTGCGCGCCCACGACACCGTCACCGGCGACATCACCGACGACGCCGGCATGGTCGAGCGGATGGGCGAGCGCGTGGTCGTCGTACCCGGCCACGAAGAGGCGTTCAAGGTGACCCGGCCGCTCGACCTCGTCCTCGCCGAGGCCGTCCTCGCCCGCCGGAGGCTCAACGATGGCTTCTGAGCCCACCCCGGCCGCGGGGCGGTCCCTCCCGCCGCTGCCCCGCGTCGGCATCGGCACCGACATCCACGCCTTCGAGGAAGGCCGCGACCTGTGGTGCGCCGGCCTCAAGTGGGAAGGGGAGGGCCCCGGGCTCGCCGGGCACTCCGACGCCGACGTCGTCGCGCACGCCGCCTGCAACGCCCTGTTCTCCGCCGCGGGCCTCGGCGACCTCGGACAGCACTTCGGCACCGGCCGCCCCGAGTGGTCCGGCGCCTCCGGCGTCACCCTCCTCACCGAGGCCGCCCGCATCGTCCGCGAGGCGGGGTTCGTCATCGGGAACGTCGCCGTCCAGGTCGTAGGACCGCGTCCGAAGATCGGCAAGCGTCGCGCGGAGGCGGAGAAGGTCCTCTCCGAGGCGGCCGGCGCGCCGGTCACCGTCTCCGGGGCCACCACCGACGGGCTCGGCTTCCCCGGCCGCGGCGAAGGCCTGATGGCCGTCGCCACCGCACTGGTCGCCCACCCGGGCTGACCCGCCGCCCCGCCGGGCCGGGGAGACCCGGCCCGGCGGGGCCCCGCCCTCCGGTACGACGCGGCCCTCCGGTACGACGCGGCCCTCCGGTACGACCCGCGACCGCGGCCCGGCCGCCCCCTCCGCAACCCGGCCCCCACCGGCCGGGTCGCTCCCGAAACGGGGCGATCCGGTTGTTCCCGAACCGGTGCGATGCAGTGGTGCGCGACCACTACCCTGGAGTCGTGACTATTCGGCTGTACGACACCAACGCCCGGCAGATCCGCGACTTCACCCCGCTCACGCCGGGCTGCGTCTCGATCTACCTGTGTGGGGCCACCGTGCAGTCGGCACCGCACATCGGGCACATCCGCTCGGGCCTGAACTTCGACATCATGCGCCGCTGGTTCGCCTACCGCGGCTACGACGTCACGTTCATCCGCAACGTCACCGACATCGACGACAAGATCATCGCCAAGGCGGCGGAACAGAACCGCCCCTGGTGGTCCATCGGCTACGAGAACGAGCGCGCCTTCAACGACGGCTACACCGCGCTCGGCTGCCTGCCGCCCACGTACGAGCCCCGCGCCACCGGCCACGTCACCGAGATGGTCGAGATGATGCAGGGCCTCATCGAGCGCGGCCACGCCTACGAGGCCGACGGCAACGTCTACTTCGACGTGCGCTCCTTCCCCGGCTACCTGGAGCTGTCCCGGCAGGAGCTCGACAACCTCCAGCAGCCGTCCGGCACCGGCGAGACGGGCAAGCGCGACCCGCGCGACTTCGCGATGTGGAAGTCCGCCAAGCCCGGCGAGCCCACCTGGGCCACGCCCTGGGGCCGCGGCCGTCCCGGCTGGCACCTGGAGTGCTCGGCCATGGCGCACAAGTACCTCGGCTCCGCCTTCGACATCCACGGCGGCGGCCTGGACCTGATCTTCCCGCACCACGAGAACGAGATCGCCCAGGCCAAGGCCTTCGGCGACGACTTCGCCCAGTACTGGGTGCACAACGCCTGGGTCACCCTGGCCGGCGACAAGATGTCCAAGTCGCTCAACAACAGCGTGCTCGTCTCCGAGATGGTCAAGCAGTGGCGCCCCATCGTGCTGCGCTACTACCTCGGCACCCCGCACTACCGCTCGATGATCGAGTACAGCGAGGAGGCCCTGCGCGACGCCGAGTCGGCCTTCGCCCGCATCGAGGGCTTCGTCCAGCGCGTGGTGGAGAAGGCCGGCCCGGTGGAACCCGCCGCCGAGGTGCCGCTCGCCTTCGCCGAGTCCATGGACGACGACCTCGGCGTGCCGCAGGCCCTCGCCGTCGTGCACACCACGGTCCGGCAGGGCAACAGCGCCCTCGCCGCCGACGACAAGGAAGCCGCCGTCGCCCGCCTCGCCGAGGTGCGCGCCATGCTCGGCGTCCTCGGCCTGGACCCGCTGGACCCGCACTGGGCCGGCGAGACCGACCGCGGCGAGGATCTGCACGGCGTCGTCGACACGCTGGTCCGCATGGTCCTCGACCAGCGGCAGGGCGCCCGCGAGCGCAAGGACTGGGCCACCGCCGACGCCATCCGCGACCAGCTCAACCAGTCCGGCCTCACCATCGAGGACAGCCCCCAGGGCGCCCGTTGGACGCTCGGTCCGCGCTAGACCCGTCCGGCGTCCCGGGGCCCGCGCCCCTGGGCCGGCGCCCCGGGGCCGTCCCTTGATCGATTGTGCCGCCCGGCCCTCCGGGCGGCACACTGCATAGACGTACACGCAGTTTTTCCGCAGCAGTCCCGTAGCGGTCCCGCAGCAGTCCGCGGGACCGCCGAAGCGCTCCCGCAGCGCTTCCGCACAGAACAGGCAGGTCATGGCCGCGAACAACCGCCGCATGTCCGGCAAGAAGGGCGCGCAGGTCGGCAGTGGCGGCCAGCGACGCCGGGGCCTCGAGGGCAAGGGGCCGACCCCGCCCGCCGAGATGCGCAAGGGCCACGCCAAGCAGCGTGCCGCCAACGCCAAGGTCCGCCGCGCCCAGGGCCGGCCGCCGCAGCGCCGCGGCGGCGGCCGCAGCTCCTCCGAGCTGGTCGTCGGCCGCAACCCGGTCGTCGAGGCGCTGCGCGAGGGCGTGCCCGCCACCACGCTCTACGTCCAGCAGTTCATCGACAACGACGAGCGCGTCCGCGAGGCCCTCCAGCTCGCCGCCGAGCGCGGCGGGATCAACCTCATGGAGGCCCCCCGCCCCGAGCTCGACCGCATGACCAACGGGCTCAACCACCAGGGCCTCGTCCTCCAGGTCCCGCCGTACGAGTACGCGCACCCCGAGGAGCTCGCCGAGGCGGCCTACGACGAGGGCGCCGACCCGCTGATCGTCGCCCTCGACGGTGTCACCGACCCGCGCAACCTCGGCGCGGTCGTCCGCTCCGTCTCCGCGTTCGGCGGCCACGGCGTCCTCGTGCCGGAGCGGCGTGCCGCGGGGATGACCGCCGGTGCCTGGAAGACGTCCGCGGGCGCGGCCGCCCGCACGCCGGTGGCGCGCGCCACCAACCTCACCCGCGCCCTGGAGGCGTACAAGAAGGCCGGGATCGTGGTCGTCGGCCTGGCCGCCGACGGCGAGGCCGACCTGCACGACCTCGAAGCCCTCTCCGGGCCCGTCGTGATCGTCGTCGGCAGCGAGGGCAAGGGCCTGTCCCGCCTCGTCGGCGAGACCTGCGACGTCCGCGTGCGGATCCCGATGCCGGGTGGCACCGAGTCGCTGAACGCCGGTGTGGCCGCGGGCATCGTGCTCTACGAGGCGGCCCGCCGCCGCGGCTGACGCGCGAGCCCCGGCGCCCCGCGCCGGGGCCGGAGCGCCGGCCGACGCCCCGGCCGACGGCTGGACACCCGTCCGGTTCCGTCACCCGAGCGGGTCAAACCCGGCGGCCAGGGCAACCTTGACGCGGTCCGGACACTTCCGCTGGGTCAAGACAGTGTCCTAACTCCACGTCACTCGGTTAGATGAGTGTGGACACCAGAACACCCCGCACACCCACGGGGGACCGCTCGTCGGGGTTCGACGACGCTCCCGCGCTGAGCATGGTGAAGGTGCCGAGCGATCCGGCGCAGGTCATCGTCAATCACGCGAGCTTCCGCGTGCAGCTGGGCGCGTCGACGCGACGACGCGCCCAATCCCCGCGCCTCGCCCGACACCTGAGCGCCGGCGACGACACCGCCCGGGTCCCGGGCGGCGCGGCGGGGAAGCCGGCCGCCCGCCGCCGCCCCGTCGTCTGGAGCGGCCGCTCGGCCCCCGACGACACCGGCGCCCACCGGCTGCTCCAGGCCGTGCGGGGCAGCAGCGTCCCGCACACCGAGGAGGCCGCCGCCGACGCCGGGGCCACCCAGGTCATCCCGCGCATCGAGCTCGGCGGCCCCGACGAGCCCGGCCGGACCGTCGAGAGCCCCGTCGTCGGCGCCCAGCGCGGCCCCGGCGACGCGCCGGGCGCCCGCCTGCTGCCCCATATGCGCACCGTCGGCAGCGCCTACGACGAGCCCGCCTTCGCCCGACCCGCCTACGGCGACGAGGAGTTCGCGGACGGGTACGACGACTATGGCGCCTACGACGACCCCGAGGACACGGCGGGCACCCCCGAGCCGACCACCCGGGCCGCGCGCCGGCACGGCGACGACCCGGCCCGGCACGCCTACTACCCCGGCCGCCGGATGCACCTCGGCGTGGTCCTGCTCCCGCTGCGCATCTTCCTCGGCTTCATCTCCATCTACGCCGGCATGGGCAAGCTCTGCGACCCCGTCTACTTCGACGGCGGCAAGCGCGGCTCCATGGTCAAGTGGCTCAACACCCTGCACCCCTGGGAAGTCGCCGAGCCACTGCGCCAGTTCGCCCTCCAGCACCCCGTCGGCGCCGGACTCGTCATCGCCTTCCTCCAGGTCGTCGTCGGCGTGCTGACCGTGCTCGGCTGCTGGCAGCGGGTCGCCGCGGTCGTCGGCGCCCTGCTCTCGGCCGCGCTCATCGTCACCGTCAGCTGGAAGACCGTCCCGGTCTACGACACGCCCGACATCATCTACCTCGCCGCCTGGTCCCCGCTGATCATCGCGGGCGCCCCCGTCTACTCCCTCGACGGCCGCCTCGCCTCCGCCGCCTGGCGGCGCCTCGGCCCCCGCTCCGACATCTGGGACCTGCGCGCCTACGTGCTGCGCCGCGGCGCCCTGGTGACGGCCGTCGTCGTCGGTCTCACGCTGCTGATCGGCTCCCTGCTCGGCGGCGCCGTGCGCGACGCCAGCCGGGTGGTCGTGCCCGGACCGGGCGAGGCCCCGCGCAACGAACTGCCCGGCTCCCCGCTCCCGCAGCAGCCCGGCACCCGGCACCGCAAGGCCCCGGTGGCCTCCACCGCCCCGAGCCACGGCGCCACCACGGCCGGCACGCCCTCCGGCGCGGCGACCACCCCCGGCAGCACCACCCAGTCCTCCGGTACGGCCACCACGGGCGCGCCCAGCCAGAGCCAGAGCACCGGCGGCGGCCAGGCCCCGCCGCAGCAGACCACGCCCGCCGAACAGGCCCCCAGCACCACCACGGGACCGAGCAACGGCGGGACCACCGGATCCACTTCGAGCGGCGGCTCCACCGGCGGGGGCTCGTCCTCCGGCCAACCGGGCCTGGTGGGCGGCCTGTTGGGGTAACCAAGCCGGTGGGCGAGATCCTCGGCGGGCCCACCGGCTGACATCGCGCCGATACACGTGTTCCCCGCACCCCGGAAGGGGAGCGGGGAACACGCGCGTGCGGGCCGGGTGTGCGGGCCGATGGTGCGGGGTCCTGCGGGCCGTGCGTGCGGGCCGCCTGCGGGGGCCGGTTGTTGGGGGCCGCCCGTGCGGGCCGGTTGTGGGGGGCCGCCCGTGCGGGGCCGGTCGTGCGGGCTCGGGCTCAGCGCCCCAGCGCCGCCAGCTCCTTGGCCGCCTCGGTGAGGTCCTTCGCGGTGTCGATGGCCCGCCAGTACGACCCCTGGGGCAGCGGGAACCCGGCCAGCCGGCGCTCACGCGCGAGGCCCGGGAACGTGGTGCGCTCGTGGTCCCCGATCTCCGGGAGCAGCGAGGCGAACTCGGGGGAGAACACGTACACGCCGGCGTTGATCTCGAAGGTCGACGGCGGGGCCTCGATGAAGTCCGTGATGTGCCCGAACCCGTCCGTCTGCACGGCGCCCCACGGGATGCGCGGCCGGGCCAGCGCGAGCGTCGCGACGGCGTCCCGCTCGGTGTGGAAGTCGGCCATGTCACGCAGCGAGAACCGGGTCCAGATGTCGCCGTTGGTGGCGTACCAGGCCCGGTCCGGGTGGGGGAGATGCGCGGCCGCGTACCGCAGGCCGCCGCCACGGCCGAGCGGCTCCGTCTCCACGACGGTGGTGACCTTCACCGGCAGCGCGGACGACGCCAGCCACTCCTGGAGCACCTCGGCGAGGTGGCCGCAGGAGACGACCACGTCCGTCACGCCCTCCTCGGCCAGCCAGGTCAGCTGGTGGCCGATGATCGGAACACCGGTACCCGGGATCTCGACCATCGGCTTCGGCCGGTCGTCGGTGTAGGGGCGCAGCCGAGAGCCCTGGCCACCGGCCAGGATGACGGCTTGTGTGGGGCGGGACGCCGCGTTCGGATGGGTCATGCCCGAACTGTACGTGGCGCCCCGCGCCTGGCTTCCACGGCCCAGGGCCGGTCGGGGTGTCAGCCGTTCGCCGCCATGACGCCGGAGGCGAACGCGGTGTCGCAGACGGGCCGGGCGTACGACTGCGCCTTGGTCGGCCCGTACCTGCGCACCGCCGCCTGGCCCAGGGCGCGCGCGATGGCGACGCAGTGCTTCGCCAGCGACGGGTGCCCGTTCACGGCCTCCTGGAGGTGGGTCAGGGCCACGCCCGGGTTCTTCTCCTGGAGTTCGGTCACCAGCTGGTCGCGCAGGACGTCCTGCGGGGCGCGGGCGGCGGTCCGGGAGGAGAGGGTGTCCGACGCGGTGAGCACCGAGCTCGAGGAATTCCCCGACCAGTTGACTCGGGTGACCGCGAGGGTCCCGGAGAGCACCAGGACGACGGGCAGGACGAGGGCGAGGGAGCGGCCGATCCGGCGGGCGGGGCCGCCCTGGCCGCGTCGCGTCTGAGGGGTGGTGGAGTGCTTCACGCGTGTGAGGGTAGCGCCCGGTGATGATTTGGCGACATTTAGTCACCGGTTCGGGGGACGAAGTGGCGCCCTTTCCCGGGTGGGGGGTTGACGCACACTGCTCGAAATGACCGGTTCTGGTGGGGTGTTGGGCGGCAGCGAAGAGGGCCCCGCGGTCGCCCGCGGGGCCCTCTTCGTCAACGTGGGTGAATTACCCGGGATTTTCTCCGGGGCCGAACCCGCCCGGAACCTCAGTCGGAGAGACGCTCGCCGGTGGAGGTCGAGAACACGTGGGTCTCGCCCGCGCGCGGCACGACGTGCAGCTGAGCGCCCTTCTCCGGCACCTGGCGGCCGTTGACACGGACGACCAGGTCCTTGACCGCGCCGCTGACCTCGGCGGTGCCGTAGACGTAACCGTCGGCGCCGAGCTCCTCCACGACGTTGACGGAGACGGCCAGACCGGCCGGCGCGTCCTCCGAGTCCTTCGTCAGGGAGGCCGCGGCACCGCCGTTGTGCTCGACGATGTCGAAGTGCTCGGGGCGCACGCCGACGGTGACCGTGGTGTCGCCCTTGTCGGCGGCGGCCTTCAGCGCCTCGCGGTTGACCGGGACGACGCTGTTGCCGAACTTCACGCCGCCGTCGGTGATCGGCACCTCGACCAGGTTCATGGCCGGCGAGCCGATGAAGCCGGCGACGAACAGGTTCGCCGGGCGGTCGTACATGTTGCGCGGGGTGTCGATCTGCTGCAGCAGACCGTCCTTGAGGACCGCGACCCGGTCGCCCATCGTCATGGCCTCGACCTGGTCGTGGGTGACGTAGACGGTCGTGATGCCGAGACGGCGCTGGAGCGAGGCGATCTGCGTACGCGTCGACACACGGAGCTTGGCGTCCAGGTTGGACAGCGGCTCGTCCATGAGGAAGACCTGCGGCTCACGCACGATCGCGCGGCCCATGGCCACACGCTGGCGCTGACCGCCGGAGAGCGCCTTCGGCTTGCGGTCGAGGTACTCGGTCAGGTCGAGGATCTTCGCGGCCTCCTCGACCTTCTGCCGGATCTCCGCCTTGTTGACGCCGGCGATCTTGAGCGCGAAGCCCATGTTGTCGGCGACCGTCATGTGCGGGTACAGCGCGTAGTTCTGGAACACCATCGCGATGTCCCGGTCCTTCGGCGGCAGGTGGGTCACGTCACGGTCGCCGATGCGGATCTGACCGCCGTTGACGTCCTCGAGCCCCGCGAGCATCCGGAGCGAGGTGGACTTGCCGCAGCCGGACGGGCCGACCAGAACGAGGAACTCGCCGTCCTCGATCGAGATGTCGAGACCGTCGACGGCGGGCTTGGTGGAACCCGGGTAGATCCGGGTCGCCTTGTCGAACGTGACAGTGGCCATGTGAATGGGCCCCCTTCTACCGGCAGGAACGTGCCGGACGATCCGAGTAGGAAGGTGGTTGATGTAGTCCACACGAGTGAACTGGGTCAGGACGGTACCTGGCGTTCACGGCTCTGTCAGCACCTGGAGGGCTGTGAAATTCGCGGCGCACTCCGCTCGGGGTGGCAGAGCAACGCACTTTTGGTCCTGCCCACGGGCTTCCTGCTTCATCGCCCACCGCCCACCGGACACCGCTTCGGAGAGCAGCGCTCGGCAGGTCTTACACGGACTCCACAGGCATGACGACCGACGACCCATCGGTCCGTACCGCACCGGCCGCCTACCCGACCGACAGGATCTTCTCCACCTCCGACGCCTTGATCACCGCCGGGACCCTCCTGCCCGGCGGCAGCCCGGCCGCCACCGACCAGTACAGGCGCATCCCCTCGTCCCGCAGATTCACGGCCGCGTTCACATCCCGGTCATGCACCGCACCGCACTCGCCACAGGTCCACTCACGGACCGACACGTCTATCCGCGGGCCTTTCGCGTGACAGGACGAGCACCGTCGGGTGGACGGGAAGAACCGGTCCACGATCACCAGCGTCCGCCCGTACCACTCGCACTTGTAACGCAACTGCCGCAACAGCTCACCCCACCCCGCGTCACAGATCGCCTCGTTCAGCCGCGCCTTCCTGCGCCGTGAGCCACCCCGCGCCGCACGCACCAAGGACGCCACGGACAGGTCCTCCACCACGAGCACTTGGTTCTCGCGCACGAGGCGGGTGGTCAACTGATCCAACAGGTCCTTGCGCACGTCCGAGATCAACGCGTACAGCCGCGCGATCCTCCCCCTCGCCTTCTCACGATTCCTCGAACCCCTCACCTTCCTGTGCAGCTCCCGCTGCAACCGCGCCAGCCTCCCCGCATGACGCTTCAACAGCCGCGGATGACCCACCTTCGTCCCGTCGTCAAGGGTGACCAGCGAAGCCAGACCGAGATCCAGCCCCACGGCCTTCGGCACCGACGAGCCCGACTCGAAGACCGGCGGCAACGCCCGAATCCGCTCCTCGACCAGTACCGAGACGAAAAACCGCCCCGCACGGTCCCGCGTCACCGACAACCGGACCGGCACCACCCCCGCGGGCAACGCCCTCGACCACCGCACGTCCAACGGCTGCGACTGCTTGGCCAACGTGATCACACCCGTGCCAGGCCGGCCCGGATCCTCCACCCACCGGAAACCGGTGCGCACATAGACAGCCGCATCCCGCGACCGGCCCTTGCGCTTCCGCCGTGGACAGCACCCCTCACCCTTGAAGAAGCGGCCGAACGCCTGATCCAAATGGCGCAGCGACTGCTGAAGAACGGTCGACGACACCTCCTTCAGCCAGGCCGTGCCCGCCACCAGCTTCCAGCCCGTCAACGCCCGGCACGTCTCCGCGAACCCCACCCGCAGCCGGTACCGCTCCCAGGCACCGGACCGCAGGGCCAGCCCCTCGTTGTAGACCCACCGGCACGCGCCGAACGTGCGGTTCAACTGCTCGGCCTGCTCGGCGGTCGGATAGAAGCGGTAGCGGTAGAGACGGTGCCGGGCCTCGGAGTCCTTCGCGTGAGGCCGCAACGGCGCCGCCTCGCGGGCGTGGTGCTTGCGGCGGCCGCCGATGCCGAGCACTTCCCGCTTGACGGCGGCGACGCCGCCTTGTCCTCGGCCGTCGGCACCCCGATGTGATCTCCCACGAACGCCCCCGATGATCTGATCGCCACAAAAGAACCTCAGCCCGATCAACGAACGGATGCGCGACTGGTTACGCGCGGCTTTCGGGGAGCGACGGGTGCGGAACTTCGTGGCTCCGGGAAACGGGGTGTGTGTACAGTGGAGCCGCTTTCGCGCGCGTTTGGTTGCGTGATGCCTCCTTAGCTCAGTCCGGCCCAGAGCAGCTGTCTTGTAAACAGCAGGTCGTCGGTTCGAATCCGACAGGGGGCTCCATTGCAGGTCGGGGTGGATGTAGAAGCACCTTGGATATCTTTGCGGTAGTGAATAACGAGTGGTGTTCCGCCCTTCCGGTTTCTTGCGCCCTCCGCCCCCGGGATGTCGGTCGCCACCCCCGCCGACGGCGTGCGTCAATCTGGGGATGTGGGTGAAACGGGTCCTCGGGCGGATCTGGGCGTACGTCCGCAGCGCTTTGGGCACGTACGTCTGGCTCGCGGTCCTCTTCGTCACCACCGTCGCCCTGCATCACATGTCGCCCGAGTTCGAGAAGGACTTCCTGCGTCAGCGGTCGACCAACATCCACGAGCTGTCGCGGGACCCGGTGCGGGTGCTGATCACCAGCGCCATGTGGATCGACGGCGGGTACTGGCTGCCGTACGCGGTGCTCTACACGGTCTTCCACGCGCAGGCCGAGCGGTGGCTCGGGACGCTGCGCTGGCTGGCCGTGTGCGTGGCCGCGCACGTGCTGGCGACCCTGATCAGCGAGGGCGCGCTGCTGAAGGCGATCCACGACGGCGTGGCGCCGCACTCGGCCGCCTACACCCTGGACATCGGGGTGAGCTACGCGCTGGCGGGTGTGGTGGGGGTGCTGACGTACCGGATCGCCGCGCCGTGGCGGTACCCGTATCTGGCGGTGGTGCTGATCGTGTACGGGGTGCCGTTCGCGGCCTCGCCGACGTTCACCGCGCTCGGTCATTTCGTGTCCGTGCTCATCGGTCTGGCCTGCTTTCCGCTGGCCCGGGGGCGTGGAAAACCATGGAATCCGAAGGAGACACTGGCCGCTCTCAGGGGTTAACGTCCGGCCATGAGCAGCTCGGCGAACAGGGTCGTGAACGGCGGCATCTCCTACTGGTACGCGGACGACGGGCTTCCGGCGGTGCGCGAGCCGCTGGCCAGTGACGCGTCCGCGGACGTGGTGATCGTCGGCGGCGGCTACACGGGCCTGTGGACGGCGTACTACCTGAAGAAGGCCGCCCCCTTCCTGCGGATCACGGTGCTGGAGCGGAAGTTCTGCGGCTTCGGCGCCTCGGGCCGCAACGGCGGCTGGCTCTACAACGGCATCGCGGGCCGCGACCGGTACGCGAAGCTGCACGGCCACGAGGCCGCGGTGCGCCTGCAGCGGGCCATGAACGGCACGGTGGGCGAGGTCGCCCGGGTGGTCGCCGAGGAGGGCGTCGACTGCGATCTGCACCAGGGCGGCGTGCTGGAGGTCGCCCGCACGCCCGCGCAGCTGGCCCGGCTGCGCGCGTTCCACGAGCACGAGCTGTCGTACGGCGAGAAGGACCGGGAGCTGTACGGCGCGCGGGAGACCGCGGAGCGGATCCGGATCGCGGACGCGGTCGGGTCGGCGTGGACGCCGCACGGGGCGCGCCTGCATCCGGTGAAGCTGGTGAAGGGCCTGGCGGCGGCGGTGGAGGCGCTGGGCGTCACGATCCACGAGTCGACGCCGGTGACGGAGATCCGGCCCCGGCACGCGGTGACGCCGTACGGCACCGTGCGGGCGCCGTACGTGCTGCGCTGTACGGAGGGCTTCACGGCGGACCTGAAGGGGCAGCGCCGGACCTGGCTGCCGATGAACTCCTCGATGATCGCGACGGAGCCGCTGACGGACGCGCAGTGGGCCGCGATCGGCTGGGACGGCCTGGAGACCCTCGGCGACATGGCGCACGTCTACATGTACGCGCAGCGCACCGCGGACGGGCGGATCGCGCTGGGCGGGCGCGGGGTGCCGTACCGGTTCGGCTCGCGCACCGACAGCGACGGGCGGACGCAGGGGGCGACCGTGGAGGCGCTGCGGCGCATCCTGACCGACTTCTTCCCGGCGCTCGCCGGGGTGCGGGTGGAGTACGCCTGGTCGGGCGTGCTCGGCGTGCCGCGCGACTGGTGCGCCACGGTCACCCTGGACCGGTCGACGGGGCTCGGCTGGGCGGGCGGGTACGTCGGCTCGGGCGTGGCGACGACGAATCTGGCCGGGCGGACGCTGTGCGATCTGGTGCAGCAGGATTCCGGGCAGGGCGGGCCGACGGAGCTGACGGGGCTGCCGTGGGTGGGGCACAAGGTGCGCCGCTGGGAGCCGGAGCCGCTGCGGTGGCTGGGCGTGCAGGGCATGTACGCCACGTATCGGGCCGCGGACCGGCGCGAGGGCGCGGGGTTCGACGTCCGCTCGTCGCGGCTGGCGCGGGTCGCGGACCGGGTGGCGGGGCGCCACTGACGCGATCCGTGATCCGTGCGGTCAGGCGACGGATTCCGGTACGGGGGCCGGGGCCGGTGCGCCGTGCTTCGGGGGCTTCGTGGTGACCATGAGGCCCGCGACGAGACCGGCGAGGAGCATGATCCCGGCGGCCCACCAGATGGCGACGGTGTAGCCGTGCACGGTGCCCTCGGCGACGACCTGGGCCTTGCGGGCGGGGTCGCGCAGATGGGCGGCGATGTAGGTGGTGGTGCTGGTGGTGGCGATGGTGTTGAGCAGGGCGGTGCCGATGGAGCCGCCGACCTGCTGCGAGGTGTTGACGGTGGCGGAGGTGACGCCGGAGTCCTCGGGGGCGACGCCCGCGGTGGCGGTGGCGAAGACCGGCATGAAGGTGAGGCCCATGCCGAAGCCCATCAGGAGCAGTGCGGGGAGGATCTCGGTGGCGTAGGAGGAGTCCACGGTCATCTGGGTGAGGATGATCATGCCGCCGGCCGCGAGGACCATGCCGGGCACCATCAGGGCGCGCGGTGCCACCCGCTGGAGCAGCCGGGCCGAGACCTGGGTCGAGCCGATGATGATGGCGACCGTGAGCGGCAGGAAGGCCAGTCCGGTCTTGACGGGCGAGTACCCGAGGATGACCTGGAGGTAGTAGGTCATGAACAGGAACAGCCCGAACATCCCGATGACGGCGAGCGCCATGGTCAGGAAGCAGCCGGCGCGGTTGCGTTCCTTGATGATGTGCAGCGGCAGCAGGGGGCTGGGCGCGCGGGTCTGCCACCAGACGAACGCGGCGAGCAGGGCGACCCCGGCGGCGAAGAGCGCGAGGACCAGCGGGTCGGTCCAGCCGCGGGGTTCGGCCTCCGCGAAGCCGTAGACGATGGCTACGAGTCCGCCGCAGCCGAGGACGACGCCGGGCACGTCCAGGCGGGCGTCGGTGCGGCCGGGCCGGTCGTGCAGCAGGGCGAGGGCGCCGAAGACGGCGATGATCGCGATGGGCACGTTGACGTACAGGCACCAGCGCCAGTTGAGGTACTCGGTGAGCACGCCGCCGACGATGAAGCCGATGGCGGAGCCGCTGCCGGCGAGGGCGCCGTAGATGCCGAAGGCCTTTCCGCGCTCCTTGGGGTCGGTGAAGGTGGTGGTGAGCAGGGAGAGCGCGGAGGGCGCGAGAAGGGCGGCGAAGGCGCCCTGGAGGGCGCGGGCGCCGAAGAGCATCCCGGAGTTGACCGCGGCGCCGCCGAGCGCCGAGGCGGCCGCGAAGCCGATGAGGCCGATGACGAAGGTGCGTTTGCGGCCGACGAGGTCGGCGACGCGCCCGCCGAGCAGGAGCAGTCCGCCGAACGCCAGGGTGTAGGCGGTGATCACCCACTGCCGGTTGCCGTTGGACATGCCGAGGTCCTGCTGGGCGGAGGGCAGTGCGATGTTCACGATGGTCGCGTCCAGGACCACCATGAGCTGCGCGAGCGCGATGATCACCAGGCCCCACCAGCGGCGGGGGTCCACACCGGTCTCAGGATCAGCTGTTCGGGTGGTGCTCATTCGCCCAGAAGACCACGTTTTGGTGGGTATTGCATTCTTTGTGGCGCCATGCGTCGTTTTGTTACTGGTCATGGTTCGAGTACGACCTTTCCGGTGGTCCGCCGGTTCTCCAGTGCGCGGTGCGCCTCGGCGGCCGCGGCCAGCGGGTAGCGGGTGAGGGCGGGGGTGAGGCGTCCGGCGGCGGCCTCGGCGAGGGCGCGCAGTTCGAGCGTGCGCAGGGGGTTCGGGCCGCCGGTGCGGGCGAGCAGGGCGGGGCCGGCGACGACCTCGGACACGCCGTCGACGAGGTACGGCGAGCCGTCGGCGATGCCCGCGCCGGACCAGCCGAAGACGAGGTGCCTGCCGCCGGGTCCGAGCAGGGCGACGGCCTCGCGGGCGACCGTGCCGCCGACGCCGTCCAGGACCACGGTGGCGGCGCGCCCGCCGAGATGGGCACGGGCCTTGTCCGGCCAGGTGGGGTCGAGGTAGTCGAGCGCGAGGTCGGCGCCGTTCGCCTGGACCCGCGCGGTCTTGGCGGGGCCGCCCGCGAGGCCGATCACGGTGGCGCCGCCGCCCCGGGCGTGCTGCACGAGCAGGGTGCCGATGCCGCCCGCGGCGGCCGGGACCACGGCCACCGCGTCGGGGCCGAGGTCGGCGAACTGTGCGATGCCGAGGGCGGTGCGGCCGGTGCCGATCATGGCCACGGCCTCGGCGGCGTCGAGGTTCCCGGGGATGTCGTGGACCCGGTCGACGTCGGTGACGGCGAGTTCGGCGTAGCCGCCGGGCGCGAAGCCGAGATGGGCGACCACGCGGCGGCCGAGCCAGAGCGGGGCCACGCCGTCGCCGAGCGCGTCGACGACGCCCGCGACCTCGCGGCCCGGGATCGTGGGCAGGGCGGGCAGTTCGGGCGCGGGACCGCGGTGGCCGGCGCGCAGCGCCGTGTCGAGCAGGTGGACACCGGCGGCGGCGACGGCGATCCGCACCTGGCCCGGACCGGGGCGCGGGTCCGTCGTCCGCTCGTGGACGAGGTTCTCGGGCGGACCGAAGGCGTGCAGGCGGACGGCGTGCATGGGGACTCCTTTGACGCGGGACCGGCTCGTTCCGGTGGGGCCGGCTTCATTCCGGTGGGCCGGTGGACGGCCGGCGTTCCACCCTGCGACCTCAAGCGCGCTTGAGGTCAAGCCGGTGGGACCGGTGTCTGCCCAGGGCGAGGGAGACCGCGGTGAGGGCGCTGTTGAAGGCGACCTCGCAGAGCACGCCGGGGGCGGCGACCTGGTCCCCGGCCAGGTACACGCCGTCGCCGCGGTCGACGGCGGGGCGGTCGCGCCAGCTGGTGCCGGGCAGGTCCACCGCTCCGGTACGGCCGTTGGCGAGGGCCTCGCGGCGCCAGGTGACGCGCTCGCGCCAGCCGTCGTAGGCGAGGTCGAGGAGGTGCTCGGCGCGGGCGATGCCGTCGGCCCTGGTCTCGTGCGGGGCGATGGGGATCTGACCCTGCACCAGCTGTTCGCCGGCCGGGGCGAGGGTGCGGTCCTGCGCGGTGGTCCGCTGGATCCAGCCGGGCGCGTCGAGGTCCGACAGGACGAACGGGTCGCCCCGCCGGCCGCGCAGGGCCAGGTCGAGCAGGGCGGTGCGGCCGCCGGTCCAGGTCAGCGAGTCGTCGCGGAGCAGGCGGCGGGCGGCGGGCAGGGAGGTGGCGACGACGACGGGGGTGTCGGTGGGCAGGGTGTCGACGCGGGACAGGGTCTCCATGCGGACGCCGAGGTTCCAGGCACGGGCGGCCATCCGGTCGACGAGGGTGGCCCAGCCGCCGCGCGGGTGGTGCGCCTCCAGCGGCAGCCGGGCGGCGCGGCGCAGGCGTTCCTGCACGAAGGCGGCGGAGAGGATGCCCGGGTCGTGGTGGAAGAGGGCCACGGCGGAGTAGTGGGCGGCGGCCCGTGCGCCCTCCGCCCCGGCCTGTTCGGTGGCCCAGCTGAGGAAGTCGGTGTCGGCGGGCGCGTCGCGGGCGCCCCGGCGCAGGAGTTTGAGCAGGGCGAAGGGCGGGGTCCTGCGGAGCTGTCCGTGGTGGCGCAGCCGCAGCCGGGCCGCTTCCCGGGCGGGCACCGGGGTGACCGGTCCGACGAGGTCGCGTTGTGTGAGCCAGGTCCAGTGCGGGCCGCCGGTGTAGAGGGCGTGCGGGCCCTCGTCGGCCTGGTAGGGCCCTTCGGTGGTGCGCGCGCGGCCGCCCAGGGTGTGGTGGGCCTCGTGGACGGTGACCTTGACGCCCGCTTCGGCGGCGGTGATGGCCGCGGTGAGTCCGGCGAGGCCGCCGCCGACGACGGTGATGCGGTGCATGGCTGGGGGTCTCCCTCTGTTTCGGGGTCGCCTTTCACTCATGAACGACTGTCTGGCGGCCCCGAATGTGACATCACGAATCGACGCGGTCGCGTTCACGCAGGTCGGGGGTGACTGTCAGTGGCGGGGTGCAGCATGGGGGCATGGTGAGGAGAGCGGCGGGAACGGCGGGCGGGACCGGGCGGGGCGGCGGTGCCGGCCGGGTGAAGGCGGCGCGGCGGCCGGAGGTGCGGCTGCCCGCGCTGGAGGCGTACGGCGGCGGGGGCCTGGAGCCGGACGGGGACTACGACGGCCTCGACATCCGGGACGAGGACTTCACCGGCGCGGACGGGGCGGGCGCGCGGTTCATGGACTGCGCGCTGACCGGGTGCGCGCTGGACGAGGCGGACCTGCCGCACGCGCGGATCCTGGACTCGGTGCTCACGGCCCCGCGAGGGGTCGGCACCAATCTGGCCGAGTCGACCCTCCGCGACGTGGAGGTGCGCGACGCGCGCCTGGGCGGCACGCAGCTGCACGGCGCGGTCCTGGAGCGGGTGGTCTTCCGCGGCGGCAAGATCGACTATCTCAATCTGCGCAAGGCGAAGCTCAGAGACGTCGTGTTCGAGGGCTGTGTGCTGGCGGAGCCCGACTTCGGGGGCGCGCTGCTGGAGCGGGTGGAGTTCGTGGACTGCACCCTGAAGGCGGTGGATCTGACGGCGGCGGTGCTCAAGGACGTCGATCTGCGCGGGGCGGCGTCCCTGGAGATCGCCCGCGGCGTCGACCGGCTGTCCGGCGCGGTGATCAGCACGGCCCAGCTGCTGGACCTGGCGCCGGTGCTGGCGGGGGAGCTGGGGATCAGGGTGGAGGACTGAACACGGGCCCGGGGCGGCCTCGGGCGGCCCCCAGGGTGACGGAGGGCCTGTGACGCCAGGCTCCTAGGACACGCGGGGGAAGCGGGCCTGCAGGGTCCAGATCGCGGGGTTCTCCGCCAGGTCCTCGTGCAGGTCGCACAGGTCGGCGATCAGGTCGTGCAGGAAGTCCCGCGCCTCCTTGCGGAGTTCGGCGTGGGAGAAGGTGAGGGGCGGTTCCTCGGCCGGCATCCAGTCGGACTCGATGTCCACCCAGCCGAAGCGGCGCTCGAACAGCATCCGGTCGGTGGACTCGGTGAAGTCCAGCTCCGCGTGTTGCGGACGGGAGGCGCGGGAGCCCGCCGGGTCGCGGTCCAGCCGCTCGGCGATGTCGCACAGGGCCCACGCGAAGTCGAGCACGGGCACCCATCCCCAGGCGGTGGACAGCTCCCGGTCCGCCTTGGTGTCGGCGAGGTAGACGTCGCCGCAGAACAGGTCGTGCCGCAGGGCGTGGACGTCCACGCGGCGGTAGTCGGCCTGCGGCGGGTCGGGGAAGCGGTGGGAGAGGGCGTAGCCGATGTCGAGCACGTAGGCGATGGTGTCACGCTCCGCGCATAGGATCGCGGGCGTGCCCCGATTCAGGCTGTTTGTCCGACCCGCCGTGGCCGCCGCCTCGGCGCTGGCCGTGCTGGGCGCGCCCGCCCTCGCGGGGTGCGGCGGGGGCGGGGGCGCGCACGGGACGCCGGGGGCGAAGGGGCTGCGCGATCCGTACTTCCCGAAGGCGGGCAACGGCGGCTACGACGTCTCCCACTACGCCCTGACCCTCGCCTACGACCCCGCCGAGCCCCGGCTGTCCGGTACGGCGGTGATCACCGCCCGCGCCACCCAGGACCTCTCCGCCTTCGATCTCGACCTCTTGGGCCTGGACGTAGGCTCGGTCACCGTCGACGGCCGCTCCGCCGGCTGGCACCGGGCCGGGCAGGAACTGACCGTCCGCCCGCCGGGCCCGCTCGGCGACGGCCGCGTCTTCCGCGTCGCGGTGCGCTACTCCGGCCGCCCCGTCACCCTCACCGACCCGGACGGCTCGCAGGAGGGCTGGCTGCCGACGGCGGACGGCGCGCTGGCCCTGGGTGAGCCGACCGGTTCGATGACCTGGTTCCCCGGCAACGACCATCCGTCCGACAAGGCGTCGTACGACATCTCCGTGACCGTGCCGAAGGGGCTTCAGGCCGTGTCCAACGGGGAGCTGACCGGCCGGACGACGAGCGGCGGCCGCACCGCCTACCGCTGGCGCGTCGCCGAGCCGATGGCGACCTATCTCGCGACCGTCGCCGTCGGCCACTACGACCTCGACCGCTCCACGGCCGCGGGCGGCCTGCCGGTCCTGGTCGCCGTCGACCCCACCCAGGCGGCGGCGAGCCGCGCGGTGCTCGCCCGGCTGCCGGAGGTCCTCGGGTGGGAGGAGCGCGTGTTCGGGCCGTACCCGTTCGGCTCGGCCGGGGCGATCGTGGACCGGCCGGGGGACGCGGGCTACGCGCTGGAGACACAGAACCGGCCGGTCTTCCCCGGCCCGCCCGACCTCACCACCCTCGTGCACGAGCTGGCCCACCAGTGGTACGGCGACTCGGTCACGCCCGTGAGCTGGCGGGACATGTGGCTGAACGAGGGGTTCGCCACCTACGCGGAGTGGCTGTGGGCCGAGGACCACGGCGGGGCCACGGCGCAGCGGACCTTCGACCGGCTCTACCGCACCGGGGCGGGCGCGGACCTGTGGGCGTTCCCGCCCGGGTCGCCGCCGGGCGCCGCGGACATCTCCGCACGTCCCGTCTACGACCGGGGCGCGATGGTCCTGCAGAAGGTCCGGCAGCGGGCCGGCGACCGTGCGTTCCTCGGCATCCTGCGCGGCTGGGCCACCGCCCGCCGCCACGCCGGCGCGAGCACCCCGGACTTCACGGCGTACGTCGAGCGGCGGGTCCCGGGCGCCGACTTCCACGACATCTGGGCGACCTGGCTGTACGGCGACGGAAAGCCGCCCGCGCCGTGAACCGGTTCACGGCGGTCAGGTTCCGCCCACGGGGCCGGATGCCGGGCCGGGCGACGGGGACGTCCCGGTGGACTCGAAGTCGTCCAGCAGGCGGGCCAGTCCGGGGGGCCAGACCGGGTCCTGGGTGGTCGTCAGGGCGTGGCGGGACCACCAGCGCCAGGTGAGGATGCCGTCCTCGGCATGGGCGGCGGCGAGATGGGGACCGGCGGGTTCGCGGTGCGGGCCGCGGGTGACGTAGACGTGCTCGTGCTGGTGGACGGGGACGCCGGTGTGGGTGAAGTCGTGCTCCCACGTGGTCAGCAGCGGGCCGGGCACCAGGTCCGTCCAGCCCGTCTCCTCGCGCAGTTCGCGCAGGGCGCCCTCACGGGGGCCCTCGTCGCCCTCCAGGCCGCCGCCGGGCAGCGCCCAGTGGATCCCCACCTCGACGTTGTCGTAGCGGAAGAGCAGGACCGCGCCCTGCGGGTCGAGGACGGCGACGCGGGCGGCGCGGCGGGGCGTGCGCAGGACCTTGCGCAGCACCGTGCAGGGGCGGCCCCGTTGCAGGTCGGGGCGGTGGTCGAGCACGTCGTAGCCGAGGGCGCGCCAGAAGGCGAGGCCCTTGGGGTTGGCGTCCAGGACGGCGAGGCGTACGGCGGTGCGGCCCGCGGCGCGCAGCCGGTCCTCGACGAGCGACGCCAACTGCCGCCCCAGACCCTGCCGCTGGACGGTCGCGTCGATCATCAGCAGCCCGATCCAGGGGTCGGGGTCGGCCGGGTCGGGGTGGTGGGCGAGGGTGATCGCGAGCCCGGTCAGCCGCCCCCGGCTGCGGGCGAGCAGCACCTCCGCGTCCGGGTGGGCCAGTTCGTCCGCGAGGGCGGCCGCCACCTGGTCCGGGCGGATGTCGTCCGGGTCGGGGAAGTCGCCGCTGAGCGCCTGGAACGCACGGTCGGAGGCGTACAGGGCGGTGAGTTCGGTGAGCAGCGGGGCGGGGATGTCGTGGCCCGGGGGGAGGGCTAGGGGCTCGAGGATCACCCCGGCAACGTACCCCGCGGGACGCGAGAGCCCCGGCCCATGACGGACCGGGGCTCTTCCGCGGCGCGCCCCTCGGCCGGGGCCGGGCGACGCGGACCGGGCGCCTCGGATCGGGTGCCGTCGGTCGTCCGCCTCGGATCAGACGTTGACGCCGAAGTCCTGGGCGATGCCGACCAGGCCGGAGGCGTAACCCTGGCCCACGGCACGGAACTTCCACTCCGCGCCGTTGCGGTACAGCTCGCCGAAGACCATCGCGGTCTCGGTGGCGGCGTCCTCGGAGAGGTCGTAGCGCGCGATCTCGGCGCCGCCGGCCTGGTTGACGATGCGGATGTACGCGTTGCGGACCTGGCCGAAGTTCTGGCCGCGGTTCTCGGCGTCGTAGATGGAGACCGGGAAGACGATCTTGTCGACGTCGGCCGGGAGGCCGGCCAGGTTGACGTTGATCGCCTCGTCGTCGCCGGCGCCCTCGCCGGTGCGGTTGTCGCCGGTGTGGACGATGGTGTTGTCCGGCGTCTGCTTGTTGTTGAAGAAGACGAAGTGGGCGTCCGAGTAGACCTTGCCCTGCGGGTTGACCGCGATCGCGGACGCGTCGAGGTCGAAGTCCGTGCCGGTGGTCGTGCGGACGTCCCAGCCGAGGCCCACGGTGACGGCGGTCAGGCCCGGAGCCTCCTTGGTGAGCGAGACGTTGCCACCCTTGGACAGGCTTACAGCCATTGTTGGGAGTCCCTTCCCTCGGTTCGGTACGGCAGAAAGCTACAACCACCCGTAGGAACGTCAGGAGAGGTACGCATGGTTCCGTGTCTCTTTACTCTCTTTACCCGGTTCGCCGTGAGCGGATATTTCGCGTGACGCGGGCGGGTCGGCCGCGCGACCATGGGGGGCATGTCCGGTCCCTATCCCATCCGTGGCTCCGTCTCGCTGCCCGAGGCCGAGCTCATGTGGCGTTTCTCGCGGTCCTCGGGACCGGGCGGGCAGCACGTCAACACCAGCGACTCCCAGGTGGAACTCCGCTTCGACCTGGCGAACACCGAGGCGCTGCCGCCGGTGTGGAAGGAGCGCGCGCTGGAGCGGCTGGCGTCCCGGCTGACCGACGGCGTGGTCACCGTCCGCGCCTCCGACCACCGTTCCCAGTGGCGCAACCGTGAGACGGCGGCCGTCCGGCTCGCCGCGCTGCTCGCGGAGGCGACCGCACCGCCGCCCAAGCCGCGCCGGCCCACCCGTATCCCCCGCGGCATCAACGAACGCCGCCTGCGCGAGAAGAAGCAGCGCGCGGACACCAAGCGCGGCCGCTCGGGCCGCGACTGGGGCTAGCCGGGCCCCCTCCCGGAGCCGGGCCCCGACACCGAGCCGGGCCCCGACACCGAGCCGGGCCCCGACACCGAGCGCGCCCCGACACCGAGCGCGCCCCGACACCGAACGCGCCCCGACACCGAGCGCGCCCCGTCACACGGAGCCGGGTGCCTGCCCCAGTTCCAGCACCCCCACCGTCTGCCCGCCGCTCGTCTCGCCGTTCGGGCGGAAGCCGAGGCGCAGGTAGAAGGCCTCGGGGCCGTCCGGGCCCGGATGCCAGGTGACGTGGAGTTCCCGGCCGCCGCGCCGCCCGATCTCCGCGGCGACCGCGTCGACGGCGAACCGGCCGTGCCCCCTGCCCTGCTCGTCGGCGGCGATGTTGAGCCGCCACAGCCCCGAGCGGTGGACGCTGCCGTCGCCGTACCAGTCGATGTCGAGGAAGGCCATCAGGAAGCCGACCGGGCGGCCGTCGTCGACGATCAGCCGGGGCCATGCGACGCCCGGGGGCCGGACGTAGGCCTCGGCGAGGGAGTGCGCCACGGGCTCGACGGCGTGTCGCTGGTCGGGGCGGATCTCGATGCCGAGCGCGGCTTCGAGGTTGTGCGGCGTGATCTCTTCCAGGTGCCGGGTCATCGGGGCAGGGTAGGCGCGGCGCCGCGTCCGGGCCACGCGATTTTCCCGGCGGCGGGGGCGGCCGTCAGCCCAGGTTGCGGTAGCGCCCCCGGAAGTACGTGAGCGGACCGCCGTCCGCGCCCGGCGCCCGGGCCGTCAGCACCCGGCCGATCACCAGGGTGTGGTCGCCCGCCGGCACGCGCTGCTCGGTGCGGCACTCCAGGGTGGCGAGGGCGTCGGTGATCAGAGGCGCGTCCGAGGCCTCACCACGGGTGACGGGCAGGTCCGCGAAGAGCAGCCGGTCGCTGATGCGGCCCTTCATGGCGAAGCGGCCCGCGATGTGCCGCTGGGAGTCGGTGAGCACGGAGACGGCCCACAGCGGCTGCTCGGCGAGCAGGTCGTCCATGCGGGAGCCCTCGCGCACGCTGACGAGGACCAGCGGCGGGTCGAGGGAGACCGACAGGAACGCCGTCGCCGTCATCCCGACGTCCTCGCCGGCGGGGGCGCCGGGGTCGTCCGGGTCGAGCGGCGGCTCCTGGGCGGTCACCAGGACCACGCCCGCGGCCAGCCGGGACATGGCGGCGCGGAACTCGTCGTTGCTCACCCCCTCAATATGCCCGGGAGCGGGCGCGGCGGGGGCGGGGAGGAAGGCGGAGGAGGTGTGGGGCACGCGGAAACGCTAGTCTGCGGCCCGCACGGCGCACATCGGGCCTCGGGCCGAGAAGGGCGGCGGGAGGACCTAGGACCACCGGAGGAGCACTTCGTGCATCATGGCCGTCAGGTCCGCACAACCCGCGTTCAGTAAACGCACAAGGAAAACGCGGAATCTCTACTCAATTGTTCAGGTTTTGCTGTGACTTGAGTCACAAGGGCCATGAATTGTTGACCCTGTGTACCGAGTGGGCAGCGCGCTGTGATTCAGTGGCGGGAGGCCGCGGGGGCGCCTCAGGAGATCCGGCAGGGGCGCGACGGAAGATCCGGCAGGGCGGCAGGCGACGACCGGCGAGGACAGCCGGCAGGGCACGACGGAAGAACGCAAGAACCACCAAGGGCACCACGGAAGACAAGCGCCGAAGACAACCCTTGAATCGCTGCGAGGACTCGGGGGGAGGGCGAGCATGGAGACCGAGTCGGAGCCGTATGTCCGTCTTGCGACCCTGCGGCAACTGCACCAGGTCATGGCGGACATGAACACGGCCCGCAGCCTGGCGGACACGCTTCAGACCGTTGCCGACGGCGTCGTGAACGGCCTCGGCTACGAGCTGGCGTGCGTCAATCTCGTGCGCCAGGACGGCGACCTCGTGGTCGCCGCGTTCGCCGGGAACTCCGCCGCCGAGGCCCTCATCACCGGCCGGGTGGGCTCGCGCGAGTCCTGGGACCGGCGCCTGGACATGGGCGAGTCCTGGGGCGACCTGCGGTTCATACCCCACACCGAGGGCTGGGTCCTCGACGACGACGACGTCCCGCAGTGGTACACCGACGGGCCCGCGCCCCGCTTCGAGGACGAGTGGCACCCCTCGGACCGGCTGTTCGCCCCCATGTACACGCCCGGCGTCTCCGGCGGGTACGGCGAACTGCTCGGGGTGCTGTCCGTGGACCGCCCGCGCAACGGCCGCAGGCCCGGCGCGTGGGGCCGCGAGGCGCTCCAGATGTACGCGTTCCAGGCCGCCATCGCCATCAGCAACGCGCGTCTACGTGCCAATATGCAGCGCGCGCTGGTCCGGCTCGAACGCGAGCAGCAGGCGCTGCGGGCCAGCGAGGAGTCGTTCCGCCAGGCCTTCGAGTACGCCCCCTCCGGCATGGCCATCGCCGAGATGGGCGGCGACCAGCACGGCCGCATCCTGCGCACCAACGACGCGCTGTGCCGGCTCCTCGGCCGCCCGGCGTCCGCGATGCGCCGCTACTCCTTCTCCGACCTGGTCCACCCCGAGGACATCGGCACCCTGCTGCGGACCTCCGCCGAGGGCGGCCGGGCCGAGCTGCGCCTCGGCCGCCGCGACGGCACCTACGTCTGGGTCAGCCTGCGCAACTCGGTGGTGGCCGACGCGACCGACGGGCCCCGCTTCCTGCTCACCCACGTCGAGGACATCGAGGAGCGCAAGCGCCGCGAGCTCCAGCTCGCCCACCGCGCCTCCCACGACTCCCTGACCGGCCTGCCGAACTCCGCCGAGCTGCGCTCGCGCCTGTCGTCCCGGCTCTGCCAGCGCCCGCAGTCGGCGCTCGCGGGGGAGCTGGAGTCGCTGGACGCCGCCTACGGGCACCCCGCCTTCGGCATGGCGGGCCACGGCTTCGACTTCGCGCCGGGCGCGGAGTCCTTCGACGGCTTCGACCACCATGTGCACACCGCCGCGCCCGAGGGCCAGACGGACGACGGCACCAAGGGGCTCGCGGTCCTCTTCTGCGACCTCGACGGCTTCAAGTCGATCAACGACCGGTTCGGGCACAACGCCGGTGACGCGGTGCTCATCGAGGTCGCCCGGCGGCTGTCGAGCGGCGTCCGCGACGGCGACACCGTCGCCCGGCTCGGCGGCGACGAGTTCGTCATACTCGCCGACGGGCTCGGCCAGGCGGACGCCCAGGACCTCGCCGTGCGGCTGCGGAACGAGATCATCCAGCCCATCCGGGCCGAGGGCCGGGCGGTGCGGGTGGGCGCCAGTTTCGGCATCGGCTGGGCCCACTGCGGCATGACGGCCGACGAAGTATTGAAATCCGCTGACGAGCGGATGTACGTGGAGAAACGATCTCGTCCCAAACAACATCGTCGCGCGGGTTGATGCGCAGGTCAGTGCGATGAAGCGAGCCGAGTCACCCGTTTGGCTCAGCGGGAGCGGGTAGGCTCGCACTTCATACGTGTACTGAATCCGCCCGCACCTGTTGAGGAGTACCAAGGGATGACGCCCGGCGACAACGGCGCGAGCACGCCCGAGGACGACGACCCGTTCGGCTACCTCTACGCCGACGGTCAGGCGAGAGGGGCCCAGCCGCCGTCCGGCGGGTACGGCTACCCGAACGCCGTCAGCAGGGTGCGCTCCGTCGGCGAGCGGAAGTACGGCCCGCAGCAGACCGCGCCGACCGCGCCCACCGCGCAGTACGGCCCGACCGTCCCGCAGCAGAGCCCGTACGGCCAGCCCAACGCGCACTACCAGGCGCCGGAGACCTACCCGGGCGGCGCGCCCACCACCCGCCAGCAGGCCCAGCAGGGCGGCGGGCGGGGCCGGGGCCCGAACACCAAGGGCCTGCTGATCGGCGCGATCGCGGTGGTCGCGGCGGTCGTGATCGGCATCAGCGTGGCCATGCTCGGCGGCGACGACGGCGACAAGAAGGCCGACGGCGGCGCCACCAGCCCGGCGCAGTCGCAGAGCGCCTCGCCGACCCCGTCCAGCACCAGCTCGGTGTCCGCGGAAGGTGAACTGCCGACCATCGACGCGAAGGCCCTGCGCCTCGACGGCGGCGCCACCCTGTCCTCCGACGTCAAGGGCGCCAAGTCCGACGGCGGGATCTACGTGACGGGCTTCAACCAGGCCGGTGCGTCGGTCTCGTGGACGGTCGACGGCATCCCCGACAGCGGCAAGTACAGCGTGTACGTCGGCTACAGCGTCCCCGGCAAGGACCAGAACGCCACCCTCACGGTCAACGGCACGCCGTCCAACACCCCGGTCAGCCTGCGCAACTACGCGGGCGCGTCCGACGGCGACTACACCAAGGGCTGGACGCGGACCTACAACTACGTCCAGCTCAACAAGGGCACCAACACCATCAAGATCTCCTGCGAGCAGGGCAACCAGTGCGATGCTCTCCTCGACCAGGTGTGGCTGGTCAAGGGCTGGGTCAAGTCCGGCGGCTGAGCACCGCCGCCCCTGAAGCGTCCCTGCCGGAGACGGCCAGGGACGCTTCCGCGTTCCCGGGCCGACACGCCCTAGGCCGCGGCCGTGCCGTCGGTCACCGTGATCCGGCCGAGCAGTCTCTCGTAGACCGCGGGGTCGAACTCGCCCGCCGCCGGGGCCTGTACGGTCGCCGCCGAGAGGGCGACCGCCCGCGCCAGCCGGTCCGGCCAGGGCAGGCCCTCGGCCTCGGCCGACAGCAGGCCGGCGACCACCGAGTCGCCCGCGCCGGTCGGGTTGCCCGGGACCCGGGCGGGCGGGGCCGCGCGCCAGCGGCCCTCCGGGGTGACCGCGAGCAGGCCCTGCGCGCCCAGGGAGGCGACGACGGCCCGCGCGCCGCGGCGCCGGGCGTCCTGCGTGGCCCGCAGCGGATCGTGCGAACCGGTCAGCTCGGCCAGCTCGTCCGTGTTCGGCTTGACGAGGTCCGGACGGGCGGCGACCCCGCGGCGCAGCGGCTCCCCGCCGGTGTCCAGGAGCACCGGCACGCCCGCGGCCCGTGCCGAGCGCACCAGCCCCGCGTACGCGCCGACCGGCACCCCCGGCGGCAGGCTGCCGCACAGGGCGACCGCCGTCGCCGCGGCCAGCAGGTCCTCGTAGGTGCGCTGGAAGGCGGCCCATTCGTCGGGGGCGACCACCGGGCCCGGCTCGTTGAGCTGGGTGGTGTCGCCGGTCAGTTCGTCGACCACGGCGACCGTGCGCCGGGTGGCGCCGGCCACCGGGACGAGCGCGTCCAGCACACCGGGCGTCCGCGTCAGCCGGTCCCGCACGACCTGCCCGGTGGCGCCGCCCGCGAAGCCGGTGACCGTCACCGGATGGCCGAGGGCGGCCAGTACCCGCGCCACGTTGACGCCCTTGCCGCCGGGCCGCTCCAGGACCTCGGAGACCCGGTGGGAGGCGTGCGGCCGCAGGGACCGTACGCGATAGGTGATGTCGAGAGCGGTGTTCAGCGTGACCGTGAGGATCACCTGGTCAGACCTCCCTCGAAGGTGGGCGCGTGTCGTCGCTTCCGGAGGCACGATCATGCCAAAGAGACGGCGGTCGGCCCAGACCTCGGGCCGGCCGCCGTCTCGTTCGGGCCGCTCTACTGCGGGACGGATCACCCCAGTTGGGGATCGACCACCCATTCCCCCTGCCGCATCACGCCCTTGAGGGCGAAGTCGGCGTCCAGCAGCACCAGGTCGGCGTCCTTGCCCGGCTCCAGGGAGCCGATGCGGTCGGACATGCCCAGCAGGCGGGCCGGGTTGACGGACAGCGCGGCCACCACGTCCTCGACGGGCAGCCCGTCCACGGTCACCGCCCGCTGGAAGGCGCGGTCCAGGGTGAGGGTGGAGCCCGCGATCGAGCCGCCCTCCACCAGCCGTGCCACACCGTCGCTGACCTCGACCTCCAGCGGGCCGAGCATGTAGCGGCCGTCGCCGAAGCCGGCCGCGTCCATCGCGTCCGTGATGAACGCGACCCGGTGCGGACCCGCGTGACGGAACGCCAGCTCCAGGGCGGCCGGGTGCAGATGGGTGCCGTCGTTGATCAGCTCGACGGTGATCCGCTCGTCCTCCAGCAGTGCGGCGATCGGACCGGGGGCGCGGTGGCCGATCGGCGGCATCGCGTTGAAGAGGTGGGTGGCGACGGTGGCGCCCGCGTCGATCGCCTCGACGGTCTGCTCGTACGTCGCGTCCGTGTGGCCCACCGCCGCGATCACACCGTGCTCGGCGAGGAGGCGTACGGAGTCGATGCCGCCGGGCAGTTCGGTGGCGAGGGTGACCATCTTGGCGTGGCCGCGGGCCGCGTCGACCAGCTTGCGCACGTCGGCCGGGTCCGGGTCGCGCAGCAGGCCCTCGGAGTGGGCGCCCTTGCGGCACGGCGAGATGAACGGCCCCTCGAAGTGGATGCCGGCGATGTCGCCCTGCTCGGCCAGTTCGGAGAGCATCCCGGCGCGCAGCGCGAGGGCGTCCATGTCGTCGGTGACGGTGGAGGTGACCAGGGTGGTCGTGCCGTGCAGCCGGTGCGTGCGGATGCCGGTGAGCACCTCGTCGACCGTGCCGAGGGTGAAGGAGGCGCCGCCGCCGCCGTGGTTGTGGAGGTCGACGAAGCCGGGGACGAGCCAGTGCCCGGAGACGTCGACGACCTGGGTGTCCGCGGCGGCGGTGTCCTCGACCGCGGTCCGCGCGCGGGCCGGATCGGCCGGGGCCGCCTCCGCGATCCGTGTGCCCTCGACGACGACGCGGCCGCCGTCCGCGATCCCGGTGGGCAGTACCACCCTGGCGCCGGCGAGCACCTTCCTTGTGGCCATCAGGCGGTTACCTCCGAGGGATCGATGCGGGTTGGGGAGTGGGCGAATGGGGGCCGGCCGGGGACGGGGTTCCGGGCCGGGGTCAGCCGTCGGTCACGGTGGTGCCGTCGGCGGTCAGCAGGTCCCAGGCGAGCAGGCCCGCGCCGAGACAGCCGGCCGAGTCGCCGAGGGCCGCCGGGACGATGTCCGGCAGCTTCTGGAAGGTCGTGCGCCGCCGGACGGCGTCCCGCAGCGGTGTGAACAAGGTTTCCCCCGCCTCGGCCAGCCCGCCACCGATGATCAGCGTGCGCGGGTCCAGCAGGGTGAGCGCGGTGACCAGGCCGTCCGCGAGGGCGTCCACGGCCTCGCCCCAGACCTCGGCGGCACGGGGGTCGCCGGACGCGACCGCCTTGGCGCAGTCCGCGGCGTCCGCGTCCGGGTCGCCGCAGGCGGCCGCCCAGGCCTCGCTGACCGCGGCCGCCGACGCCAGCCGCTCCAGGCAGCCGCGCTGACCGCACGGGCAGGGGGCGCCCCCGGGCCGTACGACGATGTGGCCGATCTCGCCGGCGAAGCCGTGCGCGCCCGCCTCCACCCGGCCGTCGATGCCGATGGCGCCCGCGATGCCGGTGCCCAGCGGCACGAACAGGAAGCGGTCGGTGCCCTGGCCGGCCCCGATCCGGCCCTCGGCGAGCCCGCCGGTGCGCACGTCGTGGCCGAGGGCCACCGGCACCCCGCCGAGCCGCTCGGCCATGAGGTCGCGCAGCGGCACGTCGCGCCAGCCGAGGTTGGCGGAGTAGGCGGCGACACCACGGGTCTCGTCCACGATGCCGGGGACGGCGACGCCGGCCGCCGCGGCGGGCTCGCCGTGGCTGCGCTCGCCGTGGGCGCGCAGCTCGGCGGCGAAGTCGAGGACGTCCTCGACCACGGCGTCCGGGCCGCGCTCGCGGCCGGTGGCCCGGCGCGCCCGGTGCAGCAGTCGGCCGTCCGCCGCGACCAGGGCGGCCTTCATCCCGGTGCCGCCCACGTCGAGGGCGATGACATGTCTCACGGGGGACAGTGTGGCCCCCGGACCCGGGAAAGGTCTAGTCCACTTACGTGACGCGCCCCTGATCCATCAACCCGCGGGCCGGTGGGGCTTGGTCGCGCAGTTCCCC
>NZ_LAVA02000097.1 GCF_000974985.2 Streptomyces mangrovisoli | reverse complement strand
CCCCCGCATTCATGCGGGGGAGTAGTCACGCACTCCCCAGGAACGGAACCCCCTCGATGACCACCTTCCGCATCAGCCCCGCCGTCGTGGACGCGTTCCCCGACACCCTCGTCGCCGTCGTCACCGCTGCAGGGCTGCGCGGCCACGAGCTCTGGCCGGCCACCGCCGCCGCCATCGCGGAGCTGGAGGGTGAACTCGCCGAGGGCACCTGGCGACCCGCCGACGAGACAGACCCGCGCGTCGAGGCCTGGCACGCCGCGTACCGCTCCTTCGGCACCAACCCCCGGCGCGTCCGGCCCAGCGTCGACGCCCTGGGCCGCCGGCTGGCGAAGACGGGCGTGCTGCCGCGCATCAACCCGGCCGTGGACTCGTACAACACCGTCTCCGTGCGCCACGGCCTGCCCGCAGGCGCCTTCGACCTCGACCAGGTCACCGGGGACATCGACATCCGGTACGCGGACGGCGGCGAGACCTTCACCCCGCTCGGCGAGCCCGACACCACCGAGACCCCCAAGCCCGGCGAGGTGATCTACATCGACACCACCGACGTGCTCACCCGCCACTGGAACCACCGCGACGCCCACCGCACCCGTGTCACCGAGGACTCCACCCGCGTCGCCTTCGTCCTCGAAACCGTCCGGGCGACCCGCGACGGCCATCTCCTCAAGACCGCCGCGGAAGAACTGCGGGCCCTGCTGGCTCCGCATGCGGCGCGGGTGACGGTGGACTACCTCGGCTCGGACGCCACCGCCTGAGCCCCTCGGCATGGCGAGCCCGCCCCGCCGGACCCGTGACCAGCGCGATGTCACAACTCCCGGACGAATCGGCACTGTTGTGGTGCGTGCGGCGCGCGGGCCGTAGCGAGTGGGCCGTCCGGAAGGGGAACGTGGGGGATGGATCCTGTGATCGTCGGAGCGGTGGTGACCGTGGTCGTCAGCGTCGTCAACGCCATGGTGAGGGTCGCTCACCGACGTCTGGCCGCCGATGTGGAGATAGCCCGCATCACCGAGGCGGGGCAGACCGACCGGATCCGCTGCGCGACCGCCCAGGGGCCCCGCGCGGTCCTGCGCACCCACCCCACGCGGGCCGATCGGAGCGGGGGTGGTCGTCGTGGAGGACGCCCTCGGCACTGACACGGATCTGGCCGACCAACTCGAGACCGGCACGGCCCCGCTCCCCGGCATCGAGCTCGCGGAGGCCCTTCACCACGAGCAGTATCCGGCCTTGATCCGTTTCCTGCTCCTGCACGGCGCGTCCTGGACCGAAGCGCAGGACGCGGCCCAGGACGCGTTCACCCACATGTGCGCCCCGGGCCTGTCGTTGACCCATCCACGTGCCTGGCTGCGGACCGTGGCCTGGCGGTCCTGGGTCAGTCAGCAGGTCACACCAGAAGACCCCTGTGCCGAGATGCCGGAACCCAGGACCACCCTGCGCTGGCAGACTCCGGCCCACGCCGCCGAACTCGGCGAGGAGGAGCGCAGGGTGATCTCCCTGCTGCTCCAACTGCCCGTCAAACAACGCGCCGCCCTCGCCTGGTATCTCGACGGCTTCACCACGCAGGAGAGCGCCCGCGCCATGGGCACCACCCAGGCGGCCGTGCGGCAGAACCTGACCCGGGCCCGCGCCGCCCTGCGCGAAGGGCTGCGTCTGGAGACCGGTCTCACCGACGACAGGAGGGCGCCGTGACCGACCGCGACCCCGGTGCGCGGAGTTCCGACGTCAGGGACGACGCCCTGGACGCTTTGCTGGCCCGCGCCCATCGGCACCTGGGCCTCGCCACCACGGACCGGATCACCGCGCAGGGTGGTCCCCCCGAACTGCGGTCCCCCGACCTTGCGCTGGATCGCCTCCTGGCCGCCGCACACCGCTCGGTGGGAAGCGCCGTCCGGCGTCGGCGAGCCGACGAGGCCGGCGCGGCCGGGGCCGAGCAGATCGCCCCGGACGAGGAACAGCGCGCGGACCGCGGTCCGCTGTCGCACCGGCCGTCGTCGGTGCGGGTGAAGTACCGCCAGCAGGCGCTGCATCTGGCCCGCCGCTACTGGCCCACCGATCTGTGCGCGACCATGCGCGCCGCCGTCCGTATCGTCCAGGGCCTCAGCGACCTCCTCCAGGACGGCACGCAACTCCTCATCGCCGCCGACCCGGTGCTGGAGCAGCTCAGGAAGCATCTGCGGGAGATGACCAGGCTTCCCGAGCCGCAGCGGCGCCCTGTCACGCTCACCGGGTACGACTACCTCACCGCCGTCGAGTTCAGCCTCGCCGGCCCCGCCGAACGGCTCCTGCACGACCTGCACCGCATCCGCAGGCAGCTCGACGAGGAGTTCGCCCCCGCGCTCGCAACCCTCGGAGGCTCCCCGTACGCCGACCCGTCGGGTGCCGACGCCGTGGCACAGGATCTCGCCGACGACCTGGCCCACAGCTGTGCGACCGTCGACGCATTGGCCAAGGCCGTGGCCGAGGTCGAACGCGCGAGCAGCGACTTCGTCGGGGCGGACCTCAGGGGTGCGAAACTCGACGGAGTGCGCCTCGAAGGGATCTTGTGGGACTCCACGACCGTGTGGCCGGACGAGTGGGCAGTCCTGATCAGGAAGGCGTCGCTGCCGGCCGGCGAGGAGCAGGGAGTGCTCGTCGTCGCCGCCGAACCGTCCGGCACGGTGATCCACGCCGATGCCTGACAGGGACCGCTTCCGGTTCCGGGCCCGGGTGCGGCTGCGGGGCCGGGTCCCCCGGTCTACGGGGCCGCGCGACGGAACGGAAGGGCAGGTGCCGACACCTCGTCTACGACGCCCTCCGCGCGGTCCTCGAACCGTAGGGGGCTGTTGTCCCGGCGTCGGGCGGTGCCGCCGCGCCGTACCAGTGCCGTAGGGCTTCGTGGAGGCCGTCGGTGCTGTCGTCACCGGCGGTGCGCAGCCACGCGGTGTGGCCGTCCGGCCGTAGGAGAAGGGCGTGGAGCTCGGGGTGGGCGGGGCAGGTCGCGGTGACGCTGTCGACGCGGTCGGCCCATCCCGTGGCCGACTCGCGGACGGTCCCGCCTACGGTCAGGTCGAGCAGCAGGCCGCGTCCCCGGGTGAGCAATTGGGCCAGGCGGGTGGGGCCTTGGGGTGTGGTGAGGGCGAGGTCGGGCGCGAGGCGGCCCAGCCAGGGGTGGCCGGAGTCGGGGCGCGTCGCGTAGCGGGTGTCCAGCCCGGTGATGATCTCGGCGAAGGCGCGGTTGCCCGCCGGGTGGGCGGTGACGCGGGTGAGCAGGTCCGTGAGCGGCCCGAGCCGGTCCTCGGCCTCGCCCAGCAGCACCTGCGCCCGTGTGTTGGCCAGCACGTGCGCACCGGCGGTGTGGCGTTCGGCGTGGTAGCTGTCCAGCAGGTGTGCCGGTGCGGTCCCGCGCACGGTGGCGGCGAGCTTCCAGCCGAGGTTGAACGCGTCGTCCAGGGCGACGTTGACGCCGATCGCGCCGGCCGGCGGGTGGATGTGCGCGGCGTCCCCGGCCAGGACGACCCGGCCCCGTACGTACTCGGCGGCGAGCCGCGCCGCGTCGCCGAACCGGGTCAGCCAGCGCGCGGCGCGCAGCTCGACGTGGCGGGCGAGCGCGTCGTCCACGGCGGTCTGGAGCAGGTCCAGGGTGACGGGGGTGTCCTTGTCCGCCGGGGGTTGCGGGTCGGCGGTGATGATCCGGACGTAGCCGGGGCGAGGTATGGCGAAGACGCTCCCGCCGGGTCCGGTGTGCGGGCCGAACGGCAGCGCTTCCGGGTCTGCGAGCTCGACGTCGCCGAGCAGGGAGAAGCGGGTGGCCGGTGTACCGGGGAAGCTGATCCCGGCCTGTGTGCGGACGGTGCTGCGGCCACCGTCGCAGCCCGCCAAGTAGGCTGCCTGCAGGCGGTGTTCGCCGTCGGCGGTGGTGAGCGTGGCGGTGACGGACTCCGAGTCCTGTTCCAGGGCGCGGAGTTCGTGTCCGTACCGGATGTCGGCTCCGAGCGCGAGGGCGCGCTCCTCGAGGACCTCCTCGACCCGGGTTTGCGCGATGCCCAGCGAGTACGGGTGGTCGGTGTGCGTGCCCGCGAGGGTGAGCGTCACCGGCAGCCCGGAGAACGCGGCGTGCGGTACCTGCCGCCCCTCGCCGACGAGCCGCTCGGCGAGGCCGCGCCGGGCCAGCAGGTCCAGGGCGCGGGCGTTGAGGTTGAAACCCCGGCAGAGTGAGGGTCGTTGGGCGTGACGCTCGACGACGACCACGCCGACTCCGGCGAGTCGGAGCTCGGTGGCGAGCAACAGCCCGGCCGGCCCGGCTCCGACGATCAACACGTCGGTCATCGGGGGTTCTCCTGGGGGTCGGTCGGGGTGCCGGGGTCGGCTGGAGCGCGATGCTCGTCGGCTGGGGTGCTCGCGTCGGTCGGGGCGGTCGAGGTGGCTGGGTCGGTCGGGGCGGACCACGTCCACCCCTGTCCGGTTCGCTCGACCACGGGCCAGAACAGGCTGCCGTCCCGGATCTCGTCGATGGTCCGCCGCGTCCAGGCCAACTCGGCCTCCCAGGCGTGCACCGCGCACTCGACCTCGATCATGAACAACCGCGGGACCTGTCCGGCGCCGACCGTGCCCTCCAGCACCGCGTTCGTCTCCTCGATCCGCCGGGCCAGATGCCCCGCCCGCTCGGCCAGCGCCTCCGCCGCCCGGTCCGGGCCGAGCGCGCCCAGATAGGACACCGCGGCCATGAACTTCGGGTACTCCGCGACGGGCACGCGCAACAGTTCGTCGATCCAGCCGACGAACTCGCGCCGGCCCAGCTCGGTCGTCGCGTAGACGGTCCGCTCCGGCCGTCTGCCGTCGCGAGCCGTCTCCACGGCCTCGATCCAGCCGTGCCGGGCCAACGACTCCACCGTGTCGTACAGCGACCCGGAGTTGACCTTGAAACTGCTGTCCTTGTGCCGCTCCCGCAGGGTGGACGCCATCTCGTACGGGTGCATCGGCTGCTCGCGCAGCAGACCCAGTACGGCGAGCGCCAGCGTGTTGGAGATCTTCCGCCTGGCCATCCGCATCACCGACTCCTATTAGTCGGATCCGACTATACGGAATCGACCGCCGGAGGCAAGCCCGTCAGGGGGAAACCGGGCGGTCGCCCCGGGTGTCCGGCGCCGTGGCGGACCGTCGGCCGCCCGCCGGCCCGGAGTAGGCCGAGGTCACATCGCCCTCCTCCTGGACGTCACCGCGGCATCGGCCCCGCCGTCGGCCGCCCCGAGGCGCAACCTCCCGTGCCACGCAGCACATTGAGCCGCCTCGATGGAACCGCCACCCGACGGCCCGGGCCGAAAGGCCCCCGGACCCGCGCCCCGGTCGTCCCCCGGCACGAACCCTCCGGCGCAGCCGTCCGCGTCCTCGGCGGACGTGTCGGGGACCAGCCGCCCGCCACGCGGAGTTGCATGTCCTGGTCACAACGGCCGAAACTGATGGTGAGAGGCTCTCTCCGAGCCTGCGACAGGCTCGGCTGCACCGACGGGCGGCGACACGCCGTCGGCGTGGGTGGACAGAGGACCCGCGGCCCGCTCAACCGGCCAACCCTCATGAGCGAGGCGATCAAGGTGGCGTCCCCTCCTCAATTGCGATTGCTCGGCCAGTTCCGGCTCGAGTACGACGCCGAGCCCGTCGAACTGGGCCGCAACGCCCAACGCCTGCTCGCGATCATCGGACTGCGCAGGTGCGTGCCCCGTACCGTCCTCGCCGGAACGCTGTGGCCCGAGGTCACCGAGGAGCACGCCCGGGGCAGCCTGCGCACCACCTTGTGGAAGCTGCCACGGGGCGAGCAGCCACTGCTCAGGTGCACGGGCGAGGCGCTGGTGCTCGCACCGACGCTCCGCGTCGACGTGCAGGACTTCACCGAGATGGCCCTCGGTGTCCTTCGGCGCGGCGTGCTGTCCGGCGACGGTCAGCTCCCGCCGGGACTGCTCGGGGGAGAGGAACTGCTGCCCGGCTGGGACGAGGAGTGGGTCCTGCTGGAACGCGAACGGCTGCGGCAGCTGCGGCTGCACGCGCTCGACGCCCTGGCCGAGGCCCTCGTACGCGACGGCAAGCCGGCACTCGCCCTGGAGGCGGCGTGGGCGAGCGTCCGCACGGAGCCCCTGCGCGAGACCGCGCACCGGGCGGCGGTGTCCGCGCACCTCGCGGAGGGCAACCTCATCGAGGCGGTCCGCCAGTACCGCTCGTTCCGGGAGCTGCTGCGCGAGGAACTCGGCGTCGAGCCGTCGCCCCAGTTCACGCGGATGCTGTCGCATCACGGGGTGGGCGCGAGCCCCGAGTGCAGCGGGCCCGGGGCGGACGTGACTCCGGACGCGTTCCCGGACGTATCGCCGGACGGATCCCCGGATCCGTTCCCCGAGGTGTCCCCGGACCGATTCCCCGAGGTGTCCCCGGACGCATTCCCCGACGTGTCCCCGGACGCGTCCCCGGGCGGTTGACGAAGGGCTGACGCCGAGCGGATGACTAAGGGCTGACGCCGAGCGGATGACGAAGGGCTGACGCCGGGCTGACGCCGTGTCCGTAGCTTCGTACGCGGGACCTTCGAAGCGAACGGAGCACAGGATGACTGCCACGGCGACCATCGACGAGATCGTATGTCTGCGGCCCTCGACCTCGACCGACTTCTCCCTGGCGGGAGTGATCGACGGCCTGCTTCAGCCCGTCTACAACCTGGTGCCGGGCGGGTCCGTCCTCCAGCAGGTGACCGGCAACCCGGACGTCGGCCAGATGATCCAGTCCGCACTGGACGACGAGCCGGACGATCTGTACGTCACCACCGATTCGAACGCCGGAGCGGACCACGCGGTGTGGCCCGGCGGATCCACGTTCTCCGCGGGCGCCGGCGCGCAGATCCCGCTGGGCGTCCAGCTCACCGTGGACGGCTCGCAGGACGTCTTCCTGTGGGACCAGGACGACGTCTCGGCCGACGACCTCCTCGGCTCGGTCACCATCACCGAGGACGAGCAGGGCAGCGGCAGCCTCTCCAAGCTCGCCCACTCCGAGGAGGAGCACTCCTACTACTACGTCGAGTACCACGTCGACTGAACGGCTGACCGAACACACCGATCGGCGGATCGGCCATCTGGCTGATCGGCCCAGGACATCCCATCGAGCACCCCATCGACCGCCCCACCGCCCACCCCCCCGATCCCCCGACCGCACCCGGAGGCCGCCATGTCCTGGCGTGTCGCAGAGAGCCTGGAGACGCTTCGGCGTCAGTTCGACGAGCACTTCCCCGGACGCAGCATCCTCTCCGACGGCGGCATCGGCGACGCGGCCCACCAGACGCGCGACAGCGACCACAACCCCTGGTACGGGCCGGGGATCGTCACCGCTCGTGACTTCACCCACGATCCGGCCCACGGCCTCGACATCCAGCAGATGGCCGACCAGGTGCTGGACAGCCGCGACCCGCGCGTCAAGTACGTCATAGCGAATCGCCGTATCGCCACCCGCAACGACTGGCAGTGGGCGCCGTACGACGGGCCCAACCCCCACGAGAAGCACTTCCACCTCTCCGTGGTCGCCGACCCGCTCTGCGACGACCCGCAGGACTGGCGGCTGGCCGCCTTCGGCGAGAGTCCGGACGGCGGGGGTGACGCCGACGGCGGGGGCGACGCCGCGACCACCGACTTCGTCACCTGGGGAACCTCCGTCAACGTCAGGTCGGCGCCCCGCCTCGACGCCCCAGTCGTCGCCGTGCTGCCCGGCCCGACACGGGTGACGGTGCAGTGCCAGACCCGGGGCGACACGGTGAGCACCGCCGGCCATGTCAACGACGCCTGGTCCTACGTTCCGGCCCTCGGCGGCTACCTGTCCAACATCTTCGTCGACCACCCGGACGCCTGGCTGCCCGGTGTGGGCGAATGCTGACCCAGCCCTCCTGGAGGACGGCATGGCACCGGCCCCGAAGCTGCCCATCGTCTACGTCCGCGGATACGCCGGCAACACGGCCGGCATCGACAAGGTCGTGACGGACCCGTTCTACGGATTCAACGAGGGTTCCACCCACATCCGTATCGGAGCGGACGACGCACCGAGTTTCTACCAGTTCGAGAGCCCGCTGCTGCGGCTGCACCTGGACGAGGGCTACCAGATCATCGTCGACGGCGGCCAGGAGCTCTACCTGGCCACCCACCCCCGGATACCGCCCGACAGCATCTGGATCCACCGCTTCTACGACGCGTCCGCGACCACCTGGGGCGCCCACCCGCACGAGTTCCGGTTGGAGACGGCCGCGGAGGACCTGCTGCGGCTCATCGAGACGATCAAGGAGAAGTCCGGCGCGCCCCAGGTCCACCTGGTCGCCCACTCCATGGGCGGACTCGTCTGCCGCTGCCTGATCCAGAAGATCCTGCCCGACCTGGGCCGGGACCCCGCCGAGGTCGTCGGCAAGTTCTTCACCTACGGCACCCCGCACGGCGGCATCGCCTTCGACGTCGGACACGGCGTGCTGGAACGGCTGCGCGACCTCACCGGCGTCAACGGCGCCGACATCTTCGGGCCGCGGCGGATGTACGAGTACCTGACGCCGAAGACACTCACCGACCCCGACGGGCCGCCAGTGTCCTGGGACCCCCGCGCGATGCCCCCGGAGCAGCCGCTCGCCTTCCCCCGGAACCGCGTCTTCTGCCTGATCGGCACCGACCCGACGGACTACGAGGTGGCGTACGGCCTGTCGGCGGCCACGGTCGGGCCGCGCAGCGACGGGCTGGTGCAGATCGACAACGCCTACGTTCCCGGTGCCCACCAGTCGTATGTGCACCGCAGCCACAGCGGACGCTACGGCCTCGTCAACTCCGAGGAGGGCTACCAGAATCTACGCCGATTCCTGTTCGGCGACCTCCGGGTGGAGGCGGCGCTCGTGGGCGCGCACCTGCCCCCGCGCGGCGACACGGCGTGGCAGGCCGAGGTACGGCTGTCGGTACGCGGTCTGCAGATCGTCACGCACGAACGGACGAGCGCGCAGTGGTGTCCGATCCAGTTGCAGAACGCCGACGGCGGCCTGGGCGGCGGCGCGGACGGCGAGACCTGCCTCCCCCTGGTCGACACCTTCCTCCACAGCGGCCTGCGTGCCGAGAACTCCGACACCCTGCGCTACGCGCTGCACCTGCGCATCCTGTCGCTGCAACGGCACGACGGACTGCTGAGCTTCAACGACCACCTGGAACAGACCGCGGACTTCGACGACATCCTCATCGTCGACGTGGGCGCCGGCCCCGCTGCCGGACCCGACTTCGTCGCCGGACCTGACCCCGCCGCCGGGCCCGAACCCTCCACCGCGCCCACGCGCTCCACCGCGCCCGCACTCTCCGCCACCTGGAACTCCACGATCACCGGCCCGATCAGCGACTACCGGCCTGACGGCCGGAGCGCCCTCGGCGACGAGAACCCCGCCCCCGACCTCTGGGTGAACCACATCCGACTGCCCGCCACCGCCGCCCCGATCCTCGGGGACGACGCCCGCATCCGGCTCACCGTCACCCCCTGGGACTGACGGACGACAGGAAGGGAGCCGTCATGGTCGCACTGTCCAACGTCCAGTTCGGCAAGACGAACGACGACATACGCACCGTCCAGAAGGCGTTGATCGCGCAGGGGCATCCGATCCCCGGTGGTGCGACGGGCCACTTCGGCGAGCAGACCAAGGCCGCCTACCGGGCCGAGCAACTCGCCCAGGGCTTCAAGGGCGACGCGGCCGACGGCATCCCCGGGAGGGTCTCCCTGACCAAGCTCGGCGCCAAGGCCGGGTTCCGCGTCGGCGCTCCCCCGACGCACCCGCACGGCAACGGACATGTGCCGTCCCCGGTGCCTGGGCACAAGGTCACCTTCGAGTTCTTCTCCCGCGGTCCCTACGCCTGGAAGCCCGACGGCGTCGGCCGCCACACCGGCCAGGACTTCGCGGCCCAGCCGGGCGTCCCCGTGGTCGCCGTGCGCGACGGCACCGTCGCCTGGTCCAATGCCAACGGCGGCGCCTACGGCCAGTGGATCGGCCTGCGCGCCGACAACCACCACGTCTACACCTACTGCCACCTCTCCCAACGCCAGGTCAAGGACGGCCAGAAGGTCACCGCCGGCCAGCAACTGGGCAAGGTCGGTGCCACCGGCAACGCCACCGGACCACACCTGCACTTCGAGATGTCGAAGGGCTCCAGCTGGTCCTACGGCGATGTCGCCAAGCCCAACTGGTGAACCGGGGAAGGAGCTTAGCCATGCACGGCAATCCCTATCCCGTCCCCACGGAGCCGGGCGACTTCCTGCCGGTCCGGATCGGCGCCTGGCAGAACGGCTACGACGCGGGCATCAGCAGGCCGCCCACCACACCCCCGACCCCACTCGTCCGCAGCCCCGACTACGCGGAGGCCTGGGCGCAGGGTGCCGAGGCGGGCAACGCCGACGGGCGCCTGGACGGCTGGCGTTGGGCGTACTTCGACCGGGGCCCGCGCCCCGATGCCGACGGCGGGGCCGAAGTGCCGTACGGCCCTCGTGACAGCGGTGAGACGGGGCAGGCGGAGAGCGCGGACTACGCGCAGAGCTGGCCCTGTGTCGGCGAACCGCCCCTGCGGGTGGTGCTGGCGCACTTCGCGCCCGGCAGCGAGGACGCCAACGGGCTCACCGGCCGTCTGCTCGCGCGGGCCTGCGCCGACAAGGGCGTCACACGGCTGTACCTGCCGGTCGGCCTGTCCGAGTCCGCTCCCGGGTCTGCCCCCGAGACCGGCCCCGAGACCGCCCCCGGGTCCACTCCCGCGTCCCAGCCGGCGGACGATCCGCTCGCCGACGCCGGTCACTGGCACGGCGCGGTGTCCGAATCCCTGGCCGAGGCCGGAGAGGAGGCGTTCAGGTGGGTGACCTCGTCCCGGGTCCCGCGCCGTGTCGGTCTGCTGCGCTACGAGCCGGCGGCCGAACACCACTTCTTCGACCTTCTCCCCTGGCGCACGGCGCTTTGACATCCCACCGAGGAGGACCCCATGCCCTGGGCCGATGTGTCCGATGTGGAAGCCGGTGACGTCGTCAGCATCCTCGGAGTCGACCACGTCTTCTTCGACGACGTGATGCGGACGGGAGGCACGGCGTCGTGGAACGACCGCAATCCGGGAAACATCATCAGCTCCGGCGAGGCGGAGCGGTACGGCGCCTACGCGGGGAAGCACAACGACATCTTCGCCGTCTTCCCCGACGAGCAGACCGGGTTCGAGGCCGTCCGGCAGTATCTGTCGAACCGCCGCGAAAAGACCGTGCTCGATGTCATGCGGGCCTACGCCCCCGCCGGGCACGGTGCGAACGACCCGCAGGCGTACGCCCAACGCGTCGCCGACACCCTGGGCGTCGGCACCGACACGCCCCTCAGCGCACTCGACGACGGCCAGATCACCGTGTTCGCCCAGGAGATCCAGCGGGTCGAGGGCTGGCGGACCGGCGAGGAGCACGGGCCGGTCGACCTGCCCGACGATCTCGCCCAGTGGCTCGCCGACCACCCGAACCGCGCGGAACGCCTCGCGGCGGACCAGCCCTTCGCCCGGAACGGGACCGTCGGCGAAGGCGTGAAGAACATCCAGCTCCGGCTGAACGCCCTCGGCCGGCAGCCGCCGCTCGTCGTCGACGGGAACTTCGGTCCCCTCACCGGGGCGGCGGTGAAGTGGTTCCAGACCGACAACTCGCTGACGGCGGACGGGATCGTCGGCCATCAGACATGGCTCCGGCTCGCGGCGGCCCAGGGCTGAGGCGGGGACCCAGGGCCGAGGCGAGGTCGAGGCCCGCCGTGAAGGGCCCTGCATCCGGACAACCCGCCCGTCGAGCAACCCTGTTGGACTCGTCGAACAACCCTGTTGGAGGGGTGACCGACATGACGATGCTTCTGATCAACGGAGCCTTCCAGATCAAGGGAACCCAACCGGACGGTGACACGGTCCGGTTCACGCCCACGGATCCGCAGGACTGGGACCTCGTGAACAGCAGGGGCCGCGCGGTCAAGCACGACGCGCTGGGTCGCGCCGCCCTCCGCCTGGACGCGATCGACGCCCCCGAGACCCACTACGGTCCCCACCGCGTCCACCAGCCCTTGCAGTTCGCCCATGCCGCACGCGACGAGCTGCTCGGCTGGCTGGGGTTCACCGACGTCCAGCAGGGACCGGACGAGACGGTGACCGCCGCCGTACCCGACACGGTCCCGGGTTACGTCCTCACCAGTGGCGCCGACATCCACGGCCGGTGCATCGCCCTGGCCGGGCGCGGTGCCTCCGTGGGCGCGAGCGGTGTCGATGTGGACGTGGACGTCGCCATGCTCCAGCAGACGGCCAACCACCACCTGGTCACCACGGGCCTGGTCTACCCCACGTTCTACCGGAGCCTGTTCCCGAGTCTGCGCACGGAGTTGACGACTGCCGCCCGCCAGGCGCAGACAGCGGGTCTCGGGCTGTGGCCGAGCGACACCACCACCAGCGGGGCGAAGGTCACCGGACTGTCGTCGATCACCGACGACGTCGTACTGCTCCCGAAGCTCTTCCGCCGGCTCGTCGACTACCTCCAGCTCGAGAACCCCTCGGTGGCCTGCTTCCCGGCCTACCTCGCCGGCATCCAGGACCGCTTCACGATCCTGTCCACTGGTAAACGCTGCGTGGGCCTGCACAACGTGATCGAGGTCAGCAACGGCCAGACGGTACGCATGACGGAGCCCCCGGAGAACCTCGTCTTCGACGAAGGGTGAGACACCGCCGAAGCCGCGGTCACCTCCGACCCGAAGGGGATGAGCAGCATGTCCGAGACCGGGACATCCAGGAACTCGGCGACATCGGAAGCCTGGTCTTCCGGGAGGTTCCGACGACGGATCAGACCACCAAGATCGTGAATCGGCCGGACGCCGGGCCCCTTGCCGTCGCCATCGCGCGGGCGGTGGAGGAGAGCGAGGGGTTCTCGGCGCGCTGGCACTCCGACCGCCGCGCGGTGCTGCTGGGCGCCGTACTGGGTGCCTATCTGTCGCTCAGCGCGCTGAGCGACCCGTCCGGCTCCCATCCCGATGTCCTGCTCGCGGCGACGTCCGGCGCAGTCGCCGGCGCACTGGGGGCAAGTGCGAGCGCTTTCGTGCTGCGGAACATCGAGCAGATCCCGCCGGACGACTACCTGGCGATGGGAGACGGGTAGGGCCTGCCGTCCGGATCTGCTCGCCCGGGTCCGGGCCCACCCCTTGACTTTCCTGACAGGAAAGAGAGATGCTTACTTTCCCGATAGGAAAGTGAGGTCTCGTGGTGGACAACATCGCTCCGGAGCAGGCCCGCTCCGCTCTCGACGCGGCCGACCGTGCCCGGCGTCAGGTGGCCGAGGAGGTCGGTCTGCCCCGCGGATACTGGTGGGGCATGGCCGCCGGATGGGTCGTGCTGGGTGTGCTCGGCGCGGAGACGCCGTCCTGGCTGGCCGGGATGGCGACCGCCGCCTTCGGCGCCGGGCACTCCGTCGTCGCCTCGCGGCTGCTGAGCGGACGCCGCCGTACGGATCAGGTGCAGGTGAGTGCCGCGGTCGCCGGACGCCGTATCCCGCTGGTGGTCGTCGGCATGCTGCTCGCGCTCGTCGCACTCACCGTGCTTGCCGCCCTCGCGCTGGACGCCGACGGCGCAGGCCATGCCGGCATCTGGGCCTCCGTGCTGGTCGCGGCGATCGTCGGGTTCGGCGGGCCGGAGATCCTGCGCGTGCTGTGCCGTTGGGTGCGGGCATGACGCAGGCGCGGTTCGACGAGCTCATCCACCCCAGCACCCGGCTGACCCTGGTGGCGACCCTGGCGGCGGCCGACTGGGCGGAGTTCGCCTTTCTCAAGGACCGCCTCGCGCTGTCCGACTCGGCCTTGTCGAAGCAGCTCGCGACCCTCGAAGAGGCTGGCTACATCGCCACGGAACGCCGCCTCAGCGGCACCCGCCGCAAGGTCCGTGCCCGGCTCACCGACGCGGGCCGGGACGCCTTCAACGGGCACATCGCGGCCCTCCAGGCGATTGTCGCGGAGGCGACGGCACCCGCCGAGCAGCGTCCTGTGTGAGACCGGACGCGGCCGTTCCGGGCGGGCGAAGTCAACGGAATCCGTCGAGCTGAAAGGCGTATGTGGCGGATATCGTGGGTGGATGACCAGCAAAGACAGGTCCGTCGCGGCCCGGACAGCCACCGCGGCGGACATCGATGCCATCGTCTCCACCGTGACCACCGCGTTCTTCCACGACCCGCTCTGGGGCCCGGCCTTCCCCGACGAACGGGAGCGCGCGGTGCAGGCGGCGGCCATGTGGCGCCTCTACGTCACTTCCGCGCTGCGCTACTCCCGGACGCTCGTCACCCCGGATGCGGAAGCGGTGGCCGTGTGGATTCCGCCGGGCGGCACCGAACTCACGCCCCAGGAGACGGACGAACTCGGGCCCCTGCTGGTCCGGCAGGCCGGTGCCGAGGTCGCCGAGGCCATCCTGACCATCAACGACCAGTTGGCGGCCGCCCACCCCGACGAGCCCTGTTTCTACCTGACCCTGCTGGGCGTCCACGACGACCACCGCGGCAAAGGCCTGGGCATGGGTCTGCTGGCCGAGAGCCTCGCCCGCATCGACGCGCTGGGGGCTCCCGCCTACCTGGAGTCCTCCAACCCCTCGAACAACGCCCGCTATCAAAGCGTGGGCTTCACCGCACGCGACACGATCACCGTCGCCACCGGCCACGTGATCACCACGATGTGGCGGCCGGGGCGCTGACGGGTTCGCGGCGGTCATGGCGCGCCGCGGGCAGAGGGGCGCGGCTGGACCGGGGAGGCCAGGCGGGGCCGTACGGGGCGCTGCGGGGGTGACGTGTGAGCGGTGCTCGCTTCCGTCGGCGGGGAGCCATGGAGCTCCCCGCCGGACGACCGTCCTCATGGGCCACGGGCGGGGCCGGGTGCGCTCGGACGTCTAGTCGAGGAGGTCGGCGACCAGCGCGGCGAACTCGTCCGGAGTGGCCAGGCGGACGCCGAGATCCTCGGCCTTGGCGCGCTTGGACCCCGCGCCCTCCCCGGCGACGACCAGGGTCGTCTTCTTGGAGACGCTGGAGGAGGAGCGGCCGCCGGCCCGTTCGATGAGCTCGTTCATCTGGTTGCGGCTGAGCTTCTCCAACGGGCCGGTCATCGCCCCGGTGACGACCACCGTCATCCCGGCCAGCGGTCCGCCCGCCGGCGCGGCGCCCTCGTCCCCGTCGCCGCTCTCGGCGTCCTCGGGAGCCGGCGGGGTGGCACCCGGTTCGGTCATGTTCACCCCGGCCGCGACGAGTCTGTCGATCAGGGGGGCCAGTTCGGCGAGTTCGGCGACGATGGACGGGGCCTTCTCGGTACCGATTCCCTCGACCCGCTGCATCGTTTCTGCGTCGGCGGCGCGGATGTTGTCCATGGTGGCGAAGTACCGGGCGATCCGGCGGGACATGGAGCGGCCGGTGCCGCGGACGCCGAGCGCGCACAGCACCCGCGACAGCGGCTGGCCCTTGGCCGCGGCGATCGCCGCGAGCAGGTTGTCGGTGCTGGTCTCCCCCATCCGCTCCAGGCCGAGGAGCTGCTCGCGGGTGAGGGCGAACAGGTCGGCCAGATCGGCGACGAGGCCGGCGTCGACGAGTTGGACGACGCGGGTGTGGCCGAGGCCCTCGATGTCGAGCTGGTCGCGGCCGGCCGCGTAGGACAGGGCGGCCACCAGATGGCAGTTGCGTCCGTTCTCGCAGCGCCAGCGCTGCTCGCTGGTGTCGATGCCGGCCCCGCAGCGCGGGCAGGTCTCGGGGAAGGCGATGGGCTGCTCGTCGCCGGTGCGCAGGTGGGCGACGGGCGCTTCGATGCGCGGGATGACATCGCCGGCCCGGTGCACCATCACGTGGTCGCCCAGACGCAGATCGCGGCGGGTGATGTCGGCCGGGTTGTGGAGGGTGGCGTACGTGATCGTGGCGCCGTCGATCTCGACCGGCTCCAGGACGGCGCGCGGGGCGATGATGCCGGTGCGGCCCACGTTCCACTCCACCTCCAGCAGCCGGGTGATCTTCTCCACCGCGGGCAGCTTGTAGGCGATCGCCCAGCGCGGGGCGCGCGTGCCCGATCCCGCCGCCTGCTGGTCGGCGGCCAGGTCGGCCTTGATGACGATGCCGTCGATCCCGAAGGGCAGTTCGGCCCGCAGGGCGGCGATCTCCTGCACCCGGGCGAGCACCTGCTCCACCGAGTCGGCCGTGACGCCCGGCACCGCGGTGGTGGCGGTGGTGTTGATCCCGTAGGTCGCCGCCTGCGCCATCAGCTCGCTGTGGGCGAGCCCGCCCAGGCGCGTGGCGAGCTCCGCCTCGGTACCGGGCATGGGCAGCAGGCCGTAGCCGAAGAACGTCATCGGCACGGTGTAGGCGCGCTCCTTGGCGCGCAGGGTGCCCGCGGAGGCGCCGCGCGGGTTGGCGAACGGCTGCGCGCCGTGCGCGGTGCGCACCTCGTTGGCGTGCTCGAACTGGGCGGTCGTCATCAGGACTTCGCCCCGGACCTCGACGGTGACCGGCTCGCCGAGCTGGCCCGGCAGGCCCTCGATCGTGCCGATCGCGTGCGAGACGTCCTCCCCGGCCGTTCCGTCGCCGCGGGTGATCAGCTGTCTCAGGCGGCCGTCCGTGTAACGGGCGGCGACCGCGAGCCCGTCCAGCTTCGGTTCGACGCTGAACCGCTCGGTCTCGTGCCCGATACGGCGGGCCAGGGAGGCGGTCCATGCGGTGAACTCCTCCGGCGAGAACACGTTGTCCAGGCTCAACATGGCCACCGTGTGCGGGACATCGCCCTCCACGGCGCCACCGGCGACCTTCCCAGTCGGAGACTCGGGCAGCAGCTGCTCAGGATGCTCGGCCTCCCACGCGGCGATGCCGCGCACCAGCCGGTCGTAGGAGTCGTCGTCGAGCGGCGACGAACCGCCCGCGTAGTAGGCGGCCGACGCCTTCACGGCGTCCTCGACGGCCTGTGCGTAGGCGGCGGCATCCGTGATCACTGCTGCAGGTGTTGTCATGCCTCTCATCCTGCCTGCCACCACTGACAATGCCGTGCGCGTGGTCGCGACGGCACGCGGAACACGCCGACGCCGTCCTCAGCCCGCTCTTGTGACGCGGGCCGGGGCGAGTTGGTCGAAGCAGTAGTACACGGCCAGCAGGGCGTGGGTGGCCAGCATGGCCACCGGGCTGAGGTAGGCGATGCCGACCGTGGCGAGGTAGCACAGGCCGCCGATGCTGAAGCGGCGCAGCGCCGCGCGCAGGGCCTCGGGCGGGATGGGGGTGTTCAGGGTGCGGGCATCGCGGGTGAAGGCGAGGAACAGCAGGCTGAAGGCGATGCCCATGGCGACCATGGTGGCGGCGTAGATCGCGGCGGCGGTGTGGGCGTCGCTGTTGCGGGCGGTGAGGTAGGTGGCGAGCAGGCGGGTGGGGAAGGGGATGACGGAGACGGTCAGGAGCAGGAAGAGGTTGGCGAACAGGGTCCGGCGGTCCACCCGGCGTGCCAGGGCGCACATGGCGTGGTGGTTGATCCAGATGATGCCGATGACGAGGAAGCTGACGAGATAGGCGAAGTAGGACGGCCACTGGTGGCCGAGCGCGGCGCCGAGCGACTGGCCGTGCAGGGTGTCGGGTTCGGGAACGTGGAGATCCAGGACCAGCAACGTGATCGCGATGGCGAAGACGCCGTCACTGAAGGCCTCCAGGCGGCTGGTGCTGAAGTCCGCGGCGGCCGTGTCCGTGGCCGGGGCGGTGGCCGCGGGCTCCGGGGAAGCGGCGGACGAGGCGTCGTCGGTCATGCGGACTCCGGGACGGGGTGGTCGGTGAGGCCCGCCGGGCCTGGGAACCCGTGGGGGACAAGGGCCGCCGGCACGGTCGTACGCCACGGTGGGGTCGCGCGGAGTGCGGTGTGCCCGAAGGAGACAGGTGACGCGGAGCGCGTGCGGTCCATGCACCGCAGAGTAGAGCAGGAACGCGGATGCGCCCCGGCATCGGAGGGGTGGAACTCGCGCTGCTCCCGGGGAGAGTGGGCCGTCCCGACGAGGCGATCGATGTGATGCCCTCGGCGGCGGCCCCGCGGGAGGGCAGGGCGCGGCGCCGACGAGGAGGGGGGCTCACCGCCCCCGCCCCCGCCGCCGAGGATCAGTCCTCGCCCAGATACGCCTTGCGCACGCTCTCCGCGCGGGCCAGTTCCGTGCCCGTGCCCTCCAGGACGATCCGCCCGGTCTCCATCACGTACGCGCGGTCCGCCAGCGCGAGGGCCGCTCGGGCGTTCTGTTCGACGAGGAGGATCGTGGTGCCGGTCCGTCTGAGCTCGGCGACCGTGTCCATGATCTTCCGCATCATGATCGGCGAGAGTCCCATGGACGGCTCGTCGAGCATCAGCAGGGCCGGGCGGCACATCAGCGCCCGCCCCATGGCGAGCATCTGCTGTTCGCCGCCGGACAGGGTGCCCGCGGCCTGTGCCCGGCGTTCCCTGAGCCGTTCGAACAGGGTGTAGGCCCGCTCCAGGTCGTCGGCGATCCCCGGGGCGTCCTTGCGCAGGTACGCCCCGAGGAACAGGTTCTCCTCGACCGTCAGGCTCGGGAAGATGTGCCGGCCCTCCGGGCAGTGGGCGAGGCCGAGCGCGACCACCCGGTGGGCCGGGACGCCCGCGAGGTCCTCGCCCCGGAAGCGCACCGAGCCGCCCGCGGGGCGCAGCAGCCCGCTGAGCGTGTGCAGGGTGGTGGTCTTGCCGGCCCCGTTGGTGCCGATCAGCGTGACGGCCTCGCCTTCCTCGACGGTGAAGGAGATGCCCTTGACGGCCTCCACCTTCCCGTAGGCCACCCGCAGGTCGTCGACTTCGAGCAGCGCGCTCACGCGGTCTCCTCCTGGGGCGCGCCGAGGTACGCCTCGACGACTCGGGGATCGGCCTGTACGTCGGCGGGGGCGCCCTCCACGAGTTTCGAACCCTGGACGAGAACGGCGACCCGGTCGCAGAGGTTCATGATGAAGCGCATGTCGTGCTCGATGACGAGGACGGCCACGCCCCGGTCCCTGATCGCGCAGACCAGTTGTTCCGTCTCCCTGGTCTCCTGGGGGTTCATGCCCGCGGTCGGCTCGTCGAGGAGCAGCAGGCCGGGGTCGGAGGCGAGGGCGCGGGCGATCTCCAGGCGGCGCTGGCCGCCGTAGGAGAGATTGCGGGCCGTCTCCCGCGCGTGTCCGCCGAGGCCCACGAATTCGAGCAACTCCCGTCCCACCGTGCGGGATTCACGCTCCGTACGGCGGTAGCGCGGGCCGCGTCCGATGGCGGACAGGAGTCCCTCCCTGGTGCGGGTGTGGCGGCCGACCATGACGTTCTCCAACACGGTCATGCCCGCGAACAGGCGGATGTTCTGGAAGGTGCGGGCGATGCCCGCGCGGGTCACCTTGGCGGGCCGGGGCGGCAACAGCGCTCCCCGGAAGCGGACTTCGCCCTCCGTGGGGACGTACAGGCCGGTCAGGCAGTTGAAGAAGGTCGTCTTCCCGGCGCCGTTGGGGCCGATGAGGCCGACGATCTCGCCGCTGTCGACCGTCAGGTCGACGCGGTCGACGGCGGTGAGTCCGCCGAAGCGCATGGTGACGCCGTCGGCCCGCAGCAGGGTGCTCATGTGGTGACCGCCTCTTCGTGGAACTCCAACTGCCGTTTGCGGTCGGGGATCAGGCCCTCGGGGCGGTAGATCATCATGACGACGAGGGCGAGGCCGAACAGCATCATCTGGTACTTGCTGAAGAACTCGAACTTCGCGGGGATGAGGTAGAGCAGTGCCGCGCCGACCAGCGGTCCGGAGACGGTTCCCATGCCGCCGAGGACGACGGCGGCCAGCAGGAAGGCGGAGTTGGGCGGGGCGGTGTCGGCGAACTTGTAGTTGTCGGGTACGGCGTTGGTCTGGAGGTGGGCCATCACCGTGCCGGCGAGGCCCGCGAGGGACGCGCCCATGGCGAACGCGAGCAGCTTGAAGCGGAAGCCCTCGATGCCCATGGCGGTGGCGGCCTTCTCGTCCTCGCGCAGGGCGATCCAGGCCCGGCCGATACGGGAGTCGCCGACCCGGGAGTAGAGGAAGACCACCAGGGCGATGACCGCCAGGAGCAGCAGGTAGTAGTTGGCGAACCGGCCGAACTCCACGCCGAGGATGTGGTGTTCGGCCCCGAAGTCGAAGCCGAGCACGTTGATGTCCGGGACCGAGTTGATGCCGTTGGGCCCGTTGGTCAGGGACGGTCCGGAGCTGCCGTCGAGGTTGTTGACGGTGATCCGGAAGATCTCGCCGAAGCCCAGGGTGACGATGGCGAGGTAGTCGCCGTGCAGTCGCAGGGTGGGCGCGCCGATCACGATGCCCGCGACGAGCGAGACCGCCATGCCGAGCAGCGCGGTCGCCCAGAACGGCAGCGGGCCGATGTCCAGGGTGGAGAAGCTGGAGCCGGAGACCAGGGCCGCGGTGTAGGCGCCGGTGCCGAGGAAGGCGACGTAGCCGAGGTCGAGCAGTCCGACCAGGCCGACGACGATGTTCAGGCCGAGGGCGACGGCGGCGAAGATGAGGATGTTGTCGGCGATGGCCGTGTACTGGCCGTCGGACTGGGTGAACGGGAAGACGAGGGCGGCCGCGAGCGCGGCGACGGCGGTGGCGGTGCGGTTGCGCGCGGTCAGCGCGCCGAGTGCGGCGCCGAGTCCGGACACGGTCAGGGCGCGCCCGAGGAAGAGGGCGGCCGGCAGGAACGCCAGGAATTCCTCGGGGGAGCCGGTGGTGATGCCGTACGTCAGGACGTACATGGCGAGCACGAACACGGCCGTGATGACGAGGACTTCGGCCCAGCGGGGCAGGCGCGGGACGGGCCGTGGCGGGTCCAGGGTGTCGTCGGGGAGCCGGTGGGCGCCGACGGCGAGCAGCGCCGTGGAGCCGGCCGCGAGCCAGGCGCCCGGCTCCAGGTTGACCACGCCCCCGAGGTCGACGGCGATCGCCACGACGGTCACCCACGTGGTGGTGAGGGCGGCGAGGGAGGCGGCCCGCAGTGCGCGGACCGCCCCGGCGGGCGCCAGGCGTGGTGCGGCGAGCAGTGCGGTGGCGGTCAACGCGCAGACGAGTGTGACCAGTTGGCTGCCGCCCGGGTAGCCGTAGAGGGTGAGGTCGCCGGGGTAGAGGGGGGTCCAGGTCCAGGCGAGGAAGGGAGAGATCAGTGCGAGGGCGGCGCCGGCCGCCGTGAGGTGCTTGTTCATCCGTATCACGCCCGGTCCGCGACGCGTTCGCCGAACAGGCCCTGGGGTCTGATCAGCAGGACGACGATGAGGATCACGAAGGCCCAGACGTCCTTCCAGACCGAGCCGCTGAACATGGCCAGCGCGTCGATGTGCGGGAGCGCCCCGGAGGCCAGCGACTCGGCGAGGCCGAGGACCACACCGCCCGCCATGGCGCCCTGGATGTTGCCGATGCCGCCGAGGACGGCCGCGGTGAAGCCCTTCAGGCCGGTGATGAAGCCCATGTTGTACGAGACGGTGCCGAGCCTGAGGCCCTGGGTGACGCAGGCGACGGCGGCGAGCGCGGCGCCGATGGCGAAGGCGATCACGATGATCCGGTCGGTGTCGATGCCCATCAGCCGGGCGGTGGCGGGGTCCTGGGCGGTGGCCTGCATGGCCCGGCCGGTGCGGGTGCGCCGGACGAACCAGGTCAGCGCCACCATGCCGAAGGCGGCCAGGGCGAGCGTGAGCAGCCCGGCGACGGACACCTGCACGCCGGCCAGGTCGAGCGGCGCCGTCTCGAACTGCGGGAACGGGACGGGCGCGGTGACGCCCATCGAACTGCCCGGCAGGGTGAAGAAGTTGAAGACGACCTGCTGCAGGAACAGGGACAGTCCGATGGCGCTGATCAGCGGGGCGAGCCGGGGCGCGCCGCGCAGCGGGCGGTAGGCGAAGCGCTCGGCGCCCGTCGCGGCGGCGACCGACACCGCGACGGCGACGACGAGCAGGACGGGCAGCGCGGCCCACAGCGGGATCGCCCGCAGCCCCGGCACCCATGCGTAGACGAACAGGGCGCCGAAGCCGCCGAGCATGTAGATCTCGCCGTGCGCGAAGTTGATGATCTGGAGGATGCCGTAGACCATCGTGTAACCGACCGCGATCAGGCCGTACATGGAGCCGAGGATCAGTCCGTCGGCGAGGAGCTGGGTGAGTTCGGTGGCGGTCACTTGGTGAAGACCTTGATCCCGTCCTGCCAGGCGCCGTTCTTCACGGTGTTGATGCTGATCACCTTGTTGACGCTGTCGCCGTACTCGTCGAAGCCGACCTGGCCGGTGGCCCCGGTGAAGGTCACGGATCCCATGGCCTTGACGACCTTGGGCCGCAGTTCCTTCGCGGCCGGCGCCCCGGTGTCGGCGGCCGCCTTGACGGCCTGGATGAGGGCGTTGGTGGCGTCGTAGGTGTAGGCGCCGAAGACGCCGTACGGCTCGTCGTAACCGGCCGCCTTGTAGGCGCTGATGAAGCTCTTCGCCGAGGCCAGGTCCTCCACCGGGCGGCCGTCGGATGTGGTGTAGATGCCGTCGGCGGCCTTGGTGCCGGCCAGCGGGATGACCGCGTCGTCCTTCACGGCGTCACCGCCGCCGAGCGGGCCGTCGAACCCTGCCGCGACCAGCTGCTTCTTGAGCGCGCCCGCCTGCGGGTACTCGCCGCCGTAGTAGACCCCCTGAGCGCCGGAGGACTTGACGGTGCCGACGACCGACGCGTAGTCGCTCTCGTCCGGGTTGATGCTCTGGTGCACGACTACCTTGCCGCCGAGCGCGGTGAACGCCTCGGTGAACTCCTTGACCAGACCGGCGCCGTAGACCTTCTTGTCGTCGACCGCGGCCACCTTCTTGATGCCGAGATCCTGGTAGAAGTACTCGGCGGCGACGGGGGCCTGCACGTCGTCCGTGGTGATCACGCGGAAGTAGTTGTCGAACTGCCGCTTGGGCGCGCTCTTGTAGTCGGCCCCGCGGGTCAGGGCCGGGTTGGTGTTGGCGCCCGAGATCTGGACGATCCCCGCCTGGTGCAGCGTCGACTGCATCGCGGCCGACACCGAGGAGTTGTAGGCGCCGACCACGCCCACCACGTCGTCGTCGGCGGCGAAGGCGGCCGCGTTCTGCTGGCCGATGGTGGGGGTGGCCTGGTCGTCCTTCGCGGCGAGCTTGAAGGTCACACCCGGCACGGTGTGGTTCTTGTTGGCCTGGTTCACGGCGAGTTCGGCCGCGTTCTTCATGCCGAGCCCGACCGCCGCCAGGTCCTTCGACAGCGGCGCGTCGAACCCGATGGTGACGGTGGTGGTGGCGCTCGTTCCCGAGGCGCTTGCTCCCTTGTCCCGGCTGCCGCACGCACACAGGGCCAAGGCCCCGGCCGCGAGCGGCACCCCGAGACGGAACAGACGGGTGCGACGCATGAGTTGTCTCCCCTTCAGCGATCGACGGCTTCGGCCACCGGCCGCCGGGACGACCGGTGCTTCGGCGGTCCGTGGCTTCAGCGATCAGTGGTGGCTGAAACCTAGGCATCGGGGGGTGCGCCGCATCCTGTCGAAACGGCAGACGTACGGCGCTCGTTGTTGTCCGCGCGGACGATGCCGGGCGGCCGATGATCTGCTCGGGGCGCTCAGTGCGGGAAGTACGGGCTGCTTCCGGCCTCTTCGTCCGCTCGGGTCAGCAGCCGCAGGCCGATCATCGCCGCCAGCCGGTGCTCGGGATCCTCCAGATCCAGTCCGGCCACGGCCACGGCCTTGCGGACCCGGTAGCGCAGGGTGTTGGGATGGACGTTCAACTCCTTCGCCGCGACGCCCACATCACCGAACGCGTCCAGGTAGAGCAGCAGGGATCGGGCCATCTCGGTACTGTGCGCGCGGTCGTGGGCGACCAGCGTGGCGAGCCCCGGGTGGCGCACCCCGCCGTGCCGCGCCAGCACGTCGAGCGCCTCGCGGACCATGAGCGAGGAGGTGAGCCCCTGGTGCGAGGCGACCAGTCGGTCCGGGGTGCGGGAGAGGATCTGCAGCCCGTGGTGGCCACGCAGCTTCACCTCGGGGATGTCGTCGAGACGGGCCGCGGTCCCCGCGACCACCGCCTGCACCGGTGTCCTCGTGTGCGCGCGCAACACCGCCACCAGGTCCCCGGCCCAGCGCAGCAGTGCGCCCTGCGCGTCCGCGGTGCCGGTCTCCGGGAGCATGGCGTAGATCTGCCCGCAGGCCTGGGCGACCAGGGCGTTCCTGCGGTACGCGGCGGCGTGCACCGCGACCATCCCGGAGGCCTCGGCGAGGCGGGCGTCCGACGCCGTCGTATCGCCGTCGGGGTCGTCGCGCAGGTCGACGGCGACGACGGAGGCCCCGGCCGTGGGCGGCACGCCGAGGTGGACGGCGAGCGCCCGCGCGTTGAAGCGGCCGGTGAGCAGGCCGTGCGCGAGGTCGTCGCGGGAGCGGACGCGGCTGGTGGGATCCCCGAGGTAGTAGTGGTCGACCAGCCGGCCGGCGGCGAGGCGGGCCGCCCCGCGCAGGATCTCCCCGGCCTGCTCGGCGAGCGGGCCGTCGCCTTCCTGGAGCCAGATGGTGCCGAGGGGCCGCAGGCCCGCCTGGATGCCGACGACGAGTCTGCGGCGGGCGCCGATGTCGGGTCGCGCGCCGACCTCCACCACGTCCTCGCTCTCGCGGACCCTGCGGTGGACCCCCTCCTCTCGCAGCAGCGCGAGATACGGCTCCGGGCAGGCCCGGCCGAGCACGGAGCGGCGGCGCAACTCGTCGGTCTCGTCCACCGATCCGGCGTGGGCCAGCACCCGGTGGGCGGTGTCCTCGATGCTGACGGGACCGCCGGCGAGGGCGGCGACGGTCTGGGCGAGGGAGTAGAGGTCGCCGTGCGAGGGGCTGTCCGCGGCGGCGGCGCGGGCGAGTTCGCCCTGCACGACGGCGGCGACCTCGTCCCAGCGCGTGCCGTGCGCCACCACGAGCAGGGTCGCGCCGCTCCGCTCCGCCGCCCGGGGGAGTGCGGGGTCCTGTCGTACGGCGATGACGGCGTCCTCGCCGAGACGGGCGGGGAGGTCGTCGGCACGGGCGCCGACGGCCAGCACCAGCGTGCCGGGGGAGGCGGTGAGCAGGTCGCCGGGTTCGGCGATGACGACCTCGCTGACGAGGGTGGGCCGACGGGAGGCGGGCAGGACGGTGGCGCCGAGAAGGTCCGCTATGCGGCCCAGAGGGGCGGGCACGGGAGCGCCGAGCTCGTGAGGCATGGCGGCACATTAGGGGACGGCGCTGTGCGGTGGCGGCGCGGGCGCCCGCGGCCGTGCGCCCGTCACTCACGCGACAGGCGCCGGCGGCCGTACGGTCCGTCACGTGACCGGCGCCCGGCCTCGTGCGGCCGTCGGTCGGAAGGCCCGGCGGCAGAGATCGGCGACTGTCTCAACATGAGAAACGATCTTGCTCGAATAATGGACACCGACCTAGGGTGCCGGCATGAGTGACATCGCGGATGTCCCGCCTTTCGTGCGGGTCGAGGAGCTGGACGGTCTTCCCGGGCGCGTGGTTCTGGCGGACATGAGGTGGTACCTGGACGGCCGTTCGGGGCGCGCCGCCTACGAGCGCGGACACCTGCCGGCTTTCGTGCGGGTCGAGGAGCTGGACGGTCTTCCCGGGCGCGTGGTTCTGGCGGACATGAGGTGGTACCTGGACGGCCGTTCGGGGCGCGCCGCCTACGAGCGCGGACACCTGCCGGGCGCCGTGTTCGTGGATCTCGACCGCGTGCTGACGGGGCCGGCCACGCCGGCGGGTGGCCGTAACCCGCTGCCTTCGCCGGAGGTGTTCGCCGAGGGGATGCGGTCGCTGGGGATCGACGACGGCGACATCGTGGTGGCCTACGACGATCAGGGCGGGGTCATCGCGGCCCGGCTCGTGTGGATGATCCGGACCACCGGCCGCCGCGCGGCGGTCCTCGACGGCGGACTGGCGGCCTACGCGGAGGCGTACCCCGGCTCCCTGACGGCGGACGAACCGGCGCCCGCCCAGGGCGACTTCGCGACCCGCCCCTGGCCGGTGGAGCGCCTGGTGGACATCGACGGGGTCCTGGGGCCGCGTGCCCTGGCGGTGGACGCCCGCAACCGTGACCGCTTCGCCGGAGAGCTGGACCCGGTCGACCCGCGCCCGGGCCACGTGCCCGGTGCGGTGAACGTCCCGTGCCGGGAGAACCTGGACGGCCGGGGACACCTGGTGCCGAGGGAGCGGATCCGGGACAACTTCGCCGCCGCGGGGGTGGACCGGGACACCGCGTCGCGGGTCGTCTCGTACTGCGGCTCGGGGGTGACGGCCTGCCACAATCTCCTGACCCTCGAACACGCGGGCCTCGGCGAGGGACGGCTGTTCGTGGGCGGATGGTCCGCGTACAGCCGGGACGGGTCCCGGCCGGTGGAGACGGGAGCCGCCCGCTGACGCGCTTCGCTCCCGGAGTCACGCGGCGAGACCGCCGATCGGGGTCGGCCCGCGATCGAGGTCGGCCGCCGTTCGGGGTCGGCCCGGCGCCCCGGCGGCCGCTTGATCCATGGTGCGAGCCCGGCCACCGTCTACCATCCGCCCTTGTGGGTCTTTTGAGACGGTTCAGAACGAAATGGGTCGAGATCTGGCGTCGGGGCCCCGTGATGCTGGCCCCGGTCGCCCTGACGGCGGTACTGGGACTGCTGGCCGCCTTCACCCCGCCGGAGGTCGCCTTCACCCGGCTGCTGCCGACCGCGCCGGCGCTCGCCGCGTCGGTCTGGTCGGTCGGGGCGACCGCCGTCCTGGGCCTGGTCTGCCTGGTCGCGGTGCTCGCCCATGGCCTGGCCTTCTCGGACGTCTCCGCCGGATACACCGCGGGCGCGATCGGCGCCGTCACCCTCGCCGCCGCCTACGCCAGTCACCTGCGGACGCAGCGCGAGCACACCCTCGCCGAGGTCCGCGCGGTGGCCGACACCACGCAGGAGGTTCTGCTCAGGCCGGTCCCGAGCCGGATCCGCGGTCTGGAGATCGCGACGTTCTATCTCGCGGCCGCACCCCAGGCCCGGATCGGCGGGGACTTCTACGCGGTGGCGGACACCGACCACGGCCTGCGCCTGGTGCTCGGCGACGTCCGCGGGAAGGGACTGCGGGCGGTCGGCGTCACGGCCGCCATCCTCGGCTCGTTCCACGAAGCGGCCTACGACGCTCCCGGCCTCGCGCAACTCGCCCGACGGCTGGACACGGCCATGGCCCGCTACACGGCCGACGCCCCGTCCGACGACGCCGCCGAGCGCTTCGCCACCGCGGTCATCGCCCAGTTCCCGTCGGCCGGCGGGTCTGTGTCCATCCTCCACTGCGGACACCCGCCCGCCCTTCTTCTGCGTGGCGGCGCGATCCGGGCCCTGGAACCCGACGTGCCGTCACCGCCCATCAACATGGCGGCACTTGTCGGCGGCGACTACCACATCGGCCAGTTCCCCTTGATGGACGGCGACCTGCTGCTGCTCTACACCGACGGTGTCACCGAGACCCGCGATCCGAAGGGTGTGTTCTTCCCGCTCGCAGACTGGGCCGCACAGGCGGCGGCCGGTTCGCCGGAGGAGTTCCTCAGGCTGCTGCACCGAGCCCTGCTCGATCACAGCGAAGGCAAGCTGGGCGACGACATCGCCTGTGTCGCCGTGCGCAGCACCCCGAACGCGAAGGTCGCCGACGAGAGGCGCCCGGCAGGGACGCGGGTCGGGTAGGCGGTACCTGCACGCGGCCGAGCGGAGCGTAACGGGCATACTGTCGGTTGATCGCTTGATCGTCATGCGGTCACCGTCCTGGGACCGCCGAGCGGCGAGCGGCGGTCTTCGGAGAGACGCGGGGGGAGTGGGGTTTGCTGTGGGGCTGATGGACCGTATCCGCGGTGAGTTCATCGACATCATCGAGTGGACCGACGACAGCCGGGACACCATCGTGTGGCGCTTCCCGCGCCACGGCAACGAGATCAAGATGGGCGCCCGGCTCGTCGTGCGCGAGTCGCAGGTGGCCGTCTTCGTCAACGAGGGCAGGCTGGCCGACGTCTACGAGCCCGGCACCTACACTCTCTCGACGCAGAACATGCCGGTCCTGTCCACCCTCAAGGGCTGGAAGCACGGCTTCGAGTCGCCGTTCAAGGCCGAGGTCTACTTCGTCACCACCCGGCAGTTCACCGACTTCAAGTGGGGCACCCAGAACCCGGTGATCCTGCGGGACGCCGAGTTCGGCATGGTCCGGGTCCGCGCCTTCGGCACGTTCGCCGCCCAGGTCGTGGACGCCGCCGCGCTGCTGCGCGAACTCGTCGGCACCGACCCGCAGTTCCGCACCGAGGAGGTCGGCGACCACCTGCGGCAGCTGATCGTCTCCAAGCTCGGTTCCGCGCTGGGCGCGGCCGGCGTGCCGCTGCTCGACCTCGCCGCCCGGCAGGACGGCATCGGCCGGCAGCTCGCCAAGGCGCTGACGCTGGAGCTGGCCTCGACCGGCATCGCCATCCCCCGCTTCTACATCGAGAACATCAGCGTCCCGCCGGAGGTCGAGGCGGCGATCGACACCCGCTCCCGGATGGCGATCGCCGGCAACCTCGACGACTACGCCAAGCTCCAGGCGGCCGACGCGATCCCGCTCGCCGCCGCCAACCCCGGCACCGGCGGTGACGCCGTCGGGCTGGGCGTGGGCATGGCGCTGGGTCAACGGATCGCGCAGAGCACGTCCGGTGCGGCGGCCGGCTCCGCCGCCGCGCCGCAGGCCCCGGCACAGCCCGCCCCCGCTCCGGCCCACTCCGACGTACCGCCGCCGCTGCCCACCGCGCCGCGCTGGTTCATCGCGGTCGCCGGACAGCAGCAGGGGCCGTACGACGAGAGCGCGCTGGCCGGACAGGTGACGGCCGGACACCTGCACCGGACCACGCTGGTCTGGCGCAGCGGGCAGGCCGCCTGGCTGCCCGCGGACCAGGTCCCGGAGCTGGCGGCGCTGCTCGCCGACGTACCGCCGCCGCTGCCCCCGCAGGACTGAGATCCGCCACCCGGAACCCTCCGGCAACAGGTGACAAGGAGAGTCGAGTTGACGGATCAGGACGTCACTCCGGCGCCCGACCGGGCGTTCCAGTGCGAGGCGTGCGGCGGGGTCAGCGAGTACGCGCCCGGAACCTACGCGCTGCGCTGCCCGTACTGCAGGCACGAGCAGGACATCACGCCGATCCCGCGGCAGGTGACCGAGCACCCGATCGAGGAACTGGCCGCGCTGCCCCGACGGGCCGTCGTCCCCGGGCAGATGAAGGTGTACACCTGCCCCGGCTGCCACGCGGTGACCGAGAGCGACACGCTCAGCGACAAGTGCCAGTTCTGCGCGAGCCCGTTGGTCTCCGACGCCGCCGGCACCGAGCGGGTGGTGCCCGAGGCGGTGCTGCCCTTCGGGGTGGGCCGCGACCAGGCCCGTGAGGCGCTGGCGAAGTGGACCAGATCCCGCTGGTTCGCGCCGAACGAGCTGAAGAAGGTCACCGAGGCCGAGACGTTCAGGGGCAGTTACCTGCCGCACTGGACGTACGACGCGCAGACCACCACCGAGTACCGCGGCGAGCGGGGCGAGTACTACTGGGTGCAGGAGGAGGACTCCGAGGGCCGCACCCGGCAGGTACGGCACACTCGTTGGCACCACACCTCGGGGACGGTCGGCCGGTTCTTCGACGACGTGCTGGTGCCCGGCAGCGGCCAGGTGCCGGTGGAGGAACTGGACAAGCTGACCCCCTGGCCGCTCGAGGAGACGGTGCCCTACCAGGAGGAGTACCTGGCGGGATTCCGCACCGTCCGCTACGACGTCGAGCCGGAGACCGGCCTGGAGTCGGCGAAGGCGCGGATGGCACCCGTGATCCGCGCCGACTGCAAGCGGGACATCGGCGGCAACGAGCAGCGGGTGCACTCGATGTCCACCCTCTACAGCGGCCTCACCTACAAGCTGGTGCTGCTGCCCGTCTGGTTCCTGACCTACCTGCACGCGGGCAGGGCATGGCCGGTGATGGTCAACGCCCGCACCGGCGAGGTCATCGGCGAACGGCCGTACAGCGCGGTGAAGATCGCCCTGGCGTCGGTGGGCGGCGCGCTGCTGATCGCGCTGGTGGTACTGCTCGTCATGGTCCTGCGCACCTGACGAAGCCGTACTGGGCCCGGGCGGTGGCGTGTTCCGCCCGGGCCTGCGCCAACTCGCCGGGCGTGTGCCCGACTTCCGGAGGCGTGGCGCTCAGGCGTGGTTCGGATTGATCCAGACCGCGTCGAAGTCCTGCGCGGGGAACCCCGGAGGGAAGCCCGGCCACTGGTCCGCGGTCGTCAACGGGTAGCCCGGATCGACCGTGAGCGTGGCCGGATCGGCGCGCACGTACTGCGCGCCCTTGAACAAGTACGCCTTGCCGTTGGGGAGTCGTACGGCGTCGTCGATGTCGGAGTCGAACCCCACGTCGGCGAGGCTCGGGGCGAGCGAGGAGATCTTGTCCGGGCCGGTCAGGATTCCCGACGGGGTGTCTCCGCGCAGGCATTGATCGTCATGGAAGAACCAGACGGAGCCGTCGCCCACGTCGAGGGCGCCGTCGAGGTAGTTCTCGAATCCGGTGCCCGTGACAAAACCCGACCATCCGGTGGTGAGCGGCCACGGGTACGGCGGCTCACCCACCAGATCGGACACGTCGTTCGCGGCGATGTTGTACCGGACGTACGTGCCGCCCTTGTAGAAGTAGACGTATCCCGCGCCGTCGTTCACGGCGGCGTCGATGCCCTGCGCGAATCCGCGCGCGGCGAGACTTCCCCAGTTCGTGGCGATCTGCTTCACGTACTCGACGCTGCCCGGATCGGGATCCAGCGCGTAGCGCGCGTAACTGTCCCCCTTGATGAAATAGACCTTTGCTCCCATGACACGGCTCCTTACAAAGGCGTCAGGTACCGGCCGTGCGCTATGTAAGCCATGGTTCTCTCCGGCGACGTGACACGCAAACGCAGCCGGAACCGGCGATGACGCCACGCCTCGCGTATGTGCGGCCGGGTTTCCGGCTTTCCGGCTTTCCGCCTGTCCGGCCGTACCGGGGGAGATCCCACTACCGTAGGCGCGGATGCGAACGGGACGGTGTGAAGGGGCTGTTGTGACGAGGACACCGGAGCCGAGGACACCGGAGCCGCGGGAGGCCACTCCCGAAGCCCCGCCCGGGCGGGTGCTGAACCCGCTGTGGATCATCTCGCTGTTCCTGGGCCTGGCGGAGGTCACCGTCGGTGTGGCCGCCTCGCAGGCCCACGGCTGGATCCAGGGCATGCTCGCGGTCTTCTCCGTGGCCTTCCCCTCGGCGGTGGCCGTCGCGTTCTTCCGCATCCTGCTCACCCGGCCCTTCGTGCTGTACGCGCCGAAGGACTATTCCGATCCGCCGAGCATCGAGACCTACGTGGCGGCGATCTCGTCAAGTGCCGGCAGGAGTTGGGAGAATGTCGAGACGGCGGTGCGCACCGCGCTGACCGAGGTAGTCGTGCCGCGGCTGCCCCTGGAGGACCGCGCGCGGCCGCAGGCGCTGGTCGAGGAGGCCGTCCGGGCCGCGCGACAGGACTTCCAGCGGCGCTCGGTGGAGATCGACCTGAGCGGCATCGAGGCGAGCATAGAGACGAAGGTGCTCAGCTTCCCGGTGGACTCCATGACGGTCAGTGATCTGCTCGACACGATCTATGTATCGATCCGTGAATACGTCGACATCGAGTCCTACGGCCTCGAGTGGGTGCTCCGCGACGCGGCGACCGGCCGGATCTTCACGGAAGTCGGCCGTTCGTGGCGGCGTGCGCGCCGGCTGGACCCGAACGACGCGCGCAGCCTTCAGGAGGTCGGCATCGACCCGGGGGCTCGGCTGCTGGCGATACGTCCCACGGGCTGACGCCGTCCGCCGGGCCCGCGCTCGTTTCGCGGGGCCGCGGGCCGTGGGTCGGGCGGCCGGTCCGTCGGGCGGCCGGTCGAGGACCCACTCCCCGATGCCGGCGGTCATGAGGGCATGGGGATCGTTGTCCGTCGGGACGGACCTGACCACGCCCCGGCGGCCCTCGCCGTGGTGCACCCGGGCGCTGCCGTGCGGCAGTGCCCACTCCTCGTCGGGCCGCGGCGCCCGCGCTCAGCGGGCGGTGGCCAGCAGGGCGAAGGCGGCGATGATGACGGCGACGCGGACGTAGTGGAAGCGGTTCCAGCGGTTCAGCTGCTGCTTCCAGTCGGCGGGACGGTTCTCCGGGGTCCACGTCTTGTTCCGGTTGTTGATCGGGACCAGGAGCAGGATCGACATGACCACGCTGAGGATCAGCAGGGCGCCTGCGGTGACGACCAGGCCCGCTCCGTCGTGGTGGCGTCCGGCGACGGCCCAGATCGCCACGAGGACGACCGAGCCGATGTACCAGAACGGCATGACGGCGCCGAGCATCCGGCCCCCGTGGGCATGGCCGAGCTGGGTGCTGTCCTCGGGGAGCGCGTCGAGGATCGGGTTCATGACGAAGGCGACGGCGAACTCCACCCCCACCATCACGCCGACGATCACGGTCGTGAAGATCTCAAGTGTGCCGAGCATGGTGACCCCTCCTGAGTTCTAGCACTGCTAGGTGATGGTGCAACGCTAGTACTACTGCCGCTCGATTGTCTAGCGTTGCTAGCATCGGGTCATGGGTGAGCGGGGGCAGAGCCTTATGGGGGAGGGGGCTGGGCCCCGCACCCGACGGGGCGGGTGTCCCGTCAAGGTGCGAGGCGCGTCGGTCGGTCAGTCGGTGGCCCGGGGCCCCGCGGCGCGGCGGAGCCGGTTGGCGATGGCCAGGCCCAGTCCCCGCTCCGCGGGCAGGGACGCGATGATCAGGTCGCAGCCCTGCTGGTCGAGGTCGCGAAGGAACCCGTACAGACCGCGGGCGTACGCCGCCGCCGAATCCGGGACCGCCACCACCGCGTGCGCCTTCACCGCGGTGTCGCCGAAGGGGGCGGGGACGAAGACGCCCACCCGGTGTCCCGACTCCTGCGCCAGCTCCGCTTCGTGGACGACCTTCTCCGGCTCCACGAGGACGACCCGCGCGCGGGGCGCGTAGTGCGACGGATGCTGGCCCGGGACGCGGACCCGGCTCGTCGAGGGAACGGCGAGGGGGCGCCCCAGCGCCGCTTCGAGGTCCTCGCGCGTCACCCCGCCGGGCCGCAGGATGGTCGGGGTGTCGCCCGTGACGTCGACGATGGTCGACTCGACGCCGACCTCGCACCGGCCGCCGTCCAGCACGAAGTCGACGCTGTCGCCCAGCTCGGCGCGGACGTCGTCCGCCGTCGTGGGGCTGACCGAGCCGAACCGGTTGGCGGACGGGGCCGTCACGCCGCCGCCGAAGGCCGACAGCAGCGCGAGCGCGACGGGGTGGTCGGGCACCCGCACGGCGACCGTCTCCAGGCCGCCCGTCGCCTCGTAGGGAACGCGGTCGCCGCGCCGCAGCACCAGCGTCAGCGGCCCGGGCCAGAAGCGTTCGGCCAGCAGGCGCGCCGTCGCGGGCACGTCCCGCACCCAGCCGTCCAGGTGTTCCGCGCCGCCGAGGTGGACGATCAGCGGGTGGTCGGGCGGACGTCCCTTGACCTCGAAGGTGCGCGCCACCGCGGCGGGGTTCTCGGCGTCGGCGCCCAGGCCGTAGACCGTCTCGGTCGGAAGGGCGAGCAGGCCGCCGGCGCGCAGCACTCCGGCCGCCTTCTCGATGTCACTGGTTGTTGCCATCACGCCGGCAATCCTAAGACCGCGCCCGGGGCGGGCGGACGGCCGTCGCTCCGGGGGAGGGCGCGGGGCGGGTGCGGATGCGGGGCGGTGTGCGCGTGGGGGCAGGGGTCAGGCGGGTCCGGCCGTCACAGGGGTGTTCCGTTGACCACCAGCCTCACGTCGATGTTGTCGCGGGTGGCGCGGGAGTACGGACATGCCTGGTGGGCCGCGCCGGCCAGTTCGGTCGCCTGCTCGTCGGTGAGCGAGGGCAGTGAGATCCGCAGCTCGACGCCGAGCCGGAGGCGGCCGCCCTCGGCGGGGGCCAGGGAGACCGCCGCGTCGATCTCCGCGTCGTCCGCTGTGAGTTCGGCGCGCCGCCCGAGCACGTCGAGGGTCGTGCCGAAGCAGGCCGCGTAGCCGATCGCGAAGAGCTGCTCGGGGTTGACGCCTTCGCCGTCCCCGCCCAGCCCCTTGGGCTGTCGCAGGTCCAGGTCGAGCCGCCCGTCGCTCGTGCGCCCGTGCCCGTTCCTGCCCCCGGTGACCTGCGCGTGCGCCGTGTACAGGGCCTCGGTCATCGTGAACTCCCTTTCCTGGTAGGCGAATATGAACCTGTCACTTCAAAAACAAGAAGTCAATGGATTACGATCAGGTAGTCGACGGAGGTCGGCCGGGAGGGCTGATGGCGGAGTTGAAGGTCGGGTACCTGCTGCCGACACGTGACCGGGCCGTGGCGGGTGAGCACGATCTGAGGCGGCTCGTCGGCCAGGCGCGACGGGCGGAGCGACTGGGGGCTGGACTCGGTCTGGGCCGGCGACAGCCCCGTGACCAGGCCGCGCGCGGATCCGCTGCTCGTGCTCGCGGCCGCCGCCCGGGACACCGAACGGGTCGCGCTCGGTACGGCCGTACTCCTTCCGGCGCTGCGCCATCCCCTCCTGCTGGCGCAGCAACTCGCCACGCTGGACCGGCTGTCGGAGGGGCGCCTGATCGCGGGCATGGGCGGCGGGTTCCCCAACGCCGCCACCCGGGCCCAGTTCGAGGCCGTCGGTGTCGGATTCGCCCGCCGTACGAGCCGTATGGAGGAGTCGATCGACGCCATGCGACAGCTGTGGTCGGGGCGACAGGTGTCGTACCGGGGTGAGCACTTCGCGTTCGAGGACGTGCGGATCGCGCCCGCGCCGCACCGCCCGGGCGGACCGCCGGTCTGGCTGGCGGGCGGGGGCGGAGCGGCGCTGCGGCGCGTGTCCCGCATCGCCGACGGATGGCTTCCCTATCCGCCCGCGGCGACGACGTACGCGCAGGAGCGCGAGGTGATCCGGGCCGCCGGCGAGCAGGGCGCGACGCCCCGTGGTGTCACCCCGGCCCTGTACGCGACGCTGTGCCTGGACGAGGACCCGGGGCGGGCGCGGCACCGTATGCGGGCGAGCATCGAGCGCTACTACGGCGCCCCGCTGGAGTTCGTCGCCGCCGTCCAGGCCCTGTTCGCGGGTACCGCCCGCCAGGCCGCGGCCTGGTTGGCGGAGTACGTCGCGGCCGGCGCCCGCCACCTCGTCATCCGCCTGGCGACCGACGACCACGACGCCGGACTCGAGGAGTTCGCCGACCGGGTTCTGCCCCTCCTGCGCGGGGAGAGTGACCGATGACCACCTTCGTGCTCGTCCACGGTGCCTGGCACGGCCCGTGGGCCTGGGAGCGGCTCGTGCCCCTGCTGCACGCAGGCGGGGCGCGCACGGTGACGCCCGACCTCGGCGCCGACGGGGACCGCGGGCTCCACGACCACGCCGAGACGGTCGTCGCCGCCCTCGACTCCCTCCAGGAGCCGGGCCGTCTCGTGCTGGTCGGGCACAGCTACGCGGGACTCGTCGTCCGGCAGGCCGCCGACACGCGGCCCGACGCCGTCGGTCATGTCGTACTCGTCGACGGCTGGGCCGGTCCCGACGGCGCCGCCCTGTTCGGCCTCGCCCCCGACTCGTTCGTCGACGCGCTCCGTGCGGCGGCGCTGGCGTTCGGGGACGGTCGGCGGATCCCGGCGCCGCCGCCCGCGGCGTTCGGCGTCACCGACCCCGACGACGCGGCCTGGCTGGCCTCGCGCCTGCGCCCGCAACCGCTGCGCGGCTTCACCGAGGCGACCCGGCTGAGCGGGGCCGTCGAGCAGATCCCCGGAACCGCCCTGTGGTGCAGGCCGCGCACCTTCCCCTTCGACCGGTTCGGCGCGGCCCTCGGGTACCGGACGCACCCCCTGGACGGGCCGCACGACGTGATGCTCACCGACCCGGAGCCGCTGGCCCGGATCCTTCTCGACCTCGGATGACGCAGGAACCCGGGCACCACCGAGGAACGCGGGAAGAACGTACGTGATTCAAGAACCGGAAGCGCGAAGTCTAGAATGACGTAGTGGAACAGCGAACGTACAACCAGTACTGCGCCACCGCGCGCACCCTCGACCTCGTCGGCGAGCGCTGGACGCTGCTGCTGATCCGCGAGCTGCTGACCGGGCCCAAGAGGTTCGGCGACCTCCAGTCCAGCCTGCGCGGCCTCGGCACCGGGCTGCTGGCCGCCCGTCTCAAGCACCTGGAACGAGAGGGACTGGCCCGGAAGGTCACGTTGCCCCCGCCCGCCCGGACGCCCGCGTACGCCCTCACCCGGGCGGGGGAGGAGCTCGGACCGGCGATCCTCGAACTGGCCCGCTGGGGCCTGAAGTGGGCGATGGCCGACCTGCGCGAGACCGACACGTTCCATCCGGGGTGGGCGGTGCTGGGCCTGCGCGCCTGCTTCGAGCCCGAGGCCGCCGCCGGGCTGCACGCGGTCTACGAATTCCGTATCGACGACGAGCTGTTCCACGCCCGGATCGACGACGGCGTCATCGAGGCGCTGCACGGGCCGGCCCAACGCCCGGACGTGACCGTCTCGATCTCCCAGGAGGCGTTCCTCCGTGTGACCGGCCAGGGCCTGTCGTTCGGGGAGGCCATCGAGTCCGGGGCCGCGTCGGCATCAGGCGACGAGGAGGCACTGCGCAGACTCCGCGGCCTGTTCCGCCTGCCGGTCCCGCAGGTGCGGGGAGCGGATCGCCCGTCGTCCTGAGGACCCGGGTCGGGCGTTCTGCCGTCACTCGGCGGGCGGTTCGGCGGCCGTCGTCGCGTCGGCCACCGGACCATGCACGGGTGCCGAACCATGCGCGCGAGCCGAACTGTGCACGGGTGCCGAACCATGCGCGCGAGCCGAGCTGTGCACGTGTGCCGAACCATGCTCGGGTGTCGCGCCGTTGAGCGGTCCGCGCATCCGGCGGGAATCGGCGAGGCGTCGGGTCAGGAACTCGCGTTCGGCGGTGTTCTCGGTCAGTTCGAGTGCCCGGCCGTAGGCGATCGCGGCCTCCCCGGGACGGTCCAGCCGCCCCAGCAGGTCCGCCTTGATCGCGGGCAGGTACGGGTAGCTCGCGAATCGGCCGTCGCTCTCCAACTCCTCGACGGCGGCCAGTGCTTGAGCCGGCCCTCGGTCCATCGACAGTGCCACCGTACGGTTGAGCGCGACCACCGGCGAGGGCCACACCGTCAGCAACTCGTCGTAGAGGGTCACGATCTGCGGCCAGTCCGTCCGGTCGTAGGACGGTGCCTCGGCGTAGAGCGAGGCGATCGCCGCCTGCAGCAGATAGCGGCCCGGCGGGCCGGCGCGCAGTCCGGCCACGATCAGGTCGTGCGCCTCGGCCATCGCCGGGCGGTCCCAGAGCGAACGGTCCTGGTCCTCCAGGCGCAGCAGGCGGCCGTCGGCGTCCACCCGGGTGGCACGCCGGGCGTCGGTCACCAGCAGCAGCGCCAGCAGTCCTCGGACCTCTCGCTCGTCCGGCATCAACTCCCGCAGGATCCGGGCCAGCCGCAGCGACTGGTCCACCAGGTCCTGACGCACGAGGGACGCGCCGGACGGCGCGGTGTGCCCAGCGGTGAACAGCAGATGGATCACACCGAGCACGGCCCGCAGCCGATCCGGCAGTTCGGCCGCGCTCGGCAGCCGGAACGGGATGCGGGCAGCCGCGATCTTCTTCTTCGCCCGGGTGATCCGGGCGGCCGTCGTGGCCTCCGACACCAGCAGCGCCCGGGCGATGTCGGCCGTCGGCAGCCCGCAGACCAGTCGCAGGGTGAGGGCCAACCGGGCTTCCGGTGCCAGCGCCGGGTGACAGCACAGGAAGACGAGCCGCAGCCGCTCGTCCGGGACGACGTCCTCGGACCGGACGGCGGGCGCCTCCTCGACGGCGGGCGCGTGCTCCGACTCCTCGGGCTCCACCAGGAGCGGGAGTTTGGAGCGGAACGCCCGCTCGCGTCGTACCGCGTCCATGGCGCGGCGCTTGGCCGCCACCGTGAGCCAGGCCTCCGGGTTCCTCGGGATCCCGTCGCGGGCCCAGCTCGCCAGGGCCGCGGCGTACGCCTCCTGCACGCACTCCTCAGCCACCTCCAGGTCGCGGGAGACCCGCGCCGTCGCGGCGAGCGCGAGGGCCCACCCGCGACGGTGCGCGTCCGCGAGCGCCGTCGCGACCGCTGCCGGTGATGTCATGTCGCGGCGGGACGATCGGCGACGGAGCGGCCCGCGGCGGGCCGATCCCCGGCGCGCCCGCCGTCACCGGCCCGTTCCGCGACGAAGCCGCCCTCGACGGGCCGTACTTCGACGCCGCCCCCCTGCCACGTGGCGGGATTGGCCCGCGCGATCTCCAACGCGGCGTCCAGGTCGGGCGCCTCGACGACGGCGATCCCGGCGACGACCTCCTTGGCGTCGATGAACGGCCCGTCCGTCACCACGTCCCCGCGGACCGAGGTCGCCGTGTCGGCGGCGGGATGCAGCGCGAAGGCCGCGACCAGGGCGCCGGAGCGCACCAACTCCTCGAAGTGGCGGTCATGGGCCGCACGCGCCCCGGGGGCGGCCTCGGCCGCGTCGGCGTGCGTCTTCGCGTAGATGAGGATGGCGTACTGAGCCACGGTGCTGTCCTTCCAGCTGGTTGTCGACCTACACCCCTACGTCGTACGCGCGGCCCGGAATCGACAGCCCTCCCCGTACTTTCGGCGGCCGAACCGTGCCGTGTCCCGCACCCACGACCCGGCCCAGGCGCGCGGCGCGCCTGATTCTGGCACGCGGCGTCACCAGGGCCCTTTCGCGGGCGGCCGTCCGCAGCCGCCCCGCGGCTCGTGCCCGCCCCGGCTCGCCGCGGCCGCACTGCGCCATCCCGGGCCATGATGATCGCCCGACCGGATGAAGTTGCCGCCCGGCCCGTCGCCACGGCGCCGAGCTGCGGAATACGCGCGGCTCGGGTTCCTACGATGCCGCCTGAAGCGACCTGGCCAGCAGGGCCCGTGCGAGTCGGTCGGCCCCGCGCGTCGCGCGCCGCCGTTCCGGCCCGGCTTCTTCGACTCCAGAAACGGCGGATGGATGAGACCGATGAACTCTGCGCGGTTGCGGGCCTGGGCGGCCGCCGGTGCGACACTCGCGGTGGTGGCGGGGGCGGTGGCCGCCGGCCCGCCGGCGGCGGCGCACGGCGACGACCTCGGGCCCGCCATCGAGGCGATCATGCACAAGGCCGAATACGACCACGCGCAGTGGGGCGTGCTGGAGACGGACCCGGAGAGCGGCCGGGTGATCCACTCCCAGTTCGCGAACCAGTTCTTCGTCCCCGGTTCCACGCTCAAGCTGATCACCATCTCGAGCGCCTGGCACACCCTCGGCCCGAACCACCGCTTCACCACCCCCGTGATGGCGACCGGCACCCGCACCGGCTCCACGCTCCACGGGAACCTGGCGCTCGTCGCCCAGGGCGACCTGACGATGGGCGGGCGCACGAAGCCCGACGGCTCGGTGGACTACACCGACATCGACCACACCGAGGCCGAACTCCCCGGCGCGTCCCTCACCCCCGAGAACCCGCTGGCCGGCATCAACGAGATCGCGCAGCAGATCCGCGACGCCGGCATCACCCGGGTCGACGGCAACGTCATCATCGACCCCCGCCTGTTCAAGCTCCCGGACCTGACCCCGCAGCCCACCCCCCTGATCCTCAACGACAACCTGATCGACCTCCTGACCACCCCGACGACGCCCGGACAGCCGGCCGAGCTGTCGTGGCGTCCGCAGGTGGCGCCGTACCACGTCACGTCGAGCGTGCGTACGGTCGCCGAGGGCGGCACCACGAACGTCAGCGTGACCGCCTCGCCCGACGGCACGCAGATCCACCTCTCCGGCACCATCGCCGCCGGCTCCCAGCCCCTGCTGCGGGTCTCCGACATCCAGGACCCGAACGCGTTCGGCCGCACCGCGCTGATCGAGGCCCTCGGCCGGGTCGGCGTCACCGTCACCGCGGCGCCCACCGGCGCCAACCCGCAGGACCAGCTGCCCGCCTCCTACCGGGGCGACTCCCGCGTCGCCGCGTACGTCTCGCCGCCGTACAGCCAGTACGCCAAGCTGATCCTCAAGGTCAGCCACAACCTCGGCGCCAACCTGGCGCTGTGCAACATGGCCGTCGCGCGCGGCAGCAAGGACTGCTTCGACGCGTTCCCGATCGAGCGCGAGTTCCTCACGGACGTCGCGCACGTCGACCCGACCCAGTTCCAGGCGTCCGACGGGCGCGGCGGTGTCCAGCCCGACCGGGTCACCCCGCAGGGGCTCGTGGAGCTCCTCACGTACTGGCTGCACACGCCCGACGCGGGTGCCTTCCGACGGCTGCTCCCGATCCTCGGTGTCGACGGCTCCAACGCGATCTCGTGCACCGAGAACTGCCCGGCCAAGGGCAAGGTGTTCGCCAAGCCCGGCACCTACCTCGGGTACGACGAGCTGAACCAGCAGCTCGAGGTCGCGGCCCAGAACGAGGCCGGTTACCTGCGCACCGACGACGGCCGCCTGCTGACGTTCTTCGTCGGCGTCAACGGCGCCTCCAGCCCCGACCTGAACAGCTTCATCAGCATCTTCGACGACGTCAACCAGATCACCGCCCTCCTCCAGGAGCAGGCCTCGGCGCGCCACTGAGCAAGGCCGTGAGGAATAGCCCCGGGCCGGGCCGGGTTGGGTCGATCATGACGACCAACTCGCCCCGGCCCGAGGTGTTGCGATACACCGCCTTCTCCAGCGACCCCGAGGGCGGAAACCCCGCCGGGATCGTGCTGGACGCCACCGGTCTGGACGACAGCGCGATGCTGGCCATCGCCGCCGAACTCGGATATTCCGAGTCCGCGTTCCTGACCGCGCCCCCGGAGGGCCTCGGCGGCGGGCCGGGGCGGTCCTACACCGTCCGCTATTTCAGTCCCAAGGCCGAGGTGCCGTTCTGCGGACACGCCACCGTCGCGACCGCCGTCGCCCTGGCCGAGCGGAAGGGCCCGGGGGACCTGGTGTTCTCGACTCCGGCCGGCATCGTGCCGGTGGAGGTGAGCGAGGAGGGCGGCACCCTGCGGGCCACCCTCACCAGCGTCGAGCCGCACATCGAGGAGATCGCCGCCGCCGACCTCGCGGAGGCGCTGGCCGCGCTCGACTGGCCGGCCGCCGATCTGGACCCGGCCTTCCCGCCGCGGGTGGCGTTCGCCGGAGCCCGCCATCTGGTGCTCGCGGCGGCGACGCGCGAGCGGCTCGCGGACCTCGACTACGACTTCGCGCGCCTCGAAGCCCTCATGCACCGGCTGGATCTGACCACCGTTCAGCTGGTGTGGCGCGAGGCGCCCACCGTCTTCCACGTGCGTGACCCGTTCCCGGTCGGCGGCGTCGTCGAGGACCCGGCCACCGGTGCCGCGGCCGCCGCGTTCGGCGCGTACGCCCGTGAACTCGGCCTGGTCGACGAGGAAGCCGTCCTGACCCTGCACCAGGGCGAGGACCTGGGGCGCCCCGGCGAGCTCACGGTGACGCTGCGCGCGGGCGACCCCCGGGTGCGGGTCGGCGGCGCGGGCACGCGCATCGGCTGAACGCCCGCCGCGGCGCGGGACGGACAGTCCCCCGCGCCGCGAGGGCGTCGTCGACGGCGATCCCTCCAGTGCGCCCGCCGATCACGCCGCCCGCCCCGCCGACGCATTCTGTCGGCGCGCCCGCCGGCAAGGCCCGGCCGCGCCTCACGACGTGCAGAGCGTCTTGAGCGCCAGTTCCCGCAGCGGAGCGATGCGCGTCCGGGCGGCTCCGCAGTACACCGCGTTGGTCGCGACGGCGATGTAGCGGCCGTTGGCGGGGGCTACGTACAGGCTCGTGCCGGTCCATCCGTGGTGGTACGCCACCGCGCCGTCGGCCGCGACGATCCAGCCGAGGCCGCGTCCGAGCCCCGGTTCCATGGGTACCTGCGGCACGAGGCTCGTGCGCAGCCACTGGCCGAGCGGGTCGCCGTCGCGGTGACCGCGCAGCAGGCGGCGCGCGTAGGCGGCCAGGTCGGCCGCGGTGGAGAAGGCCCCGGCGTGGCCCGCGATGCCGCCGAGCAGCGCGGCGTTGTCGTCGTGGGCCGCTCCCCAGATCCGCGGGGTTCCGGGGATGCGCTGCTCGGTCGGGGCCACGCGGGGGCCGCGGCCGACCGGCCCGTACAGGGTGTCGTCCATGCCGGCCGCCCGCCACAGGTCGTGGGTGAGGACGTCGAGCGGCCGGCCCCGCAGGTGGGTGAGGACCAGGCCCAGCAGGATGTAGCCGCGGTTGATGTACTGGTGTGTGCCGGGCGCCCGGTCCACGGGCTCGCGGCACAGCAGTTCGTGCAGGGGCGCGTCGGCGCCCCGGTAGTGGTCCAGGCGGGTCGAGGCGCGCAGGCCGCTGGTGTGGCTGAGGAGCTGACGGACGGTCGCCTCGCCGCTGGGGGCCTCCCCGGCGAAGGGCGGCAGGGCCTCGCGCACGGGCGCGTCCAGCTCCAGCAGTCCGTCGGACAGGGCCGAGCCGATCAGCGGCCAGGTGGCGACGACCTTCGTCAGCGACGCGATGTCGTAGAGCGTGCGCCCGTTCGGCGGGAGGGGGCCGGTCTCCTCGGAGATGACGCCCGCCGTCAGGACGTGGGGCTCCTCGTCGAGGGTTCCGCAGACGATGACGCCGCCGGGGGTGGCGCCGTCGGTGATGACGCCGTTCAGCGTGTCGGTGAAGCGGGCCAGGTCGTCGGTGGTGAACGGCGTCACGGGGGTGCCTCCGGGGTTGCGTGGTGATCGCTGCTCCCAGCGTGGCGGGGTGGGACGGCCGACGGGCGCAGCCGCGCCGTGGGCCCGCCGCTCCGTGTATACGGATCCCCGCGATGTGCCGGGCGAGCGGGCCGCGCGGTGGGCCGCGAAGCCGCAGGTGCCGGTGGAGGGAGCCGCTCCGGAAGATGGCCCCGGCTCCTGCGGCCGGTTCACCCTGCGTTCACGCCGAAGAGGGGAGCGGGACCTTCCGCGACGGCGTCCGGCATCCGACTGCCTGTCAAGGTGCTTGTGAGGGTGCTGTGTTGCTCGTGCTGCCGGAGTACCCAGGGTGACATCTGCACACTTGTGCGGTGATAGCATTCCCGCGTTCGCGACCTTGATCCACTTTGTCGGGCCGAGCGCTCTCGGGTCGGCACGCTCGTCGTGAGGCAGCGGTCACGCAGTCCTGGTGGCCGTGCCGCGATCCACGCACAGTGGTGGACCGGTCGCCTTCTGCAACCACGCACCGAGAAGGGTTTCCATGAGTCAAGACGTGCTGGTGTGGTGCTTGGTTGCGATTGCGGTGATAGCCGTCGCCACGGTCGTCGTACTGATTCGGCGCACCAGAGCCCTGGGAGTGAACAAGCGCCGTTCCGAGGCCGCACTCAACGAGCAACTGGGCGCCCTGCAAAGTCAACTGAGTGTCTCTCACGCCGAACTCCAGCAGTTCAAGAATGCGCAGCAGTCCGTCATCAGCGAGGCGGAGCGTACGTCGGAGGAGAGCACCAAGGCCGTTCTGAAGGGCGCCGCCCGCTTCCTCCAGAGCCTCGCGGCCGAGCAGACCACACTCCTGGACGACATCCAGCGCAGGTACGGCGGCCACTCGGTCCTGTCCGACCTGCTCGAAGTGCACCACGCCAACGCGCAGATGGCGCGCAAGGCGCAGGGCATCGCGGTCATGTGCGGCGCGCCGGTCGGCCGTCGCAACAAGCCCGCCAGCGTCTACGACGTGGTGCGCAGCGCGCAGGGCCAGATCCGCAACTTCCAGCGGATCGAGATCATGCAGCAGAGCGGTATCGCGCTGAAGGCGACGGCGGTCGCGCCCGTCGCCCTGGCGGTCGCCGAACTCCTCGACAACGCGGCCAGCTTCTCGCAGCACGACGCGCCCATCGAGGTCACGTTCCAGCGGGTGCAGAACAACCTGTGCATCGTCATCGACGACGCGGGCGTCGGCATGAACGACGAGGACCGGCAGAAGGCGACCGCGCTGCTGTCCGGCGACTCGGTCCCGCAGCTGTCGCAGCTGGGCAACCAGCCGAAGTTCGGCTTCCCCGTCATCGGGTTGATCGCCGGCCAGTACGGATTCCGCGTGGACGTCACCGGCGTCTCCCGCTACGGCGGTGTGCGCGCCGTCGTTCTGCTGCCCGAGGAGCTGTGGACCGTGGAGGAAACGCCGCCGCCCGCCGAGGAGGGCGACGCGCCCATCAGCATCCACCGGGGCGAGGGCCAGGCCCGGGCCGCCTCGCGCACCACCCACGGGCTGCCCAAGCGTGGCTCGCGCCAGGCGCCGATCGCCGGTGTGCCGAGCCCCGCGGGGGCCACGGCCGAGCCCGTGGCCCCCGCGGCGCCGCGGCCCATCAGGCGCTCCTCCGGCAGCAGCCTGGGCGCGCTGCAGCGGGGCACCCTCTCCGGCCGCGACCTCGACGCTCCCTCGCCCGAAGGGGCCGAAGACGCATGAGCACAGATCTGTCGTGGATGCTGACGGACATCGTCCAGAACGTCCCCAAGGCGCTGCACGCCGTCCTGCTGTCCGCGGACGGCATCCCCCGCGGAGCCACCGACGGCCTCACCGACCGCAGCGCGCGCACGATCTCCGTGGCCATGGCCGGGATGCAGTCGCTGAGCCGGGCCACGGCCCACTTCGCGGGTCCGGCCGAGGACCGGCAGTGGAACCAGACGATCATCGAGTTCGCGCAGGGCTGGGTCTTCCTCATCGGAGCCGGGCAGGGGGCCTATCTGGCCGCCGCCGCCGAGCCCGAGGTGGACATGCAGCAGATCTCCTTCCGCATGCACCGGCTCGTCGCCCGGCTCGGCGACAACCTCACCTCCCCGCCGCGGGTCAGCCCTCCGGAAGGGGCCGGGGCCGCGGGCGGCGACGGCCGCCGGGAGGAGATGCCGGCCGGCCGCGGGTTCGTCCTCGCCGACCTCGACCGGGTGGTCGCCGAAGTACCGGGCGCCCGGCACGCGTTGCTGCTGGGGGCCGAGGGGCTGCCCCGCGGGGCGAGTTCGGGGGTCGGCAGGGATCTGGCGGACACCATCTCCGCGGCCATGACCGGCATCCACGCCTACAGCCGGGCCACTTCGCAGTTCATGGGCGCTTCCGAGCGGGCCGAGTGGCGGCAGACGGTCATCGAGTTCCAGCACGGCTGGATCTTCCTGATCGCCGCGGGCGAGGGCGCCCTGCTGGCCGCGGCCGCCGAACACGACTGCGACATCGAGGAGTTCACCACGCGCCTGCACGACGTGGTGCCCTCGTTGGTACCGGACGGCGCGGCCGCCCGGGGACAGGGAGGCGGCGATGCGTGACGAGGCGGATCAGGAACCGGTGACGCCCGACGAGGTGGATCTGGATCTCGAGCTCACCGGCGATTTAGTTCCTCTGTTCGTGATCACGAAGGGGCGGGCGCTGCCGCCGGCGCACCAGTTCTCGCACACCACCCTCGTGACCGCCAAGAAGGACGCGCACGCCGCCCGTCAGCTCAGCCCTGAGGCCCGCTCCGTGCTGGACCTGGTCGCCGACGGCTATCTCTCCGTGGCCGAGGTGGCGGGATACACGCACCTGCCCCTGGGTGTCGTACGCATCCTCCTGGCGCAGATGGAGGAGAGCGACCTGCTCGTCGTCAGGAACCCGGTTCCGAGCGCCGAACGTCCCGACCGCGAACTGCTCAGCGCGGTGCTCGATGGCCTGAAAACCCGATTCGGAGCGTAGCCCGTGTACCTGGATCCAGACGTCTCCCACGCAGTGAAGATCCTCATAGTGGGCCACTTCGGAGTCGGAAAGACCACTTGCATCGGCAGCATCTCCGAGATCGAGCCGTTGCAGACCGAGGAAGAGATCACCGAGGCCAGCGAGGGCTTCGACGACCTCTCCAGGACCCCCGACAAGGTCACCACCACCGTGGCCATGGACTTCGGCCGGCTGACCCTCAGCGAGAGCCTGGTGCTGTACCTGTTCGGAACCCCCGGGCAGGAGCGGTTCAAGGAGATGTGGGAGAGCCTGTCGCGCGGGGCGCTCGGCGCGCTGGTCCTCGTCGACCCCGAACGGCTCCAGGAGAGCTTCTCCATCCTGGACCTGGTCGAGCGCTTCGGGCTGACGTACGCCATCGGCGTCAACCGCTTCGACGGCACCACCGACTACCCCCTCGACGAGGTGCGCGAGGCGCTGAACCTGGCCGCCGAGACCCCCGTCGTGGCCTGCGACGTGCGCGACCAGCAGTCCTCCGCCCAGGCCCTCATCACGCTCGTACAGCACCTCATGACCACCCTCGGCTAGGAGCCACGGCATGCAGCACCAGCCCGACACCGCCGGCATACCGGCCGGCTGCCCCGCACACCAGAACGTCCAGCTGTACGGGCCCGAGTTCGGCTCCGACCCCGAGGGCCACTACGCGCACCTGCGGGCCAAGGGACCCAGCGCCCCGGTCGACATCGCCCCGGGCGTCGAGGTCGAACTCGTCACCAGCTACGACGCAAGCCTGCACATCCTGCAGAACCCCGTCACCTTCGTGCGGGACGCGCGGCGCTGGAACGCCCTGAACGAGGGCCGCGTGCCCGCGGACAGCCCCGCCCTGCCGATGATGGGCTACCGGCCCAACGCGCTGTTCAGCGACGGCGCCGCGCACGCCCGGCTGCGGCAGGCGGTCACCGACAGCCTGGCCACCGTCAACGAACTCCAGCTGGTGCGGCAGACCCAGCAGTCCGCCGACTACCTGATCAGCCGGTTCAGTTCGGACGTGCGCGGCGAGGCGGAGCTGATGGCCGACTACGCCATGCCCCTGCCCCTGCTGGTCTTCAGCGATCTCTTCGGCTGCCCGCCGGACATCGGCGACCGGGTCATCACCGGCATCACCGGCATCTTCGCGGGCACTCCGGGCGCCGACGTCACCCTCGGCGGGGCGCTGGCCGAGCTCATCGCCCTCAAGCACCGCCGCCCCGGCGAGGACCTGACGACGCGTCTGATGCAGCACTCCGCGAACCTCACCGACGAGGAGGTGCTGCACCAGCTGGTGACGCTGCTGTCGGGCGGGACCGCTCCGCTCGCGGCCGCCATCGGCACCAGCACCGCGCTGTACATCAACGGCGACTGGCCGGCCAACCTGCCGGTCGAGGACGCCGTCCTGCAGACGCTGTGGAACTACGCGCCGATCGCCAACTACGCCGCCCACTACCCGACCCACGACGTCGAACTCGGCGACCGGGTGCTGCGGGCCAACGACCCGGTACTCATCTCCTTCGCCGCCGCCAACACCGACCCCAAGCTGTCGGAGCACCGGGAACAGCTCAGCTCCAAGGCGCACTTGGCCTTCGGCGCGGGCCCGCACGCCTGCCCGGCCAAGGACCCGGCGTTCATGATCGCGGTCAGTGCCGTGGAGGCCCTGCTCAACCGGCTGCCCGACATCGAGATGCACCTCGCCTTCAAGGACCTCGACTGGGTGCCGGCGCCGTGGAGCCGCTCCCTGGCCGCCGTGCCCGTCCGGTTCACCCCGCGCTCGGTGCGGCCGGCCGCCGCGCAGCCGGGCGCCCCCGCCGCGCACGCCCCCGCCGCCGCTTCGGCCGCCACACCCTGGCCCGGGGCCACGGCGCCGAAGCCGCAGCCCAAGGGAGGGCTGTTCAGCCGCTTCCTGGCATGGACCAGGGGAGAGTGACGCAGGTAACGTCACCAGGACTATGCGTTATTGGATGGTTCAACCATTCAAAGGGTACGGATGACGGCTGTGATCAGAAAGGAGCCGTCATCGTGGGCCACGTAGCCACTCCGTCCACCGACCGCAGGGCCGCTCTCTCCCTCTTCTCCCGTCTGCGTACGGCGGAGGGACAACAGGATCCCTTCCCGATCTACGCGGAACTCCGGTCGCGGGGCGGAGTCGTCCCCGCGCCCTGGGGCGGATTACTCGTGACCGATTTCGACCTCTGCGACCGCATCCTGCGCAGCGCCAACTGGCTGGAGCCGGACGCCCGATGGCGGGAGAAGCAGGGCCCTCGCACCCGTTGGAGCGCCCCTTCCGCCCGTGAGATCAGCAGGACCCTGCCGGCCCTCAACCCGCCGGAGCACACCCGCGTCCGCAGAGCCGCGGGCAGCTTCGACCGCGGCACCATCCAGCAGATCGGGCAGACGGTCGAGCAGATCGTCGAACAATTGCTCGGTTCGTTCTCCGACCAACTGCGAGAAGGGGAGGCGGACTTCGCGGCCCTGGTCGGTGAACAACTGCCCATCGCCACCATCGGCGACTGGCTCGGCCTGCCCCGGGCCGACTGGGCACGGCTGCGCGAACTGACCCACGACCAGGTCTTCACCCAGGAACTGCTGCCCAACGCGAGCCAGTTGGCGCGCTCGGACATCGCGATGGCCGAACTGCGCAGCTATTTCATAGAACTGGTACGCGAGCGCCGAAGACACCTTCGGGAAGATCCGGTCTCCCGATGGATCACCACGTGGGACGCGATGGAACCCGACCAGGACAAGGCCGACGAAGCCGTCTACTTCCTCGCCCTGTTCGTCCTCCTGGCCGCCCTGGAGACCACCGCGACCCTGCTCTCGACCATGACGCTCCAGCTCGTCGACCACCCCGACCACTGGAACCTGATCGCGGGCCGGCCGGACCTCATACCCGCGTTCGTGGAGGAGACCCTGCGCTTCGATCCTCCCTCCCACGTCATCAGCCGGGTGGCCGCGGCCGACTGCACGCTGGAGGGCCTGGACGTCGGCGCGGACGACATGGTCCACCTCATGATCGGCGCGGCCCACCGCGACCCCGCCAAACACGCCGACCCCGACCGCTTCGACCCCCACCGCAAAGCCGCGCACCTCGCCTTCAGCGGAGGCATCCACTACTGCCTCGGCGCCCCCCTCGCCCGCCTCGAGGCGCAGACGCTGCTGCGCCAACTCGTCCACCGCCTGCCGCAGCTCACCCTCGTACGCCGACCCGCCATGGCGCCGCGCGTGGCGTTCAGGCGCCTGCTGAACCTGGACCTCGCCCTCGCATGAACCCTTCCCCCGCCCCCTCGCGGACCGTCCTGCCCGGCGCGATACACGCCGAGCAGGACGGTCCCGTCCTGCGCGTCCACCTCAACCCCGCGCGCCAGGACGACACCCTCGGCATCGCCGCCGTCGACGCCCTGCTCGCACTCCTCGACGACCTCCACGACCGCCCCGACGTCCGCGTCCTCGTCCTCTCCTCCCTCGGCGAGGACTTCTGTCTGGGCGCGGACCGCAGCGAGTACCAGGCCGCCCTCGCCATGGACCCCACGGGCGGCGCGCTGCGGCGCATCGTCGACAAGGCCCAACGGCTGTGCCAGGCACTGGAGACCACGCACGCCGTCACCATCGCACGCCTGCACGGCAAGGTGATCGGCGCCGGACTGGCCCTCGCCGCCTACTGCGACCTGCGCGCCGGGGCCGACACCTGCCGCTTCCGGATGCCCGAGGTGGGCCTCGGCCTCCCGCCCGCCTGGGGCGGAGCCATGGGCCGGCTCGTCTCCGAAGCCGGCGCGGCGAGAATCCGCGAACTCATGCTCACCTGCGGCATCTTCGACGCGGCCACCGCCCAGCGGCTCGGCATCCTCCACGAAGTCGCGCCGCTCGACCAACTGGACCGCACCGTCGCGGCCTGGACCAGGCCTCTGCTCCGGCGCTCCCCGGAGGCCCTCGTGCTCACCAAGCGCATGCTCGCCGGCTACGCCCGCGCCGACCGCACGGCCGATCCCTCCCTGCTGGACGCCCACCTCCTGACCGCCCAACTCCTGCCCGCTGCCCAGGGTCAGGCGCCAAGGGTCCCGTAGCACCGCCGGCGGTGCCGGACATCCGGCCGGGGTCCCCGTCCACGCGGACGGGCACCCCGGCCGTGCCGCGTCAGGCTCCGGCCCGGCCCCCGGGTGACCTACAGACTCCGCACCACCCGGGCGGGATTGCCGACGGCCACGACGTTCGCGGGGACGTCCTTGGTGACGACGGCGCCCGCGCCGATGACCGAGTTGTCGCCGACGCGGACCCCGGGCAGCACGATGGCGCCGCCGCCGATCCACACGTTGTCGCCGATGACGATCGGGCGGGCCGCTTCTAGCTTGTCGCGCCGCGGCTGCGGCTCCAGCGGATGGGTCGGCGTGAGCAGCTGCACGCCCGGACCGATCTGGCAGTCCTCACCGATCGTGATGGCGGCGACGTCCAGTGCCGTGAGGTTGTGGTTGACGAAGGTGCGCGCCCCGATGCTGATGTTGCTGCCGTAGTCGACGTACAACGGCGGCCGCAGGTGCGCCTGCTCGCCGAGGAAGCCCAGCAGTTCGCGCAGGAGCGGCCGCGCGGCGTCGGCGTCCTCGGCGTAGGCGGCCTGGTAACGGGTGGCCAGCCGCACGGCACGCTGCTGGCGCCGGCCCATCTCGGGATCGTCGGCGATGTAGAGGTCGCCCGCCTCCATGCGCTGAAGGTTGGTGCGCGGGTCCTGGGCGAAGTAGTCGGTCGGCATGGGTTCCTGTCTACCCGGTCGGCGTACGGGCATCGCGCTCAGGCACCCGTCCGGTGCCCGGCGGTCCCGGACCGCCGGGCCGCCGAGCGGTGCTCAGGACTGCCGGCGCTCCACCTTCTCCGCCGCCGCCAGGCGCTTCTTGTCCTGGGGATCGCGGATCACGCCCGCGCCCTGGCCGGGCGTGCTGTTCCAGCGGCGGAGCTTCTTGTCGAGGGCGCGCAGCCGCGAGTCCCCCGGGGCGGTGACGATCTCGAAGTGGGACTCGTCCGGGACCGTGAAGTCGCCGCCCCAGCGGACCACGCCCTCGCACTCGGCGAGGATGTCCCGGATCACCGCGACCTCGTACGCCAGGAAACCCCCCTTCACGCCGCGCGGGTACGAGCCGGGACGGATGTCGACGGCGGTGCCCGACGCGTGGTTCTCCTCGTGGTCACCGTGCTTGACGCTGCCCGGTGTGCGGAAGCCGACCACGTCGCCGGGGCGCAGGGTGTCGATCTCGTAGTGGAACCGGCGGATCACGTGGACCAGGACGGTCTCGGCCGGGCCGATGGCCACGTCCACCCCGAAGCCGGTGCCGGCCACCGGCCGCGTCCACACCGAACCACCCTGGTTGGCGGCCGTGTTGACGAGCCAGCCGTTGGGCGATCTGGTGCCCGGCTGCACCTTCGCCGCGGCCGCCTCGACCTTGGCCATGTGGGATCCGGTCGGGTCGGTCGGGTTGCGCACGGACTGCTGCGCCGCCGCGGGGGAGGCGAGCGTGATGCCCGCGCCGGCCGCGAGCGTGACCCCGGCCGCCGCACGCAGGAATACTCGTCGTGTTGTCGTCATGAAGGTGATCCGTTTCTTCGGAAGGATCGCAGGGGCGGAGGGCTGTCGGGGGTGTGTCGTCGGCGCCCGGTGGTCACAGCTCTGCCAGGCCGTACAGGACGGTGGGCAGGAGGACGAGGGCCGTACTCACGAGCCAGTAGTGCTTCAGCGCCGCGCCGCGGGTCCGGCGGACCAAGAGGTTGGCGGGGATCCAGAGCGCCGCGAAGAGACCCAGCAGCACCGTGAGCACGATCAGCCACGGCATGACGCCGTCGTTGTCCGTCGGGTCCCGGGACATCAGGCCGAGCCCCGCCAGCGGATGGACGAGCAGAAACGTGGCGGTGAGCCCGAACGGAACGGCGCCGACGCAGCCCAGCAGGAGATTGACGGCCGCGCAGACCGCCCAGCCCCGCAGGGACGAGGACGTGTCACTGACCGCGCTGCGGCGCATAGTACTTCTCCAGGGTCCGGTACAGGCCGATGAGGCTCTGGCCGTACGCCTGTGCCGCATCGCCGGTTCCGTTGTAGCGGGCCAGCAGGGCCTGGGTCTCCGCCTCGCCGATGTCGGTCGTGGGGCGCGCGTCGCCCAGCTGGTAGGCGTTGTAGAGGGTCAGGTAGGCGGCGGTGGTGATGTTGTAGACCGGGTCGTCGTGCAGGCTCTGCCAGACGGACTGCAGGTCGTCGTCCGGGTCGAGCTGCGTGCCGTTGATGATTCCCTGCTGCATGCAGTAGTTGCGGGCGTCGATCGCCACCCACGCGTAGATCTGGCCGAGTCCGGTGGTGGAGTCGTCCTTGAGGCCGGCCTCCACGGCCGCGTCCGCCGCCAGGTCCAACGCGTTGTACTTGCGGATCTCCCACAGCACCGGGGCCTGGATGAGCGCCTTGCGGAGGCCCAGTGTGCGAGCCAGCGCGGTGAACAGCCAGTCGGCCTGGACCACCACGTCGAAGGCCTCGGTGGTGGTGTTGGCGAACTCGGTGGCCTCGTCGTCGTCGAAGATGCTGGAACCGCCGCTCTCCGGGACGCCGATGCTCGTCAGGTACTCCTGGACGTCGGCGAGCATCGCGTCGCGCTGGTCCGTGTCGAAGGCGACGTCCGGGTAGTCGACCGCGGTGCCGGGATTCCTGCTCGACTGCCCCGTGTCGCGGCCCGAGGCGATGTCGTTGTCCAGCTCCAGCCATTCGGTGCCCAGCCCCACGGTGGTGGTGGCGATCTGGTCGAACGCCCAGTTCTCCGGCATGGGGTAACCGAGGTTGCCGGAGAAGCCGGTGGACATGTCGGAGACGAAGCTCGTGCCCGCGTACCCCGCGGCGCTCACCCGCGAGCAGATGTTGCGCGGGCCGTACACGCCGACCGTGTAGTTCGAGTTCTCCGTCAGCGTGTCGTGGACGCCGTGGAAGTGCGGAAGGATGTTGTCGGTGACCTCGTAGTCCAGCGCGTCGTAGTCCACCGCGAAGTAGATCCGGGTGCCGTCCTTGAAACCGTGGTAGCGGGCCCACTCGATCGCCGACAGCGCGTCGTACTTGCCCTGGTTGTAGGTGAAGTAGCTCGCCTGACCGCCGTAGGTCTGGTAGATGGGGAAGACGCGGATACCCGCTCCCATCACGATGTCCAGTTCACCCGGCTGGATCATCTTGTTCAGGTCCGTGCCGGCGACGTTGCACAGATACCGTCCGACCGTGTCGTAGCCGAGCGACTTCAGGCCCGCCGCCATGTTCGCGGTGATGCTGGTGACGCAGTCGAGGGCGGTGCCCTGGCGGCTCGGGTCGCCGGTGGAGACCAGCAGCGAGGCCCAGGTCTGGAAGTCGCCCTTACCGGTCACCGAAATCTTCACGAAGTCCTGGAAGACCCGCACGGCGGAGGCGAGGGAGTCGTCGAACGTGCTGGTGAAGGAGACCCCGGAACGCTGGTTGAACACCATCGCGGCCGAGAACAGCTGCACCCAGGTGCCCGTCGAACCCACGGACAGCGTGTTCGCCTTGATGCCGGCCTGCGTGGCCGGGCCGAAGACGCCGTTGGCCACACCGTCCGCCAGCCCGATCGTGTACTGGATGGCGAACATCAGCGCCTTCTGCACATCCCTGGAGAAGTAGCCGTCACAGGGGATGACGAAGAAGTCGGAGCGGCCGATGTAGCGGGAGTTCATCCACTGCTGGATCGAGCGGACCGTGTCGCTGCCGCCGCTGATGGTGACGTACGCGTCCATGTTCAGCAGCGCCTTGAACAGCTTGGGCACCATGGCGTCGCCCGCGTAGACGCTGTCGACGCCCGCGTTCGCCTTCAACTGCTCCACGCTGGCGGAGACCCGGTCGCTGTAGACGCCGTCGATGCCGCCGCCGTCATAGCCCTTGCAGTAGAGCCCGGACTGGATGATGCGCACGACGTTGGCGGAGGGAGCGGTGGCGGCGTTGATGGAGGGCCAGCGGGAGGTGAGGGTTGACAGCGTTGTCGGACCGAACGTGTCCGACAGCGCGGTGATGCCCAACTCGTACTGGAGACAGCGGGTCAGCGCATACATGGTGGGCCACCCGGTCTGCCCGTTCTCCGTGACCTGCGGTATGCCGCTGACGCCCGCATAGGTTTCGTTGATGAATCGCTGTGCCGCCAGCACCATTTCGTCGGCCACAGGCAAGTCCCCCTTGAAGATGTGAAGTTGGGGTGCGGGTTCGGTAATTCCCGCACAGCGAAGGGAAATTACCAGCGGGTCCACGCCTTTGCGCCGTCCGAAGATGAAAAGAGGATGAGGATCGTGAATCCGCCTCTCGATGTCCTGATTTTTCTTCACTCGCACGGGAGGCGACGGGGTCGTCGCATCTGTCGCCGCAGCGCCGACGACCTGGTGTTCTGTTGCCGGTGGGGTGATGTCGGATCGCGTCCGGGCGACCCCTCGAACCTTTGCTTGCCCTTTACATTCAGTCGGCCGCGGAGTCCTGAAAACTACTTGTCCCGGCCGGAATTGATGTGCCTTTCCGTGTTCGGTATCGCGCGTTCCGTGTCGCGGTGACGGGTTCGACCGCATCCGGGAGAAGGGGGAATGTGACCGGCGTCGAAAAGGCGCGAGAGCGCGGATGCGCGACCGCCGGCTCTCGGTTTTTGCCACCGAGTGGTGAGGGCGTGTTGGCGCCTCGGCGGGCGTTCGGGTTAGGCTGCCCCCCGTAAGGTGCAGGACCCCGCGGGGTCCGTCGGGATCTCCGGCCGGCACGACGAGCCAGTGGGCTCGTCACGTTCTCTCGAAGACAGAGAGCCAACCGGCATGCCCGAAAACACCTGTCCACGACCTCTGATCCGCTGGTGGATCTTCGCGACCGTGCTCGTCGCCGACGTCCTGGACCTGCTCAGCACGACGATCACCAACATCGCCGCACCCTCGATCGTCCACGACCTGCACGCACCCGCGGACCTCGCCCCCTGGCTCGGGGCCGCCTACGCCCTGGCCCTCGGCTCCGCCCTGGTGCTGGGAGCCCGCCTCGGGGACCGCTACGGAACCCGACGGATCTTCCTCATCGGCCTGCTCGGCTTCACCGCGGCCTCCCTCGGCTGCGCCATGGCCACCGGCGCGATCACCATCGTCTCGGCCCGCGTCACCCAGGGCGCCTTCGGAGCCCTGCTGATCCCGCAGGGCTTCAGCATCGTTCTCGCCGCCTTCCCCCGCGATGAACTGGGCAAGGTCTTCGGCCTGTTCGGACCGCTGATGGGCGCCAGTTCCATCAGCGGCCCGGTGCTGGCCGGCCTCCTCCTGCGCGCCGACCCCTGGGGCCTGGGCTGGCGATCCGTCTTCCTCGTCAACGCCGTCCTCGGCGCCGCGCTGCTCGCCGTGGCGGGCCGCATCCTGCCGCGTCGGCCGGCATCCCGGGAAGCGGCCGTCGCACCACTGCCGTCGATCCTCCTGATGCTCGGACTCCTCGCCGTCCTCGGCGGATTGATCAGCGGGGGCAACGGCCACTGGGGCGTCCGCGACATCGGGCTGATCGGCATCGGCGCCGTCGTGCTGGCCGCCTTCGCCGTGCACCAGACGCACCACCCCGACCCGCTCCTCGCCCGCGCCCTGTTCCGAAGCCGCAGCTTCGTCGCCGGTCTGGTGGTGGGGTCGGTCTTCTTCGCCGCGACGGCGGGCCTGCTCTACGTCACCTCGCTCTACCTCCAGGAGGGACGGGGACTCGGGGCGCTCGCCACGGCCGGGGCCATGGCACCGATGTCCCTGGGAATCATCGTCGCCTCCTTCACCGCCCGCGGCCTGATCGAGTCCCTGGGGCGGCGGCTGGTCGCCACCGGCCTCACCCTCGTCGGGGCAGGAGCCCTGGCGTTCCTGCTGACCGTGCACGGCGAGCCGGCCAGGTACTGGCTCCTGACCCTGCCCCTGTTCGTCTGCGGACTCGGCATGGGCTGCTGCTTCGGCTCCGTGTTCGCCGTCACCCTCGGAGACGTCACCCCCGAACAGGCGGGCAGCGCCTCCGGCACCCTCAACGCCGTACAGCAACTCGCCAACTCCGCGGGCTCGGCGTTGATCTCGACGCTCTATCTCGCGCATACGGCCGGTGACGGGCCCGGTGAAGCCGTCACCGCGAGCCTCGTCGCAGTGCTGGCCATCGTGGTCGTCTGTCTGGCGTGCCTGCCGCTGCTGCCCGCCGCGGCGGCGCCGGACAGCCACTGACGGCGAAGGTCCGGGCAGCGCACCGGCGGCGTCGGCGGGCGGGAGGCCGTCACGCCGCCGGGTGAGGTGGGCGCGCTCGGCGGGGGTTCTGGGTGGCGCCGATGGCCGGGGGTGTCGGGCTTCGCTGTGAGCGGAGTTGACCAGAGGGGGCGACCGTGCGTCGCCCCCTGCCCTGTCCACGAACGAGATCGGCCGGATACGACATGTGGCTTCGTCGCCTCGACACCATCCTGTCGGGTCAGTGGTCGGTCAGGTCAGTGGTCGTCGTCGGCGTGGCCGCCGCGGTTGCGGTCCCGGTCCTGGGTCCGGTCCTGGCCGCGGTCGTGTCCGCCGTCGTCGCCGGGGTGGTCGTCCGTTGCCTTCGGGTGGTCGTCGCCGGCGTGGACTCCGTGGTCGTCGCTCGTGCGGTCGTCGACGGCGTCCGTCGAACCACCGCGGTCGTCCCCCGCCTCCAGGCGGTCGTCGTCGCCGTGCCGGTCCAGGTGGACCGCGCCCGTGCGGATGTCGACGAGCACTTCGCGGCGGACGTGGTCGGCGCCGGTGATGTGGACCTCCCAGTAACCCGGGTGGTCGCCGCCGCGTTCGACCTCGGTCACGGTGCCCGGGTACGGCTTCCGCGCGGCGGCCGCCGCCTGCGCGGCCGTAAGAGAAGCCGAGGACGAGGACGAGGACGGCGAGGGCGACGACGGTGACGCCGTGGGCGCCGCCGAAGCCGTGGCGGACGGCCGGTCCTCGGGACCGCTGCCGTGCCGGTCCGTGTCGGCGGTCGCGAGCGCCGAGTAGCCGGTGCCGCCGATGAGTACGGCGGCCACCAGAACGGTGCTGATGGAAGCGGTGCGCTTCATGTCGAGCCTCCCCGGCCGGACGATCGCCGGCCTGTGTCGAATCTGTGTCGGACCTGTTGGGTGACGCCAATGTGCCGGGGGGATGCTGAAGCGGACCTGAAGCCACCTGAAGATCGCTTCAGGTTCGTTCTGGGAGGCTGAGCCCATGCGCTTGTTGATCGTGGAGGACGAGAAGCGGCTCGCGCTCTCGCTGGCCAGGGGCCTGCGGGCCGAGGGCTTCGCCGTGGACGTCGTCCACGACGGCAACGAGGGCCTGCGCCTGGCATCCGAGGGCGTCCACGATCTGGTGGTGCTCGACATCATGCTGCCGGGCCTGAACGGCTATCGCGTGTGCGCCGCCCTGCGCGCGGCCGGCAACGAGGTGCCGATCCTGATGCTCACGGCCAAGGACGGCGAGTACGACGAGGCCGAGGGCCTGGACACGGGCGCCGACGACTACCTCACGAAGCCGTTCTCGTACGTCGTGCTGGTGGCACGAGTCAAGGCGCTGCTGCGCCGAAGGGGCTCGGCCGGCGCGTCACCCGTCTGGCGCGTGGGCGGGCTCGTCGTCGACACGGCCACGCGCCGGGTGTGCCGGGGCGAGAGCGAAGTGACGCTCACCGCGAAGGAGTTCGCCGTGCTGGAACAGCTCGTGACACGGGCCGGACAGGTGGTCGGCAAGCCGGAGATCCTGGAACACGTCTGGGACTTCGCCTACGACGGCGATCCCAACATCGTCGAGGTGTACGTCAGCACGCTGCGCCGCAAACTCGGCACGGACACGATCCAGACCGTTCGCGGCGCCGGGTACCGGATGGTGACCGCGTGAGGAGGCGGCTGTTCGGTTCGGTGAAGGCCACGATGGTCGTGTGGGCCACCGCCGTCGTGACCCTCGCGCTGGTGGCCGCCGGGATCGCGGTGCTGATGTCCCTCAGGACCAACCTCACCGGGCAGGCGCAGAACGAGGCCAACGACACGGCCCGCAGGATCGCTCTCGGCGTCGCCACCTGGCGCGGTGGTGACGCGCGGCTGACGCTGCCGGAAGGCGCGCGCGAGGGCGTTCCGGTCCAGGTGACGGACGAGGACGGGCGCCTGCTGGCCGTCGGCGCGGGGCTGGAGAGCATCAGCGGCACCGGCGTGACGGCCGTACGCGTGCCACGGACCGCCGCCTCGGCCGCCACCCCATCACGGTCCCCGTCCTCGTCTCCGTCCAACTCCCCTTCCCCGTCCACTTCTTCGACGGCGACGGCGACGGCGACGTCGATGGCGACGGCGACGGCGACTGGGGCGAGTGCCACGCCGGTCTCCGCGACCCGGCTCGGCCAGGCGACGGCGGACGACCACAGCGGCGGCGGCCGCGGCCGGGGCAAGGGCCGCGGCAGCGACGACGGCGCCTCCGACGCGGGCGGTTCGACCGCCCGCGGCTCGGACGACCACGGCACCGACGATCACGGCGCGGACGACCACGGCGCGGACGACCACGGCTCCACCACCAGCCCGACGCCCGAGATGAAGGACCCGGCGGTCGGGACGATCGGTGACACCGTCCTGGAGGGCTCCGGGCGGGCCGTGATCGACGGTCGCGGCGCCCCCTACCGGTTCGCCACCATCAAGGCGACGGATCTCGGCGGCCGGACGGTGCTGGTGCACGCCGGCGCCTCCCTCGCGGCCCGCGACGGCGCCGTGCGCAGCGCCGCGGTGGCGATGCTGGCCGGCGGGCCGCTGGTCCTGCTCGTGGTCGGGGGAGTGACCTGGCTGGTGACCCGGCGCGCGCTGGCCCCGGTGGAGGGCATCCGGCAGGAGATGGCGGCGATCACCGCCTCCGAGGACCTCTCCCGGCGCGTACCCGAACCGTCCTCGCACGACGAGGTGGCCCGACTGGCCCGGACGACGAACGAGACCCTCACCGCCTTGGAGGCCGCCGTGGACCGGCAGCGTCGTTTCGTCGCGGACGCCTCCCACGAACTGCGCAGCCCCATCGCCTCGTTGCGCACCCAGCTGGAGGTTGGCTCGGCGCATCCGCAACTGCTGGACGTGCCGGGCGCGGTCAAGGACACCGAACGGCTCCAGCATCTCGCCGCCGACCTGCTGCTGCTCGCCCGGCTCGACGCGGGGGAGCGGCCCGGTGCGGGCCACGTCGATCTGGGTGAACTGGTCCGGGAGGAGCTCGGGCGCCGGGCCACGGACCGTACCCCGGTCGCCGTCGAAGTCGACGGCTCGGGTCACCAAGTGGCGGGATCGCGCGGCCAGTTGAGTCGCGTGATCGGCAACCTCGTGGACAACGCCCAACGGCACGCGCGTACGGAGGTCTTGGTGCGGGTGGAGGGTCGGGGCGGCCGGGTCGTCCTGACGGTCGCGGACGACGGCAACGGCGTGCCGGTCGCCGAACGCGACCGGATCTTCGAGCGGTTCGTACGGCTGGACGACGCCCGCGCCCGTGACGACGGCGGCGCCGGGTTGGGCCTGGCCATCGCCCGCGACGTCGCCCGGCGCCACGGCGGGACGCTCACCGTGAGCGACGCGCCGTCCGGGGGCGCCCTCTTCGCGCTGCGCCTTCCGGCGGTGGCCGTACCCCCTCGGAGGCGCACGCCGGGGTGACCGGCAGGTTCCGCCGAGACACGGTCGCACGACACGGGCCGAAAGAACCGGCGTCAGGGCGGGACCCTGGCAGGATGGCGGCATGGAGCGTGTGGTGGGGATCGGCGGCTACTTCGTGCGGGCCACGGATCCCGAGGCCCTGAAAGCCTGGTACCAGGACCATTTGGGCCTGGGAGCCGATGAACACGGTGTGTGGCAGCAGGAGCTGGGGCCGACCGTGTTCGCGGCCTTCGACTCCGGCACCGACTACTTCGGCTCGCGCGCCCAGCAGACCATGCTCAACTTCCGGGTCCGTGACCTCGATGCGATGCTCGCGCAACTGCGCGCCGGTGGAGCGGACGTCGCCGAGGAGACACAGGAGATGGACGGGGTCGGCCGCTTCGGTTGGGTCAGCGATCCCGAGGGCAACCGGATCGAACTGTGGCAGCCGGCCTGACCGAGCGCTCACCCCGTGGGCGGGCTCGCCCCCGCAGGTTGGCTCAGGGCCCAGTCACGGTCACCGGGCGCCGGTTCGGGCCTCCAACGGGCCCGTAGGACCCCGTCGTCGTCGGGCATGACGGCCGTGCTCAGCGGAACACTCTCACCCACGTACACGGACAGGAGCACGGCGGCGCGGGCGTCGCGCAGGCGGGCGGTCAGTTCCGGGAACGCGGTCTCGTCGACGATGACGCTGTGGACGTCACCATCGCGGTCCTGCCAGACACCCTCGACGAGGCCTTCCGCGGGGAGGGCTCGCAGGATGGTGTCGATGTCGCCGGACAGGGGCAGTGCGCGAGGGACGGGACCTGCGGCTCACGGACGTGCAGGCGATCGACGCCGGATTCCACGGCGAACGCCCGCACGGCCAGCAGATAGGCCGCCTCGGTCTCGCGGTGATCGCTGACGGTGTCCTCGGTGCCGGTGCAGTGCCCGTGCCGGTCATGGTCGGCGGGGTCGTACTTGGTGACGCGGTAGACGTAGGGGAGTTCCACGTCCCCATCTTCCGGCACGGGCCTGACACCGCCGTGGCGAGGTGCCTGAGAGACCAGACGAGACGAGACGAGCAAGTGGCGTCAACCGGCCCGCCTGTGGGTGCGTGTGCGAGGTGCCGTTAGAGTCGCCCCGAGCAAGGGCTTGGCCTGCTCGGACGGGAGCCATCGTGGCCGATACACCGATAGTCACCACCTTCGTCAGCACGCCGGCCACGGTGCTCGGCTCGTACCGTGCGTGTGCGCGGCGGGGGTATGTACAGCGCCTTGTGATCAGTATCGGGTTCGTCCTCCTGGGCGCCGGTGTGTGCGTGGCAGGCATTGCCCAGGCAGGCGGTTCTGTTTCGGCCGGGGTGGTGTTCATGCTCTGGGGCGCCGGATTCTTCCTGCTGCGCGAGCGGTCCGTCCGGAGGCAGCTGGCGCCTTACCTGGTGGGGGATCGGGAGGTCACCGTCACCATGACGGACACGGAGTACCGTACCCATGGCCCGGACCGGTCCACGTCCCGGACGTGGACGACGTTCCGGAGCGTCTCGCGCGTCGGTGACTTCTGGGTGCTGCGCGTCTCCCCGCAGATGGCGATGGGCCTGCCGGTCGCGGCCCTGGACGAACGGCAGACGGCTGCGTTCCTCGCGTTGTTGGGGGAGAAGGGGTTGGGCCCGGTCGTGTGATGCGCGAAGGTGCGGAGCCGGTGGACCTGCCGGCACCAGGCCTTTGCGCCTTGCTCGACGTCACGATTTCGGGTCGGTGCTCAACAAGCCCCAGAAGAAGGTCAGCAGCGCGGTCACGACAGCCGCCGTCCCACCCACGAGGACCAGCCCGCTGAAGGCGTTCGACACGCGTGTGCCGTGCGGAAGCGGAATCGGGAACCAGCTGGGGGCGCTGGCGTCGAAGGCGGCGGGGTTGCTGCAGAGACCGATCAGTACCCCCAGGATTCCGAAGATCCAGAAGCATGCCTTCGCGAGGAACACCGCGACTTCCAGCGCCTCTCCGATCCGCGACTTGGCGGGCGCGGCCGAGGCGGTGACGTCACCAGTCAGGACCGGTGTCCGCTGCTGCGGGGCGATGTCGTCGGTCCGGACCGGTGTCGCCTGCCGCGCGGCGACGTCGACGGACCGGCCCGGCGTCCGCTCCTGTCGTGGTGTCCTGTGCGGGCCTTCCGCGTTGGCGAGGAGGACGAGTGCGCTCGCCGCGGACGGCCGTCTCTCCGGGTCCTTGTCCAGCAGGGCCGTGATGAGCCCCCGAAGTCGCCCGGCCTTCGCCGGTGGCGGGGGTTCCTCCAGTGCCACCGCGGCCATGGTCGCCGTAGGTGTGGCGCGGGCGAAGGGCGACACGCCTTCCGTCGCCTCGTAGAGGCTGGCCCCCAGCGCGAACAGGTCCCCGGCTGGTGTGTCCCTGCCGTTGAGGCGTTCCGGCGACATGTAGGGGAGTGTGCCGGCGAGGACGGCCTGGGTCGTCGTGGTGGACCCCTTGGCGATGCCGAAGTCGGTCAACAGCACCGTTCCGTCCTCGGCGAGCATGATGTTGGCCGGTTTCACGTCCCGGTGCAGGACGCCCGACTCGTGCGCCGCGTCGAGTGCGGCGAGGACTCCGGCCGCGACATGAGCGGCCATGACCGGCCCCAACGGGCCCCGTTCCCGGATCTCCTGATCGAGCGTCCGTCCCTCGACCAGCCGCATCACCAGCCACGGTGTTCCGCCGTCGCCGACCACGTCGAAGACGGTCACGATGTTCGGATGGTCCCGCAGCCGGGCGGCGTGCCGCGCCTCGTCCTCCGCCTGCCCCAGAACCGCGTCGCGCTCGGTGTTTCCCGCCGAGGGGTCCACCCGCACCTGCTTGAGGGCCACTTCCACCCGCAGACGCTCGTCGTACGCGCTCCACACCTCGCCGTACCCACCGGACCCCAGCTTCTGCAGAAGCCGGAATCGCCCGGCGACCAGTTGCTCCACGGAGGTCCTCCTCGGGGTGGACACCTGGCTCGGGCCGGTCGGTGGGTGCATGGCCTGGGAGGTGCGGAGCACCGTGACGGTTTCCGTGGCGCGTCGGGCGTGCAGGGCGCGGAACGCCGTGGCTGCCTCGGTCAACCGCCGTGTGCGGGCGTCGAGTCCGGGTCCCCGGCGGTGGTCGGCGCCGTGCCCCTGTCCGGGTTGCCGAGCGATGTCCCGCAGCCGTGCGGTGACCGTCGACGCGTCCGACGGGCGGTCCGCCGGGTCCTTGGCCAAAAGGTCGAGCACGAGCCGGTCGAGCGCCTCGGGAATGTCCGGCCGGGCGGCGGCCGATGACGGCGGGGCGACCTGGTGGTGCCGGTACATCGCGCCCGGCCAGTCCGCCCTCGGGTCCACCCACGGTGCCCCGACCAGGAGTTCGTGGAGGACGCAGCCGAGGGCGTACAGATCGCTGCGATGGTCGACCGCCAGCGTGGCGAACTGTTCCGGCGCCATGTAGGGCAGCGTCCCCGCGGCCTGGACCACCCCGGTCAGCAGCGAAGTGGCGTTCGCCAGGCGGGAGATGCCGAAGTCGCAGATCTTCACCACACCGGATTGCTGAAGGAACAGGTTCGCGGGCTTGATGTCGCGGTGGACCACCCCCTGCGTGTGGGCCGCGGCGAGCGCGTCCGCCACCTGCCTGCCGAGGTCGACCACCCGCTCCCACGGCAACCCGTCGCGGTGGAGCCTCACTTCGCGGTCCAGGCTGTGTCCGACGAGCCGTTCCATCACCAGGTACCAGGGGGTGCCACCGTCCCGGGAGGGGCTGCCCAGGTCGAAGACGGTGGTGATGCCCGGATGCGACAGCATCGCGCCGATCTCCGCCTCGCGGCGGAACAGGGCAAGGTCGCGGGGTTCGAGGACGCCCGCGGGCGACAGGATCTTCACGGCGACGGGCCGTTTCAGGCGGAGGTCCTTGCCCTCCCACACCTGGCCCATGCCGCCGCGCCCCAGCAACCGTGAGAGTTCGTAGCGGTCGTCCAGTAAGAGCCCCGGCGTCACCGTTGCGCCGTGCATGCGCTGCCTCCGCGCTCGGTCCGACAGTCGGCGTCGCCCGCAGCATAGCCGTTTCACCCGATCAGAGGAACGCCTATGTCTGTTAGGGGTGTGAGGGTGGGCGCTGGGGTCGGTCGGGGGCGGGGCCGAGCAGGCCGCCCTCCCAGAGGCGGCGGACATAGCCATTCAACTCGATTCCGGCGGCGTCGAGTTGAGCCTGGTCGCCATCGGCCACGGCGGAGGTCGCGAGCGCGGTGGTGGCCGCGAGGATCATCCGGCAGACGAGCCGGCCCTCGGCGTCTGCGACCCCGAGGGTCTCCGCGACCAGCTCCACCACGGTGTCGTACAACGGCGCCCGGACCGGCAGCACACCGGGACCGGCCGCGAACGCCTCCACCAGGCACAGCCGGGCCGTGGGCCAGTCCGCGGCCAGGGTGCTCAGGTAGGCGCTGATCAGCCGTTCGAAGCGCGGCAGCGGACCGTCCACGGCAGTGTCGGCGGCGGTGCCCCCGCCCGTACCGGCAGCCGCGTCGGCGCCGCCGTCGACACCTGGCCCGCTCCCCGACGCGGCGAGCCGCTCCAGCACCCGCGCCAGCAGGCTCTCCCCGGCGGCCTGGTAGGCGGCGGCGAAGCAGTCCGCCTTGGAGTCGAAGTAGCGGTAGAACGTCTGCCGGGACACTCCCGCGCGCCGGATGACGTCCTCGACGGTGGCGGCGGCGTACCCCCGCTCGGCCAGCACCTGCGCCATCGCCGTGTACACCCGCCCCCGCTGGAGCGCTTCCACCTGGTCGACCGGCAGGGCGCTCCTGCCCCGGGGTAGTTTGCGCTGCGGTGCCGTCACGTCACGCAGATTAGCCTGGCGGGCGTCCGGGCCGACGGCCGCCGGAGCGCGGGCGGGTGCCGTTGGCGCCCACGGGTGGGAAGCCCGGCGGAGGCGGGTGGGCCGCACGGCCGTGGTCACGGCACGGCACGGCCGGTCCCGCGCGATGGTGTGTCGAGTCGTTACGCTCGCACCTATGACCCTTCTGCGGATGGACAACGTCGCCGTCGTCGTCGACGACCTGGACGCGGCCGTCGCCTTCTTCACCGAGCTCGGCATGGAGCTGGACGGAAAGGCGCAGATCGAAGGCCTCTACGCGGACCGCACCGTCGGACTCGACGGAGTCCGCAGCGACATCGCGATGATGCGGACCCCGGACGGCCACAGCAAGCTGGAGCTGACCAAGTTCCACGCCCCCGCGGTGTCCGACGCCGCGCCGCGGAACCCTCCGCCCAACACGCTGGGCCTGCACCGCGTCATGTTCGCCGTCGACGACATCGACGACACCGTCGCCCGGCTGCGCGCCCACGGCGCCGAACTCCTCGGCGAGGTGGCGCAGTACGAGAACATCTTCCGGCTCTGCTACCTCCGCGGCCCCGCGGGCATCATCGTCGCTCTGGCCGAACAGATCGGCTGACGCGGGCCGTTCACCGCTGTGGTCGCATGAGGTTCAGATCGTCGCCCCACGCGTCCAGCACGTCGCCGTGTCCGGCCCGTCGGGCGACGGTCTCGGCAAGGCTGAACAGGTGCCGTTGCAGGAGTACGTCGCCGGTCGCGGTGATGCGGTCCACGGACCGGAGCAGCGAGCGCGCGTCCCAGCCCGGAAGCGGGTACCGGTCGAGCTCCCACTCCAGGTACTTGTTGTAGGGGCGGGGGCGCCGGTCGAGCGCGAAGAGCAGCTCGAAAAGGAACCGGACACTGTCGGCGGCGTCCAGGCGGGCGGCGAGCGGCAGGCCGTCCCGGTGGTTCTTGAGTGAGCGGTAGAGCGAGTTGGCGTAGGCGTCGAGCCAACTGCGGGCGTCCCGGGCCGCCTCGGCGGCGTCCAGGCGGGCCTTGTCGGCGAGGATCCGGGCGATGCCTCCGTCGAGCCGGTCGAGCACGATCCGGGCCCGGGCGAGGGCGTAGCGCTCGGGACCCGGCATCCCGGCCGCGCGGAACTCGGTGAGGGAGAGGACGACAAGGTCCAGTTCGGCGCTGCGGTGACCCTTCGACCGTACGAGGGCGGTCGTGGCGGCGTCGTCCACGACCACGTACAGGTCGTGATCGGAGTGCGGGGTGACCATCCCGTCGTGGGCCTGGGAACCCTTGAGGACCAGTCCTACGACGGCCGGATCGGCGGTCGCGAGTTCGACGAACGCGTCGTAGGTGAGGGGCTGTCGAGCAGTCATGGCGTGCATCTCCGGTAGGGCTCCGCACCCTACCGGCGTACGGCTTGCTCCGCCCGGGATTCGGCCGCACAGACGGCCGTCCACCACAGCTGTCCTGCGCCGCGTTCCTGCGTCGCTGTCCTGGCGACTTGCTGTCAGCTGAGCTGATGGTCAGCAGCACTGACTATCGCCTATGGTGATGGTCATGATGACCGCATCATCCCGTCGCGCACTGCGCTTCGGCATCAAGACCACGCCCATGCACCTGGCCTACGACGACATCCTCCGGGTCTGGGAGGAGGCCGACGAGTTACCCGAACTCGCCGACGCCTGGCTGTGGGATCACCTCATGCCGCTGGCCGGACCACCCGGCGGCGCCGTACTGGAGGGCTGGACGCTGCTGGCCGCACTGGCCGCCCGCACCAGCCGGCTCCGTCTCGGCCTGCTCGTCACCAGCAACGTGCCGCGCGCCCCCGCCCACCTCGGAAAGATCGCCACCACCGTGGACGTGATCTCCCAAGGGCGCCTGATCATGGGCCTGGGCGTCGGAGGCACCCGACAGCCCGCCGGCCCCAACCCGGCCGTCAGCGAGTACGCCGCCTACGGTCTCCCGCTCCCGAGTCCCGCCGAGGGGCTGGCCCGCCTCACCGAGACGATCACCATCCTGCGCAGCATGTGGACCGAGGAAGTCTTCGACCACGACGGCCCGTTCACCACCCTGCGTGGCACCCGCAACGGCCCCGGCCCGGTCCGGCCCGGCGGTCCGCCGCTGCTGATCGGCGGCTGGGGCGACCGGACGCTGCGCATCGTCGCCGAGCACGCCGACATCTGGAACGTGCCGGGACCACCCCACAACAGCGCCGCCTGGGCGGCCGAGCGTGGCCGCGTGCTGGACGCGCACTGCGCGGCCATCGGGCGCGACCCGGCCGAGATCGCCCGCTCCGCGCAGATCATCGTCGACTACGCCGACCCGGCCGGCAGCCGCGCCCATGTCACGGCACTCGCCGCCGCGGGCATCGGGCACGTCGTGCTCGCGCTGCCCCGCCCGTATCCGCGCGGGGCCGCGCGCCGGCTCGTAGACGAGATCGTCACCCCGGTCCGCGAGAACGGCGCCTGACGGTGCTTCCGCGGTCGTCCCCCGGCGTCAGCGGCACCGAGTCGGCCGCGGGTGGCTGCGGGTCGGTCCGCTCGCGCCGGTGATCCGAACGACAGCACCTCGGGCCGGTCGCGGAGGGCGTGCGGCCGTCCGGGCGCGCCGCGCTTCCCGGCGTGCAACATGAGATGGAGCCCTCCGACCGCTCGCGACCGGCGTTGAAGTGGAGGGCGTGCCGCGCGGCCACGTACACTCGGCGGCTGCCTCCGCGTTCGGCGTGAGGCGCCGACCGGAAGGATGCCTCGCCCGTGTTCCAGGAAGCCCCGATCTATCGACAGCTCATTGCGGAGCGCGGTGATGTGCCGGCGCAGGTCCGCGGTGAGGCCGAGCGGATCGCGAGGGACCTCCAGCGAGTGATGCCGCCCATGCGGGTATCCGCTCCGGTCGCGGCCGAGCGCGCGTGGTCCGGCGCGCATGGTGCGTCCGCCGCGCCGGCGCTCCCGCCGGGCGCGCAGCTGGGCTGACGGCTGTCCGGGCGAGCCGTGCCGGCGGGCTCACTCGCCCCCACGTGACTGCGCGACTCGCCCCCGGGTGACTGGGGGATTTGCCCGGGGCTACGTGGTAACAGCTGTTACCATGGCCGTATGGCCAAGACTCAGCTGGGCGTGCGCGTGGACAGCGAGATCAAGCAACTGGCGGAAGCCCGTGCCAAGGACCGTGGGCTGAGCCTCGGTGACTACATCGCCGTCCTCGTGCAGGAGGACACCGAGGGGCTGCGGCAGCGGGGACTGGACGCCGCCGCGTGGTTCCTCGCCGAGCACCAGGACGTCTTCGACGAAGCCGAGGACGCCGACCGCGCTCCCGGAGCGCACGACCGTACCCCCGGATCGCACGACCGCACTCCGGGAGCGCACGCCGCCTGATGGACCTGTACATCGACGTCCCCTGGATCCTGCGGGTCGCGGAGATCGCGGGGGCGGGGGATCCCGCCCCGGACGACTACGGGGTGCCGGTGGCCGCGGTCGCCGCACACCGGGCCGAACTCCTGGACCAGCCGGTCTACGACGGCGCCTACGCCCGCGCCGCCGCCCTGGTGCACATCCTCGGCCGCTGCCGATGGCTGGAGCGTTCCAACATGGCCGTGGCGGCGGCGACCGGCGTGATGTACCTGGAGGCGTCGGGGCTCCCGGTCAAGCCCGGCCGGGAGGAAGCCGTCGCCCTGCGCGACCTGCTGCGCGATCCCGCCTGCACCGCCGCGAGGATCGCCGCCCAGCTGCGCGGCTGGCCGACAGCCGCCTGACCGGAGACCAGGCGACAAGGCGACCAGGCGACCGGCAGTCGGCAGCGGGTCGGGCGACTCGGCCGACGGACGGTCAGCCCTCCGCCAGGCGCTGCTCCCGCGTGAACGAGTGGCTGCGCTCCACCTTCGCGACGTGCAGCGTGTAGCTGTCGTACCACTCGGCGCGCCCGCGCTTCTGTGCCTCGCGGTGCTCGGCGTTGCTCCGCCACTGCGCGAGGGCGTCGGCGTCGCGGAAGTATCCGACGGTGATGCCGAGGCCGCCCGGCGTCTGCGCGTGGTCCATCCCCAGGTACCCGGGGATCTCCTTCACGAGCTCCTCCATACGCGCGTTGGTCTCGCCGTAACCACCCTGGTCCTGGGTGCGCACCGTGGTGAAGACGGCTACGTAGTAGGGGAGTTCATAGGCCTCGACGGGCGCGACAGGTGCTTCGGGGTGATCACTCATGGCGCCACCTTAGTGGGGGCCCGCGGAGGTCGAGGCGCGGTTGCCGGAACGGTGCCGCGGCCATGCCGAAGGAGGCGGCTCCTGGGGGAGCCGCCTCCAATGATCATCAGGACCGGCCGGATCGGTGTCGATGCGGCCGATCACGGCTGATCAGCAGCCGAGCAGCCGAGCAGCCGAGCAGCCGAGCAGCCGAGCAGCAGCGCAGCAGCGCGGCAGAGCAGCTCAGTAGCTCAGTAGCTCAGCAGGGGAACGTGCCGCTGTAGAGCGCGTGTCCGTAGGAGGTGGTTCCGGAGCCGAAGCCGTAGATGCCGTCGTCGCTCCAGACCGCCTCACGGGAGCCGTTGACGCAGGTCGACGTCGGGGCGATCGCGAAGCCCTCCAGGTTGTCGGTCGGCATGACGGACGGGTTCGTGTAGGTCACGTCCGGCACGATCGCGCCGGAGGAATTGACCTTCATGAACGTGTGCGTCTCACCGCAGGTGTTGTCGCAGGTCGCGACGATGCGCTGGGTGCCGGCGTCGTACGTCACGTCCATCACGCCGGCCTTGCCCGTGGCGACCGTGCCGAACGTGATGAACGTACCGTCGGAGTTGAGACCGTAGACGTGCAGCGAGCCGTCCCACTCCAGGCCGGCGAAGTACAGACCCGAGCCGTGCAGCGGGTAGTTGGCCGGGTTGTAGGCGGCGCCGGTGAGCGGGTCGACCCAGCCGCCCGCGGTCAGCCAGCTGTCCGGCACGTAACCGACGCCCTCGAAGCCGAGGTTGGCGTCGTCCTTGTCGCCGGTGTTGAGCTGCGGGAACTGCGAGGTCATGTCCCACTGGTGGACCGGGGTGAGCGTCGATCCGGTCGCGGACGGGTCGAACTCCAGGATCGTGTCCTTGGGCACCGTGTTGTTGGCGTTGTCACGCTCGGACGTCACGTAGATGTGGCCGTTGGCGCCGACCGTCAGGCCCTCGGAGTCCGGCTGGCCGGAGCCGCCGGTGAAGGTGATCTGCTTGCCGGTGGCGCTCCAGGTCGTGTCCGGGATCCACTTGCCGTTGCTCTTGACCAGCTTGTACAGCCAGTTCTTGTTCTTGGCCGCCCACAGCACGGACGGGTTGGACGGGTCGAAGGCGAGACCGCTCACGTCACGGCCCTCGGGACCCGTGGACGTGGTGAACGCGCAGACGTTGTCGGCGATGGTGACGTCCAGCCCGCCCGGCCAGGCCGAGGTGCCGGACGGGGTCGAGCCCGTGCCGGAGGGTGCCTCGGGCGTGCAGCCGCTGGTCAGCGAGCCGCCGCCGCCCAGCAGTTGGCCGGTCTGCGTGCCGCCGCCGGTACCGCCGCCGGTGCTGCCCGAGCAGGAGTTCGCGCTGCCGAGCGTGGCGGTCGTGGCGGTCTGGAACCAGCCGGTGCCGTTGGCGCAGCGCTCGTCCGACGGCTTGGCGGCGTCGGTGGTCCAGGTCACCGAGTCGATGGTGTTGCCGCTGCTGTCGAGGAGGAAGACCGAGTCGTTGTCGCCCAGGCCGAGGGTGGAGTTGAACGTGACATAGCCGCCCGCGGGGATGCTCGTCGCGCTCGGCGAGGAGGACGAGATCGTCGCGGCGGAGTGGGAGGTGTCGGCGTCGACGTACTTCCACGAGCCCACGCTGACCGCGCTCGTCCCGCCGTTGTACAGCTCCACGGTGTCGGAGCCGTCCGAGGTGACCTCGTTGATCCGCACCTGGCTCGCCGCGGGGATCGACGGGCAGCCCGAGGCGTTCGCGGCGCCGAAGGTGGCCGCCGTGGTCGTCGTCACCCACGCCCCGGTGCCGTCGCCGCCGCAGCGCGCCATGGCCGGCTTCGCCGTGTCGGTCGCCCACTCCACGCGGTCGACGACCGTGCCGCCGGAGGTGTAGATCACCAGCTTGTCCGAATCACCCAGCCCCTTGGGCGAGTTGAAGGTGACGAAGCCGCCGGCCGCGATCGTGGTGGAGGAAGGGGTGAACGACTGCGCCGAGAAGCTGTCGTCGGACATCTTCCAGCCGCTGATGCTCACCGCGGTCGAGCCGGAGTTGTACAGCTCCACCGTGTCGTTGTTCGACGAGGTGACTTCGTTGATCCGGACGTTCTGATATCCGGCCGGGTCCGCGGCGGCCGCCGGCTGGGCGGCCACCATCCCGGTGGCGAGGAGTCCCGAAAGCGTCAGAGCCACGGCGCACGCTGAGGTGACGCCGGCACGCGAGTGTGAGGTAGGCACGAGGGGGAACTCTGATGAGACGATCTTGAAACGCGGTGTACTCCAGCTGAACGGCACCTTCTGGCCATGGGAACGTCAGGCGTGCAGAGCCGCTCGTGCTAGCGTGGGGTGTTTGCAGTGTCGCTGTGTCGGTGTCGCGTTCGGTGCCCCTGGCTGGTGGCCCCGTCCCGCCGCGCCTTCCTCGGTACGGTCCCTTCGGAGGAAGGCTTTCTGTGAGCGATCTCTCTGTGAGCGATTCAGGACGTCCTGTTGTGAGCGATTCCACACGGGTCGACGCCCCACAGCAGGACGACGCGCCCGAGGCGCCCGACACCGCGTCGGCGCTGCCCGCGGTGACGTCCTTCGCGGAGCTGGGGCTGCCGGCCGAGGTCCTGCGGACGCTCGACGAGCACGGTGTGACGGTGCCCTTCCCCATCCAGGCGGCCGCGCTGCCGAACGCCCTGGCGGGGCGCGACGTCCTCGGCCGCGGCCGTACCGGTTCCGGCAAGACGCTCGCCTTCGGCCTCGGGATGCTCGTCCGTACGGCCGGACGGCGCGCGCAGCCCAAGGAGCCGCTGGCGCTCGTGCTGGTGCCCACCAGGGAGCTGGCGCAGCAGGTCGGTGAGGCGCTCGCTCCCTACGCCGAGGCGCTGCGGCTGCGGCTCGCGACCGTGGTGGGCGGCATGTCCATCGGACGGCAGGCGGCCGCGCTGCGGGACGGCGCGGAGATCGTCGTCGCCACGCCCGGCCGGCTGCACGACCTCGTCGACCGCAAGGACTGCCGACTGGGCCGGGTGCGCATCGCGGTCCTGGACGAGGCCGACCAGATGTGCGACATGGGGTTCCTGCCGCAGGTCACCGAGATCCTGGACCAGGTGCGTCCCGACGGGCAGCGGATGCTGTTCTCCGCGACCCTCGACCGTGACGTCGACCACCTGGTGCAGAACTACCTGCGCGACCCGGCCGTCCACTCCGTGGACCCCTCCTCCAGCGCGGTCTCCGGCATCGAGCACCACGTCTTCGTCGTGCACGGACCGGACCGGTACGCCGTCACCACGGAGATCGCCGCCCGCGACGGCCGCGTCCTGCTGTTCCTGGACACCAAGCACGGTGTCGACCAGCTCACCCGGCATCTGCGGGCCAGCGGGGTGGCCGCCGCCGCCCTGCACAGCGGGAAGTCGCAGCCGCAGCGCACCAAAACCCTGTCCCAGTTCAAGAACGGGCAGGTCACCGCGCTCGTGGCGACGAACGTCGCCGCGCGTGGCCTGCACGTGGACGACCTCGACCTCGTGGTCAACGTCGACCCGGCCACCGACCCGAAGGACTACCTGCACCGCGTGGGCCGTACGGCCCGGGCCGGCCGCTCCGGCACCGCCGTGACGCTCGTCCTGTCGGGGCAGCGCCGCGAGACGAGCCAGGTCATGGCGGACGCCGGCGTCGTCGCCAAGGTCACCAAGGTGCGCTCCGGCGAGGCCGAGCTGAGCCGGATCACCGGCGCCAAGGCCCCCTCCGGCCAGCCCCTCGACGGCGGCCCCGCCGCACCGCGCCCCAAGAACCACAACGCCCCGTTCCGCGGCCTGGGCAGCACCAAGGACCCGCGGGCCGCCTCCGGCGGCGGCAGGCCGTCCCGCAAGACCAGCGAGGCCCGCAAGCTCGCCGAGGCCCGCGAGGCGGCCCGGGTACGCCGGGGCGGCTGAACCCGGACTCCTCAGGACGGCCGACACCTGGACCGGGGCCCGAGGTCGAGCGGCGGACCTGCCCTACGGGACGTTCCAGGCGGAGATGACGGGTTGCCCGTCCTCGGTGGCCAGGAAGCCGAGCGTGCCCGGGTGCGGATGGCCGAGGAGTCGGCTCGCGGACGCGTCGAGGCCGAGCCAGCGGACCGTGAGAACGCGCGCCAAGTGGCCGTGCGCGACGACGGCGACATCGCCCTCCCGCAGCAGCGCACGGACGCGGTCCAGCACCGCGTCCGTCCGCGCGGCCACCTGCCCGAGCTGCTCGCCGGGGTGGTCGGCGTCGCCGGGAACGACGCCGTCGCGCCACAGGTCCCAGCCCGGCCTGGACTCCCGGATCTGCTCGGCGGTCAGACCTTCGTAGCCGCCGTAGTCCCACTCCAGCAGGGCGGGATCGGGCTCGGCGCCGGTAAGACCGGCAAGCTCCGCCGTCCGCATGGCGCGGCTCAGTGGACTGCTCAGCACGGCGACCGGACGGCGGCGGGCCAGTCTCGGAGCCAGATCTCTGGCCGCGGCTTCGCCCGCTGCGGTCAGAGGGACGTCGGTCCGTCCAGCGTGCCGGCCCGACAGGCTCCACTCGGTCTGACCGTGCCGGATCACTATCAGCTCACCCATGACCGCGCACGCTATCCGATCCGGCCGTCAGCCGAGACGGCTCCACCGACTCCACCACCGACTCCATCGGCCGGCTTCCCGTTGCCGCCCCCGCCGGTGACCGGCACCCACCGCGTCGCCCTCGTCCGAACCGGTCCGGCGCGGCCGCCCCTCAGCCGGGCTGGAAGAACGCGAGAAGCTTCTCGGCGGCGCCCGGTGAGCTCAGCATCTCCTGCATCCTTCCGGACATCCGGGCGGCAGCGCTGGTGCGTTCGAACATCTCGCGTTCGTATTCCCGTACGGCGGCGGGGAAGTCGAGCGGATGCGCGGCGAGCGCGAGGCCGAGCAGGGCGCCGTCCAGCAACGCCATGTTGGCCCCCTCTCCCACCGGCGGCATCAGATGCGCCGCGTCGCCGACCAGCGTGACGTCGGGTGCCGACGGCCACGTGAGGCCCGCCGGGAGGGTGGTGATCGAGCGCGATACGACCGTGTCGTCGCTCGCCGCGATCAGCGCGACGAACCGCGCGTCCCAGCCGGGCAGCAGCTCGATCAGCCGTTTCCGGGCGGCGGCCGCGTCGTCCCACGGGATCCCGCTCGTGGCGAACCAGTCCTCGCGGGTGTTGTAGAAGCTGACGCCGACCCGGACCCGGCCGTCGCCGTTGCGCTGCGCGGCCAGGGACAGGCCGTCGCCCATCACCCAGTAGGTGCCGCGCCCGACCATGGCCGCGAGCTCGGGGTGCCTGCGGTCGATGTCGGAGATGCAGAGTTCGACGACGTCGTGGCCGGTGTGCGTGGGGCGGGCGTCGGTGAGCAGCGGGCGGACGCGGGAGTTCGCGCCGTCGGCGCCGACCAGCAGGCCGTACGGCGCACTGCCGCCGTCGGCGAAGTGCAGCGAGCCGTCGCCCGCCGACGTGACCGCGTGCCCCCAGCGCACCGTGCCGTCCGGCAGGGAGTCCAGCAGCAGGTCGCGCAGATCCGCGCGGTCGACCTCGGGTCGCAGGAGCGGCGCGTCGTCGGGGGTGTCCTCCTGGAGCAGCAGCGTGCCGTCCGGCTCGAGAAGCCGCATGTCCTGACCCGCACCCCGGGCGATCGCGTGGAACCCGTCCATCAAACCGGCCTCGCGCAGCGCCCGTTGGCCGGAGTGGATGTCGAGCATGCCGCCCTGGCCACGCGCGTCCCGTGACGCCTCACGTTCGTACACGACGGACTCCAGGCCGTGGACGTGGAGCACGCGGGCGAGCGCCAGGCCGCCCAGTCCGGCTCCGACGATGGCGATGGTCATGACTGCGTCTCCTTCGACGAACCGGTCTGCCGGCAGACCGATGGACCGATACGGGCGTACGGCGCTGCGCCGACCGGCGATACACCGTACTGGTCGATACACTGTATCGCTCGGTGCGATGTATCGTGAGCGGCATGTTGGTGTGGGAGAGGCCGGAGCCGCCGAATCGACCCGTACCGGCCCCCTTGAGCCGGGACCGGATCGTGCGTGCGGCGGTCGGACTGGCCGACGCGGACGGCCTGGACGCGGTGTCGCTGCGCAAGGTCGCCACCGTGCTGGACGTCCGCCCGATGCGGCTGTACGGCTACATCGCCGGCAAGGAGGAGCTGCTCGACCTGATGGTCGACGCGGCCTACGCCGAGATCCGGTCGACCGGAGACGGCTGGCGGGAGGCGCTGCGGTCGCACGCCGAAGCCACCCGGCACGCCGTCCACCAGCATGAATGGCTCGCCGACCTGCTGGGCGGCCGGCCGCAGCTCGGGCCGCACGCCCTGGCCAGCGGGGAGGCCGTGCTGGCGGCCCTGGGCGACATCCACGTGGACGCCCGCATGCCGGTGGTCGCCTCGGTCAAGGCGTACGTGGTCGGCGCCGTACGCCGGGAGATCGCCGAGCGGCGTGCCGAACGGGCCACCGGCCTGGACGAGAGCCGTTGGCAGGCCGAGCACGGGCCGTATCTGGAACGGAACTTCGCCGCCGGCCGATTCTCCGCGCTGGCCGAAGTGGTGCGCGACGCCGTCCACCTGGACGCCGACGAGACCTTCCGGATCGGCCTCGACTTCCTGCTCGACGGCATCGAGGCCGGCATCCGGACGTGACGCCCGCCGTGCACCGGTCCTGCACCGGTGCTGCACGTCCGGTCCTGCACCGGTGCTGCACGGGCCCTGCGCCGGCCCCGCACCGGTCGTGTTGCGGCCGCGCGCGGCCGTAGTCGGTGATGGTCCGGTCGGAGCCGGAGTGTGCCCTGCTCGGCCGCGGTGGATGCGGCGGACGGGGTGGGTCATGTGGTGTGTCGGTCGTGTGACGGCGCGTTAGGGTTGCGGCGCAACGAGGCGTCCATCAGCGGATGTTTCGGTTGTCGGGCCGTCATGTCCGGCCGTCGGTGGGGGTGTCCGGACCGGTCGGCCAGTGCCTGGTTGCGCAGTGGATCGTCTGGGGGGTTTGTGATGACCGAAGTCCCGATGGAGACCGTGGAGGCCGACGCCGTCGGCGATGCCGGGAGCGGTGAGGACGCGGACCGCGAGGCCGTCGAGCAGGAGCGGGAGGAGATACGGGAGTTCGTCACAGGGCTGAGCGCGAACGACATCAAGTCGGGCAGCTGGTTCACCAAACTCAGCGCCCAGGCCCTGGGTTCCTACACCGACAAGGTCGACTGGCAGTACTTCCAGGAGCGGTACGAGGGCGTGCCCGCGGATGCCGTCGTCGATCAGCGGATCAAGATGGCGGCCCGCTACGCCGCGCTGGAGGGCGGACTGTCGGCCGGGGCCTACACGGCCGCCGTCGCCGCCACCCTCGGCAGCCTCGGTGGTGCCTCGCCGGCGACGGTCCCGGCCGCCGTCGCGACCATGATGGTCGACGTCGCGTTCACCACCCGGCTCCAGCTCCGCCTGGCCTACGACGTCGCGATCCTCTACCGGATACCGCTGGACCTGACCGACCCCGAGGACATGTGGAAGCTGATCCGCGTGGCCTTCACCATCAGGGGCGGGGAGGTGGTCAGGGAGGGCGTGGTCAAGGCGGTCCCCGCCCTGGTGCGGCCGGTGGTCAAGCGCTTCTACTCCAAGGCGGTGCTGTCCGCCGCGAAGGGACTCCCCTTCGTGGGCAAGTACCTTCTCCAGCGCAACGTCATCAAGATCGGGATCCCGGTGGTCGGCGTACCCCTCGCGGTGGTGCTGAACCGCTGGACGACCCTGGTCGCGGGGCGGCACGCGCAGGCCGTCTTCCGGAACGAGGCGCGGGTGATCGAGGTCGCCGACGGCCTGAACAAGCGCAGCAGGCACCCTCAGTTGATGCTGTGGGTCGCGTGGCTCGTCGTGAACGCGGACCAGAAGATCGCCGACGACGAGGCCCTGCTGATGCGGCACCTGACCAGGCTGGCCCGGGAACGGCATCAGGTGGTCGACGAGGAACTCGCGCACCTCGTCGACGTCGAACCCGCCGAGGTGTGGCGGCGGGTGGCCGCCGAGCCGGGCGATCTGAGCGACGTCCTCGACGCGGCCGAGCGGGTGGCCGCGGTGGACGGTGACGTCAACGCGCGCGAGAAGGCGGTCATCTCCGAGCTGCGGGATCGCTGCCGCCGGGACTGACGGCCGTCAGCGGGTGCCTGCCGCGCCCGGCCGTCCGGCGAGCAGGCCGGCCGGGCAGCCGATCAGCCGACCGGGCAGCCGATCAGCTGGCCGGTGCGGCCGCGGCGAGCTCGTCTCCGTCTCCCAGGCTCCTTCAGCGCAGTCGCCGTGCGCGCAGCACCACGTCGTCGGTGTGGTGCGCGCCCGCGCCGCCCTCGGGCGCCACTCGGGGCCGCTGCTCGTCCACCTCGATCTCCCAGTCGTCGTCGAGGAGTTCGGCGATCATCGAGGGCCAGACGTAGTCGGCCGGGTCGAAGCCGCCGTCGGCCGCGTGCCGGGTGTCCATCCCCGCGTGGTGGACGACCAGCAGCACGCCACCGGGCGCGACGGCGGCGAGCAGCGCCCGCTCGGCCGCCGCGTCGGGGGTGCGCAACAGGGCCGGGTACTGAGCGGAGACCAGGTCGAAGGAGGCCGGCGGAAGCACGGCCGCGACGAGCTCGGCGTGTACCCAGCGAAGGGCGAGAGCGGTGCCCCGGACCTGCCCGGCATCCCGCCCCTGCCCGGCGTCTCGCGCGTGCTCGGCCGCCCGTTCCAGCGCCACGCCCGATACCTCGAGCGCGGTCACGTCCCAGCCGCGGCGGGCGAGCCAGATGGCGTCCGCGCCCTCGCCGCAGCCGACGTCGAGCACGCGCCCGGGGGTGAGTCCGGCGACCTCCGCCACGAGCGCCCCGTTCGGCTGCCCGCTCCACAGCTGGTGCCGCTCGTTGTACCGGTCGTCCCACTCGGCCCGTACGGCAGGGTCGCCTGCGTACGCGTCCGCGGGCGGGGGGACACGGGAGGCGAGAGGCTGCGTCGCGGTGCCGTGGGAGGCGGGGGGCTGCGTTGCGATGTCGTCGGTCACGGGCCCACCGTCACCCAGGACCACACCGCGCTGCCACTCCCTTTGCCGGTTCGGCAAAACGCGCCCGGGGACGTCGCGTTCTCGGCGGGGGAGAGACCCCCTCGTGGGCGATAAAGCACCGAAAGCGGGACGGCCTGCCCGGCCTGCGAAAACGCACGGGTCAAGATCGCCTGGCCGGTCCTAGAATCCGGTACGTGATGTTGGTCCGCTCGGGGACCCGTCCGTAGTCCGTGGGGGGTCATGATGGGCAACCGGTCCGGCAGAGCGGTGGGTTGGCGATCCGCTGTCGTCGTAATCGGCGTCGTGATGAGTGCGTCGGTACTGTCGGTCGCGCCCGCCGGTGCCGTGCACGGCGCGGTGCCCGGGGACTTCAACGGCGACGGCTACCGCGATGTGGTGCTGCCCGCGCCGGGGGCGAACGTCTCCGGGAAGGAGGGGGCCGGAGCCGTCGTCGTGCTGTACGGGTCGAAGGGCGGGGTGTCGTCCGCCTCGAAGCGGCAGACCCTCACGCAGAACTCGTCCGGGGTGCCCGGCACCGCCGAGACGGGCGACGGCTTCGGCTGGGCCACCGCGACGGCCGACCTCAACCACGACGGCTATGCTGACCTGCTCGTCGGCTCGCCCTACGAGGACACGAGCGGGGGAACCGACGCGGGCTCGGTCACCGTTCTGTGGGGAAGCAAGAGCGGCCTCACGACCGCCACTCTGCTGTCGAAGCCCGCCGGCCTCGACGGGTCCGTCGAGAAGGACCGCTACGGCAGCGACATCGCGGCCCTGTCGAACGGCGCCGGGGTGAAGACCCGGGTCGCCATCGCGAGCGTTCAGGGGACGGTCCTGGTCAGCGGGCCGTTCAGCCACACCGGGACCCACGGCGTCGTCGCATACGAGAACAGGACCGCGTCCGTCATCAGCGTCGACCTGGGCGACTTCAACCGGGACGGCGTCCCCGATCCGGTCATCGACACCGACCGGCTGAGCGATCTGAGCGGCGGCGAGATCTACCTGAACACCGGCACCACCTACCTCCTCACCCACGCCAACGGCCTCGACTCCGCCACCGGTGACGTCAACGGCGACGGGTACACCGACCTGGTCGTGGGCGACCCCGACGATCCGTACACGCCGGGGGTGGACGGCGCGGTCGGCGGCCGGATCCTTGTCTGGTACGGCTCCAAGAGCGGGATCGCGTCGGGCGCCGAGCCGGTGGAGCTGACGCAGAACACCGCCGGGGTGCCCGGGAGTTCCGCCAGCAACGACGGCTTCGGCGGCTCGCTGACCGTGGGCGACCTCAACGGGGACGGAGCCGCCGACATCGTGGTCGGGACCCCGCTGGAGACCTCGAACTCCCGCGCGGGTGTGGTGACCGTGATCCCCGGCCGCCGCACGGGTGCGCTCGGGACCGGGTCCTACTCCTTCACCCAGAACACCGCCGGTGTCCCGGGCACCTCCGAGATCGACGACATGTTCGGCACCACGGTCGCCATCGGTGACGTCAACGGCGACGGCAGACCCGAACTGCTGGTCAGCGCCGCCTCCGAGAACGACTTCACCGGCGCCGTCTGGGTGTTCCCGGGCACCACCTCCGGACCGACCGCGAGCGGCAGCCGCATGTTCACGGCCTCCTCGGTGGGACTCACCCAGCTCTCCGGGACGGTCCTGGGCGGCTACGGACTGCTCATGCTGATCTGAGGGTGACGGGCGAGCGCCACCCGTGAGCGCACTCCGAGCCGGGTGAAGATGTTGCGCAGGTGGTACTCGACGGTCCGGGTGCTGATCGACAGCTGCCGGGCCACCTCGCGGTTGGTGGCCCCGCGCGCCACCGAGCGGGCGATGCGCAACTGCTGCGGGGTCAACGTCGTCAGCGGCGCCGGGCCGGGGCCCGGGTCGGGTGCGACGGTGGGCGTCTCACCGGCCGCCCTCAGTTCGGCGTCGGCGTACCCGGACCACACGTCGGCACCGCAGTGGTCGAATCCCACGACGGCGGCGCGCAGTTGAGGGCGCGCCTCGACGGGACGGCGTCGGCGCCGCAGCCACATCCCGTACGCGAGGTGGGTGCGGGCGTGCTCGTAGGGGCTGTCGACCGCCTCGTGGTGCGTCAGGGCCGCGGTGAAGAGGTCTTCGCTGTGCTCGTCGTCCGCCACCAGGGCCCGGCAGCGCAGTACGACGGCCGGCGCCGCCGGATCCGCGCCCTGTGAAGCCCACCGGGCGTACTGGTCGATGAGCTGTTCCACCTCCGCGTCCCCGTCGTGTCCGGCGAGGACCGCGGCCTCGACGTAGCAGGGGACCGCCATCATCCGCAGTCCGAAGTGGCCCTGCCGCGGTCCCGCGCGGACCAGTGGGGCCAGGCGCGCGGCGGCCTGCTCGGCGTTGCCGTCGCTCAACTCGCCGCGGGCGCGCGCCCATTCGGCGAGGGTTCGCGCCTGGCTCAGTCCGTGGGCATGGGCGGTGCGCAGGGCCGACCGCGCGTGTGTGGCGACCGTGGCCGGGTCGCCCGCGATGGAGGCGGCGAGGGCGAGCACCGCGGACAGGCCGGCCGCGGCATTGCGGTGCGGCTGCCGGCAGGCGGCCTCCAGGCCGGCCTCCGCGTGTGCGCGGGCCTGGTGGTATCTGCCCGCCCTCAGTTCGGCGTAGGCGAGGTGTTCCAGGACCCGGGGGAGGAGCGCCGAGGCGCCTTCGGAGCGGGCCGCGGCCAGTGCGGCGCCGAGGGTCTGCCGTGCGGTCGCGAGATCGCCCAGCATGAGGGCGATCGTGCCCGCGGACAGGAGCCGCGAGGCCTCCTGCCGCGTCTTGAGCGCGTTCAGCAGGGGGACCAGCAGGGCGTTGGCGCGGGCGAAGTCGCCGTGCAGGACGCTTGTCATGCCGTCGCGGTAGGCACGCCAGAAGGCATCTGTCGGAGAGCTGTTCTCCTCGGCCGACGGGTTCCCGTCGGGGTGGCCGGCTCCGGGGCACAGTGCGTCCAGCGCAGTGAGGTAGCCGTCGCGGTCGCCCGCCGACCAGGCGGCGAGGGTGGCGTGGACCGCCGCCTCGCGCGAGCGGGCCACGTCGGTCCTCCACAGCGCGCCGGACGCGAGCAGCAGGAGGTGGTGGGCGTCGGAGACGGGACCGTCGCGCAACAGGCGGAGGCCGAGCGCCATCTCGTCGGCCGCGGGCGGACGTTGCTCGTCTCGCATGGAGGGAGCGTCGCTCGGGCCGGAGTCCGTGCCGGTCGCCTCATGCCCCACGCGCACCACCGATCCCTGTGGTTCAGCTGTGCCGATCGTAGCGAGCGGGCGGTAACCGCGAGTCCGGTTCCGCGGCATTACCGGTCCGCGCCCGAGCGGGCCACCGGTGGCCGACTGGTGATTTCACCGATACGTGAGCGGCGCGGGTCTCCTTACGGTGCTGGTGCGCTCCGGGTACGGGTGCCGTCCCCGGCGCCGGTAAGTCCCGTACGGCAAGGAGGAATTCCATGTCCCATCGTGCGTCACGGCGTCGTCGTGTCCTTGTGTCCCTCGCGGGCGTCGGCGTGCTGAGCGCGGCCGGCCTCTCGCTGCTGCCGTCCATGGCGTCCGCGGCCCCGTGCTCCGACGTCGAGGTCGTCTTCGCGCGCGGGACCGGCGAGGCCCCGGGGCTCGGCATCACCGGGACCCCGCTCGTGAAGGACATCAAGAGCGCCCTGCCGGGCCGGACCGTCGCTTCGTACGCCGTGGACTACGCGGCGAACTTCGCCCAGACGAGCGCCGGGCCCGGAGCCACGGACATGACGGAGGAGGTCGAGTCCACCGCGGCGAACTGCCCCCGCACGTCGTTCGTGCTCGGCGGCTACTCGCAGGGCGGCAGCGTCACCGACATCGCCCTGGGGATCCGCACGCAGCTGGGCACCGGCCGGACCATCCCCCAGGGACTTGCCGCACGGGTCAAGGCGGTCGTCGTCTTCGGCAACCCGCTGCGGCTGTCGGGCCGTACGATCGCCTCGGCCAGCGACCTGTTCGGTCCCAAGGCCAAGGAGTTCTGCAACACCGGCGACCCGGTCTGCGGCAACGGCCGCAACGGCGCCGCCCACTTGACGTACCACCTCAACGGCAGTGTCGACGACGGAGCCCGGTTCGCGGCGGAGCGGATCGCCCGGGGCTGAGGAACGAGGAGATCCTGGCCGGGCGCCGGGCGCCGGGCGCCGGGCGCCGGGCGCCGGGTGCCGGGTGCCGGATTTCCGCGGGACCCGGACGGGGCGATCCGCCGCCGCGTGCGGGTCAGCTGCGCAGTCCGAGGGCCGTCCGGCCGGCGTAGCGGGCCTGCGTACCCAACTCCTGCTCGATGCGTACGAGTTGGTTGTACTTCGCCGTGCGGTCGGCGCGGGAGAGCGAGCCGGTCTTGATCTGGCCGCAGCCGGTGGCGACGGCGAGGTCCGCGATGGTCGTGTCCTCGGTCTCGCCGGAGCGGTGGGACATGACGACGGTGTATCCGGCGCGGTGGGCGGTGGACACGGTGGCCAGCGTCTCGGTCAGGGTGCCGATCTGGTTGACCTTCACCAGCACGGAGTTGGCGATGCCGTCCCGGATGCCGGCCCGCAGCAGCGTCTCGTTGGTGCAGAAGACGTCGTCGCCGGTGAGCTGGCAGCGGTCGCCGAGGCGGGCGGTCAGGTCGCGCCAGCCGTCGTGGTCGTCCTCGGCCATCGCGTCCTCGATGGAGGCGACGGGGTAGCGGTCGACCAGCGTGGCCAGGTAGTCGGCGTGTTCGGCGGGGCTGCGGCGGACGCCCTCGCCTGCGTAGTCGTAGACGCCGTCATGGAAGAACTCCGAGGTGGCCGGGTCCATCACGAGGGTGATGTCGGTGCCGGGCTTGTAGCCGCTCTCCTCGATGGCGCGGACGACGAAGTCGAGGGCCTCGTCGGCGGTGCGCAGATCGGGGGCGAAGCCGCCCTCGTCGCCGACGTTGACGCTGTGGCCCGCGGCGAGAAGGCTCTCGCGCAGGGTGTGGAAGACCTCGGAGCCCATGCGGACGGCCTCGGCGAAGGTGGCCGCGCCGACCGGGGCGATCATGAACTCCTGGAAGTCCAGCGGATTGTCGGCGTGCGCGCCGCCGTTGACGATGTTCATCATCGGCACCGGGAGGAGGCGGGCGTCGACCCCGCCGACGTAGCGGTACAGCGGCAGCCGGTGGGCGGCCGCCGCGGCCTTGGCGGTGGCCAGGGAGACGCCGAGCAGGGCGTTGGCGCCGAGCCGGGACTTGGTGGCGGTGCCGTCCAGCTCGATCATGGTGTGGTCGACGGTCGCCTGGTCCTCCGCGTCGAGGCCCACGACGGCGTCCGCGACGGCCTCGTTCACGGCGTCCACCGCTCGACGGACCCCCTTGCCGTGGTAGCGGGCCGGGTCGCCGTCGCGCAGTTCGACCGCCTCCCGGGCGCCGGTGGAGGCCCCGGAGGGAACGGCCGCGCGGCCGAGTGAACCGTCTCTGAGTTCGACGTCCACCTCGACCGTCGGATTGCCCCTGCTGTCGATGATCTCCCGTGCGACGACGCGGCTGATGGCGGTCACGGTCAACTCCCCACGCTGGGCCCGCGTCCCGGACGTCGGCGGGCGTTAAGTTTCGCTCAGAAACAAAGTGAGTCCCGAAAAGGAACTTACTATGGACGCATGAGGATGCACAACGCGGACGAGACCTGCGGCGTCGCACAGGCGGCCCTGGTCCTCGGGGACTGGTGGAACGTGCTGGTACTGCGGGAAGTCGCCCGCGGCCACGTACGTTTCGACGCGCTGGCCGCCGAGCTCGGCCTGTCCCGCAAGGTGCTCACCGAGCGCCTCGGCCGACTGGTCGCGAGCGGCGTACTGAGCCGCAGCCTGTACCAACGGCGGCCGGTACGGTACGAATACCTGCTCACCGACGCCGGTACGGCGCTGTTGCCGCTGCTCGTCGCCATGCAGGACTGGGGCGACCGCTGGGTTCTCGGCGACGGCAGCCTCACGGCCACCGCGGCCGAGGACGGCGCCGAACACACGCGGATGCAGGCGCTGACCGGCACCCTCCTGCCGGACGGCCTCCGGCTGCCCGCGACCGGGGGCGGCCAACCGCCCCTCGTCCCACCGGACGCCGCCGCCACCGTGCTGTTCACCTATCCCGGCACGGGCATCGAATGGGGGCCCATCCCCGGAGCCGGGGGCTGCACCCTGGAGAACCGCCTCTTCCGGGACGCCTGGCCGGAGTTCCGGCGCGCGGGCGTGGACCTGCGCGGAATCAGCACCCAACTCGGCTACGAACAGGAGGAGTTCGCCCGCGCAGAGGAGCTGCCCTTCCCGCTTCTCTCCGACGCGGCCCACCGGTTGGCCGCGGCCCTGCGGCTGCCCACCTTCCGCGGCGCGGGCCGGCTGCGCCACAAGCGCCTGATCCTGGTCGTCGACGCCGAACGGACGGTACGGCACGTGCTGTTCCCGGTCGTCGACATCCCGTACGCGGTCGAGGAGAGCCTGCGCCTGGCCGCGGAGTGCGCTCGAACGACGTAGGCGGGCACGGCGGGTATGGAGCGCAGGGGGGCGCGGCGGGTATGGCCCGTGCGGCGGGCATGCCGGGCATGGCGGGTGCGGTGGGTCGCCCCGGCCCCCGAGTGACGGTTGCCGGGGCCGTGCCGTCAGTCAGTCGGCCCGCGCCGCCACCTCGGCCAACTTCCCTTCGAGGGCGGCGGTGTCGAGGATCTCGACGCCGATGCCCGCGAGTTCGGTGAGCGCGGAATCGGTCACCCGCGAGACGGCGTCCCGCACCAGCGCCACCCGGAAATCGCGTTCCGACGCCTGGACGATGCTGGCCCGCGGGCAGTTCGGCAGGTTGCACCCGGCGAACACCAGCGTGTCGACGCCGAGTCGCCCCAGCAGCTCCTCCAGGCAGGTGCGGTGGAAGGCGCCCCAGCGCGGCTTGAAGACCGCGTGGTCGTACGCCCCCAACCGCTGTGGCCGGCCCGCGAGGAGCAGCTCGGGATCGAGGCCGGGCGCCCCCTCGGGCGGGAGTCCCTCCGCCAGTTCGCTGCCCGCCGTGCCTGGCGCCGCGATGCGCACCCCCGACTCCAGCAGCTGCCGCCGCACGAGATCGGCGTTGCCGCCGCCGTCCTCGTACAGGCGCACGATGTGCACGACCGGCCGTCCCGCGGCGCGGTAGGCGGACACGGTCCGCCGCAGTGCGGGGAGAATCTCCGTCGTGCCCGGCACGCCGTACGGCGCGTCGGAGAGAAAATCGCGCTGCACGTCGATGGTGATGAGGGCAGAGGTCGCGAAGTGCGGTGCGGTGTAAGGGCCTTGGGTCCTGGGTTCTGCCGTCGTCATGGGCCGAGCCTACGTGGCTCCTGCATCTATGGGCTCCCGTTCACGTGCCCGTCGTGGAGCCGGGGCGGATGATCATGAGAACGGTGACCGTGGCCCAGAGCAGATTGAAGACACCCGTGAGCATCGCGAGCCGGCCCGGCGCCCGAAGGGCCGGCGGGGGCGCCGGCGTCGACAGCGAAGTCCCGTCCGCTTCGGCCAGGGCACGCTCCTGCGCGGGCAGGATCAGCAGGGCCAGGACAGCGGCGGCAGCCGTGGTCAGCACGATGGAGGTGATCAGCCAGGTGTCGCCGAGCACGCCGAGGCTGTCGGCGGTGGCGAGGCCGAAGACGGGGACCGCGACACCGAGTGCCGCGTAGACCCGGCAGATGCGGTGCAGGGTCCGCAGTGTGGGAAGGGCGTCGCCGTCGCCCGGCCGTGTCGCCATGGTGGATGCACCGGATGGACCGAGCGCGCGGCGCAAGGTCGCCGGGAACATGCTCGCCGCCACCGTGACCGGGCCGACGGCCAGGATGGCGGCCAGGACGTGCAGCGACAGAAGGAGCTTGGTCATGCCCGACGCTCCGGGGCGGTCCGGCGTCCGCCGACGGGGAGGACCTCGTGGGGCGCGACGACATCGAGCGGATCGAAACCGTCGTACGGGACGACTTGGATGTGCATGGGCTTCCTTCAGGTGCCGGTTTTCCTCTGACGCCCCGAAGTCAACCGGCTGCCGCGGTGATCGCCCAGTGGCACTGACGACATACTTCAACGGGATAGTGCCAAGGGCTTCTCGCGGGCGCGGAACCCTTGTGACATGGGGCTTCTCGGACACGGACCCGGTCCGATCCGGTTCGGCCCCGCCGCGGGGAGGAGAATTCACGCCATGCACACCGTCGCCGTACTCGCGCTGGACCAGGTGATCCCGTTCGATCTGTCCACGCCGCTCGAGGTCTTCGCCCGGACCCGGCTGCCCGACGGGCGCCCCGGCTACCAGGTCCGGGTGTGCGCCGAGCGGGACGAGATCGACGCCGGACTCTTCACCCTGCGTGCCCGCTGGGGCCTGGAGGGCCTCCGGGACGCGGACACGATCATCGTGCCGGGCGTCGCCGACCCCACGGCCGGAGTGTCGCCTGCCGTGCGCGACGCGCTGCGGTCGGCCGCCGCCGACGGCACGCGCATCGCCTCCCTCTGCGCCGGCACCTTCCCGCTGGCCGCCACCGGACTGCTCGACGGGCTGCGCGTGACGACCCACTGGATCGCGGCCGACCTGCTCGCCGCGATGCACCCGGACCTCGACGTGGACCCGGACGTCCTGTACGTCGACAACGGTCAGTTCCTGACCTCGGCCGGTGCCGCCGCGGGCCTGGACCTGTGCCTGCACATGATCCGTCGCGACTACGGATCGGCGGTCGCCGCCGACGCCGCGCGCCTTTCGGTGATGCCCCTCGAACGCGAGGGCGGCCAGGCGCAGTTCATCGTCCACGACCACGCCCCCGCACCCCAGGGCTCCGACCTCGAGACGCTGCTCACCTGGTTGCGCGAGAACCTGAGCCGCATCCTCACGCTCGCCGACATCGCCGCCCGCTCGGGCACCAGCACCCGGACCCTGATCCGGCGCTTCCGCGAACAGACCGGGACCACCCCGCTCCAGTGGCTCCACCGGGCCCGCGTCCGCCAGGCGCAGCACCTGCTGGAGACCACGAACCACTCCGTCGAACGCATCGCCACCCAGGTCGGGTTCGGCTCGCCCACCGCCTTCCGTGACCGCTTCAAACGCACCACCGGGGTCAGCCCGCAGTCCTACCGGCGAACGTTCAGCTGAGGAGGGGCCCGGCGGGGTAGCCTCCCCCGCGAGGACGGGGGGAGAGTCGTGCTGTATGGGGATGTGGGGCGGTATCAGCACCGGCGTGCGGCGGAGACGGCCGTGCAGGCGCTCGAAGGGTCCGCGTCCGGGCCGCCGGTCGTCGTGGTCCGCGGGGTGTCGGGACACGGGAAGTCCCGCCTCCTGCACCACATGAGGAGCGTCCTGACCTGTCCCGTGCGGCTGATCGACCTGTCGGCGACGATGCGCGAGCAGGCCCCGGCGAGCGAACTCGACCGGCACGTGGCCGTCGGCCTGGCGAAGGCCCTGGTCGCCGGGCGGCGCGCGGCGTGGTGGAGGATGTGGCGCTTCCGGCGTGCGGCGGGCCTGCCGGGCGGGCCCGGCCGGGGAGCCGTACGGATCGTCCTGCGGGCGGGCCGCGGCGCGTCCATGAACAACAACCGTGTCACGGTGGACGCCTCCCGCCGGCCGCTGGATCGCGAGGCGGCGGCCGAGGCGCTGATCCGCCTGGCGCGTGGATCCGCCGGCCGGGGCGCCCGGATCGTGATGGTCGACGGCTGTGAATGGCTGTACCACCTCGACGCGCCCGCCCCGGAGGACCGCGCGGCCGGCGCCGGTGCCGCCGACTGGTTCGCCGCCGTCCTGCTGCCCGGTGTCCTTCGCGCCGCACCGGGGCTCCGCTTCGTGCTGGCCACCAGGGAGCCGCTGCCGCTGGACGCCACGGTGGCACGCGAAGTGGTGCTGCGTCCCTGGCATCTGCGCGAGACCGCGGCGTTCCTGAGATCGTGCGGGATCTCCTCCCGGCCGGTGGCCGAGGCCGTGCACCGATCGTGTCGGGGCATACCCGTCTGGGTCGCCGCGGTCGCCGACGCGGCGGCCCGCAGAGGCGCGACGGCCGACGTGAGCACCGCCTGGATCCTGGAGCGGGCCCGCAGCGCTCCGGTGGAACAGTGGCTGCCCCGCGTGTTCGAGACGAGCCTCTCCGACGCCGACCGCCGGGTGCTGCGGGCGGCCGCCGTCCTCAGGAACGTGCGGACCGGTGCCGTACGGGCAGCCGTGGGTCCCGGGCGGCTGCCGCGCGGCTGGGACCGCCGGCTGCTGCGGCACTCGTTCGTGCGCCGCTACCGCCGGGCCGCGGGAGGGGCGCGCTGGGTGCTGCACCCGCTGGTGCGCACCGCGCTGCTGACCGCGTTCCGGGACGAGGACCCCGCCGGTCTGGTCGACTGCCATGAGCGGGCGGCCGCCTACTGCGCGCGGGCCGGGGACCTGATCGAGGAGAGCTACCACCGGTTCGCCGCGGGGGACGGGCGCACCGAGCGGGAGTGGCGCGCCCGGCTCGATACGGCGTACGAGGCGGGGGAGTGGGGGCCGGCGCTCCGGATCGCCGAAGTGGCCCTGACGGACGACGTGGCGGACGCGGTCGCGCGATCGCTTCCGTCGGTGACGGCGGCCGCCGCCTCGGTCGCCGGTCTCATCGCCTGGCACCAGCACCGCCACGAGCGCGCGCACCACCTGCTGCGGCGGGCGTCGCGCGCCTGCGCGGACACCGGCGACGCGGCGGCCCGCGACCGGCTGCTGATCCCGCTGGCCGACACCGCCGACGCCCTTCAGTTCTACGGCGAAGCCACCCGGACGTACGCCGAGGCACTGGCCGGCCGGCCGGAGGAGGCGGTGGCGCCGCTGCTCGCCCGGCTGGCCGCGACGGCCGAGTGCAGCGGCGATCTGCCCCTGGCCCTGGAGACCTGCCGGCGGCTCGTGGCCGCCCCGGTGATCGAACACGTCGGCGGTCCCGGGCCGCAGGCGGATGTGTGGAACGGGCTGGGGCGCGTTCTGCTCGACACGGGGTCGGCGGGGGAGGCCGAGCGGGCCCATCGCACGGCGCTGCGGCTGAGCGAGTCGCACGACGTGCCCGAAGGCGCGGCCGGCGCCCGGTGCGGTCTGGCCCGGATCCACCATGCCGCGGGCCGGGTGACCCGTGCCGAGGAACACTTCCGCGCGGCCCTGGCGCCGGCCGCAGAGGCTCAGGACGCCACCCTGCTGGCCGAGGCGTGGAACGGCATCGGCTACACGGCCTTCGACCGGGGCGAGTTCGACACCGCGCTGGACGCCCACCGCACCGCCCTCGGCCTGTCGCGCGGTGTCGGCGACCCGTACGGCGAGGCGGAGGCGTGGTGCGGCATCGGCAACACCCTTCGCGAGCGCAGCAGCCCCGCCGAGGCCGAGGAGCCGCTGCGCGGCGCCCGCGCACTGTACGAACGCGTCGAGGACCGGCGCGGTGTGGCCGCGGCGTGCTGCGGGCTGGCGAGGGTCTTCTCGGATCTGAGCCGCTGGGGCGAGGCGGAGCGGGCCTACCGGGACGCGCTGGCGGCGGCGGAACCCGCCGGCGACCTGGAGTGCCTCGGGGAGGTGCGCTACGGGCTGGGACACGTGGCCCGGGCCCGCGGTGACGATGCCGAGGCGGAGGCGCACTACCGGCAGGCACTGGAGCTGTTCGAGGCGGCCGAGGTTCCCGCCTGGCAGTGCGACGTGTGGAACGTGATGGCGGACATGTGGGCGCGTACGTCCCTGGAGCGGGCCGCCGAGGCACATGCCCGCGCCGCGCGCCTCGGAAGGGAGACCGAGTACCTCACGGGTGAGCTGCTGGGCCAGGTGGGGCTGGGCCGCGACGCTGTTCTCGCCTGGGACCTGGACACGGCCGAGCGGCAGCTCCTCCCCGCGCTGCGGCGGTGCGACGAGGCGGGGTTCGTGATGGGGCAGCTCGACGCCCTCGACTGTCTCGGCCACCTCGCGCTGATCCGGGCGGACGCGCGGGCCGCGACCTCGGCGTACCGGAAGATGCTGGAGCTGGGCCGCGACGTCGCCGAGGAGCAGCGGGTGCGCGCGCTGCTCGGCCTCGCCGAGGCAGCCGTCCTCGTCGGGGACCACGATCAGGCGGCGATCCTGGCCACCGAGGCACAGGGCCGTCTGGACGGGCTCGAGCACGTCGAACTGCTCCGTGCCGACGCCCTCCTGTGTCTCGCCGAAGTGGCGCTGGAGCGGGACCGGTTCGAGGAGTCGTGCGCACTGACCGCCAAGGCCCGGGCGGTCCTCGAGGACGACGGGTGCGGCGACGTGTTCTCCGAGGCCCGCGCCGTCCTGCTGACCGGGCTCGCCCGCCGGGGGTCGGGAGCGGCCGAAGAGGCCGCGGTCCTGCTGACCGAGGCCTGCGCGGTGGCCGAGCGCGGAGGGGTGGCGGGTCTCGCCGCCTGGGCGCGGCTCGAGTTGGGCCTGACCTACCAGGGGATGGGACGGGTGGCCGAGGCGCGCGCCTGCGCCCGGTCGATCGACAGGTCCAGGCTGCACCACCGTGCTGACCTGGACCGGTACCGAATGCTTCGCAACGGAACCTCGGGCGGTGGATGACATGAGTGCCAAGTGGATGGCCGGGCTGGCGGTCGTGCTGAGCGTGGCCGTGGGCGTGGTGACCAACCTCCTCACCGAAAAGTGGAGTTGGACCCTCGCCGTCGGCTTCGCCGTACTGCTGGGCGGCCTGGTCACGGTGACGGTCCTGGCCGCCTCCGGGCAGGGAACCGACGGGACGTCCAGGCTGGAGGCGGCGTCCGGCGGACGGGTCACCGGCAACCGGCTCACCGGCGGGCGCCGGTCCCGGTTCTGGCTGCGGGCCACCCGACGGGGGACGGTCGGCCGCAACACCGTGAACCTGGAGCACGGCGAGGCGGTGCTGAAGGCCCGGGGCGGCCAGGTCGAGGACAACACGATCGAGGGCCGATGAGCGGCGGTCCCGCTGCCCGCCGCGCGGAGCCCTCCCCACTACCCGGCGAACGCCCATGACTCGATGTCCCGGTAGTGGACCGGTCCTCGGCCCCGGACGGCGCTGCTGCCCACCAGGTGCAGTCGTGCGGCGGGCCAGGGCGCGCCGCTGAAACCGGCGATCGTCCTGGCGATGTCCGTCATCGAGGTGCGGTCCCCGCGGCGGGCCCGCGCCAGGGTGAGGTGGGGGCGCAAGGGGCGTTCCTCGAAGGTGATTCCGGACGCCTTGACGAGGGCGCGGACGTCGGCGGCGAGGAGGTGCAGCTCGTCGAGGTCCCCGTCGATCCCGCTCCACAGCACCCGGTCGTCGAAGACACCGCTGCCGCGCAGCGCCAGGCCGAGGGGCGGGCGGTCGCTCGCCAGGGCCGCGAGCGGCGCCCGCAGGAGCCGAGCCGTCGCGGGCGGCAGCTCGCCGAGGAACGCCAGGGTGATGTGCCAGTCCTCCACGCGGTTCCACCGCACGTCGGGGTGGGCCGCATAGCCGGACCGCAGGGCCCGGACCAGTTCGTCCTTCGCGTGGTCGGGCGGGGCGAGAGCGATGAAGACGCGGATCGCGGCGGGGTGGGTCTGGTCGTTCACACCCGTCTTCCTACCTCATCCGGGGAAGCGACCGGGCGGCCCCCCACGCGTCCGGATCTCGCCGGTCAGCTCCGGCCGTACAGGCCGAGGCAGGTCCGAGGTCGGCTTCGGCCGCACAGGCCGACGCAGGTCCGCCGGTCGGACTTCACCTGCGTGACAGTGGCCAAGTCGTGGTACCCGCCTACGAAAGCGGGCTCGTCCTCCCCGGCTATTCAGGCCGAGCCCGCCGCCCCTGGGCATCGTCGGCCGACCGGACCCGACGAGCCCGCGCACCGGTGGAAGAGGACGCAATGCCCACGCTGTCGGCCCGAAGCGGTACCGACGACCACATCACCGCGTTCACGAAGGCCCCCTTCGCCCCGGTCGGGCGCGGTCGGCACCCCGTCCCGCTTCTCGTCAGATGGCTTCCCTGCCTGGCCGCGCTCGGCTTCGGTCTGTGGGACCCGACCGGGGCGTCCATCTGGCGTGACGAGGCCGTCAGCTACTCGGTCGCGCAACTGAGTCCGGCGCGGATCCTCGACCTGACCGGCCACACCGACGCCGTGCACGCGGCCTACTACCTGCTTCTGCACACGGTCTTCACGGTGACCGGCCCGAGCGCGCTCGCCCTGCGGCTGCCGTCCGTCCTGGCGTCCGTGGTCTGCGCGGGGCTGGTCACCGCGGTCGCCCGGCGGCTGTCCGGGCCTCGGGCTGCCCTGGCGGCCGGACTCGCCTGGGCTGCCGCGCCGGTGGTCAGCCTGTACGCGCAGGAAGGGCGCCCCTACGCGCTGGTGTCCCTGTGCGTCGCGTCCGCCGCCTACTTCCTCGTCCGCGCCGTGCAGGCGGAGTACCGCATCGGACGCCCGCACGCGGCGCGTTGGTGGGCGGCGTACGCCGTCGCCGTCGCCGCGGCGGGCACGCTGAACGTCCTCGCCCTGCTCTGCGTGCCGGCCCTCGCCGTCACCGTGACCGCCTGGCGGCCGTCCCGGGCGGTGGTCCGGTGCTGGGCGCTCGCGACCACGGCCGGCTGCCTCGGGGTCGTGCCGACCATGCTGCGGGCCTTCGGACAGACCTCGGCGGTCGGCTGGCTGACCGCACCCACATGGCGCACCCCGCTGGAGCTGGCGGCCTCGTTCGGCGGCGGCCGCCTGGCCGTGGTGCCCGTCGCGGCACTCGTCCTCTACGGCATCCTGGGCGGCCGCCGCCGACGGGCCGACCCCGGCCGCGGGGCCCTGACCGCCCTGGCGCTGCCCCTGCTGACGATCCCGCCGGCGGTCCTCATGCTGATCTCGCTCGCGCACCCGCTCTACCAGCCGCGTTACGTGCTGTACGGGATGCTCGGCCTGAGCTGGCTGGTGGGCCAGGGACTCGACACGGCCGCCGCCCGCCTCCCGGCCCGCCCGGCCGTGTCCACGGCGGCGGCCCTGCTGGCCCTGGTCTCCCTCGCCGCCCTGGCGCTCCCGGCCCAACTGCGCATCCGCGAGGGCGACGGACACGGCGACGACCTGCGCGCCCTCGCCCGCGTCGTGGCGGCGCGCGCACAACCGGGCGACGCCGTGCTGTTCGAGCCGAAGGCGTGGCGCGGGACCGCCTTCGCCTACCCGGACGCCTTCTCCGACACCACCGACGTCGCCCTCGAAGCGCGGTTCGACCCCACCGACCCCGACGGACGGGAGCGCGACCCCTCCCAGGTCGCCGACGCCCTGCGCGGCCACCGGCGCGTCTGGGTGGTCTCCGGCCCCGGCCAGCACCGCAAACCCGGCTCCCGCGACGCCACCCTGTGGCACGCGGTCAACTCCGGCTACCGGCTGCGCCAGACCTGGCACGTCGGGGTCCAGGCCGTACGCCTGTACGTCACCCCGTGACGTGGGCCGCCGCTACTCGACCCATGCCCCGTCGCGCATGACGACCCTCCCGCGCAGCTCCGGCTCGCCGCGCCAGGCACGCACGGTCCGCGGAACCACACGGATGTACAGGAAGGAGCCTTCCTCCGCCCGCGGATCCCACCCGAACCTGGCGGCGAACGCCTCCGCCGCGTCCGCGGGCACGTCCTCGTCCGGGAAGGACTCGGCCTCCCCCTGGAGCAGCACCACGTCGAAGGCGTCCGGCAGCGCCAGACGCACGCGAGGCTCCGTGCGGACATTGCGTGCCGTCACGGAGGACGCGCCGGTGCACATCCACACCGCCCGCCCGTCCCACAGGAACCACAACGGCACCTGGTGCGGCCCGTGTTCGGGGTGGGCCGTCGACACCCAGACGTCCCGCTCGGCGGCGAGCCGTTCCTGGGTGTCGCGTACGCGCTCCGCCGTCGGGCGGCGGCCGATTCCGGTGATCTCCATGGGGCCGACCCTAAAGCCTGACCGACAGTCAGGCGGCGCGCCCGAGGCGCGGCGACCTGCCGACGGGTGGGGCCCTTGTGACCGTTGTCCGTTCGGCGGAGGATGACTCCGTGGACGGGGAGACGGCACGACGTGTCATACGGGGTCAGGACGACGCGGCACGCGGCCGGTTGCTTCCGCTGCTCGCGGAGCAGGCTCGGCAGGCCGATGCCGTGGCCGAGACGCTCACCCCGTGGCTCGGCAGGGCCTGGGTGCGGGAGCGGAGCCGGGAGCGGGGCCTGAGGGGCGGCCCCCGTGTCCCACGTGTCGATCAGTGGCGGCACCTTCATCGGCGGCCAGTTCGCCACGCAGATCGAGAACATCAACTCCACGATCGCGGGCGTCGTCCAGCAGGGCAGCCCTCAACTGGCCGAAGCCTTGCAGGTGTTGAGGCAGGCGGTACAGGACCAGGGCGGCCTGGGCGACGACGAGCGCGCGGATCTCCTCGACAACGTCGGCTATCTCGCACAGGCCGCGCAGACGCCTCCGGAGCGGCGTAACCGCGGACTCGTCAGATCCGTCCTCGCGGCACTGACGGTCGCCGCGTCCAGCGGTGAGGAAGTGCGCAGGGCGATGGAGGCGTGGGGCGGAGTGCTGCACGGAATCCTGCCCTGACGGGGTGGCGCCGGGTCCTCAGGAGCGGCGCACCGGCACAGGCAGGTCGGGGAGGCGCGGTGTGCCGTGAGCGGCATGGACACGCCAGCGACAATTGCCGGGAACGCCGCCCGCCGCTCACACACCGTTCACGGCGCCCCTGAAAAGTCGCGGCACATCGTGTACCGAAAGCACCCCACTGTGAGGGCACATGTGTCGTGAAGGGCAGTGCGCACACGAGGTGGACGTTCTCCACCCCGAGCAGGACGGCGGACCGGAGGGCACGCCGGGGCGTCGGCGGTTCCTGGCCGTGGCGGCCGCCGGTGCCGCGGCCCTCACCCTCGAGTCGCTCACCTTCGCCCAGGGCGCCGAGGCCTCGGCCCAGGGCGCGCCGCCGCAGTCGGGCGAGGAGACGCGCACGATCAGCGGACATCTGGACACCGGCGTCGCCGACTTCGTGTACCTGCCGGTCGAAGTACCGCCAGGGGTGCGGAAGATCTCCGTGTCGTACTCCTACGACAAGCCGTCCGTCCCCTCCGGAACGCCCGGCAACTCCTGCGACATCGGTGTCTTCGACGAGCGCGGGACCGCGCTGGGCGGCCGGGGGTTTCGCGGCTGGTCCGGCGGTTTCCGTACCGCGTTCGAGATCGGCAACTCCGAGGCCACGCCCGGCTATCTGCCGGGCCCGGTCGGCGAGGGAACCTGGCACGTCGTGCTCGGTCCCTACCAGGTGGCACCGCAGGGTCTGAACTATCAGGTGCAGGTCACCCTGACCTACGGCCCCGACGGGCCCGCCGCTCCCCGCCACTACCCGGCCCGACGGGCCAAGGGGCGTGGCCGCGCGTGGTACCGCGGGGACTGCCATCTGCACACGGTGCACTCCGACGGCAGACGCCAGCCGTCCGAGGTGGCGGCCGGGGCGCGGGCCGCCGGTCTGGACTTCATCGTCTCCACCGACCACAACACCTCCTCCGCACACGCCGTCTGGGGCGAGTACGCCGGCGCGGACCTGCTGATCGTCACCGGCGAGGAGGTCACCACCCGCAACGGGCACTGGCTGGCGCTGGGCCTGCCCGCCGGCGACTGGATCGACTGGCGCTACCGGACGCGCGACGACGCGTTCCCCCGGTTCGCCCGTCAGGTCCGGCGCGGCGGCGGCCTCGTGGTGCCGGCGCACATGTACTGCGCCTACGTCGCCTGCCAGTGGAAGTTCGGCTTCGACGACGCCGACGCCACCGAGGTGTGGACCGGCCCGTGGACCTACGACGACGAACACGCCGTCAGCACCTGGGACCAGAAGATCGGTGAGGCCGTCCGGTCGGGCGGCCGCTGGATCCCCGCCATGGGCAACAGCGACGCCCACAGCGAGCCGCAGGTGATCGGCCTGCCGCACAACGTCGTGCGCGCGGACGACCTGAGCACCGACGCGATCATGGACGGCATCCGCGCCGGGCACAGCTACCTCGCGGAGTCCTCGGCCGTGCAGCTCACGTTCACCGCCACGGGGAACGGGCGGCAGGCGGGCATCGGGGAGAAGCTGACCGTGCCGGCCGACGCTCCGGTGGACGTCCGGCTGGACGTCAAGGGTGTGCCCAACGGCACCGTCCGCTTCCTCACGGACGAGGGCCAGATGCACCAGGAGTCGCTCGACGCCGGGGGCGAGGGCAGCGTGGTGTGGCGGACGACCGCCTCCCTCGCCGCGTACGTCCGCGCCGAGGTGCGCCACCTGATGGCGAACGGCTCGCCGGGCCAGGGCAACACCATGGGCGACGCGCTGCTGTTCGGCTCCATGGCGGCCCTGACCAACCCGATCTTCCTGGCCGCAGCGCGGCACTGATCCGCGCCGCGCACCGGAGCGGCCGCCCGTCAGCGGCCAACCGTCCGCGGCCAACCGTCCGCGGCCGCCCGCCCATGGTCGGCCGCCCATGGGCGGCCGCTCAGGCCGAGGCGTGCTCCACCTCGGGGGCCACGGCCAGGTCCGCCACCGCGTCGAGGACCGCCCGCGCCTGGGCCCGCAGCTCGGGCGTGGCGGTGAAGCGGCCCTGCTCGTCGACGTACGCATCGATGGCAGGGACGGACAGGGTCCGCGCGGCGGGGCGCAGGCCGACCCGGCCGAGCACGGGCCGGATCATCTCGATCGCGGGGGCGCCGCCGGTCTTGCCCGCGCTGTAACTGACGAGCCCCACGGGCTTGTTCTGCCACTCCTGGTACAGGTAGTCGATCGCGTTCTTCAGCGGGGCGCTGAAGCCGCCGTTGTACATCGGCATGACGAAGACGAAGCAGTCGCCGGCGGCGATCGTCGCGCTCCAGTCCTTCGTGTGCTGGTGGCGGTAGACGCCCGCTTCCGGGTGCTCGGGCTCGTCCATGAACGGCAGCGCGATCTCGCCCAGGTCGAGCAGTCCGGTGTCGAATGCGTCCTGCTCCGCCGCGAGTTCGCTGATCCAGCGCGCGAGCCCTCGGCCGACCGACGTGGGGCGGGTGCTGGCGGAAATGACGTACAGACGGGGCACGGTCCGGCTTCCTTCGTCCGAGGGGGACGGCCCGGGTCCGTGCGGGGGATGTGACGGACCCGGGCCGGGCACGGGAACGGTGCCGGCCGGTCGGGGAGGTACCCCGGGACCCTGCACCAGATGATTGACATGTCACCTAGTACGCTAGGGGCAGGCGAGTGATACGTCAACCAAGCAGGGGTAGGCTGCGGCTGTGAACGATGAGCCCCGCTGGTTGACAGATCGCGAACAACGCGCGTGGCAGGCGTACCGCCGGATGTTCCTGTTGCTGAACGCCCAGCTCGCCCGCGACCTGAGCCGCGACAGCGGGCTGTCCGAACCGGACTACGACGTGCTGTCGAGCCTCGCCAGCAGCCCCGACCACCGGCGCCGGGTCAGCGAACTGGCCGCCCGCATGCTCTGGTCGCGCAGCCGCCTCTCCCACCACCTGGGCCGGATGGAACAGCGGGGCCTGGTCGCGCGCGAGGAGTGCGCGACCGACGGCCGGGGCGCCGTCGTCACCCTCACCGACGAGGGCCAGCAGACCATAGAGAAGGCGGCGCCCCTGCACGTCGAATCGGTGCGCCGTTACTTCGTCGACCTGCTGACGTCCGAGCAGATCGACGTGTTCGCCGAGATCGGCGAACACGTCGTGGACCACCTCAAGCGCAGCGGCGACAGCGGCCGGTCATGACGGCTGGAGCGCCAGCCGGGCCGCGAAGCCGATCAGCAGGAGTCCGGTGACCTGCTCGATCCGGCCGCGCACCCGCGGCCGGCGCAGCCACCTGCCGAGCCGGTCCACCGTGCACACGTACAGGCTGAACCAGAGCACGTACAACACGGCGAACAGCAGGGACAGCAGCAGCGCCCTGGGCAGCACACTGCCGCGGGTGGGCAGGAACTGCGGCAGGAAGGTGACGAAGAAGAGAGCCACCTTCGGATTGAGCGCGTTGGACAGGAAGCCGTACCTGAGGTGCCTGCCCTGCGGGCGCGCGGGCGCGCCCGCCTCGTCCTCGCCGGGCCGCTCCCGCAGGGTGCGCCCGGCGCCGCGCAGGGTCGCGACGCCCATCCACACCAGGTAGGCCGCCCCCACCGCCTTGAGCACGGTGAAGGCGGTCGCCGAGGCGAGCAGTACCGCCGAGATGCCGAGCGCGGCCGCCGAGACGTGGACGCTGAGTCCGAGCATCCCGCCGACCATGGTGAGCAGCCCGGCCCGGCGTCCGCCCGCGAGCGAGTTCCTGGTGATCAGGGCCTGATCGGGGCCCGGGATCATGATGAGCACCAGTGAGGCGCCGGCGAAGGTCAGCACGGGCCGCTCCGGTCCGCCCCGCCCGACGCGCCTGCTCCACCCGACACGCCCGATGTGCCCGAGGCGCTCGTTGAGCCCAGGGCCGCGGCCAGCGCCCGCAGCACATGCGCGGGCCGCTCGCGCAGATAGAAGTGGCCGCCGGGAAACCGCCGTACGGTGGCCCGCTCCGTGGTGTGCTCCCGCCATGCCTCCAGCTCTCCGGAGGTCACCGCGTCCTCCTCCCCGCCGAACACCGTGACCGGCACGGGGAGCGGTGCGGCCGGACGCCAGGTGTAGGTCTCCAGCACCTGGTAGTCGGCGCGCAGCGCGGCGGCGGCCATCCCCCGCAGCTCGGGCGAGGCCAGCACCTCGTCGGGGATGCCGCCGTGCGCCCCGGCGACCGTGTCGAGCAGCCGGTCGTCGGGCAGCCGGTGCACCTGGCCGGCCCGGCGCGGCAGATGCGGGGCGGGGTGGGCGGAGACGACCAGGTGCGCGGGGAGCGGGCGCCCCTCCGCCACGAGGGCCCGGGTGATCTCGTACGAAACGAGCGCGCCCAGGCTGTGCCCGAAGAACGCGAACGGACCCTCGGCGGGGGGCACTTCGGCGAGGAAGGCCTCGACCAGCCGCCGCATGGAGGTGAGCGGCGGTTCGGCGAGGCGCGGGCCGCGGCCCGGCAGCTGGACGGCGTGCGTGCGCACCTGGCCGAGACCCCGCGTCCAGCGCAGGTACTCCGCGGCGGAGCCCCCTCCGTGGGCGAAGCAGTACAGCTGGAGGCGGGCCGTCCCGGGCGGCCCGCTGACCAGCCAGCGAGGCGAGAGGACGGCGCTCACCGGCTGCCCGCTTCCGCCGGGAGCGGTGCGGTGAGGTGGCGGGCCAGGGCGTCGGCCGTGAAGTGCTCGAACACCTCTTTGGGGCGCAGCGGCAGGCCCAGTTCGTCGCGGGCCCCGGCACAGATGACGAGCGTGGTGGCCGAGTCGACGCCCAGCAGGTCCAGCGGGGTGTCCGGGTCGATCCGGTCCGGGGCCACGTCGAGGATCTCCGCGAGCAGACCGACGATCCAGGCCCTGACGGCGGCGTGGGTGGGGCGCGCGGCCGGGTCGTTCACGGGAGTGCGGTGCGAGGCAGTGTCGTGTGCGGGGTGCGCGGCCGTGTCGTTGACGTGGGTCATCACTTCTCCTCCGGCAGCAGCTCGGACGGGCCCAGGAGTTGTCCGAGGTGTCCGTCGAGCGCTTCGATCGTCGTGTACTGGAGCACCGTGCGGACCGATACGTCGATGCCGAACGCCGACTGGAGCCGGGCGGCCAGCCGGGCGGCGAGCAGCGAGTCGCCGCCGGCCTCCAGGAAGTCGTCGCCGAGGTCGACCTGGCTCAGCCCCAGCAGTTCCTGCCAGATGCCGACGAGCTTGCGCTGCCGGTCGGTGCGCGGCGGCCGGGCCGGCCGGCCCCGGACGGAACCGCGCGGGCCCGCCTTGGCGAGGGCGGCGCGGTCCACCTTCCCGGTGGCACTGAGCGGCAGCTCGTCGAGGGCGAGGAGCTGGGCCGGGACCATGTGCCGGGCGAGCCGCTCGGCGGCGTAGGCGCGCAGCGCGTCGGGGGCGAAGCGGCGCCGCACCCCGGCGCTCCGGGCGACGATGACGTCGAAGCCGACCGAGGCGGGGCCGCCGGTGGTGGTGAGCCGCGCGGAGTCGGTGAATCCGGCCGCCGCGAGCTCAAGGTCCCACTGGTCCCGGTCCAACAGGCAGTGGTCCGTGCGCAGTTGGGTGTCCGTGAAGTTGTCGAAGCCCTGTTGCAGGCCCATGACCAGGTCGAACCAGGGGTGGAAGGTGGTCTGTTCGACCAGCAGGAGCACGCCGCCGGGGGCGAGGACCGAGCGCAGCGCGTGCAGCGTACGGCGGATGTCGCGCATGTCGTGCAGCACGCTGGCGGCGACGACGAGATCCGCCGACCGGCCGTCGAAGCCCTGCGCGGCGGGCGGCTGGTCCAGGTCGAGCAGGTCGTAGCGGACGAACGGGAAGTCGGCGAACTCGGTGCGGGCCCGGTCCAGGAAGTACCGCGAGATGTCCGTGAAGGCGTACTCGGTGCGGTCGGCCGGCAGCAGGGGCAGCAGATGCCGGGTGAGGGAGCCGTATCCGGAGCCGACCTCCAGGACGGTCAGGGGACGGTCGGCGGGCGCCTGCGAGACCAGCGCGCGCACCGCGTCGGTGGCGGCGACGTACGTGGGGCCGAAGAGCCGGGCGTAGATGCCGGGGGTGCGGTCGGAGGCGTAGAGCTCGGCGGAGTGGCGGCTCTGGGTGAGCACGTCGGTCAGGTCCCCGGCGAGGGAGAGCATCCACTCGCTGACGTCCTCGGGGATCTCCAGGACCTCGCCGAGGACACGGCGGGTGCGTTCGCGCAGGCCGGCGGGGAGCTCGGCCGGCAGTTCGCGGGCCACCTCCAGGCCGTCGGCGGTGCGCCGCAGATACCCGGCGTGCTCCAGGCCGCGCACGGCGCGGGCCAGCCAGCGCGTGTAGCGGGGGGCCACGCCGACGCCGCGCAGGGCCGCCGGGTCGAAGCCGGAGCCCGGCAGATGGGGCAGGCCGAAGGCGCGGAAGGCGCTCGCGGCGGCCGTCGTGTACACCTCGTCGAGGACGTCCCAGGCCCTGCGCAGGTGCTCCGGGTCCGGGCCCGCGGCGGGTGCGTCGCCGCTCGCGGTGAGCGCCTGCCACTGGCGGTCGCGCAGCGCGGTGTCGGCCCGTTCGGTCACGAACAGGGTGTCGTCCTCCTTGTCGGGCACGACATAGCCGAGGAGGCGGGTGGCGCCGTCCTGGTCGGCGGCCTTCACGACGACCGCGCTGTCGACCCCCGGGTGCGCGGCGAGCGTCGCCTCGATCTCGCCGAGTTCGACCCGGTGCCCGTTGATCTTCACCTGGCCGTCCCGGCGGCCCAGGAACTCGATCGTGCCGTCGGGCCGGTAGCGCCCGAAGTCGCCCGTGCGGTACAGGCGTTCGCCGGTGCGCGGGTGGGTGACGAAGGAGGCCGCGGTGCGCTGCGGGTCCGCCCAGTAGCCGCGGGCCAGGCCCACCCCGCCGATGTGCAGCTCGCCCGCCGTCCACACCGGGCAGGGCTCCATCCGGGAGTCCAGGACGTGGAAGGTCTGGTTGCGCAGGGGAGTGCCGTACGGGACGCTCTTGGCGCCCGGTTCGACCTCGTCGGCGGGGTGCTGGATCGACCAGATCGACGCCTCGGTGGCGCCGCCCAGGCTGACGACCTCGGCCTCGGGCCACAGGGCGCGGATGCGCTCGGGCAGGTCGACGGGGATCCAGTCGCCGCTGAGCAGCACGAGCCGCAGCCGGTCCGGTATCGCGCCGCCCGCCTCCAGGTGTTCGACGAGCATCTGCATCTGCGCCGGGACCGAGTTCCACACGGTGACCCCGTGCTCGCCCATCAGCTTGGCCCAGTGGGCGGGTTCGGAGCGCAGTTCCGGGTCGGGCAGCACGAGGGCCGCGCCCGCGGCGAGCGCGCCGAAGGTGTCGTAGACCGACAGGTCGAAGCCGAGGTCGGCGAGGCCGAAGACGCGGTCCTCGGGTCCCACGCCGTACCGCTCGTTGATGTCGAGGACCGTGTTGAGGGCCGCGTGGTGCTCGATCATGACGCCCTTGGGGGCGCCGGTCGAGCCGGAGGTGTAGATGACGTAGGCGAGGTCGGCCGGGTCGGCCGGTCCCGACGGGTGGCGCCCCGGGGTGCCGGGCGCGGGCCGGGCCTCGCCGACCGGGATCCGGGGCAGGTCCTGCGGCCAGCACGGACCGCTGTCGTCGCCCGCGTCGGAGCCGGAAGCGGTGAGGGCCGAGCCCGGAGCGGTGAGGACCGCCAACGCCTCGCCGTCCGCGAGGAGTCGGGCCCGCCGCTGCTCGGGCAGGGCGGGACTCACGGGCAGATAGGCGCCGCCGGCCAGCAGCACGCCGTACGTCGCGGCGATCTGGTCGGCGCCCTTGGGCAGGCCGATCGCCACGAGGCGGTCGCGCAGCCCGTCCTCCGCGAGGGCCGCGACCTCGCCGGCCAGCTCGCGGGCGTGGGCGGCGAGGTCGCCGTAGGACAGACACCGGTTGCCGGACACGACGGCGGTGCGGTCGGGGTGCCGGGCGGCCTGTTCGAGGAACGGGTCGTGCAGGAGGCCCGCGGGACGCTCGCCGGACGTCTCGTTGGCGCGCTCCCGGCCGGTCAACTGGTGCGCGGGCAGGGCGAGGACGATCTCCTCGTCCCAGCGGGAGTCGTCGTCGGCCAGGGCGGCGACCAGGGAGCAGTAGCTCTCGAACATGTCGTCCAGCAGGCCCGCCGGGAACAGTTCCTCCACGCAGTCCCAGGTCAGGTCGAGGGAGCCGGTGATGTCGACGACCTGGTGGTCGAGCCACACCTGCGGGGTCTGGCTGACCCGGTAGGAGATGTCACCGAAGTAGTCCATCGAGCCGGACACGTCGGCCGCGGTGCCCAGGCCGCTGGTGAACACCACCGGCATGGTCTCGAAGCCGCTCTGCAGGCCGAGCCTGCGCCGTTCGCGCAGCGCCTCCAGCGCGCTGACCTGCCGGTGCCTGAGGTCCTTCTGGAGCTGCACCTGCGTGGCCTCGACGCGCTCGGTGAGCGTACGGCCGGTCGACGCGTCCGTCTCCAGCAGACAGATGGAGGTGAAGTCGCCGACCATGCGGCCCAGATGGGGGTGCACGGTCCGCTTGCCGGCCCCGGCGTCGGCGAGCAGCAGCGGAAGCCGGTTGAAGAGGGTCAGGTTGAGCGTGAAGCGGCGGGTGCCGCTCCAGACGGCGAGGACCTCGGAGAAGAGGGTCGCCAGGACCGCGGTCGGGGTCAGGCCCCGCTCCGCGCAGCGCTCCTGGAGCACCTTCCAGCGGTCCTCGGGCAGATGGAACTCGCGGTGGGTGAAGCGCGGCTTGTGGACGCTCACCGGCGACGTGGCCAGCGGCAGGTCGGGCGGCGGGGCGAGGGTGGCGGCCCGCGAGGTCCAGTACTCCAGGGCCTTCTGGTAGCGGACGGCCCCCGAGCCCCGTTCCAGTTCGAGCGCGTAGTCACGGAACGTGACGTCGACCGGGGGGAGTTCGAGGTCGGGGTCCTGGCACAGGGCGCTCCACTCGCTGAACAGCAGGGTGAGGCTGGCCAGGTCGACCATCAGCAGGTCGAGGCTGACGTGCAGGCGGTCGTGGTCGGGCAGGCGAGTGAGCCGGATGTCGAACAGCGGCCAGTCCGCGGCGGAGTAGACGTGGTGCGACATCTCCTCGCGCACGGCGGACAGCGTGCGCTCCCTGTCCTCCTCGGAGGCGGAGCGCACGTCGGTACATCGCACCTCGAACTCGGGCACGTCCTTGAGGACCTGCTGTTTGCCGTCGGCGCCGACGACGGCGCGCAGCATGTCGTGGCGGGCGATGAGCCGACGCCAGGCCCGGGAGAGCGTGGCGGGGTCGAGGCGACGGCCCTCCAGCTCGAAGTAGGCGTGCGGCGCGACGTTTCCGAGGACGAAGTTCGGGCCCCGGCCGACCCAGTAGGCGTACTGGATCTCCGTCAGGGGGAAGGGCTGGAACCGTTCGGCTCCGGGGGCGGAGCCGATGAGTCGATCGTTCATGACATCCCCTCACTTTTCGTCAGGCATTGGTGTGTTGGGCGGGCACAGGGATCGCCCGCCGCTGCCTGCGGCTGGTCAGCAGGCCGGTCAGGGCGGTCAGGGCGGTGCAGCTCGCGGCGAGTCCGAGCCAGACGACGGTGGCGTTGCCGGTCGCTGCGAACCCGACGCCGATGGAGGGTCCGGCGAACTTGCCGGCGCCCATCATGGAGTTCACCGTCGCGTTGGCCTTGGTGAGTTCGCGGTCGGGCACCATGGAGATCAGCCAGGGGTGGAACGAGCACGAGTAGGCGCACTCGCCGAGCCCGAACAGCACGACGTACAGGACGAGTCCCGCCATGCGCGCACCGGTCGGCGCGAAGGCGAGCAGGCCGGCGACGACGTAGCCCGCCACCCACAGGGTGACCGCGATGCGCAGTCCGGCCGTCTCGGGCAGGTTCTCCAGGCGGCGGGTCATCGGCCGCTGGCCGATGACGACGACGATGACGTCCACGAAGAGCATCAGCGACACCATGAACAGCGGCATGTGCATCAACCGGGTGCTCACCAGCGGGGCGGTGGCGTCGAACTGGCTGAAGGCGAACAGGGCGGCCGTGAGCTGGAACAGCGCGACCGGCAGCATCACCTTCCACAGCCCGAGCAGCGGCAGCGGCGGCTCGGCCGGGTCCTCGTCCTCGCTCGCCTCCGGTCCGGCGACATGGCGGCGCACCAGCCAGATCGCCACGGTGAGCGGCAGGATTCCCACGGCGTTCGTCAGGAAGAAGTACGGGATGATCGTGCGGGGCAGCACCAGGGTCAGCAGCCCGGACAGCAGCGAGCCCGCGGCGAGTGTCGCGTTGAGCACGGCGTAGCGGCGGGCGAAGACCTGGCGGCGTTCCTCCGGCGTGATCAGCCCGTTGATCAGCGGGATGATCGCGGCCATGAACCCGCCCTGCCCCGCGCCGACCGCCATGCCGGCCGCGATCGCCGTGGGCATGGCGCCGACCGCGGGCACGGTGAGGTACCCCGTGAGCCACAGCAGGGTGCCCAGGATGCCGAGGGGGATCCGGCCCAGTCTCAGCGCGCCGGTGGACAGCAGCAGCGCGACCGCGAGGTTGGCGCCGCCGCTGCACGCGAAGAACACCGCCACACCTGCCGTGCCCACGCCCGGCCGGCCGGCGAGGTAGATGGCGGTGTAGGGCATGGCGAGCCCGAGGCAGAAGGACGACAGGCCGTGCGCCCCGATCAGGGTGTCGACGGGACGCCGGAAGTCAGGCCACCGCATGGGTGTCCGCCTCGTCGAGCGGGGTGACGTCGGTGTCGATCAGCGGGAGGGCGGTGTCCAGCGCCCGGCCGCAGGCGTCCTCGTCCGCGCCGGTGGCGACGAGCACGGCGAGCCGCGGGATCACCTGCCGGGGCGGCAGCAGCAGGCGGGTGCCCGGCTCGGCCAGCACGTCGGCGTGCGCGATGCCGGGGACCGACACGGTCTCGTACACGCCGACGCGGCGCACCGTCCCGTCGTGCGACGGGTAATGGAAGCGGACCTCGGCGCAGCCCTGCCGGGTCGGCGTGAGGTCGGGGACGCGGCCCAGGGCCAGTTCGGCGGCGGCGACGACCAGGTCGATGCCGGTGGCGAGCCGGGAGGCGTACGGGATGAGGTCGCCGCCGAGCCGTCCGTTGAGCTCGACGAGCCGGGGACCGGACGGGGTGAGCCGCAGCTCGGCGTGGGTGACGCCCACCTCGATGCCGAGGACCCGGTGTGCCTCGACCACGAGTTCCGCGACCTCGGCGGCCCACGGTTCGCGGGTCCAGCCGGTGACCAGGTGGCCGATCTCCTCGAAGTGCGGGGCGAAGCCGAGGCGTTTGCGGGCCACGTGCACCGGCGTCGCCTCGCCGTCGCGGACCACGCTGTCGACGCTGATCTCCGGACCCGGCAGATACTCCTCGACGAGGACGCCGAGGCCGGCGGGCAGGCTTCCGTAGGCGGCGCCCGCCGCCGGCCCGAAGCCGTCCCGCACCTGTTCGGCGTCGGTGGCGAGGACGACGCCGATGCTGCCGGCCTGGGCCCGGGGCTTGAGGACGACGGGGTAGCCGATCGCATCGGCGATCCGGAGGGCCTCCTCGGCGGTGCGCGCGAGGCCGTGGCGTACGGCGCTGACGCCGGCCTCCGCGAGCAGTGTCCTGGTCAGGTACTTGTCCCGGCACCGGGCCGCCGAGCGGGCCGACATGTGGCGCAGGGAGAGCTTCTCGGCGGCGCGGGCGGTGGTCTCCAGGACGGTCTCGCCCCAGGTGAGCACCCCCGCGCCGGGCCCGGTCAGATCGGCGAGCGCGGCCGTCGTCGCGTCCTCGTCGGCGGGGTCGGCCTGCCGCCAGTCGGCGAGGTAGGGCAGCTGCCAGGTCGGCGGGGCGGGCAGCACGGCGGACAGCCGGTACCGCTCGGCGAGGGACTGCAGGGCGTAGCGGCGGTACTGGGCGTTGCCGCTGCCCACGATCGTGAGATGGGGCGTGCCGTGGGGCATGGCGGTCCTCTCCGTCGGACGGGGGTGCGGTGTCGGGGTCGGACGCGGGTGGGGTGCCGGGGTCCGGCGGGGCCGGTTCAGGACGGGATCCAGCCGTAGGCGTGGTCGATGCGGAAGGAGACGGTGAGCCTGCGGTCGGCGACCATCGCCGCCCGGTACTCGTCCCAGTCGGGGTGGTCGCCCTGGACGGCCCGGTAGACCGCGACGAGCTCCTCCACGGCGGCGTCGTGCGGATCGGCGGCGACCGCGGAGAGGGTGGCGATGCCTTCGTAGACCGCGTAGGCACCGCCGTCGGCGGTCGTCACGTGCAGGCTGATCCGCGGGTCGCGGCGCAGGTTGTGGGTCTTGGCCCGGTCGGCGGTGGTGGACACGCGGACGGTGCGGCTCGGGGCGTCGTAGCAGAAGTCGACGTTGGACAACTGCGGTCTGCCGTCGGCCTTGAGGGTGCACAGGACTCCGCGCCCGCGCCCGGCGAGCAGGGTCGGATGACGGTGGAGGGAAGTGGTGTCGGGCACGGTGGATCCCTTCGGTGGTGCGCGCCGGTCGGGCCTGGTTCAGGCGCGGCGCAGCTCCAGGAGGCGGAAGTCGAGGGTGGTGTCGGGGTCGGGGCTGCGCCGCTCGCTGCGGACCACCTCGACGGTGAGGCCCGCGCGGTCGCACAGGCCGGTGAGCAGGGGGGTGTTGCCGATGCTGCAGAAGCCGAGGAAGAGGCGGCCGTTCGGGGTGAGCCGATCGGGTGCCTCCTCGACGAAGCGGCGGTGGGCCTCGTAACCGGGGTCGAAGAAGGCGTGGTGCAGATCGCTCTCGTTGACGAAGTCCCCCGGGGCTTCGGCGAAGTTGGAGTTCCAGAAGACGACGTCGTACCGGTCCTCGGGGTCGAGGGCGGAGAACAGGTCGCTGTGCACCGCGCGGGCCCGGTCCCCGACGTGGTGGCGTCCGATGTTGCGGCGGGTGTTCTCGACGGCGGCGGCGGCGATGTCCAGCGCGGTCACCCGGCCGCAGCCGGAGAGCGCGGCCGTCACGGCCGTCACCCCCGCGCCGGAACCGACCTCCAGGAACGAGCCGCCGGCCGGGTAGGGGAGCCAGGACGTGAAGAGCTCGGTGACGGGCGTGTAGGTGGGGCTGAACACGCCGTCGAGGAGGTACCAGTCGCGGCCGAGCAGCGTGAACTCCTGCGGGCGCGCGGTGTCTTCCTGGTGGCGGCGGAGCAGGGCGCTGCCGCGGCCGAATCCGCTGATGTCGCCGTGGTCGGTGGGAGGCATACGGTCACGCTCCTTCGGTGGTCTCGACGAGGGCGAGGACCCGGGTGGGGCTGCCGGATCCGCCGACGATGGGCAGCGGGCCGGCGATGAGCAACGCCCCGGTGGGCGGCAGGAGTTCGAGGTTGCGCAGCTGGGTCAGGCCGTATTTGCCGGCGCCGTGCAGGTACCAGTGGCAGGGGTAGGGCTGGTCGAAGTCGCCCGCGAGCCCGGCGTCGGTGCCGACGGTCTCCACGCCGAGGCCGGCCAGCGGTGTCTCCTCGGCCAGCCAGCGGGCGCACTCGGGGTCGACACCGGGGGTGTGCCGGTCGTTGAGGAAGCGCTCCGGGTCGTCGTTGCGGGTGTCCCAGCCGGTGCGGTGGAGCAGCCAGCCGTCCGCGGGCAGCGGGCCGTGCTCGGCGGTCCAGGCCTCGACGTGCTCCCGCCGGAGCAGGAAGTCCGGGTCCTTCTCCGCCTCGGCGCTCATGTCGATGACCACCGCCGGGCCGACCAGACGGCCCGGCGGAACCTGCGCGACGTCCTGGCGGGTACGGCCGGAGAGCCAGTGCACGGGGGCGTCGAAGTGGGTTCCGGTGTGCTCGGAGAGGCGGATGTTGTTCCAGTAGACGGTCGGCCCCGGCGCGTCGAAGTTGCTGATCACCTCGCGGCTGAACGGCCACGGCTGACCCCGTTCCGGCGGCAGGGAGATGATCGGGGTCCGCTCCGACAGGGGCGTGGTCAGGTCGATCACCTGGACCGTCCCGCCGCGCAGCGCCGTCAGCAGTCCGGCGAGGACGCTCATGCCGCCCCCTCCCCGTTCTCGGCGGTGATGGGGGTGAGCCACTCGGGGTGCTTGCCGCGGGCGCGCACCGCGTCGTCGTAGTGGCCCTGGAGGGCGCGGGTGAGGGGGCCGGGCAGACCGTCGCCGACCGGCAGCCGGTCGACGCTGGTGACCGGGAGCAGCTCGGACATGGTGCCGCACAGGAACACCTCGTCGCAGACGTAGAGTTCGGTGCGGTCGATCTCCCTGCGGCGCAGCGGCAGGCCCAGTTGCTCGTCGGCGAGGGCGGCGACGGTGTCGACGGTGAGTCCCTCCAGGACGCCGCTGGTGCCGGGCGGGGTGACCAGCTCGCCGTCGCGGACCATCACCACGCAGGAGCCGGGCGCCTCGGCGAGGGTGCCCCTCGCGTTGAGCAGCAGGGTGGTGTCGAAGCCGTTGCGCAGCGCCTCGTGCTGGGCGAGCCGGCTGTTGTGGTAGTTCGCGCCCGTCTTGATGCGCGGCGGCATCGCGTCGTCGCTGATGCGCCGCCAGGACGAGATGGAGGCGGCCACCCCGCGGTCGTGCGCGGGAGAGCGCGGCACCGGGGTCGAGGTGATGTGGACACCGGTCTCCGTGGTGGTGTTCATCGGGTCGAAGCCGTTGCCCATGCCGAAGTAGGCGACCACGCACACGTGCGCGTCAGTGCCGAAGTCGTTGGCGAGCACCAGGTCGGCGCAGGCGCGGGCCAGTTGGTCCGGGCTGTAGTCGATCTCCATGCGCAGGCTCTTCATCGAGCGGCGCAGCCGGGCCAGGTGGTCGTCCATGCGGAACGCGTTCAGCGAGCCGTCCTCGGCGACATAGGCCCGTACGCCCTCGAAGACGTTCGCGCCCCAGAAGGCACCCTGACTGCGGGCGTGGATCACGCACTGGTCCCAGGGGACGAGCCGCCCGTTCAGCCAGGCGTACTCGGGGGTGGTCGCGGACATCAGCGGGTTCCTTTCACGAGGGGCCGGTCGAGGGCGGGTGAGCCGACGGACCGGTGGAGCGCGGCGGTGAACTCGGCCGCGGTGCGGCCGCGGTCGGCCAGGTGGCCGTCCGGCCGGGCGAGCCACCAGGTGCCCGCGGCGGCCTCGTAGGAGGCGAGCAGTTCGGCGTCGGCGGTGCGGGCGACGGTGACCTCGGCGGGCAGCGGGCCGGCCGGCGCCGCCTCCGGCAGCACCGCCACGATCCGTACCGGCGGCCGGGCCGTCCGGGCGCGCACCTGCGCGGTCAGGGCTTCGGCGGTCTCGGCGTCGGGGGCGAAGCACAGGGCGACGAAGCCGTCGCCGAGCAGCCGCCGCAGCCGGGTCCGGGTCCCGTCCACCTCCACGACACCGTCGGGCGCGAAGACGCCGAGCAGGGGGACCGCGGGGTCGGCGCGGACCAGCGGCGAGTCCCGGTAGACGTACGGCTCGGCCATGCGGCCGCTGTTGACGCGGCCGCTGGCCCGGCCCAGGGTGCGCGACAGCGTCAGGACGGCCGAACGGGCCCAGCGGCGCAGCGCGTTGGGCGGCACCATGAAACGGATGGTCGCCTCGGTGACGCGCAGGTTCTCCAGCGCCGCCGCGTACCGCTCGGTGTGGTACGACTCCAGCAGCTCCTCACCGGCCCGGCCCTCGGTGACGAGGGCGAGCTTCCAGGCGAGGTTGTCGGCGTCCTGGATGCCGCTGTTCATGCCGCGGGAGCCGTACGGCGGCAGCGAGTGCGCCGCGTCGCCCGCGAACAGGATCCGGCCGACCCGCAGCCGGTTCACCACCCGCTGGTGGAAGCGGTAGGTGCTGACCCAGTCGATCTCGTACGGGATGTCGCCGATGACGTCCCGCACCCGCCGGTCGAACCGGCCGTCGGCGCGTTCGGCGTCGACGTCGGCGTCCGGCGGCAACTGCCAGTCGATGCGCCAGATGTCGTCCGGCTGCGGGTGCATCACCAGCTGGCGGCCCGGGTTGAACGGCGGGTCGTAGTGGAAGTGGCGTTCCTTGGCGAGCGGCAGCTTCGCCTTGATGTCGGTGATCAGGAACCGGTCCTTGTGGGTGTATCCGGTCCACTCGACGCCGACCAGCCGGCGCAGCGTGCTGCGCACACCGTCGGCGGCGACCAGATGGCCGAAGCGCAGGGTGCGTTCGCCGTCGGGGGTGCGGGCCAGCACGGTGACCGTGTCGGCGTCCTGGGTGACGTCCACGATCTCGTGGCCCCAGCGCAGTTCGCAGCCGGGCTGGGCCTCGGCGGCGGCCAGCAGGACCTGCTCGATGCGGTACTGGGAGATGTTGACGAAGGGCCCGAAGCCGGGGCCGTGCGGATACTCGGCCGACCTGATCACCTTGTTGCGGACATAGGTGCGGGCGACGGTCCAGGTGACGCCCTCGTCCTTGATGGGCTGGGCGCAGCCGAACTTGTCGAGGATGTCGAGCACGTCTCCCTGGATCAGACAGGCCTTGGAGCCCTGTCTGACCAGCTCGGGGTCGGCATCGAGGAGCATGCAGGGCACACCGAGGGAGGCGAGGCGGACCGCGGCCACCAGGCCGACGGGTCCGGCGCCCACGATGCCCACGGGGGCGTCCAGTTCGGTCATCGGGTCCTCGCCGTTCCCTCGTCGCTCATCGCGCCGGGCGCGTCGACGGTGCGGAACACCGGGATGTCGCGCACGGACTTCAGGTAGGGGGTGCCCTCGGTGTATCCGGTGCCGGTGGCCTCGCCGAGCATCCGTACGGCGAGGCGGTAGTGGGTCTGCCGCCAGCGCAGCAGCGCGCGGGCGAAGTCGGCCAGGGCGAACTCCAGCCGCTCGCGGTCCCGCTCGTCCAGGTCGCCGGAGTCACGCGCCGCCAGGTAGGCGTCGTCGAGTGTGCGCCGGCCTCGCAGGACCCGGGTGTGCACCTCGGGCACGGAGTGGTAGGCGGGCGAGTCGACGCGCGTCGCGTCGGGAGTGCGGCACAGCGACTCGACGAGCTTGTAGTTGCGCGACTGGATGGCGCTCGCACCCTCGGTGAACTCGCGGAAGGTGCGGAACGACTCGATCTGCATCGTGGCCAGCAGGGAGAACAGCGGCGCGGCCTCACGCAGCGCCGTCGCGGAGCCGTTGACGAAATGCAGGGCCCGGTCGACCTTGCGCTCGTCCAACGCGTCGATCGCCGCCATGAGTTGGACGGTGAGCAGCGCGAACGTCGTCTCGAAGGCCTGGAGCACGCGCAGGAACAGGTATTCGTCGTGGGAGGTGTACACCGGCAGCACCCCGAGCGCGATGGCCTGCCGCTCGGCCAGCGACATGTCGGCGGTGACCACGGAGCAGGCCTGACGGACCAGTCCCACCGGGTCGCTGGCGCCGAGACCGCCGTCCAGGGACATCCGGGCCAGGGCGGGCCGGATCACCCGCAGCCCGTGCTTGCAGCGCTTGGCGACCACGTCGGGCGTCGGCCGCATCTCGGGCAGCAGGGTGGTCCGGCCGTCCAGGGCGGCGAGTTCGAACGCGAGCGCGTCCGTCACCAGCTGGGCCACGAGCCGGTCGCACCGGGAGCGGGCGAACGCCGCCCGCTCCACCGGGTCGTCCACACTGGGCAGCTGGAGCAGGTCGAGCGCGAGATAGGTGGGGTAGTCGTAACGCCCGTCAGGCTTGTCCAGGGCGGTGCTCAGAAAAGCGGACAGCAACTGCACGTCCGGCCAGGGGCAGTACAAGGTGGGCAACACCTCGCGTACCCGGGAGAGGATGCTGAGCAGTTCGGGGGCGACGAAGTGCTTGCCGACCTGGTGGTAGTGGCGCACGACGACGTCGTAGGGGAACTTCTGCGGATCGGGATCGTGGAGCCAGCACCGCAACTCTGCTTGTGGCATGAGAACCTGCCGTTCGACCGGTGATCGGACTGGTGGGGGTTAGTGCTGCTTCGGCGCGCCGAGGGCCGCGCACAGTGCGGCCACGTCGTCGGCGTTGTTGTAGTAGTGGAAGGAGAGGCGTACGACGTCGCCGCGCGGGCTGACCGCGATGCCCCGGTCGGCGAGGTGGGCGGCGAGGGCGGGGGGATCGGGAGTGAGCAGCCCGATGTGAGCGCCGCGCCGCTCGCGGGGCACGGCACGCACCCGGTGCCCGAGGGCGGTCAGGCGGTCGGCCGCCAGGTCCCCGAGGTCGTGCACATGCGCCCGGACCGTCTCCGGATCCAGCGAACGGATCAGCCCGAGCCCGGCGTTGGCGGCGTAGCAGGCGGGGATCGCGGGAGTGCCGGTCTCGAAGCGGGCCGCCGTGGGCGCGAAGTCCAGCCGCGTGGGGTCGAACGCGAACGGGTCGACCCGGCCGAACCAGCCGGTCAGCCGCGGTTCGCGGTCCATGCGCGCGGGTTCGCGCACATACAGGAAGGCGAGGCCGGGCAGGCCGAGCAGGTATTTCGCGGTGCCGGCGACGAGGTAGTCGCACCCCAGCTCTCGTACGTCGACCGGTGCGACCCCCACGGCCTGGTAGGCGTCGACGAACACCTCGCCGCCCGCCTCGTGGGCGGCCCGCGCGATGTCCTCGACCGGCAGTCGGTCCGCGTACTGGTAGCCGATCAGCGGCACCGACACGAGCCGGGTGCGCGCGTCGGCCGCCGCGGCGTACTCGTCGGCACGGGCGACGTGGACGACCTCGGCGCCCCGCGGCCGCTGAGCCAGCCAGACATGCGCGACGGAGGGGAACTCCAGAGTGGCCGTGACCACCTTGGGCCGCTCCGTCCACTCCAGGGCGGACGCCACCTGATAGGCGCCGACGGACGCGTTGGGCACCACCGCGACCTGGTCGGTGCGGGCACCGACGAGCGCGGCGAACTGTTCGCGGGCCAGCCGTACCTGCTCCTCGAACAGGGCCCAGGGCGCACCGCCGTCCGCCATGTCGTCGAGCATCCGCGCCAGGGCCCCGTCCAGGTCCGTGGAACGGGCGCCGAGGCTGCAACCGGCCAGGTGGACCCGGCGTTCCAGGGCGGGGAAGCGCTTGCGGAACGCGTCGGGTGCGGGGGTGAGGTGCGGCGCAGCGCCGCGTGCGGGTGTGGGGTCCGGCAACGCGTCGGGTGCCGGCGTGGGCTCCGGCGTCACGCGGACTCCGCCTCGTGGTAGTTCCCCATGGGACCGGTCCGGGTCAGCTCGGTGCGCACGGCCCACAGCCGGGGGAAGAACTTGTACTCGATCAGCCGGGCCAGGACGTCCACCGGAGTGCCCTGGGTGCCGACCACCTGGGTGCCGATGATGCGCGTGGTGACCTTGTAGTGCCGTACCCGCCACAGGGAGACCCGCTCGTCCCATTCCACGAGCGCCTCGGCCAGCCGGTGTTCGGGACTGCCCTGGCGCTCGCGGTACAAGTCGGCCAGATCGATGCCCCGTTCGGCGATCAGCGTCGTGAACGCGCTGTCGAGCAGGCGCCCGCAGCGCTGTACCGAGCGCCATCCGGGCGAGTCCGCTCCGGAGCCGTGGCCGAGCACGGTGCGAATGGTCTGGAAGTCCCACGGCGACAGATGGCGCATCATCTCCAGCTGCCCGGTCACCAGTTCGACCCCGAGTGAGGCCCGGCGCAGCAGCGCGCAGGCCGCGTCAGTCTCGCCCGCACGGATCCGCGCGGCGGCCTCGCCGAGTTCGGAGCCCGCCAGCTTGAGCCAGAGCTCGGTCGACTGGTGGACGACCTGGAAGAGCAACTCGTCCCGGTGGACGACCTCTTCGGGCCGTCGTTGCAGGGAGAGCAGGGCGTCCGTGCACATGTAACGCGCGTAGTCGTCCTTGCCTTCGCCGTCCAGGATCTGCTCGGAGTAGTCCCTCATCGCGACACCTCGGGTATGCGTGCGGTCAACGGCTCGACGGGTTCGGCGCTCACCCGGAAGTGGGCGGCGGTGGCGGTCAGCGCGGTCTCCACCTCGGCGCTCGACCCGCCCTGGAAGCGGAACCGGCCCCCGACGTGTTCGTAGTAGGCGTCCGCGTCGGGCAGCACCTCGCCGGGGCGCAGCAGCGCCTCGGCGTAGGGCCCGGGGCGGCGGCCGGTCATGGGGGTGGCCTCGGTGATCACGCAGGGCCGGCTGGTGGGCGCGGGGACCAGCAGCCAGCCGCCGACCGCACCTCGTGCCTCCTCCGTGCCGCCCGCATCTTCCGCCCCGCCTGCCGGACCGGGCGGCGTGCGGGGACGGCGCCCCAGCTGGAGGTCGAACGCGGCCCGCATCAGGTCGTAGCCGTGCACCTCGCGCCAGACGAAGGGGATCTCGGCGCCGCCGACCCGGGCGCCCACCTCCAGGAACACGCAGTGCGCCTGGCCGCCCCGCCGCGCCACGAACAGCTCCAGGTGGAACGGTGTCGGGCCGCTGGTCAGCGCCCGCAGGAAGGCGGTCGCCGCGGTCGCGACCGCCCGGTTGACGGCGGGGTCGTCCTCCTCCACGGAACCGAGGAAGGTCCCGTCGTCGCGGAAACCCAGGCAGCTGTTGACATAGCGGGAGGCGCGCAGACAGGTGGCCCTGCGGCCGTCGAAGACCCCGTCGACGTGGTAGATCGGATGGGGGTTGAACGCCTGCACGAGCAGCGGCCGTGCGGCCGGGTCCGGCAGCGCGGCCAGGTCCTCCGGGCCGCGCAGGACGAGCACGCCGTCGCTGGAGCCGCCGACCCGGGGCTTGACGACGAGCGGCCACCCCGCGCGCCGGCCGAGGGCGAGCACCGAGTCGGCGTCGTCGACGGCCCGGAACTCGGGCACCGGCAGACCGGCCCGGGCGACCGCCCGGCACATCAGGTACTTGTCGCGGAACGCCTCGATCTCCGTGGTGCGCGGCCCCGGCAGGTCCCACTCCTCGCGCAGGCGGGCGCCGGTCATCAGGTCGCCCTCCTTGAGCGCGACGACACCGTGCGGCCGGCCGTGGCGACGGGCCAGGGTGTGCACCGCGGCGCGCACCTCGGCGAGGTCCTCGGTGCTGGTGACGGTCACGGTGTCGGCCGCGGCCGCCGGGACGGCGTGCCGCCCCACGCCGGTGCTGACGTAGGTCACGCGGTGGACGGCGTGGTCGAGATAGCGGGCGTACTCGGCGTACTGCTCCTTCCACCGGTTGACGATCACGACATGCGTGCGTCCTCCGGCGTCTGGAGGGTTTCCGGTCATGCCGCAGGCTCCCTTCACGGACTGCGCGGGTACGGCGTCCAGGCACGGCTCTGGACGGGGTGGGCGCAGAGCCGGGTGAATGTGGGGTGCGCCGCCCAGGGGGCGGCCGAGCGGGGCGGAGTGGCGGGGTCGCCGCCGGGTGGGTCAGGAGGGCACGGTGAAGACGCAGGTGCCGCGGGTGCCGGGGTTGGCGTAGGCGACGACGGCGCCGTCCTCGGCTCTGAGGGCGCGGACGAAGGCTCCCGCGTATCCCTCCGCGTCGACGAAGACGCCCCAGTTGGCGACCCAGTCCCGGGTCTGACCGGTGTCCGCGTCGATCACGGGCTCACCGGCCGGGCGGACGCGTTCCTGCACCACGTGGTCGCCTTCGGTGCGCGCGGCGAGGGCCTCCTGCCACTGGGCGTCGGTCACCTCGTGACCGACCACCGTGCCGACCCCGCCGTGGCCGACGCCCGGCTTGAGGACCAGGTTCTCCCGGTCGCCGTGGCAACGCTCCAGCACCTCGGCGTACTCGTCGGCCGGTTGGCCGGCCCGGCTCAGCAACCCGGTCCAGGGCATCACACGGTCCACCATGGCGCGCTCCGCGTCGGAGAGCGTCCGGCGCACACGCGGGTCGTGCAGCATCGCGAGACTGCCCTTGCTGGCGAACATCGCCCCTTCGAGGGTCGTGTACATCGCCGTACGGCCCGACCGGTGGGCGGTGAGCAGGAGATCGAGGGTGGCGCGGGCCGCCGGATCGTCGACGATCTCGCCCGCGACGAAGTACCGCAGGACGACGTCGAGCGGGGTCCCGCGCAGCGTGATCTTGCCGTTCCGCTCGCCCAGTTCGCCGATCTCGCCGAGCAGCAGCCGTACCCCGTGACCGAGCATGGCCTCCTGGAGGGCGGCGAAGACGTGCCGGTAGGCGGCCAGTCCGCCGTTGGCCTCGACGAGTGCCACCACCGGCTCGCCGGCGGTGACGGGCGCCGCGGCGCGCCGCAGCGCGGCGGCGACCCGGGCGACGGTGTCGATGTGGCCGAGCCGGTGTCGCTCCGCGAACTCCTTGAAGGCGGGCACCTGGAGGAAGGCCCGGTTGAGCTGCGCCGAGTCGGTGCCGCCGAGTTGGCTGCCGACGTTGAGCTCGAGCAGCTTGAAGCAGGTGCCGTCGTGGTACGCGTCGGCCCTGGCGTAGACCGGCGGCTCTCCGGTGGCGCCGCGGGACATCAGCTCGGCGAGCCGCGGGTCCATGCCGAGGGCGGCGCAGTAGCGCAGCGGATCGCCGTCGTAGAGGCGGTCGGGCAGGGAGACGAGGAGGCCGAACAGGGCCGTCAGGTCATCGGCGAACGCGGTGATCTCGGGTTCCGCGACGAACAGCGGACGGTCGAGCAGCAGCTTTCCGTACGAGTTCCCGTACGTGTCCGGAAGCCGCAGTTCGCGTGCCGCGCGGCGCAGCGCCGAATCGTGATCGCGGCATTCCTCGGTGTAATTCTTCGTCACGTCCACGGACACGCGTGAAACTCCTTCGAAAACGGCGTACGGAACCGGTCTGTCGGTCCGAGGCGCAATGCCGGAAACTCGTCGGGCGCGACGATTCGGCCGGACGCGACGATGTGAAGGAATGCAGCGCGATATCCAGAAATTCTCAGCGTACTCACAAAGCCCCCGTGTGCTCGATCTGGCCAAGCGGGCAAAGTCAACTTGCAACTGGGTGACAGGTCAATCACCTTTGCCGTACCCGGTCGAGCGGAGTGGCGTATTCCCGCCCCTGGGGCAAAAGGGCCCATATCGCATCGGTTCGCCTCCTGTCACCCGCCAGTAACGAGCCGTCATCGGGCAAGGCGGAGGCGTGCCTTACGCTTCCTTGACCCGCTTCTTGACTCAAATTCCACCTACATTCGACCGCGACTCAAGGTGCTCACCCTGGATCGGAGTGCGAGCAGGGCGTGGCTGTGAGTGTCGGCATAGCGGGCGAACGCCCCGAACTGGCCATTCTCCGTCCGCCCGGGTGTGTCGTGGGTCCGATCGCACGGGCCGGCCGCGGACGAAGGTCCGGCCTCCGCGCGGTTCTGTGCCGCCTTACGATGACCGGGGCCGAGCGGGGGCCCGCACTCTCACGCGCGGCAGGGCCGACCGGCGCGCGACCGTTGTAAAGGGGAATCCATGAGCTTCGCAAAAAGCCTGCCCGACGGTGACTTACGGCCGGAAAGCCGGGACCGGTGAAACCGGCAGAAGCAATGCCCGACCATGCGGTGCATCCCGATTCGATCTGGCGCAACCGAGCATTCCTGTTGCTGTGGGGAGGCCAGACGGTCAGTGAGACGGGGACGCAGATCACGGTTCTCGCCCTGCCGTTGGTCGCCGTCCTCCTGCTGGACGCCTCCGCATTCCAGGTCGGACTGCTGGCCGCGGCGGAGACGAGCGCGTACCTCCTGGTGGCGCTGCCGGCCGGGGCCGTCGTGGACCGGACCGTCAAACGACGGCTGATGATCCGGTGCGACATCGCGCTGTTCCTGGTGATCGGTTCCGTGCCGCTCGCCCACGCGCTCGGAGTCCTGACGCTCGCCCAGCTCTACGCCGTCGCGCTCGTCTCCAGCGTCATCTCGGTGTTCTTCGCCGTGGCCTACCAGGCCTATCTGCCCGCGGTCGTCGAACACCACCAACTCCTCGACGGCAACGGCAAGCTGGCCGCCTCCCGGTCGGTGGCCCAGGTGGCCGGGCCCAGCGTGGGAGCCCTCCTGGTGACGGTGGTCGGCGCCGCCGGAGCGATGGTCGCGGACGCGGTCTCCTTCGCGTTCTCGGCGACCACGCTGACGGCGATCCGCACCCCCGAACCCGCTGGACCCCAGGCCGGGGCCGGCCCCCGTCCGACCCTGCGGTCGCAGATCCGCGAAGGCCTCGACCTCGTCGTCCGCGACCCCATCCTGCGCAACTCGGTGGCGTTCAACGGCACGGCCAACTTCTTCGTCATCATCGTGGAGACCCTCGGCCCGGTGTTCCTGATCCGCACGCTGCACCTGCGTCCCGGCCTGGTCGGGCTCCTCCTCGCGCTGGGAGCGGTCGGCGGTGTGGCGGGCGGTGTGGCGGCGCCGTACCTCGCCCGGAGGTTCGGCTCGGCGCGGATCAGCTGGATCGCGATGACCGCGCTCTCGCTGCCCGGCCTGCTGATCCCGCTGGCCGGGCCGGGCCCCGGCGCGCTCCTCTTCGGCTTCGGCTGGAGCGCGTGGACCTTCTCGTCCACCGTCGCGGGCATCTCCCTGACAAGCTACCGCCAGGCCGCGTGCCCGCCGGAGATGCTCGGCCGGGTCAGCGCCGCCGCACGCTGGATCACCTGGGGCACCCTTCCCCTCGGCGGCCTGGCCGGCGGCGCCCTCGCCACCGCCCTCGGCGTCCGCACCACCCTGTGGATCGCGGTCGTCGGCGGCTGCTGCGCGGGCCTCTGGCTGTTCTTCTCACCCCTGCGCGGCCTGCGCGACATCCCGCTCGAAAGCGCCGGGCCGAGACCCGCGACGCCGGCCGGGACGTCGTAGGACCGGCACGAGCGCCAGGGCGGTCGGTGCTGCCACCGCGGCGCGCGTCGGACCGGCCTCCGGGCCCGCGTCGGCGGCTACTCGTAGCGGTACTTCAGCGAGTCCGCCTCCGCCTGCTCGATGTCGGCGATGGTCAGTTCCGGCATCCGCAGCTGGGCCAGTGTCACCTCGGCCGAGGTCGGCTGGGCGTCGGCCGGCAGCCACTGCTCCGGCTTCCACGCCCCGCTGCGCAGCAGCGATTTGGGGCAGTGCGGGTAGACCTCCTCGATTCCCACCACCAGGGCGCTGGCCGGGGGCTTGCCCACGGCGGTCAGCTGCGACAGCAGTTCGGGGCGGGTGGAGACACAGGCCCGGCCGTTCACCCGGAGCGTCGTGGTGCGGCCCGGGATCACGAAGAGCAGGCCGGCCCGTCCGGTGGCGACGACGTTCTGCAAGGTGTCCAGACGCTTGTTGCCGGTCGCGTCGGGTATCGCCACCGTCCGTGCGTCGAGTACGGCGACGAACCCGGCGGGCCCGCCGCGCGGCGAGACGTCGCAGTTGCCCTCGGCGTCCGCGCTGGCGACCAGGACCAGCGACGAGCAGCCGATCAACCGGCGTGTCTGTTCGGTGAGTTCGGTCATCTGCTTGCGCACGGCCGCCTCGCCGGGCAGTGCGTAGGCCCGGCGCAGCGTCTCCTGGTCGGTCACGGCATCGATACGAAGCGAGTCGAAGGCGCTGCCGGCGAGGGCGAGGGGTGTCGTCGTCATGTGCCCGACATTAGTGGGCGGATCCCCGATCGCTCCTGGTCGAGCGCGTACGAGACGTCAAGACATCCGCGCGGTGCGCCTACCGCGCTTCGTACCGGGCCCGCGCCGAGTTCGGCGGGGCGGCCTGCTGTTCGCCCCGCGGTCCCGGTGGTGGGAGCAGGCCGAGGGCGCGGGCCTTGTTGAGCGCGGTCACCCGGTCGTGCACGCGGAGCTTTCGGTAGAGGTTCTCCTTGTGCTTGACGACGGTTCGCTCCGCGATCCGGAGCCTGCTGCCGACGGCGTGCGCGGTCAGCCCTTCGTCCAGAAGCGCCAGAACGGCCATCTCCCGTACGGTGATCCCGAGTTCCGAGGGATCGGCGAGTCTCGTGAGGGCGGACGTCACCGTCTCGTGGGCGGACACCGTGTCGAGCAGCGAGCGGGCGAGGCCGGCGTATTCGAGGTCTCGGTCGCTGAAACCATGGCCGGTGCGGCTCATGATGACGCCCCGCACCTGCCCGGGACGGGAACTCAGCGGCAGCGCCAGCTGGCGATCGATACCGATGGCCGCCTTGCCGGCGTGATACGCCTCGCTCTTCCACCAGCGTTCGTCGGCCAGGTCGTCGAGCGTCAGCGGGGTCCGGTCGGCCGAGTGCGCGTAGTGGCGCAGCAGCGGGTGAACCCGCATGTGGGCGTTGATCAGAGAGTCCAGCGGCGCCTCGTGCAACCAGTCGGGTTTGCCGGTCAGGGCATGGCCGGTGCCGGACTGCCAGTCCAGGTCGACGAGGACGGCGAGATCCCCCGGCAGGTCCCTGGTCAGCCGCTCCATGAGAAGCGGCCACACGCGGACCGGCCGAGGCTCGGTGAGGATCGCCCTCGCCAGGTCGTGGATGAGCCTGGCGTCGCGGCCCGTCAGAGCTGTCACCGTCGCAGTGTGCCCGACCTGTGGACCGGTTCGTGGGCGAATGGCGAAGAGTGCCCATACACGGGTGAACAGGCCATAGCCGTACGGAGTTCTCCGTATTCGTCGTGCAGGCCCGGAACGTCAGGCTGGTGGTCGAGAGGGCGGGACGTCACCCGCCCCCGTCACGCCCTGGAGGCCCCCGTGATCCGGATCCGCCGATCGCTCGTGCTCGCAGCCACCCTTCTGATGAGTGCCGTCACCGCCGCCGCGGCACCGTCGGCCCACGCCCGCGGCGAGCACTGGCACAACCTGGCCACCTGGTACCACTGGGGCCGGCAGGACAACTTCTCCTCCGTCACGGCCGACGACGACGCCACCGCGCGCTCGTCCGGATACACCTGGGTCCGCGGGAAGGAGGCGTACATCCTCGTGCAGCCGACCGACACCCGCGTCCAGAAGCCGCTGATCCTCTTCTACAACAGCGCGCGCGGGGACTACATGAGCACGGCGACCCGGGAGGGCATCGCATCGGCTCTCAGCGCGGGCTACGTGCGCAAGAACGTCCAGGGGTACATCTGGACCTACCACGCGCCGGGCACCGTGCCGCTCTACCAGTACTGGAACGCCCGGCGGCAGGACAACTTCGCGGCGGCTTCCCCCGAGGGCATCGCGTCGGCCAGGAGCGCGGGCTACCGGAGGGTCCGCGTGGAGGGTTACGTGACCCCTGGGTCGGCGTTCTGACAGTCCCGAACAGCGTCCCGCACCAAGGGCGCCAAGGTGGTTCACACGTAGTGGCTGGCCACCAGATAGGCGATGTCCACCAGGAGGGCCAGGATCAGCGCCGGTATCGCCAGCCACTTCGTGAGGGAGGTCAGCGCTTGCGTGGTGCTCGCCGCCTGCCGCGTGTAACGCGCCGGCCGGGCTCCCAGATCGTGCCGGGCGTACGCGCCGACGACGAGCGCCAGCGCGCCGGTGACCAGGCACAGGATGAGCGGCGTGAGCGCTCCGTGCTTCTGGAAGTTGTCCTCGATGTTGCCTTGGGACCCCGCGTGGATCCGTTCCGACACCGCCACCGAGACGGCCGAAATGGCCCATACGGCGCTGCCGACCGCTGTGGCCGCGAGGGCGAGAGCGGCACCGGAGAGGATGGGTGCGCGGCGGGATGGTGCCGACGCATCATCCGTGTGCGGCGGGCGCGTGGTGGTCGTAGGCACCCTCTCGGTGGGACCTGAGGTGGCCGCAGGTTCGTCGTCCACGGTGTCCGGCTCGCCGTCCGGTCCGGACGACGACTTTGCACGGACCTCGGACGTCTCGCGTGCGGTCTCCGTGCCGGGTCCGGGTCCCGGTCCGGGCCCGGGTTCGGGTGCCGGGCCCACCACCGCCTCGACGTGGATCACCGACTCGTCGGCGACGCCCTTCAGCGCGATGTCGCCCGACAGATGACCCTCGGTGCCTGTGTCGACGTGGACCTCCAGGCCGCTCAGGGTCGGCTCGACCCGCAGCCACGACTTCTGGGGCTGCGCCATGCAGTGCCGGGCCAGCGGCGGGCCGTGCAGGGTCACGGCCTGCGTCCGGGACGGTGAACCCCTCGGCAGCAGGCCGAAGTCGAGGTGGTCGACGGAGGGCGCCAGACGGATCTCCTGGAGTGCGTCGGTCGCCAGCTCGGCGATCTGCTGGATGTCGTTGCGCGCGACCTCCTCCAGGTGCTGACGCGCCCCTTCCGCCACCGGCAGCTCCGTGTGCAGCATGCGCTTGCGCAGCTCCAGCACCGCGCCCTGCCGGGTGAGGACGTCGTTGCTCGTCATCGCTGCTCGCAGCGAGGGCGGCGAGGGAATGGCGACGATCTTGATGCGGCCGCGCCGGTTGTGCGCCAGATGCAGCTCCCCGTGCATCTCGGCCGCCTTCTTCGGCGTCTGATGGGGGCTCTGCTCCCGTACGTGCCGGTAGACGTACTCGTACAAGTCGTCGAGGGAGACCTCCCCGTCCGCGTCGAGGTCGGCCTCGCCGGTCTCCAGGCCCTCGACGACCGCGTGTGTGAACACGGAAGGCCGTGAGGCGGAGTTGTCGGCGAGCTGGCTGCCCTCGAAGGCGTACTCCATGGAGTCGGACGCGGTGATGACGGCCCAGCCGCGGCCGGTGGCCGGCTCGTCCTTCGCGAACGACTCGAGCACGTTGACGTCTCCGGAAGCGCGCACGGAGGACGAACCCCGGGAGAAGGCGCCGCCGTAACAGCAGTCGAGGAACAGGACGGTGCGGCCCGCACGGGTGGTGGACATGCAACTGCGGACGAACTGGGAGGGGACGGCCGTCGCCGCCAGGAGCGGGGGTTCGGTGTCGCTGGCGGCGAAGTACAGTTCGCCGGACTCGCTCTTGAGACCGTGGCAGGAGAAATGCAGCAGGAGCGTGTCGGCGCGGCTGCGGTCGTTGAAGAAACCCTGGATGCGCCGGCGCATGAGGTCGGCCGACGCGTTGTGCACGACCCCCACCTCGAAGTCGCCTATCTGCGGGTCGTGCAGCACCTTCTCCAGTGCCGTCGCGTCCTGCGCGGGTGCCCTGAGTTTTTTCAACCCCTGGTCGGTGTACTGGTCGTTGGCGATGATGAGCGCGTGTCTGGACTCCGTCATGGCTGGGCTCCAGCCGGTGCATGGCGCTCCACGAAGAGCCTGAACGCCTCTGTGACCTGGTCGTCGGTCGCCTCGGACACCTCCAGGACGTCGTCGCCCATCTGCAGATGCAAGGACGGGTGCGTCTCGTGATGCCGGCCCAGCCACGACCGGATGACGGTCATCACCTGGTTGAGCGCGTTCGCCGAACTGCCCAGGGACACCAGCAGCGCACCGATCGCGGCGACCTCCACGGCCCGTGCGCCGGGCGGTACCTCCCCACCGGGGAGCGCCGTGACGTCGTCCACGTCGAGATCGAGCAGTTCCTCGCGCAGGTAGCCGGTCAGCTCCGCCACACGTTCGGGTTCCGCGTTCTCGTCGGCAAGAAGGATGTGCAGTGAGTTCTCCACGGGATCAGCCCCTCTGGACATACTCGTCGGGGCGGCGCAGAGTTTCGACCGGCCATGGGGCTCTACGTCATCATTTACAGTTTGTGCTGCTCAGAGCCGGTTGGCAAGCCACCGACAGAAGAATGAATGTGACGCCTCAACCTTGAGATTTCACCTTCAACTTGATATCCCCCATCTTCTGTCCGCACCAGTTTCTGCAGGGAACAATTTCTCGACCGCCGCGAAAGCGGACGACGCGTCAGAACACGTCAGCAGGAGGCACGTCAGGGGCGAGGATGGTGTCGGCATGGGACTCGGACTCGACAAAGCGGTGACAAGGTGGGAGGCGTCCGTGACGCGATGGGCCATCGCCGTGCGGCGGAACACGATCGCTCCGGAGGTGTCGCGATGACCGGGCCGTACGGGGCCTACGGGCCGTACGTCTCGGATCTTCACGACGTCGACGAGACACAGGTCGCGACCGTCGGCGGAAAAGGCGCGCAGTTGGGCGGGCTGGTGCGGATCGAGGGCGTCGGCGTGCCGGACGGCTTCTGCGTGACGACGGAGGCCTTTCGCCGGATCATGGCCGAGGCGCCGTCGATCGACGATCTGCTCGACGAGTTGTCCCGCGCGGACCCGGAGGACCGGGAGACGATGCGGACGCTCGGCGCGCGGATCCGCAGGACCGTGGAGGAGATCGCCGTCCCCGGCGATCTGGCGGCCGAGATCACCGCCGCGCTGGCCCGGTTCGGTGAGCGGTCCGCGTACGCCGTCCGGTCCAGCGCCACGGCCGAGGACCTGCCCACGGCCTCCTTCGCGGGCCAGCAGGACACGTACCTGAACGTCGTGGGGCCGACGGAGATTCTGCGGCACGTCAGCCGGTGCTGGGCCTCGCTGTTCACGGAGCGGGCCGTGACCTACCGCCGGCGTAACGGCATCGACGACCGCACGGTCCTCATGGCGGTGGTCGTGCAGCGGATGGTCTTCCCGGAGGCGTCCGGGGTCCTGTTCACGGCCGACCCCGTGACGGGCAACCGGAAGGTCGCCACCGTGGACGCGGGCTTCGGACTCGGTGAGGCGCTGGTCTCGGGCCTGGTGAACCCGGACGTCTTCAAGGTCCGCGGCGGCGAGATCGTCGCCAGGACGATCTCGGCCAAGCGGCGCGCCGTGCAGCCGCTTCCGTCCGGCGGCACACACGAAGTCGCGGTCGAGGCGCGGCGGCAGGAGCGGCCGGCTCTGACGGATGCGCAGGTCGTGCGGCTCGTGGGGCTGGGGCGACGTATCGAGGCACACTTCGGACGTCCGCAGGACATCGAATGGTGCCTGGTCGACGACGGTTTCCGGATCGTGCAGAGCCGGCCGGTCACGACGCTGTTCCCCGTCCCCGAGAGGACGGACGGGGAGCACCACGTCTACGTCTCCGTCGGGCATCAGCAGATGATGACGGACCCGATGAAGCCGCTGGGCCTGTCCATGTGGCGGCTGACGGCCATGGTGGAGATGCACGAGGCCGGCGGGAGGCTGTTCGTCGACGTCGCTCCCCGACTGGCCTCGCCCGCGGGCCGCGCCGCCCTGTTGGAGGTCATGGGCCGAGGCGATCCGCTGGTCCGGGACGCCCTGGAGACGGTCCTCGCCCACGAGGGGTTCCTCCCCGCGCTCCCCGACGAACTCCCTGACGCGGGCCCCGGCGCCCCGCCTGCCGGTGTCGTGTCCACCCCGGCCGAGGCCGACCCGGCCATCGTCCCCGAGCTGATCGCACGCAACCGGGCGTCCGTCGCGGCCCTGGAACGCGACATCCGGTCGAAGACGGGACCGGCGCTCTTCGACTTCCTGCTGGAGGCCTTCGAGGAGCACAAGCGGGTGCTCGGTGATCCGCTCAACATGCGCGCGATCATGGCGGGAATGGAGGCGACCTGGTGGCTCAACGACATGCTGGGGGAGTGGCTCGGCGAGAAGAACGCCGCTGACACGCTGACGCTGTCCGCGTCGGACAACATCACGTCGGAGATGGGCCTCGACCTGCTCGACGTCGCGGACGTGATCCGTCCGCATCCGGAGGTGACCGCGTTCCTGCGGGTCGTCGGCGTCCAGGACGAGGGCTTCCTGGACGAACTGGTGAAGTGCGACGGCGGGGTGGAGGCACGCGAGGCCATCGAGGGCTACCTCGACCGGTACGGCATGCGCTGCGTGGGGGAGATCGACATCACGAGGCCACGGTGGAGCGAGCAGCCCGCCACGCTCGTGCCGGTGATCCTCGACAATGTCCGGAACTTCGAACCGGGAGCAGCCGAGCGGCGTTTTCAGCTGGGAGAGCGCAAGGCCGAGCAGAAGGAGCGGGAGGTGCTGTCCCGGCTGCGGGCCCTTCCTGACGGGGATCGGCGGGCCGAGGCCACCAAGCGGATGATCGACCAGGTCAGAGCGTTCGCCGGGTACCGGGAGTATCCGAAGTACGGCATCGTCCGCCGCACCTTCGTGTACAAGCGGGCCCTGCTGGAGGAAGCCGCGCGGTTGGTGGAGGCCGGCGTGCTCGCCGACCCGGAGGACGTCTTCTACCTCACGTTCCAGGAGTTCCGCGACGTCGTGCGGACGCGGCGGGTGGACGACGGGCTCGTGCGGCGGCGCAGGGAGGAGTTCCGGTCGTACCGGGCGCTCACGCCGCCGCGGGTGCTGACCTCGGACGGGGAGGCCGTCGTCGGGGCCTACCGGCGCGACGGCCTGCCGGACGGCGCCCTGATCGGCCTGGCCGTGTCCGCCGGGACCGTCGAAGGCCGGGCCCGCGTCGTCCTCGACATGGCGGACGCCGATCTCGAAGCGGGCGACATCCTCGTTACGCCGTTCACGGACCCCAGCTGGTCGCCGCTGTTCGTGGCCGTCGCGGGCCTCGTGACGGAGGTGGGCGGTCTGATGACCCACGGCGCCGTCATCGCCCGCGAGTACGGCCTGCCCGCGGTCGTGGGGGTGGAGGGAGCCACCCGGCTGATCCGCGACGGGCAGCGCATTCGTGTGCACGGGGGCGACGGGTACGTCGAGCTTTTGTCCTGAACGGTGACGGGGCGACCGAGGTCCTGCGTGCGGCCGAGGACGACCCGGTGCGTGTCCGGCTGTGGCCGGGCGGGACCGTACGCATCACGGGCGAGGGAAGCCGCCGTGCCACCACCTGTGCCAGTCGTGTCCGTGGCCGTCGTCTCCCTCGCCACCGCTCGGTCCCGCCGTGAGATCGACGGTGTCGCAGTACAGGACGGGCCCTGGCAGTGGCGGGGGTGCGGGCGCGTCCCCTGGGGCGGCTCCGGCTGCGGCTCCGGTTCCGGCCTCGGCCTCGGCTTTGCCCCCGGCCTCGGCGGGAAGTCCCTCGGTCTCGATGACCGTCAGGCGCAGCGGTACCCCGGGTCCGGTCGACTGCGGCATCGGGACCTGGCCCGTGTAGAAGGGCCGATGGGAGGAGTCCGCGTCGACCGAGGTGAGAAGGGTGGAGGTGTCGTCGAGGGTCACCCAGCCGAGGTCGTCGTCGGTGACGCTGTCGTGTCGGCGTTGCAGTACGGCGGTGATGCGGGGTGGCGCGGAGTCCGTGGGGTCCCAGGAGGGGCCCTTGACGCTCACCGAGAGCGCAGGGCCTGGCCTGACCGTCAGCTCGCGGTCGGGCAGGGGGCGCACGAGGTCGGCGAGAACGACCGGGGAGATCTCCTGCCCCGGTATCGACTCCGGCTGGTAGCGGACCAGCGCGAGCCGGACGAACGGCATGCATGCGTCCCCGGTGTCCAGCTCCAGGTCGAAGTACCAGCGGCCGCCCTTCTCGGTGTCGTCGAACTGCGGGGGGAAGCCGACGACCGTGACGGGGAGCGGTCCGGTCGGCGTGGGGACGGACAGCTTCCCGGACCGCTGCACGGCGTTCGGGAACATGTCCGGGGTCGGGGCGAGGACCGGCGCGGACCGGTGGACGGGGTCGCGGCCCATCAGGGTGACCCAGGAGTCGCGCACGGAGCCGGGGTCCCCTCCCGGTGGCTCGCCCAGCACCACGCCGAGGAGTTCCCCCTCTCCGGAGGAGTACCAGGGGCGGTCCACGAACACCCGGATGCCGCCACCGCGTCGGCGCTGCACGATGGCACCGGAGGGATCGTCCACACGTTCCCGGGCGAGGGTGGGCATGCAGTACAGCAGGCGTGGGGCCGTCGGCGCCGCGCTGCTGAGCACGGAGTATTCCTGTGCGGCGCCCTCGACGGTCAGCGCGTCGTTGCCGGGATCGGCGAACTGCGGCGGGAAGCAGTCGCCGAACCTGCTGCCGGCCACGGGGTGGTAGCGCACGGTGCGGTGTCTGGTGTCGCCGAACTCGTGCCGATGGAGGACGACCGGAACGACGGCGGCCCGGGCCGCTGCCTCGACGGCCGAAGCCCGGGAGGCGACCGCTTCGGCTGTGTGCCGGTCGGCCGCGTCGACGTCGCCCTGGTCGGCTGCCGTCTTCGCCGCGGCGGCGGAGGCCGCGGCGGCCGCCTGGGCTTCCCTTGACTGGTCGTCGGCCGCTCGCGCCGCGTTCCCGGCCGCCGTGGCCCTGTCCTCGGACGCCTGGGTGCTGAACGTGAGAATGCCGTTCTGGAGTACGGCGACCTGGGGCCCGGGGGTTCCGGGCGGATCCGCCCGCGCGGTCAGGAGCCCGAAGACCGGCGTGGTGATCGTGCGGATCTCGGCGCCGGAGGAGGTGCTGTCCGCCGCTGTGGCCCGGTCTGAAGAGGTTCCGTCCGAAGGGGCGCCGTCTGAAGGGGCGTTCTCCGACGAGACGGCGTCCGACAAGACGGCGTCCGACAAGACGGCGTCCGACGAGACGGCGTCCGACGACGCGGCGTCCGTCACCTCCGTCCATTCGGCGACGAGGTCGACGCGGCCCGTGCTGGCCTCGTCCAGTGCGACGGTGCCCGCGAGGTGCTGTGCCGTCGCGCCGACCGGCCGGGGAGCCGTCGGCGGCGACAGGCTCAGCACCGGCGTCCTCAACGGTCGTTGGACCGCGTGCACCAGAGTCAGCTCGTGCCACGGCGTGAACATCCAATGCCGGCTGGCACCGGCCAGGTCGAGGACCGGGTCCGGCTGCTGCGCACCTGCCGCGACTGCGGGCGTCCCGGCGGCGTCGCCCGCGTCCGGCGCGGCCGCGGCCGCCTGGTCCGCGGCCTTGCGGTACCACGAGGCCATGCCCATGAGGTTCGCGTCGAAGTCGATGCCGGAACACACCCGGACGCTCGCCACGGCGCCCTTGGGCAGCGACACGACCAGCACCCGCGAGGCGTCGTCGAAGCGAGGCGGCGCCGCGCCCTCGACCAGCCGAATCCGGAAGGACCTGGGCCGGTGCCAGACGTCGCCGCTCCAGGGGACGCTGAAGGCCTGACCGTCGGGCAGTCCCGGAAGGCCCAGCAGAACGGCCCCCGTGGAGAGCGGATCGGTAAGATAGGGCAGTTCGACCGATTCGTTCGTGTGTACGGCGATCGTCGCAGGGTGGCCGGCGTCCGCCGCGGGCGACTCGACGGGCTCCAGCCGCACGCCCGGCCGCGGGTCGCTCAGCGAACCGCTCTCCCGGGTCGCCAGCGCGTAGGCCACGTCCTGGGCGTTGTGATCGGTGGAACCGATCGCCGCGTCCAGCAGCCCGTGCCGTTCCACGCACTGAAGCGAAGCCTTCGGCGCCACCAGGTGCCGTTCGTCGACCGCCTGGTACGCGACGTGCCCCTGCGACGTGACGAAGGGGGACCGGGCGAAGTCCGCCGCGAACTGCTCCGCGGTGATGTCCTGCGCCGGTTCGGGGCCGTTGCCGCAGTCGACGGTGAAGCCGCTCTTGCGGCCGAGTTCGGTGAGGGAGCGGCAGCCGGGGCTTCCGTTGGCGTCGGCCCCCGAGAAGCCCTGCGCGCGTTGCTCCGCGGCGTACGCCTTCCTCGTCTCCTCGCCGAAGACGCCGTCCGCGCCACCCACGAGAGGACGGCCCTCGGCGATGAGGGCCTCCTGGACCGTGCGGACGGACTCACCGGTCTGGCCCAACCGGACGTCGGCCAGGGCCACCGTCGGCTTCGTCGCGGGTCCGGGAGGTCCGGCCGGAGGCGGATCGGCCCCAGGGCTGCTCCGCACGACCAGCCGAGTGGTGGAGGCCCCTTCGCCGAAGGGAAGCCGGGGTACCACCGCCGGGGCGGGGACGGCCTCGAACCGTTGGAAGCACTGTGTGCCGGTGGCCGGGAGCACTACGCCGGGCTGGGCCTAGGCGGCGGCGGCCTCCGTCGGACCGAGCCCGTTGCCCGCCAGGTCCACGGTGCGCAGCCGTACGCGGTACTGACGGCCGAAGCGCAGTCTGGGCAGTGAGCCCGGCCGCGCCCTGACCGTGATCTCCAGCGGGATTCCCGGAGGTGCGTCGTTGTTGGGTTCCACCGGCTTGTTGGGCGGCCGGTTCTCGTCGGGCGCGCCCGGGTCGGTGTCCAGCACCAGGCCGGGCCGGCTCGCCGACGCCGAGTACCCGTTCCATGTGACGAGCGTTTCGGGTACGTACAGGGGCGGCGGCGTGTGCGACGGGACGAGGTGATCCGGCGGTGAGGCGAGGTGTGCCTGGAAGCAGCCTTCGTCGGAGGCGGTGAGCAGGAGGGGCCCGGCACCGGGCTTCCGGTACTCCACGATGCGCTCGTGCAACGAGTACCACGCCTGCCGTGTCTCGTCCCAGATGTCCAGCCGGTGGCCACGCACCACGTCCTGTGCCACCAGTACGGGCGCGGTGGAGCCGTCCTGCGGCTGCTGCGGGGACGGGGCCTGCGGGCCCTGGGGCGTGTCGGCGCCGGCTGCCGGGGTCACGGCGGCCGGCGCACCGTCGGTCGGTCGCATCCCCGAGACCGTCGCGGTGAAGGCCCCCTCGTTGTCGGCCGCGCGTCGGAACTCCGTCGTGAGACTGTCCGCGCGGTTGTCCCGGACCAGGGAGAGCCCGTGGGTGCGCACGGGGGACAGGCCGACCGCGTCCTCGGGGACCGACAGCATCTTGAAGGCGGCGCCGTCCGTGTCGGCCTGTTCGAGGGAGAAGTCTCCGTCCAGCACCACGAGGCCGCGGGACGGTGACGCCAGTGGGTCGCCGTCGGCGGCGGCCTGGGCCGCGGGGACGAAGACCCGGCGGGCGGGTTCGAGGGGGTCGGCGCCGAAGACGTAACGGGTGCGGCAGGAGACGTCGTACGCGCCTTGGTGCAGAGCGGACGTCCAGTGCGGGACGACGCTCAGCAGCCCCTGGCCCGCGGAGGACGGAACCCGGTCGGCGGGCAGGAGGAAGTCCAGGACGAGTCCGAGGTGTCGCAACAGCACGGGGTGGTCGCCGAGCGCGGTGAGTATCGTGTGGAAGTCGGCCGGAGGCAACGACGGCGGCTTCGGCGGGGTGGGCCCCTCCGCGTGCCCAGCGATCGTCTGCCCGCCGGCGGTGCCGCTCGGCTCGGGCACGCTGTGGAACGCGTTGAGTCCCGCCAACTCGGAGGGCACCTCACCGCCGTCCTGCGGGCCCGGGGCGTCGGCGCCCGCACCACCGGAATGCGGGGCGCCCCCGCCGAGCTGGGGATGGCCGTGCAGAACGTCCCCGGAGGCCGTGCTCGGAAGGCCCAGTGCCTGCCGCGTGGGCGGTGGCGTCTCGGGCGAGCGCAGCGCCGCACGTCCGTAGACCTGCTTCGTGTAAGCGCTGACCTGGCCGGCCGAATAGGTACGCATCTCGCGCTCGCCAGGTGCGGCGAAGGAGAACGGTTGGAGCGGAGTGTCCTCGTGGAACAGGCTGGTCCACAACTCCCCGTCGAATGAAGGGCTTTGAGGTCTCAACGAGTCGGTGAAGGGATCGAGCTGCCGGGGTGGGGCGGCCCCTGTTCCGTCCTCCCCGGCGGCGAACACGAAGGTGGCGTCCTCGAGCCGGGCCGGCCAGTCGACGAAATCGGGGAAGTCCGCCAGGGTGCCGGCCCCGTTCTCGGGCTGCAGGCGGGGGGCGATGAACACCGACACCCGGACCTGCGTGCCGTCGTCCGACAACCCGGCCGGGAGAACGGTCCAGTTGATGTGCTGTTCGAGCGGCATGTCGCCTCCCGGAGTCAAGGAGCGTACGCCTCGCAGTACTCGCGCCAGTGCGATTCCAGCACGCAGTCGGAGAAGGACGGGTCGCCCGGCGCGCCGGCGAAGCTGCGCTCGAGGCTGAGGGAGACGGACTTGCTGAAGAAGGCGATCCGCACGCTGACCGTGAGCGTCCCCCTGCCGCTGATCACCGACTGGTGGATGTCCTTGCGCTTCTCGTACGTGAGTTGCAGGTAGAACTCGACGGACACGGTGACGATCCCGAGCACGGACAGGAAGCCGTTGCAGCGTAGGTAGCCGGTGAGCGAGGCGTCCGTGTCGGAGAGCGAGAAGCGGATGCCCGCCATCACCGAGACCCCGCCGCTCGCGACCCCGAGATCGAGCGCCACGGCACCGCCGAACTCGATGGCACCTTCGATCTGCCGGACCCCTCGGGCCGCGTCGACCAGCAGCGAGAAGTAGCCACCGCCGCCGAACAGGGACACGGTGACGATGAACGGATGCTCTCGCTCGGCGACAGAGAAGCGGAACGTGACGCCCGTCCCGTCGTCGAACGGGATCTTGAGTTCGGCCAGCACCGCGACGTTCGACAGGGTGAAGACGCCGATGCCGATGGTGGGGAGGGTGAGCTTGTAGCCCGCGGTGACGCCGCCGGGACCGACGTCGACGTACGCGCCCGCCCCGAAGACGTCGGCGGGCAGCGCGCTGCGCAGGGTGTTGATGAATTCCAGCGCGCCCTCGAACTTCACCTCCACCCCGTCGGCCGTCACGTCGGGCTTCTTGCCCGGGCCGGTCCTGAACCTGAGGTCGGCGATCTCGACGCGGGCCACGTCGGCGAACTCCAGCGCGAAGTCGCTCAACCGGCCTTCCACGGTGGTCCGGGCGGCGCCGTCCTGCGAACGGACGGTGCGGGCGTCCAGAGTCAGCGTGGCGTTGCGGGCGTCGATGACGTCCGGCAGCTCGCCCTTCTCGGGCGGGGCTTGCGGATTGGCCAGCCGGGTCTTCCACACGTAGCGGAGTTCCTTGCTCTTTCCGTCGGCCAGATCGCGGATGCGCAGTACCGGTACCGGCAGTACGCCGTCCGCGGCGTCCAGGGCGTGCTGGATCTGGTCGTCGGTGTAATTCTGTACGGCGGTGAGGTCGTCCTTCACGAGAGTCCTGAGGACCCGTCCGAGATCGATGAGCCCGAGCAGCCTGGCTCCGGCGAATGCCTTCACGATGTCGCTGTGTTGTGCCGCGTCGACGATGGCGCCGGTCTCGTCCGCCTTGAAGACGTCGGGGACGACGCCGGCTTGGGCGGTGACGAGTTTGAGGGCGGACTTGGGACTGGCGATCCCGCCGGCCTTCTCGGCCCCGAGCGTGAGGTCGACCGGGGCCTGAAGATCGAGATAGGCGCCGGCCGGGTGGCGCTGCATGGTCTGCTTGAGGTAGGTGGAGTTGAAGGTGACGTCGAGGAAGCCGGCGTTCGGGGCGAACTGCTCGACTGCGGCGACGCGGACCGTGGCGGCCCTCACGTGGGGTAGCCCGACCTCCATGTGGTCGCCTCCCGGTTCGGCACCGATGGTCCCGAACCCGAAGGTCAGTGTGTCCACCGCGTGGCAGGTGCTGCCGGGTGCGCCGGCGGGCGGTTGTGCCATGGCCATCGACTGACCGCCCATGGATCGTCTGGTTCGGTCCTTGGCCGGGTCCGGGCTCTGCGGTTTCTCCGCGTAACGGGCCTCCAGCATCGGTTCCTTCACGCCGTGGGGCACGAACACCAGGGGCATCGTGAAGCTGACCTTCCGCCCTTCGTGGTCCGTGCCGATGACCGTGAACTCGTGGTCGTCGCCGGAGCTCTTCAGTGTGACCCAGAAGGAGGCGTTGTCCGGTGGCTCCTCGATCACGGGGGTGGTGCGGTCGGTGATGTGCAGCGTACGGAAGGGCATCTCGCGCCCCTCGTAGGTGAACCCGGCCGATCCGTAGTCCACTTCCGGCTGTTTGAGGACGACGTGATCCTCCCGGTGGAGGTAGGCGACGATGCCGTCGTCCGGGCGGGCGACGAAGACCCGTTTGAACTCCGTGACGCACAGGGCCTCATGACCCGTGCAGAGGCGGCCGGGGTGGACGACATGGACGTACTGATCACGTCCCAGGCCCGTGATGTGGTCGTATGCCGTCAAGCCGGGCAGCGGCCGACCGGCCACCTCGTACGCCGACCTGTCGGTTTCCGGCGCTTCTTCCCAGGCGCCGTGCAGGTGCGCCGAGGCGCCCAGGGCGGTGACGATGAACTGCTCGGCGCGCAGCGGCGCGCTCGGGACGTCGATGGGGGCGCCACCGGGGCCGATGAGTTCGTCCCGGCTGGTGAGGGTGACAAGGTCCTGGAGGTCCGCGGCGCCGAGAGGACTGTCAGGGGGTGGCGTGCCGGCGTCGCCGGCCGTCGCGAAGGCCCGGAGCAGAACCTGGTTGTTGCTGTTGTCGCCGCCGAGCAGTCGCGCGTGCCACAACGCCAGGCGTCCGCCTGCCGGTTGGGGGGGGGCGGGGAAGCCAGCCAGGTCACCGGCTCGTCGTAGGTGATCAGCAGGCGAGTGGGGAACTCGACGACGCTCCTGGGGACGCCCTGGAAGACCGTGGTCCCCGGTGTGTCCGGGGTGTGCATTCCGACCGGCACCGTCAGCGGCACGAGATGCTTCCAGTCCAGCAGCGCGGCCAGCGAAAGGTCCAGGCCGGCCGCGTCGCCCGGTACCGAGAAGGCCAGCCAGGTCGCTCCCGCGGTGGTGGCCGGCACCGAGCCGGGTACGGCGTCGAGCGAGAGCGGAGCCTCTTCCAGCACGTGCTGCGGTGGCAGCCCGGCGAGGACGAAAGCGGGCTTCGCCGGGTCTCGCCGTACCAGGCGGTGGCCGTCGAACCGCAGATTGACCAGGCCGAGGTCGACGACGAGCATGTCCGACGGCCGCGTCACCCGGAACGGTCCCTCCGTGACATCCGCGCAGCCCTGCGCAGGCGCGTCCGCGGGCTTGTCGGGGCAGCGGTGCCTGTCGGTGGCATCGGGAGGGTCATGCGGGCCGTGCGGGTCATGCGGATCATTCGGATCGGCGGGGCCGGGGCCGTCGTGCTCATCGGGATGCGGGTGCTCGCCCGTGAAGGGAGGGCGGTGCCTGCCGAACCAGCCGCCTCCGCCCCCGCCCCAGCCGGGTCCGTCGTCGCCGTGATTGCCGTGGTCGTCGTGTCCGCCGCCGGGATGGTTCCGCAGTTCCTCCCAGGGCCCCGGGACAGAGGGACGACCTGTGTGGAATGACATGGGAAACGCCTCGTCCGAGGTCGTGGATGGGGGCGCGACGTACTCCGCCGCCGATCACCTCTCTTCCATGTTCACGCCGCTCACCGAGGCTCGCAATCGCAGTCCCCTGCGGCGGTCCGGTCGGCGCCGGGCCGACCTCCGGTGGGGCCCAGCAGCCTCAACGGCTTCCGGGCCCTGCGGAGTTGGGCGGTCACTGCGGGTTGAGGGTTCGATCCTTCACTTGGACATGATGAAGTCCAGTGCGTAGCCGGGAGCGGTCGTCCAGTAGGTGACCCGCTGGCCGTCGTTGGCGTACAACGTGTCGACGGGCATGGGGACATCGATCGACTTGCCGGCACTGCTCCCCGGCTGCGGACCCTGGAGGGTGAGCGTGATGCTCTTCGCCTCGTACTCGTCCATGGGGCCGTTGACGAGCAGTGCGGCATACGCCTCCGCACCGGGGGCGAGGGTGACGGGCACCCCGGGGGTCGGGTCGCTCTCCTTGATCACCGGGGCCGTGGTCCGGCCCGCGCCGAGCCGCACCAAGGGGTAGCGGTAGAGGTTGCACGCCCTGTCGCCGGCGTTCTGAACGGTGAGGAGGAGGTGCCTGGCGTCCGTGGCGTCCGCCGGCTCCTTCACGGCGGAGACCCCGAGGTCCTTCTGGGAGCAGGCGCCGACGGTGCTCTTCGCGCCACTGCCGCCCGTGTGGTGGGTGACCGCGGCACGGGCCTTCGCGCCGGTCGTCCGCGGCCCGTCGGCGGAGGCATGGGCCGACACACCACAGCCAAGGGCGAGGACGAGACCCGTGGCCACGGTTACGCGGCGGGCCAGGGCGGACTTCACGTTCATGGATGTCTTCCTTTGCGGTCGGTACGAGGTCGTATCGGTCGGCACGAGGTCGCGCACGCACGGCGTCCGGATCCGAGGACGGGTGCCGTGGCACTGCCGGGCGCTACGGCCCCTCGGCTGCTGCGACGGCCACAGCGTCGGACGCCCCGGGTCCCTGGGACAACAGCCATCCCGTGGCCCGCAACGATGGGACGGTCCCACCCCGCACGACCTGCGGAGACTCGTGAGTCTGGGATGCCGGTGCGGGACGGGCAGCACCGAGGCCGACGGCGGTACACCCGAGGGGACACTCGGCGGGGCGGGTGAGGCGCGACACCACGACCGGCCGACCGGCCGCGTCCCGAGGGCTCAACTCGGGGGCGGGTGACGGAGATCTCGTAGCGGCGGATGGTGCGACCGGGGAACCGCTCCAGCCGTACCGGCGTGCAGGTATGCGAAGTACCTGGCTGCCCGCCCGGAGCGGGCCATGGCGGCGCAGGCCGATGAACGGATGCGAGCACGGACCAGATGGATGCATGCCGCGACGACGTGTCGGAGTTCGCGTTTCTCCTGACGCGTCTGAAGGAGCGTACGGACCGCAGCTACGCGGCGCTCGCCCGTCGTCTGGACATGAACGCCTCGACGCTGCACCGCTATTGCGCCGGCGAGATGGTTCCGTTGGAGTTCGCCACCGTCGAACGGTTCGCCGAACTCTGCGCGGCCTCTCCCGAAGAGCGCCGGGAGTTGCACCGCAGGTGGATCCTGGCGGTCGCGGAACGGCAGCGCCGACGCTCGTCGCGTGCCCGGCGCGTACCGGGGCCTCGCGGCACGACGAGCGGTCCCGCGGACCCGGCATCCGGCGGCTTGGACGGCCTGGGCGGCGTGGACGGTCTGGACGGACAGGTCGGTCCCGACGCCCTGGGCGACCATGACACCCCGGACGCCCGGCGTGAGGCGACGCCCGAGCGGCTCTCGGCGCCCGAGTCGCTGCGGGGACCCACGCCCGAGGCGGACGGACGGCAGCGAGCCCGAAGCCCTCGGCGACTGCCCCTGAGATCCATGGCCATGGCGGCCTCGCTCGTCGTCCTGCCGGCCGGTCTCACCGCATCCGCCGGCAGACCCCCCGTCGGACCCACTGCGTCCGCCGCCTCAGAACCCCTCACCCCGCGACTCTCGGCATCGTCCCGGCCGCGCGCCGGCAGGACCGACGTGCCCGCCGTCCCCTCCCCGGAAGGTACGGAGCCGTCGGCCACCGTCCGGACCTCGGGGAGCCCCTCGGCGCCGGCCGCCCACGGTGGCGGAGACGCGTCGAAGGACCCGGAGAACACCGGCACGGCGCCCTCGGCCGGCCCGCTCACCTGGACGGCCGACTCCCATGTCTGGCGGCTCGAATGCGACCACGACTACGTCATCGCCAAGCCGCCGGAGCAGGTGCCGCCGCCGATGCCGGCGGACGCGGCGGCCTGGGCCTCGTCCCTGGGCGCGGTCCACGGGCGCACCACCGACCTGCGGATCACGGTGCAGGGCAGAGGCTCCGCCGAGGTCGTCCTGACAGCGCTGCACGTGCGCATGGCCGACCGCGCAGCCCCGGCCCGCCAGGGCATCGCCTACTCCATGTACGAGGGCTGTGGCGCCGTCCTGATCCCCCGCTACTTCTCGGTCGACCTCGACGCGCCCCGGCCCCTGGTCCGTTCGGTGCCCGGCAACGACCCGGACAGACCGGCTCCCGCGATCGACTTTCCCTACCGGGTGTCCCTGCAGAAGCCCGAGGTCCTGTTCCTCTCCGCGCGTACCGGCTCCTGCACGTGCGACTGGTACGTCGATCTCGACTGGTCCGCGCAGGGCCGAACCGGCACGGTACGGATCGACGACCACGGCCGCCCGTTCCGCACCACGACGATCGACGGGCTCCCGCACTACTGGTACCGCCGTCCCCAGGGCTGGGTCCCCATGACCACCACTTCGCATGCCGGCCCCGATGCGGCAGGCTGACGAGCTATGAGGGGCTTCCGGATTCGGGGTACTCGGTGGGGCGGCTGGTGGCTCGTGATCGGCGTGGCCCTCGGGGTGTCCACTCTGTCCTGGGTGTCCCGGCTGCTGCCGGGAGTGGTGGGCGGAGCGGTGGTCGCGGTTGGGGCCACGGTGGGTGCGGCGCTGACGCAGCGGGGGCAGCACCTTGTCGAGGAAACGGTGCGTCAGCGCACCGAGTTCACGAGCCGGCTCCTGGTGGACCATCGGGGGAAGCCGCCGCGCGTCGCGGATGTCGACGATCTGATCGAGCTCGGCGTCCACCCGGCCGCGCCGAAGGCCGGCTCGAGGGCCGGGGCGGATCAGGGCGTTTCCGTCGTCCAGGTGCCGCCCTTCGTGCGGCGCGATCGCAGCGACGACCTCGAGGAGGCCCTGCGAGCCCACCGCTTCGTCCTGGTCGTCGGCGAGTCGACGGCGGGCAAGTCCCGGGCCGCGTTCGAAGCAGTGAAAGCCGTCCTCCCGGAGGCGGTGCTCGTCGGCAATCACCCACTCACCCGCGACACTCGTGCTCGGCTTGATCACCCGGACGCGGAGATCTGGCTCTACGACGCACCTTCCTGCTCACCTCGTGTGTGCGGTCGTGGGGACATCGCGACGACGTCCGGGACCGGTGCACGCGGTTCCGGGGGAGGCTGTCGTGCTTTGACCAGGGAGGTCCACAGCCGAGCCGACGCGCAGGAAGCCTACGGGGTCATGACCACTCGCCCCATGGCTGGGCCTGCCCGGTGTCGCTACGCCGACCGCACGCTACCGTGCATCCCGGGGAGGCGGGCATGAACGACCGGGAGCTGCTCGAATTCGAGCCGATGTGGACTACTGAGCGTGATCGCTGGGAGCTCTGGCGCACGAGCCTGGGCTACTGCCGATCTTGAAGAGTGATCCACCCATGGCCGAGGTCATCTGCGATGACGACCTGGCGGACCAAGTGGTCGCGAGGATGCTTGCCGCAGGTGTCGCAGTCGTTTCCCTTTCCGAGCAGTAGTGCTTCGTTAGGTTCGTGTTCTGGGTCCGCTGGTGGTGAGGGCACGGCCAGAACCCCACGGTCGTCAGCTTGGCGGCCCACGCCGACGAGCACCGGAGAGACTGGCCCGGGTACGGGGGAGTTGCACGGAAGCCGGAAGGGCAGCGGTGTCGTTGGTGGCCCTGCGGAGCGTGCGTCGGTGTGACCCGCGCCGACTCGTGGAGGAAGCCGGCTCGGTCCGCTGACAATGGCGGCATGGGTTTGACGATCTGGGTCGACGACTGGCAGATGCAGTGCTGCGGGAAGACCTTTCGGCAGGGGGACGCCGTCTCGTGGACGCTGCTGGAGGTCGATCCGGAGGACTACGCCGACGTCGTGGGCGACGAACGGGCGGCCGGGATCGATTTTCGCGAGGAACATCACGGTCAGGACGAGGGGCACGCGCCGACCCGGCTCCAGGTGCTGGCCATCTCCGAGGTGCACTGCCGCTACGCCACACCGGCCGGCAGTTCGACGAATGTGCTCGCGCCTGTCCCCGGGTCGGCCGTCCTGGTCTCGGTGGAGCAGGGGAACGGGTGGGCGAAGGCGCAGCCGGGCGTCAGCTTCGCGGGCTACCTGGTGACCGCCCGGCCTGCCCCGGACATGCCGGAGACCGCTGGTCGCCGTAGCCGCCGTAGCCGCCGTGGCAGCCAGGAAAGCCGCTGAAGTCGCTGAAGCAGTGGCGACTTTCGTCCAACTGCTTGGGGCGCAGGCCATGTCTCGTGCTGGAGGTGCTGGAGGTACTGGCCCCGCGCTGGACACATACGAAGACCCCCGCGTGAGGCGTTTTGCGGGATCCCGACGTGACTGTCCCCGTACGTCCCTACAGTGAACCGGGGATTGAGGGGGCTGATGGACTACTCGATTCAAGTCCGGCACGGTTGGCGGTGTCGGAGGTGCGGCGAAGACGTCCGGGACGGCACGTACATGGTCGTCGACGCCTTGGCGCGGCCCGACCTCGTGCAGGGAGTGATCAAGGGGGAGGTTCCTGCGGTTGTCTGCCCGCGTTGTGGGGCGAGGAGGCGCCGGCCCTTCCCGCTGCTGGTGTACCGCGCCGACGCACAGCGGCAGTTGGTCTACTTCTGTCCGCCCCACACCTCGTCCGAGAGCGACCAGGCCAACGAGAAGATCTACGTCGAGGCGCTGCTCGACCAGCTCGGGCCGGTGAGCGCGGAGGAGGCCGAGAAGTCCGGTGTCCTGTCCGTGATGTTCGACGCGGCACGCGGACTGCTGGCGCCTGCCGGGCGCCGCGGAGCGGCCGGCGGCACGGGTCCGCGCCGGTACAGGGTCAAAGCCCCGCGCTCCGCACCGCCGCCCGAAGTGCTGCGGATCGCCGAGGAGATGATGACGATCGGACGCGCCGGGCTCGGCCGGAGCTTGAGCGACAGGCCTGTCGCCGCCGAGCTGACACGGCTGGCGGAGCGCGGGCTGGAGCTGCTCGGCGACTGTCACCAGCCAGAGTTGCGCGGCGCCTTCGAGATCGAGTTGGGCAAGGCGCTGAGCAGCGTGAACCGGGGGAACGACATCGTCGGCCTCGAACGGGCCATCGGCCTGCTGCTGCGGGGAGCGCAGCGCATTTCGAGGCGGAAGGAACCGGCGCGCTGGGCCGCGGTCCGGTACGAGCTGGCGCGTGCTTACGGCCAGCGCTACACGGGCGACGTCCACGCCAACCAGAACCTGGCGATCCGGCACCTGCGGACGGTGCTTGAGGAGGCGGGGCACGAGCTGAAGCGCGAGACATGGGCGCGGGTCCGCAGCGAGCTGGCCAAGGTGTTGATCGATCAGGGTACGCAGTCCGCACCCGGCCAGATCGAAGAGGCGATCGGCCTCCTGGAACCGGTCGTCGCCCGGCTCGACCCCGCCCGGTACAAGGACCTGTGGTGCGACGCCCAGAGTCACCTCGCCGGTGCCTACAACGTCCGGCAGCAGGGCGATCCCGCCGTCAACAGCGAGCATGTGGTGCGGCTGTACGAAGAGTTGAACACCTTCGAATCGGAGGAGCTCGACCCCGAGCAGTGGGCCAACACACAGGCCCGGCTGGCGGTCTCGCTCTCCAGGAGGATGCGGGGAGACCGGCGGGAGAACAGCCTTCGCGCACGCGAGCACCTGCTGCGGGCGCTCGCCGTCTACGAACGGGTCGGGGACCGCGCGGAGGCGTCGAGCACCTACGACAAACTGGCCATCGTCGCAGGCAAGCTCGGCGAGTACGAGGAGGAGATCCGCTGCCACGAGGCCGCTCTCGCGGACCGGCCGAGGATCAACGCCCCCCATCTGTGGGCACGCAGCATGTCCAAGCTCGGCTGGGCCCGCCTCGGGCAGGCCGAGCGAGGTGAGGCGGACGACCCTGCCGCGACCGCGCGACGGGGACTGGCGCACATCGAAGACGCCCTCGCGGCCTACGAGGGGCTGCCGACCGGGTTCGAACTCGGTTTCCAGCTGATCTCGTTGGCGGATGCCTGCCGGCTCTGCCGCACGCTGGACCCCTCCCGTGAAGACGAGTTACGGGAACGGGAGCTGTCCGCTCTGCGGGAGGCGATGGGACGGGCGAACGGCCGCTGGGACCTGATGGCATGGGCGGCGGAGAAGCTCGGTCACGCGCTGGCCGAGCGGGGCGACTGGTGCGCGGCGGCCGACGCGTACCAGCGGGCGGTGGAGGCGGACGAACAGCTCTTCCGCGTCTGCCTGGTGACGTCCTCACGTGAGTCCAGGCTGAACACGGCCGGCGATCTGCACCAGCGCGCCGCCTACGCGCTCGCCCGTGGGGGCCGGCCGGAGGAAGCGCTGCTCTGCCTGGAACGCGGTAGAACCCGCAGCTTCAATCTGGTCCTGTCACCGGATCACGACCAGCTCCAGCAGCTGGCGCGGGCGGAACCGGAGGTCCACGCCGGCTATGTGCGGGCCGCCGAGACCGTACACGCCCTGGAGGCCCGCAACCGGGAGCTGGGCCGTGGGGGAGAGCCGGCGGACGGCGGGCGGGAGATCGACTCGGCCGAGTACGAGCTGGGCGGACCCCTCGACGAGGCGCGGGCGGAGCTGGCCGCCGCCCTGGCTCGGGTGAGGGAGGTCCCCGGGATGGCGTCCTTCCTGCGGGAAGCGACACGGGCCGACATCCTGGGCGCCGCGCGGCCCGGTGAACCCCTCTGCTACATCGCGACGACGAACGCCGGAAGCATCGCCCTGATCGTCCGGCACGAGACCGATCCCGGAGCCCGTGTCGAAGCCGTCGAGTCGACGCTCACCGCCGCCGACGCCCGTGTGCTCGCCGACGCCTTCGCCCGGACCGTGCGCGAGAGGGGAGGGGAGCTGCGGGAACTGCTCCCGCGGCTCGGCAAGGAGCTGGTCGGGCCCGTCGCCGAGGCCCTCGGCTCGGCGACCGCGGTGGTCGTGGTGGCCTGCGGTCCCACCGCCCACCTGCCCCTGCACGCCGCGCACCTTCCCTCGACGAACGAACCGCTCCTCGCGACCTGCGCGGTGGCGTACGCACCGTCGGCGCGCCTGCTCCTCGCGGCCAGGCGCCGCGCCGCGGCACCGCAGCCCGAGCCCTTCCTCGTGGCGGCGTCCACCCCGGGCCAGGACGGAGGGCTCCTCGCCGCCGAGGAGGCGGAGACGCTTCGAAGGCTGTTCGCGGCCGGTGAGAGCCGGGACCCGACCGGCAGTCCGTCCGGCAAGGAGGGGTCGTGCACCAGCGGGGACCTGCTTGGCGCGCTGCGCGGCGGCACGCACGTCCACCTGGCCTGTCACGGCGCCTACGACCCCGCCGATCCGCTCGCCTCGCGGCTCGACCTCGGCGGCGAGCGGCTCACTCTGGCCGATCTGCTGAACACGCGTCCCCGGCCGCTGGAGCGGGCCCGGTTGGTGACCCTTTCGGCGTGCGACACCGGACTCGTCGACCCCCGACTGCCGGACGAGGCGATCGGGCTGCCCACCGGCATCCTGCTGGCCGGCGGCGCGGGCGTCGTCTGCACGCGCTGGAAGACGAACGACACGGCCGCGGTGCTGCTGATGATCGCGTTCTACCGGAGGCTCCTCGGCCACGGCATCACGCAGCCGTCCTACGGCAGCCCGTCCGGCGCCATCGAGTCGCGGCCGTACGACGACCCGCCCGGCGGTCCCGAATCACCCGGGCCGGCGCTGCGAGCCGCCCAGTTGTGGCTGCGCTCGGTCACCGTGCCCGAACTGCTCGGCCAGGACTGGCTCCCCGCCGAGATCCGACGGCGGCTGATGTCCCCCCGCGTGCCCCTGCGTCCCTTCCAACACCCCTATCTGTGGGCACCGTTCAGCCTGGTGGGAGCGTGATGACCGAGCCATCCGACACGTCCTGGGCCGATGTCGAGCAGATGCCCGCCTACGAACGGGTCGCACACTTCGTACTCGTCGACCACCCGGCCGTCCGGCAAGACCTCTCGGACGGAGAGGTGGCCGGCACACTCGGTCTGCTCTGTCATGCGTACGCCGAGGAGGAGCGCTACGACGAGGCCGTCACCGCCGGGTTGCGGGCCCTGCGGCTCGCCAGGGAAAGGGCCGCGGACGACTCCGGGCTGCTTGCTCACGTCCTGCTGAACCTCGGGGTGGCCCACAGCCGGAACGGCGATCTCGAGAAGGGCCTTGCCGCGTACCTGGAGGGCTGGACGCACGCCCGCCGCGGCGGCGACGAGCAGACTCTGATGAAGGCCGGTACGAACGCCCTGCTGGCCCTGGAGTCGGGAAGGCCGGTGGGAGATGCCGAGTTCGCCTTCCTCAAGGACTGCGACGCGGTCTTCGAGGCCGCGGACAGACTGTCGGAAGCCGCGCGTGCCTCCCGGCTGTTCGGGGAGGCGCTCCTCGTCCGCGGACACGTGGCGGACGCCATCGCCGTGCTGGACCGGGTCCTGGTGACGACCGAATCGCTCGGTTCGGCCCGGACCTTGAGAGCGGAGACGACACGGCTGCTCGAGGAGGCGGACCGGAGGATCGCGGAGGCGGACCGGCGGCGGCACCCCGCCGCGACGACCGGGCGCCGGGTACCGCCCGGGGACGGCGCAGCCGACTCGCCGCGTCTGGGCCCCGGCGTCCTGCGCGAGGTGCGCGCCCTCGTCGACGACGGTGTGGAGAGCACGTTGCGCCGCATCGTGCCGCGCACGAGGACGTGCTTCTCCCGCGCCGTGACCCTCCTGGAGCGGCGCCGCACGACGCGGGAACGTCTCCTGGCGGCCTTCCTCCTCCTCGTCGGCGCCCGGCTCGCGCACCACGAGGAGGACGAGCCGACGGCGATCGAGCTGTTGAGCCAGGCCGAGAAGGAGCTGGACCTGCTCAAGCCGTCATCGGCCAACTGGGTCAAGGCTCGCGCCCACGACCTGGATCTCGGCGAACTGAGCGCACTGGCCCGGAACGTGGCCGCCGGGGCGCGCGAGGAGGAGAACCGGCCATGACACCGAGCACCGTGGAGCAGTTGGCGATTCTCGTGCTGCTGATCCTGCCCGGCACCTCCTATCTCTTCGCGAGGGAGCGACTGCTGGGCATCCGCGAGGCCGAGCAGGAGGTGAACAACCGCTTCCTGCGCGCGCTCGGCGTCGGAGTCCTGCTCGACGCCGCCTATCTGATCGCCGTCGGCCCCCACCTCGTGCGGCTGCTGCGGGGCGGCGCGAAGGACCGCGCCCTGGCCGGTGTCGCGGACCAGCCGCGGGCGGCCGGTCTGTGGCTGCTGGTCCTCGTCGTGGTCGTGCCGACGCTGGTGGCGTGGGGGGAAGCACGCTGGGTACGGCGGCGCCGTGCCGCCGTGCACGAGGAGACGCCCACCGCGTGGGACGCCCTCTTCCAGGACCGCGGAGCATGCTTCGTCCGGGTCCGGCTGAAGAACGGGGGATGGGCCGGGGGTTGGTACGGCAGACGGTCGTGCGCTTCTTCCTATCCGCAGCCGGGCGACCTCTACCTGGAGTCCCAGTACCGGATGGAGCCGGACGGCACCTTCGGCCCCCGGATGCCCGGCACGGCCGGGTTGTACGTCCGGGCCGCCGACGTCGACCTCCTTGAATTCCACGAACCGCGCCGAGACACCCGAGGAGACACCGATGGCGCTGCCTGACCCCGCCGGCCATGACGACTACGAGGAACTCGACGACGACTTCGCGACCTGGGCGGGCCCGCCGCGCGGCATCCACCATCCCGACCAAGAGGATGTGACGGAGGAGCAGGCCTTGCCTCCGCAGGGGCCGGCCGGCGTCTCCACCACCGCGGACGGGGCCGGGGACACGTCATCGCAGTGACCCGGCTGGGCCGGCCGTCGACGTGCGAGCCGGCCTCTGACCTCGCCCCCGGCAGGCCGCCGGGGGCGAACGATCAGGAGGGGGCGGTCACGGAGTGAGCTGCCACTGCTGGATGTACCCGACGTCGTACGCGGCGGTGTCCTGGACCCGCAGCTTCCAGGTGCCGGTGACGGGCTGGGCGGAGGCGTCGACCGTGAAGGTCTGGTCGACGTTGTCGGCGCTGCCGCCGCTGTGGTTCAGCAGCGAGTAGACGGTCCCGTCGGGCCCGACCAGGGAGACCGTCAGATCCCCGCGGTAGGTGTGGACGATCTTGACGTAGACCTGGGTGGTGGCCGAGGCGTTCCCGGGCTGCCCGGTGATGACGATCGGCGACTCGACGGCGGCCCCGGCGTCGGGGATGTCCACCCTGGTGCCGTTGGCGAAGACGTTCGCCACCCGCCAGGTGAAGGCCACCGAGACCGACGCGCCCGTGGTGTCGGTGACCGTCACGGTCACGGCGCTGGTGCCGAGGGTGGTCGGGACCCCGGAGATCAGCCCGGTGTCGTCGATGGTCAGCCCGTCCGGCAGGCCGGTGGCCGTATAGGTCAGCCCAGCCCCGGAGTGGGTGGTGTAGGCGCTCGTCCGGAGGGAGACCTGCTGCCCGACCCCGCTGATCTGGTCGTCGATCGGGGCCACGTTCACGCCCGGCGCGATCCGGTCGCCGACGTGGATCGCGGCCCAGGCGGCGGCGACGGCGAGGTAGGTGTCGCTGTACGCGCCGAAGAGGTCGGCCGCGGCCTGGAGGGTGGCGGTGCGCGCCCCGGCGTAGTCGGTGCTGGAGGTCATGTACGTGGTCAGGGCCCGGTACCAGATCCGCTGGGCGTTCTCGATGCCGATGCCCGTGACGGGCACGCCGTCGTACGTCGGACTGTCGTAGGAGACACCGTTGACGGTCTTGGCGCCGCTGCCCTCCGAGAGCAGGTAGAAGAAGTGGTTGGCCGGTCCGGAGGAGTAGTGCACGTCGACGCCGCCCAGCGAGGAGTCCCAGTAGTCGCGGGACGCCCCGTCCTTGGAGGGCTGGTCCATGTAGCGCAGCGGGGTGCCGTCGCCGTTGATGTCGATCTTCTCGCCGACGAGGTAGTCGGGGGGATCGGCCGGCAGGTCGGCGTGGAACTCGACCGCGGCGGCGAAGATGTCCGAGGTCGCCTCGTTGAGGCCGCCGGACTCGCCGGAGTAGGCGAGGCCCGCGGTGGCCGCGGTGACGCCGTGGCTCATCTCGTGGGCGGCCACATCGAGGGCGGTGAGCGGGTGCGCGTTGCCCGCGCCGTCCCCGTACGTCATGCAGAAGCAGCTGTCGGACCAGAACGCGTTGACGTAGTTGTTGCCGTAGTGGGCCCGGCTGTAGGCGGCCACGCCGTCGTTGCGGATGCCGTCGCGGCCGAAGACGTCCTTGTAGTAGTCCCAGGTGGCGGCGGCGCCGTAGGCGACGTCCACGCCGGCGGTCTGCCGGTCGCTCTGGGTGCCGTCGCCCCAGACATCGTTGTCATCCGTGAAGAGGGTGCCCGTGCCGGACGTCCCCTGGTTGAGGTCGTAGGTGCGGTGGCCCGCGCGGTCGCCGTCCACGAGCTGGTAGACGGATCCCGACGGTGTGGTGCCGAGCGGAACGGTCCCGCTGTACTGGCCCGTGCCCGTACCGGTGCGCACCGCCTGGTAGTCGAAGAGGGTCTTGCCCGAGGTGGCGTCGGTGATGACGTGCAACTCGCTCGGGGTGCCGTCGTCCTGGGTGCCGCCGACCACCGACTCCCAGGCCGGCACCGGCTTTTGCGCGGCCGCCCAGACGACGCGGCGGGGGGTGCCGTCGAGCGCGGGGTGCCTGGCGTCGTCCTTCGCGGCGACCGTGAGCGCCGTGCGGGCGGCGGTCGAGGAGGTGACGCGGGTGGCGGTGGTCGGTATCTCGATGCGGGACGCGGCGGTCTCGGAGACGGTGGTCAGACCGTCCTTCTGATGGACGACGAGGTCGCCGCCGAGGACCGGCAGACCCGCGTACGTTCGCTCGTAACGGGTGTGCGTGGTGCCGTCGGCGTCCTTCTCGACGTCCTTGACGACCAGCTTCTCCCGTGGGCCGAGGGCGAGGAGCTCGGCGGTGGGGCCTGCCGCGGCGGTCGCGCTCTTGAGCAGTGCGGCGTGCGCGGCGGGGGACAGCCTCGCCGGGGCCCCGCCCGCCCGGGGGGTGGCGTGGATCTTCGCGTGTTCGCCGCCGCGGCTCTGGTCGGTGGGGGCGGCGGAGGCGAGGCCGGTCTGCAGTCCGGTGGCGAGGAGGGCGGCGGCGCCCGCGAGGGCCACCGACGTACGCGGTCGCCGTCGGTGCGGGGAGCGGGGGGAGGGGGACAAGGGGTTCTCCTTCAAGGCGATGATCGGCCGTGGTCGAGGCCGAGAGGGCGGGCCGGCGAGGTACGGCCGGCTGCCGACGCGCTGAGCAGAGAAGGGCGTTGCGCGAGGCGGCCCGCGAGGGGCGTGTCGGAACTCGGCGACGCGTGAGAGACGTGCGAGTGAGGGGGGCGGTGAATGTTCAGGAGAAGATTGCCATCACTCGCCTTGACTTGTCATGGAAGTGACAAGTCAACGGCTGAAACTGGCTCAGGCTTGCTTGATGTCAACCCCCGCGACGGGTCGCTTGAGGACAACGCCACTGCGGGCGCCTTGAGTTCGGTCTCGGTCCGCGACGGCTGCGGACCTCGCTCACGCCACCGCGTCGCCGCCACCCCCGCGAGCACCACGGCTGCCCCCGCGACGACACGCGGGCCCACTTCCTCGTGGAGGACGGCGGCGCCCAGCGCCACCGAGACGACCGGCAGGAGATAGCCGACGGTGGCCGCGCTGGTCGCTCCCTCGTCCGCGACGAGCCGGTAGCTGAGATAGAAGGTGAGCCCGGTGCTGCAGATGCCGAGGACGGTGACGGCGAGTACGGCCCGCGCGTCGACGGCGAAGTGCGCCGTGGCGCTGCCCGCCAGGGCGGCCGGAGCCGACAGGGCAGTGGCGGCGAGGAGTTGGGCCGCGGACAGGGTCAGGGGATCGGTCCCCCGGCCGGTCAGCCGGCTTCCCATGTAGGCGAAGCCGACCGCGTAGCTCGCTGCCGCCGCGAGCAGGGCGAGCGTGCCCCCGCTCAGGAGTCCGGCGCTCTCCCAGGGTGCGAAGATGAGCAGGGTTCCGGCGAATCCGAGTGCCAGCCCGCCCAGTCGGACCGGATGCGTTCCGCGCGCCGTGCCGAGGGCGGCGCCGAGCAGCACGGACCACAGCGGAGTCGTCGCGTGCAGCACGCCGGCCAGTCCGGAGTCGACGGTCCGCTCACCCACCGCGAAGAGCAGGAACGGCAGCGCGTTGCAGAAGAGGGCGGCCACGGCGAGGCGCCCCCATGTCCGGCGGTCCCGTGGCAGCGGTCGGCCGGCGGCCCGGGCCAGGGCCAGCAGGACGGCCGAGCCGAGGGCGGAACGGGCGAAAGCGATCTGGAACGGCGTGAGTCCGCTGTCCAGGGCCAACTTGATCCACAGGAATGCCGACCCCCACAGCAGTGCGAGCACGGCGATACGTACGAGCGAGCCACTTCGGCCGTCGGTCACTCTGTCCTCCTCGCGCCATCGATCGGCTTCGAATGCTGCCGGGCGGTTCACAACAGGACAAGCGAAGGGTTCTTCACGACCTTTAAGCTCAGCTGCATGATTGACGTGCGACGCATGCAAGTCCTCCGCGCGGTCGTCACCAGCGGTTCGATCACCGCGGCGGCCGCGAATCTGGGGTACACCCCGTCCGCGGTCAGCCAGCAGGTGGCGGCGCTGGAGAAGCAGGCCGGGACGGCGCTGCTCGAACGAGTCGGCCGCGGTGTCCTGCCCACGGAGGCGGGCCGGTTGCTCAGCGACCACGCGGCCGTCATCGGCAGGCAGGTCGCCGACGCCGAGCGGGCGCTGGCCGACCTGCGGGCGCGTGCCGAAGGGCTGCTGTCGATCCGCTACTTCGCCACGGCCGGGGCCGCCCTCATGGCACCGGCCCTCGCCCGGTTCCGGCAGGAACACCCCGGCATCCGGATCGACCTCAGGATGACCGACCCCCGCGACCCGCTGACCGAGGTGACCGAGGGCCGGGCCGATCTCGCCCTGGTGGTCCGCTCACCCGACCGGCATCACCAGGGCATTCGCTTCGTCCATCTGCTGGACGACCCCTACCGCGCGGTCCTGCCCGGCGGGCACCGGCTCGCCGGCAAGCGGGTCCTGGACCTGGCCGACCTCGCCGACGAGCCGTGGGTCCGCAGCGACGGGCCCGGCCCCTGCCTGGACGCCGTCGTCGACAGTTGCGCCGCGGCGGGCTTCAGCCCGAACTTCGTGGTGGAGAGCGAGGATCACGCGACGGCGCAGGGCTTCGTGGCGGCCGGCCTCGGGATCAGTCTCATTCCGGCGACCGGACTGACGAGCCGTCATGCAAGTGTCGTCGTACGCAAGTTGCGCAGGCCGGAACCGGTCAGGGCGATTTACGCGGCCGTACAGGACACGACACCGCCGAGACCCGCGCTCCACGCGCTGCTCGACGCGCTTCGGGACGTGGCCCTGCGCTGACCGGCCCTTCATCTCCCGGGACACCGGACCGACTTGACCGCCGACCGCCGACCGCCGACCGCCGTGGCCGCGTGCGACGATTCCGGCCAGGTACACGACCGGAGCCCAGGGACAGGACGCGATGATCGGGAGCGAGTTCCGCAGTGATGACCTGCCGGAGGCGGACAGGTTCGACTTCTGGCGGGAGATGGTCAGCCGGACCCGGTCGCCCTGCGACATCACCAGCACCCACCTCACGGACTTCTGGGCGCGCCACCGCCTGATGGAGCTGGGGCCCGCGACCGTGTGGCCGACCTCGTTCAAGCCGACGCGCTATCGGCGGAGCCCCAGGCTCGTCCGTCAGTCGGACCCCGAGCTGTATCACCTGACGCTGCTGCTCGACGGGCGGATGGCGCTCGACCACGCGGGCCGGGCCGAGGTGTTCGGCCCCGGCGACCTGCACATCGCCGACAGCTCCCAGCCGTACGACCTCAGGCCGGCGGACCAGGACGACCGCGTCGCGGTCCGCGGCATCGGCGTCGACCTGCCGAAGGACCTGCTGCCCCTGCCGCCGCACCGGGTCCGGGAGTTGCTGGGCCGGGCCCTGCCGGGGCGCGGGGGAGCCGCCGTCCTGCTCACCGAGTTCCTGCTCGGCGTCGAGCGTCAGGCCGACCGGCTGGAGCCGTACGACGCGCCCCGGCTCGGCACCGTCGTCGTCGACCTGGTGGCGGCCTGGCTGGCCCATGTCCTGGACGCCGAAGCGGTGTTGCCCCCGGAGAGCCGCCAGCAGGTCATGGCCCGACGGGTCCAGGCGTTCATACGGCGCAACCTCCACGACCCGGAGCTGACACCTCCCGCGATCGCCGACGCCCATCACATCTCGGTCAGTTACCTGCATCGGCTCTTCCCCCGGTACGCCGGGGGCGAGACCGTCGCGGCCTGCATCCGGCGGCTGCGGCTGGAGGGGGCCAGCCGCGACCTGGCCGACCTCGCGCAGCGCACCACGGCGATCCATGCGGTCGGCGCCCGCTGGGGCATTCCCCGCGCCTCCGACTTCACCCGCTCGTTCCGTGCCGCCTACGGCCTGTCGCCCAAGGAGTACCGGTTCCAGGCTCTGGCCGGTGCCGAATGAGGGGAACCGTCGACGCAGTGCCAATCACCCGTGGACGCAGTGCCAACACGAGATGATCCAACTCGGGCAGTCTCGACGGGTGAACACCGCACCCACTGAGGGAGACCCCCCGATGAAGAAGAGACAGAGGAATCGCGCCGTCACCTTCCTGGCCGCGGCCGCCCTGGCCGGCGCGAGCTCCCTCACGCTCGGATCGACCGACGCCGCCGCGGCCGGCTTCACGTTCGAGAAGAGCGCCGTGTCCTCCAACGGCAGCTTCACCATCGCCGCCTACTACGGCGGCACCTACGCGGGCATCATGGAATGGAACGCCGACCCCATCCAGGGCGGCGACATCCCCGGCGACGCCTTCAAGGTGGGCGACTACTACGCCGACGGGTACGGCATGGGAGCCAGCATGATCTCCCCGGTGACGGGGCGCCAGGCCACCACGCGCGGCCACACGTCGCCCTACGAGAGCGCCTGGAACAGCGGCGACCTGGCCGAGGGGACGACGGTCTACATCCAGCTCTGCGCGGTCAAGGGCGAGGCCTTCTCGTGCAGCCTCGCCTACAGCGGCCACGCGTGACGGCCCACTGACCGGTCCACTGGCGGCCTGCCCTCGGCGCACGGGGGTCGAGGGCAGGCAAGGGCTCGCGGGGGACACCGGCGATCCCGGCGTCTCGTAGGGACACCGGCGATCCCCGCGGCGGATGCCATCCGTTACGCTGCGCGAGCCCCGGCGCCGACAGCGCCGGAACCCGTCCCCCTGTTCCGAGAGTGAAGCGCCATCATGGACGACCGCATCCCCGACGACATAGCCGGCCTCGCCACGGCCGAGGGCCTCGGCCGCCATCGCGGCACGTTCCTGCCGAAACGGCTGGGCGTGCTGATGATCTGCAACTTGCTCTTTCTGACCGTCGTCGGGTTGTTCATCTTCGTGCTCCCCGGGCTCCTGTTCGCCTGGATGCTGGTGCAGACCCCCAATTTCTCCCGCAAGTCCGCCGCTCGTCGGCTGTACTTCTTCGAGCAGGGGATGATCGAGACCGACCGCAAGGGGCAGCCCGCCGCCTTCCGCTGGGACTCGATGATGGCGCTTCAGGCGATCACCGAGCGGTACGTCAACGGCATCCACGTCGCCACGAAGTACCAGTACACCCTCCACAAGGGGGACGGCACGGTCCGCAAGGTCACCGACTTCTACGCCGAGCCCGAGCGGTGGGGGCCGTTCATCCAGCAGGAGATCGCCACGGCGCAACTGCCGGGCATGCTGCAGATGTTGGAGGCGGGCCGGACGTTCACCTTCGGCGACATGTCCCTCGACCGCGGCGGGGTCACGGCGGCCAAGCGCGGCGCCATGACGTGGTCGGAGATCGAGGACGTGCGCGTCAACAACGGCGTGGTGGCGCTGCGGAAGTCCGGCAAGTGGCTCTCCTGGTCGAGCAAGCGCGTGAAGGACATTCCCAACTTCCTGCTCTTCCTCGCCCTGGTGGACCACCTCCGCCGCACCTCCGCCGTCCGCTGAACCGGGATCCTGTTCCCGGGGAGACCGCCTGGCGCGGGGCCGGCATCATCCGGCCGGGCGGTCCAGCGGGTTGGCCCGGACGCGCTCGGCGAGGCCACATGTGCCGGACGATGACCTCCGACAGCCGCTGCCTGCGCTCGACCGGCCACCCGGCACCCGCCGCGAACACCCAGGCCACGTGTCCGCCGGCCGCCTCGAAGTCGACCGTGTGGCTGTCGAACTCCGCCACCGGGCCGAAGTCGTGCGGCAGCGCGGCCACGTACAGCCCGGTCTGCTGAACGGCCCGGGACAAACGGGCTGAAGGTCCCGCATGCTCGGGACCATATCGCCTTAAACGGGACGGGTGGGGCGCATAGTCTCGACCGTATGCCCCTGACGATTCCCGACACCATTGCCGCATCCGTGGACCTGGCCGTGAAGAAGGCCCGGCTGGTTCGCTCACCCGCCCGTTACCTGGTCTCCGCGATGCTCGCCGGTGTCTACATCGGTATCGGCGAGGTTTTGATGCTCAGCGTCGCGGGGCCGCTCGAGGCGGGGCACTCCGGTGCCGTCAAGCTGGTCGAGGGCATGGTGTTCCCCGTCGCCCTGACCCTGGTGATGTTCGCCGGCGCCGACCTGTTCACCAGCCAGTGCATGACCATGACGTTCGGCACGCTCAGCCGCCGCACCACCTGGCTCGACACGGCGCGGATCTGGGGGATGTCCCTGGTCGGCAACCTGACGGGGACGGTGTTCTTCGCGCTGATCATAGGCGCGGCAGGGACCGTCAAGTCCGGGCCCTCCGCCGCCCTGCTGGGCAGCCTGCTGGCCGCGAAGGAAGTCGAGACAGGGGGACAGCTGTTCGCGCGGGCCATGCTCTGCAACATGCTGGTCTGCCTGGCCGTGTGGATGTTCACCCGGACGACCAGTGACGGGGCCAAGGCCTTCATGGTGTGGATTCCCGTGTTCGCCTTCGTCTCCAGCGGCTTCGAGCACAGCATCGCCAACATGTCGCTGTTCTCGCTCGGCATCGTCAACGGTCAGGCAAGCGTCGGCGACCTCGCCCACAACCTCGCCTTCACCGTCCCGGGCAACATCGTGGGCGGCGCGGTCCTGGTGGCCGGGGCGTATTGGTTCTCGAACCGCGGCACCTCGAAGTCGGTCAAGGCCGTCGACGTCCCCGAACAGCCGTCCCTCCCCGCTGTGGACACCGTCCCCGAACAGCCGTCCCTCCCCGCTGTGGACACCGTCCCCGAACAGCCGTCCCTCCCCGCGGTGGACACCGTCCCCGACGAGCTGCCCCTCCCCGCCGCGGACCCCGCCCCCCGGACCCTCACGGCGGTCTGAGCCCGGCGTTCAGCCCCGCCGGTTATCCTGCCTCGTTCGAACAGGCCAGGGAGGTCCCGCACCATGAGCAGCACCATGTCGTCGTTTCCCGAGCGGATCGAGCTCTCGGGGGAGGGTCTCGTCCTGCGGGACTGGACGGAGGCGGACCTGACGGCGATGCCGGAGCTGTTCGACCACCCCGACATCGCGTACTGGACGCCGATCGTCTCCCCCTTCGACGACGCCGCCGCCCGCGCACGCCTGGACCGGGCCCGTCAGCTGCGGGCGGAGGGCACCGCCGTCCTGCTCGCGATCACGGTCGACGGCGGAGCACCGCTCGGCGAGGTGATGGTGCGCCGTTCCCCAGAAGGCACGGAGATCGGCTACGCGGTGGGCCCGGCGCACCGTGGTCAGGGGCTCGCGGCGCGCGCGGTACGGGTGATGGCCGCGTACGCCTTCGAGCAGCTGGCCGCAGAGCAGGTGATCCTGGAGCTGGAGGCCGAGAACGCGGCCAGCGTCGCCGTGGCGACCAAGGCGGGCTTCACCCTGCTCGACGTTCCGCTGATCACCGGCGAGGAGAAGGGCCGCCCCTTCACCCTCCAGACCTGGGGTCTCGACCGAACCTGACCGCAACGGGCGTCCCTGACCGACCCGGACCGCCCCTGAGCCGGGCCGCCCGCCCCCCGAGGCCGCCCGCACATCCCGCACCTACCAAGCCCGCCAAGCCGCCCGAGGCGGAGCGTGCCGCCCGCCGCCGGATATCCGATGGCGCGCGCGGCGACAGAACAGAGAGCATGAACGGCCGCCGTCCCGCGCGAGGGACGGCGGCCTTTGCCGTGCGCCCCTTGGAGGAAGTCTGCATGACCGTACTGCCGCTGGTCCGACGTGTGCTGGGCGACGGGCCCTTCGCCGAGACCGGATTGCCGAGCCTGGCCGTCATCGACGAAGGCGCGCGCAGGATCGCCGTGGCCGGTGACATCGGGCGGCTCCAGTGGAGCGGCTCCGGGACGGCGGACGCACGCTGGACGGGCGACCGGATCGGTGTCTACGACCGGGACACGCTGCGCTGCGAACACCTCGTGCGGTCGAGGTACCCCGTGCACGCGGCGGCCTTCCACCCCACGCTGCCGCTGCTGGCCGTCGGCACGGGCTCCTACGACGGCGGCTACTCCTTCGAAGGCGAACTCCTCCTGGTTCACCTGGACTCCGGCACCGTGGTGTCCGCGCTGCGCCACGCGCGGGAGGTGCTGAGCGTCGCATGGTGCGGTCCGGGGCGGCTGCGTCTGGTTCTGTCCCCGTGCGACGACTGGGAGAACGACGACGCGCATCAGCAGGGGCACACGGTCGTGCTCACGCGGGCCGACTGGACGGCGGTGGGCCCGAGGACCGTCGGACCGGACGAGCTGGCGGCACCCGTGGGGCCGGCCGCACGACCGGATCACCGGGCCGAGGCACGTCGTCTGATCGCGGAGGCCGCCGCCGAGGTCGGTCGGCAGTGGTCACCCCGGCGCCGGGTGTGGGCCGTCCGGAGCGGCGCGGACGGCCGGGTGCTGGCCGCGCTCGACGGGGTCCTGGCGGAGTCGTGGCTGCCGTCGGGGGAGCGGGAATGGGCGGTCGCGGACGAGGAGGGCGGCCGCCAACTGGTCCCCGCCCCCGACGGGACCTCGGTGTGGACCAACGCCGAACGCCGCATGCGCCGACGCGACGGGGTGTGGGAACGGCCGGCGCCGCGGATCGCGCGCGTGGCCCTCGACACCGGGCAGGTCCTGGAGACCCTGGACCTGGAGGAGGCCGGGGTGCTGGTCGCGGGCGGCAGCAGGGTGGTGCTGAGACCGACGGACCACCGGCGTCGGCGCCCCCGAAAGCAGACGATGTACGGCCTCGACGATCGGCAGGAGGGCCCGGAGGTCGGCGGCTTCGACCTGTTCAACCATCCGTTCGACGTCCGGCGCGCCAGCCGGCCGTACGTCCTGGTGGGCCGGCGCCCGGACGCGCCGCACAAGGACAAGTGGGTCGTGGCCGTGGGCGCCGACGGGACCACGCGGCGGCTCTTCCCGCACTCCTGGGAGCCCCGGGAGCACCACTTCGGCGGCCCGGCGGCCGAGATCGGGCAGAGCCTGGTGTACGCGGGAGCGGTCCACGACGGGGCGGGTCTCCAGCCCGGTGGCGCGTATGTCGTACGGCGCTCCCTGGACGGCGCGGTGCGGTGGCAGTACCGCGTCGACCATGCGGCCACCGCGCTCGACGTCGACGAGGACACGGTCTACGTCGCGGACAACTCCGGCGCCCGGACCGCGCTGGACGCCGACGACGGCACGGTGCGGTGGCAGACCCGACTGGAGATCGACGGGACGCCGACGACGGCGCTGTCTCTCGCGGTGGCCCCGCGCGGGACCCTGCTCGTCGGGACGGTCGACGGCCGGATCCTGGAGTGCTCGGTCCGGCGTGCGGGGCGGGCGAACGCGCTCCCGAGCGGGTGAGTCGCGCGCAAGAAGCGCAAGCTGCGCAAGAAATCGACGTAGACTTGCAGAATCCTAACTGAATGCTGGAAATATGTGCCCTGCGTCTTGTCCGGTTCTCGCTGCGCGCCCTAATGTCCCGGTACGCAGCGGCACGGCTCCCTGACGGCCGTGCCGCCGCGCACCGAGCTGCCCTCGGTGTCCTCCGCTCCCAGAGAAACGAGACCCCGATGGCGCGACACCCCCTCCCCGCGGCCGCCGACCGGCTCCGGGGCCGTACGCGAAGACCGGCGCGCACGGTCGTGGCCGTGACCGCGGCCGCCGCAGCTCTCGTGCTCGGCTTCGGCGCTCCGGCTCCCGCGGCCGCGGGGCACGGCGGCGGCGCGGGCGCCCCGGCCGTGACCCGGGCCGGACTCGACCCCGCCCTCGTCACGGGGCGCGGCGCCGCGGTGGACTTCGTCGAGCAGGAGGCGGAGAGCGCGGCGACGAACGGCACCGTCATCGGTCCGGACCGCACCGCCTACACCCTGCCCTCCGAGGCGTCCGGCCGCGCGGCGGTGCGGCTGAAGCCGGGCCAGTACGTCGAGTTCACCCTGCCGCGCGCCGCCGACGCGCTCACCGTGCGCTACAGCATTCCCGACGCCCCGCAGGGCGGCGGCATCACCGCGCCCCTCGACGTCACCGTGGACGGCGGTCACCGCACCACGATGACCCTCACCTCGCAGTACTCCTGGCTCTACAACCAGTACCCGTTCAGCAACGACCCCCAGGGCGACCTGCTGCACCCCGACTGGTGGATCACCGAGTGCGGCTGCGTCCCGGCCTCCACCACCCCGGCGCCCACCATCGACAAGCCGTTCCGGCCCAGCCACTTCTACGACGAACAGCGACTGCTGCTCGGAAAGAGGTACGCCGCAGGAGACACCGTCCGCCTCACCGCGCCCAGGAACACCGCCGCGGCCTGGACGGTCGTCGATCTGCTCGACACGCAGCTCGTCGGCGCCCCGCACGTCGAGAAGAACGCCGCGAACGTCCTCGCCTTCGGCGCCGACCCCACCGGCCGGCACGACGCGGCCGACGCCATCGACCGGGCCATCGCCTACGCCAAGAAGCGCCACCTCAAGGTGTACCTGCCACCGGGCACGTACCAGGTGAACCACCACATCGTCGTCGACGACGTCACCATCGTCGGCGCCGGCAGCTGGTACACGATCGTCAAGGGCCACCAGGTCACGCTCGGCACCCCCGCCCCCGACGGCTCGGTCCATACCGGCGTCGGCTTCTACGGCAAGGACGCGGCGGACGGCGGCAGCCACGACGTCCACCTGTCCGGCTTCGCCGTCGAGGGCGACGTACGCGAACGCGTCGACACCGACCAGGTCAACGCCATCGGTGGAGCGCTCAGCGACTCGACGGTCGACGGCCTCTACCTCCACCACACCAAGGTCGGCATGTGGTTCGACGGCCCGATGACCGGTCTGCGCGTCACCCGCACCCAGATCGCCGACCAGATCGCCGACGGCATCAACTTCCACACCGGCGTCACCGACTCCAGCGTCTCGGACACCTTCGTCCGCAACACCGGCGACGACGGGCTCGCCATGTGGTCGGAGAAGACGGCCGACGCCCGCAACGTCTTCGCCCACAACACCGTGCAGAGCCCGGTCCTCGCCAACGGCATCGCGCTCTACGGCGGCACCGACAACACCGTCACCGGCAACCTGATCGCCGACCCCGTCCGGGAGGGCAGCGCCATCCAGGTCGGATCCCGCTTCGGGGCCGAACCGTTCACCGGCCGACTGGGGATCACCGACAACACCACGGTCCGCTCGGGGCCGTTCGAGCTCAACTGGAAGATCGGCCTCGGCGCCATCTGGTTCTACGCCCTGGAACGGGACATCGACGCCGACATCCAGGTCACCGGCGACCACTTCCTCGACAACACCTACAACGCGATCATGCTCGTCTCCGACTTCCCGGTGAAGGACAAGTACGCGATCCGAGGGGTCCGCTTCAAGGACATCCAGGTGGACGGCACCGGCACCTCCGTCCTCAGCGCCCGCTCCGCGGGCTCGGCGTCCTTCGAGAACGTCGACGCCCGCAACGTCGGCGCGGTCGGCGTCAACAACTGCGGCTCCTTCAACTTCCCCACCACCGGATCCGAGTTCACGGTGAACGACCTCGGCGGCAACGACGGCGGCGGCACCACCGGACCCTGGCTGGCGTCCTGGGAACTGCCGAACACCATCACTTGCGACGACCGGCCCGCGGTGGTCCCGCCACCGGCCCCCGCGCCCTGGCCGGGCACGCCCGCCACCGACTGATCCCTGCCCAACCGACTGCCGCGGCGGCGACCGATCCCCATCGGCCGCCGCCGCGGTCTGCCGTCGTACGACCTCGTACGACCTCGTACGGTCCCTGCCGGGACGGATGCGTGGGCTCAGCAGTTATTCTTGTGGGCTGGCCGGGGCCGACCGCCGCACTCGCTGCGCGGACGTGTCCGCACCACACCGCTCCGTTCCCCGGCCCGTCGCCCTTCGAAAGGTTCTCCCGCACCATGCCCTTGGCTCTGCTGGCCCTGGCTGTCGTCGCATTCGGCATCGGCACGACCGAGTTCGCCACGATGGGGCTGCTGCCCCAGATCGCCGACGGGATCGGTGTCTCCGTACCGCACGCCGGCAACGTCGTGTCGGCGTACGCGCTCGGTGTCGTCGTCGGCGCCCCGCTGCTCACGGGCATAGGCGCGCGCGTCCCGCACAAGCGGCTGCTGCTGCTCCTGACCGGCCTGTTCGTGATCGGCAACACGGCATCCGCCCTCGCGCCCGGCTTCGGCACGCTCTTCGCCGCCCGCTTCCTGGCGGGCCTGCCGCACGGCGCGCTGTTCGGCGTCGGCGCCGTCGTCGCCTCGCGGCTGGTCGCCGCCGACCGGGCGGCCCGCGCCGTGTCGAAGATGTTCCTCGGACTCACCATCGCCAACATCATCGGAGTGCCGCTCGCCACCGCCCTCGGACAGCACCTGGGCTGGCGTGCCGCCTACGGGGCGGTCGCCGTCATCGGCCTGGTCGCGCTGGCCGCGCTGGCCGCCTTCGTCCCGCACCAGCCGCGCGGCGAGCAGTCCGGCATCCGGCACGAGCTGCGGGCGATGGGCAACAAGCAGGTCGTCATCGGTCTGGCCACGGCCGTCGTGGGTTTCGGCGGCTTCTTCGCCGTGTACAGCTACCTCGTCCCGATGCTCACGCACCTGACCGGGATCTCCGACACGTCGACGACCTGGGTGCTCGCGCTCTACGGCGTCGGCATGACGCTCGGCACCCTGATCGCCGGACCGCTCACCGACCGCGCGCTGCGCCCGACGATGTACTGGGGGCTCGTCCTGCTGGCGGCGGCCCTGGTGACGTTCTACTTCGCGGTCCACAGCACCGTGCCCGCGCTGGTGATGATCACCTTCATCGGCGCGATGGGGTCCCTCATCACCACGCCGATCCAGATGCTGCTCATGGCCAAGGCCAAGGACGCCCCGACGATGGCGGCGGCCTCCAACCACTCGGCCTTCAACCTGGCCAACGCGGGCGGTGCCTGGCTCGGCGGCCTGGTCATCTCCGCCGGCTGGGGCTGGGCCTCCCCCAACCTGGTCGGCGCGGTGCTCGCGGTGGCCGGTCTGGGTCTCGCCTTCACGGGCGGTGTCATGGACCGGGGCGCGCGGCGCTCCGAGGTGATCACGCAGGCGTCGCCGGTGGCCGGGCAGGAGACGCCGGTCCCTACGGCGGACTGAGCGGCCGCCCGGGACCGGTCGCGGACGACCGGGAGCGCGGGTTCTACCGCCGCCGGATGAGGCCGAGCTCCGTGGCGACGGCCACGGCGGCGGTGCGGGAGTCGACGTCGAGCTTGGCGTAGATGCGGGCCAGGTGGGACTTGACGGTTCCCTCGGTCAGGTGGAGGCGGTCGCCGACGGCCTGGTTGGACAGGCCCTCGGCGACCTGAGAGAGGACTTCGGTCTCGCGCCGGGTCAGGGCGGTGCCCGGTTCGCGGAGCCGGTGCATCAGGCGGTCCGCGACCCTGGGGGCCAAGGTGGTGCGGCCCGCCGCGGCGGTGCGCACGGCGGCGGCCAGGTCCTCCGGCGGGGCGTCCTTGAGCAGGTAGCCGGTGGCGCCGGCTTCGATGGCGGGCAGGGTGTCGGCGTCGGAGTCGTAGGTCGTGACGATCAGCACCCGGGGGGCGCCCGGCCGCGCGGTGATCCGGGCGGTGGCCTCCGCACCGCCCATGCCCCGGCCGAACTGGAGATCCATCAGTACGACGTCGATGTCGCCCTCGGCGGCGCGGGCGACGGCGTCCTCGGCGGTGGCGGCCTCGGCCATGACGACGAGACCGGGTTCGGTCTCCAGCACGGCGCGCAGCCCGGCCCGTACGACGGGGTGGTCGTCGGCCAGCAGCAGACGGATGGGGGTGTCGATCACGGTCGGGCCTCGGGCTGGGTGTCGCGGGGGGTGTTGAGCCGGGTGTCGTGCCGCGTCTCGGGCCGGGGCTCGGCATGGACCCCCGAGCGGGTCTCGGGCCGGGGCTCGGCCGGTGGGACGAGGGGCACGCGGGCGGTGAGGGCGGTGCCGCGGTCGGGGGCGGATGCGACGGTGAACGTGCCGCCCAGGGCCTGGGCGCGGGCCCGCATCCCGGTCAGCCCGAACCCGCCGGCCTCCGGGTTCGGCACGGGCAGCCGGGCCGGATCGAACCCGCGGCCGTTGTCGACGAGGTCGAGGGCGACCTGGTCACCGAGGTAGGTGAGCGTGACGTCGGCGGTGGTGGCCTCGGCGTGGGCGACGGTGTTCGCGAGGGCGGACTGGGCGATGCGCAGCAGTGCGACCTCGTGCGCGGTGGCCAGCGGGGCCGGGTCGCCCGTGAGGTGGAAGCGCGCGGTCAGCGGGTGCCGGGCGGACGTCGCGGCGCACAGGCGGTCCAGGGCGCCGGCCAGGTTGGTGCCCTCCAGCGTGGGCGGGGTGAGGGCGGCGACGAAGCGGCGGGCCTCGGCGAGGTTGTCCACGGCGGCCTGCCGCGCCTGGCCGACGTAGCGGGCCGCGTTGTCCGGGGCGTGGGGCAGCGCCCGTTCGGCGGCGCGCAGCAGCAGTTGGATGCTGGAGAGTCCCTGCGCGAGGGTGTCGTGGATCTCGCGGGCCAGACGGTCGCGTTCTGCCAGCACACCGGCGGTGTGCTGGGCGGCGGCGAGGTCGGCGCGGGTGGCCACGAGCTCCTCGATCAGTCTGCGGCGTTGCTCGCTCTCCCGGTAGAGGGCCTGATATCCCCACACCACGGCGACCGCCACGGCGGCGCCGAGCGCGGGCCCGATGGCCATGGCGGGGCTGAAGGAGTCCTGGTGGGCGGCGAACCCGGCGACGGCGACGGCGGCCGTGGCGGCCACGGCCGCCAGTCCGGCGCGGCGGGGAAGCAGGTGCAGCTGGAGGAAGTACAGCGGGAACGCCACCCATACGGCGTCGGGCGACAGGACGAGCAGCCCGACCCAGCAGACACCCACGGCAGCCAGCCACAGGGCGGCGGCCCGCCGTGAGCGCCGTACGCGCGGCAGAGTGGACCCGGCCGCGTACACCAGGCCGCAGACCACCGACGCGGCGACGATCACACCGGCATGGGCCGGGCCGTCCACGACGGCCCGGCCGGCGGTCAGGGCGAGCAGACCGAGGACCAGCAGGTGCAGGCACCAGGTCAGGGTCCGGGTGGTCGGGGTCGGGGCGGGGGCGGCGGTGTTCACAGTGCGTCCCACATTACGGAGCCCGGCACGTCGAGGCCTCTGTCGAAAGGTGGAACCCGGGGGCCGACTTCCGGCCCGCCAAGTGCGGTCCTGCGCCGGACGCGCACGGACGGGGGCGGCCGCGAGGGTGGAGCCGTACCGCTTCCACCGCCGGAAAGGACAGGCCGAGGCCGTGTTCGTCGCCTGGAGAGACCTCAAGTTCGCCAAGGGGCGCTTCGCCCTGATGGGGACCGTCATCGTGCTGATCACCCTGCTGGTCGGGCTGCTGTCCGGGCTGACGGCCGGGCTGGGGCAGCAGAACACCTCCGCGATCACGGGCCTGCCCGCCGACCGGATCGCCTTCCAGGCCCCCCGCGGCGGGCAGGACCTGTCGTACGCCGATTCCACCGTCACCGAGCGGCAGTGGACGCGGTGGTCCGAGGCACCCGGTGTCGAGAGCGCCGACCCGCTGGGCATCACCGTCACCAAGGCCACCGCGGGAGACAGGAGCACCGGCGTCGCTGCCTTCGGCGTGGAGCCGGGCTCCCGCCTCGCCCCCGACGGCGACAAGATCGACGATCGCGCGGTGGTGCTGTCCACCACGGCCGCCGACGACCTCGGCGTGACGCCAGGCGATCCCCTGGACGTGGCAGGTCAGCGGCTGACGGTGGCCGCCGTCCGCGGCGACGCCTTCTTCAGCCACACCCCGGTCGTCTGGACCAGCCTGGACGTCTGGCAAAAGACCGCGCCGCCCGGCGGCGGCAACGGGGCGAGAGCCACCGTCATCGCGCTGGACACCACCTCTCGCGCCGACGTGGCCGCGACCGACCACCGGGCCGGCACCGTCACGGTCACCGTCGAGGACTCGCTGTCCGCGATCGGCTCCTACACCTCCGAGAACGGGTCCCTGCTGCTGATGCGCGGCTTTCTCTTCGCCATCTCGGCCCTGGTCATCGGGGCCTTCTTCACCGTCTGGACCATCCAGCGCAGCGGCGACGTCGCCGTCCTCAAGGCGCTGGGCGCCTCCACCGCGGGCCTGCTCCGGGACGCCCTCGGCCAGGCCGTGGTCCTGCTCGCCGGCGGCACCCTGCTCGGCACCGGCATCGCCACCGCCCTGGGCGCGCTGGTGGCCGGCTCGGCCGTGCCGTTCCTGCTCACCCCGGCGATCGTCCTGATCCCCGCCGCGGTGATGATCGCCCTCGGCGCGCTCGGGGCCGGACTGTCCGTCCGCCGCATCACCTCCGTCGACCCGCTGACCGCCCTGGGGAGCGCCCGATGAGCCTGAACCTGACCGGGATCACCCTCACCTACCCCGACGGCGACTCCCGCCTGACCGCTCTCGACCAGGTCACGCTCGACGTGCCGCGGGGCACGCTGGCCGCCGTGGTGGGCCCCTCCGGGTCCGGCAAGTCCAGCCTCCTCGCGGTCGCCGCCACCCTGATCACCCCCGACTCCGGAACCGTCACCGTCGACGGCACCGACACCACCGGCCTGCCCCGCGGCGAACTCGCCGCACTGCGCCGCCACCGGATCGGCATCGTCTTCCAGCAGCCCAACCTGCTGCCCTCCCTCACCGCCGTCGAACAGCTCCAGGTGATGGCCCGGATCGACGGCCGGAGGCCGCGCACCGCCCAAAGTCGTGCGAGGGAACTGCTCGACGCGGTGGGACTGGCCGACCAGGCGAGCCGCCGCCCCCACCAGCTCTCCGGCGGTCAGCGCCAGCGCGTCAACATCGCCCGCGCCCTGATGAACGACCCCACGGTGCTCCTGGTGGACGAACCCACCAGCGCCCTCGACCACGAGCGGGGCGCCACCGTCATCGACCTGATCACCCGCCTCACCCACGAGCGGTCCACGGCCACCGTCCTGGTCACCCACGACCGCACCCATCTCACCGCAGCGGACCGGATCGCCGAAGTCCACGACGGGCGTCTACGCCTGACGGCCCCGCTGGGCCAGGACGGCCCTGGGCGTTACGTCGTATGAGGACCCGAGAGTAGACATCTACGGACATGCCGGTCCTATTGTCATGGCGCCGGAGCGCGAGCAAGCTGTGCCGCGATGCCCGGTGCCGGGGGACGGCCAGGAGGCCGGGGCGGGGGAGAAGCCGTACGGCCGGGCCGTTCGCCGCCGGCGAGGACGGCGCGGTGAGCCATGCGCGCACGACCTCGAGCACGGCGCTCACGGCGCGCCCGGACCGGACGCGGCGCACATCACGAGCCCGGACCGGGCGCTGCGCGCACCACGGGCCCGGACCGGGCGACAGCCGAATCGGCAGTGGAACAGACGCAAGGGGGAGACCATGGCAAATGACCAGAACTTACCCGTGCACGGTGGGATCGTCGTGGGGCCCGAGCCGGGCAAGCCGGGCGAGTCGACCGAACCGGCCGTAGGGGGCGCGCGGGGCGAGTCGGCCGGGCGGGCCGCGGGGAGCCCCCGCGGCGGATCGGCCGAGCAGGTGGCCCGGGGCGCGCGGGGCGCGTCGCCGTCGGGACCCGGCCGTATCGTCCAGCGGTTCGGCCGTCTGGGCATCCTGGAGACCGCGCCGGACGGGAGCGCCCGGACCGACCCCGGGTCGGTCCGCGCGAGCGCCGACGACCTCACCCCGGACGACCTCGAAGGGCTATCGGACACCGAACGCCTGGCCGTCGAGGCGCTGCGGCTACGGGAGTCGGCGGACTTCCGGGCCGCGAAGCAGCAGCGCACCCGGGACGGCGAGTCCTGGGACCTGGGCGACTGCACCGGATTCGTCGCGCCGCCGGAGGCCGGACTCACCGCGGCCGCGGTGACGCGGCCCACCAGCGCGCAGTTCGAGGGCAGGGTCGGGCTGGGTGTCGTCTTCGTCAGCGGACCCGGCGAACTGGCCATCTCCGCGGCGGAACAGGCGAAGATCGTCGCGGAACTCCAGGAAGGGATCGGCTGGTACATCACCGTCGCTCCGGCCACGGTGGGCCTGTCCTACGTGTGGACCGTCGCGACGGTCGACCTCGACCTGCCCAAGGCCGACCTCGACCTGGACGCCCGCGAGCAGTACTGGCTGGCACCGACCCTCAAACAACTCCGGACGCAGACGGTCCTGGACTACGTGGAAGACCTGCGCAACAGCCATGCCACGGACTGGGCCTACTGCGCCTTCTTCACCAAGTACCCTCTCCGGCACCCGGGTTACGCCCAGCTGGGCGGCCCGTACCTGGTCATGGACACCTCCGGGAGCACCTGGGGACCGGACAACATCGACCGCGTCTTCGCGCACGAGACCGGGCACATCTTCGGCTGCCCCGACGAGTACGAGAAGGCCCCCTGCGCCTGCGGCGACCTGTTCGGGCGGTTCAACGTGCCGAACGGGAACTGCGAGACCCGGGCGGCGGGGCGCGGCGTCCCGTGCATCATGAAGGTGAACGACTTCCAGCTCTGCGACTACACCCCGAGCCACCTGGGCTGGTCGGTCCAGGGCCCGCTGCTCAACCACAACAGCAGCCTGGTGGCCGACATCGCCGGTGGCAGCCGGGGCGACGGGGCCGCGGCCCTCCAGTGGCCGTACGCGGCCGGCAGCAACCAGCGCTTCCACCTCCAGGCCGTCGGCAACGGCGAGTTGCGCGTGGTGGCGGACCACTCCGGCAAGGTGCTCACCGTCTCGGGCGGCTCCACCCAGGAGGGCGCGGACGTCGTGCAGTGGGTCTGGGACGACCGCGACCACCAGCGGTTCACCCTGGAGGACGCCGGCGGTGGCGTGTACCGGCTCAGGGCCAAGCACTCCGGCCTGGTGCTCGACGTCGCCGCCCCGCAGGGCAAGAACGGCAGCCGGCTGGTGCAGTCGACGTACACCGGGGTGCCCCACCAGCAGTGGACGTACCGCGGTCAATGGATCATGGCGCTGCACTCCGGCAAGGTGATGGACGTACGCGGCGGCAGCGTGGACGACGGGGCACAGGGCGTCCAGTTCTCCCCCGGGGTGGGGGACAACCAGCGGTTCCTGGTCGAATCCGTGGGCGACGGCTACGTGCGCCTGGTGGCCGCACACTCCGGCAAGGTGCTCGACGTGGCCGGCGGCTCTCAGGACAACGGGGCCCAGCTCGTCCAATGGCCGTGGTCCGGCGGCGACAACCAACGCTTCCAGATCATCCCGGTCTCGGACGGCTACAGCCGCATCGTCGCCAAACACTCCGGCAAGGTGCTGGACGTCCAGTACTCGTCGGTCGACGACAGCGTCTCGGTGGTCCAGTGGGACTGGAACCTGGGGGCGAACCAGCGTTGGAAGCTGCTGTAGCTCGCGCGTGGTTCGCGGATGACGAGACTGGCCCGGCGGGCCATGGAGCCCGCCGGGCCAGTCTCGCCGCCATGGTCCTGCACCCTGTACGGGTCGGTCGCTGGTGGCGTCACGCCGTGAAGACGGCGAGAGCGAGCGACACCGTGCCGGCGGGTGCCTGCCCAGCATGGATCTGCAGTTGGCTGAGGTCCTCCACGCCCAATGTCCAGCGGCCGTGCTGGAGATGGGAGGGAAGCGTGACCAGCCCGACCGCGACGCCGTGATCTGCCGTGACGAGGCGCTGAGTTCGGCCGCCGGGGCCGTTGAGGACGAACAGGACGTTGTGGCTCGCGGCGCCGAATCCACCGGCGGCCACGGTGATGCGCTGTCCGGCCGTGAAGCCGGAGGCGTCGATGAGCAGGGGACTGACCTTCGTCGGCGCGGCCCGATTGACCAGACTCTGGGCGACCTTGGTCGCTTCGGCCTTCTCGGGCAGCGGCACGCGGTGCAGCTTCTCAGGGTCCAGGTGCGTGACGGACTCGACACGAAGCTTGCCCGGGAGAGCATTGGCCTTGTCCGTGGAGCTGCTCTCCTGGAATCCGGGAGGCAGGGCCCGCTTGGCCGCATTGGAGCGGGCAGTCGATCCGCTCGGTGAGCCGTCGGCATCCGAGGGCGCCGGATGGCTGCTGCAGCCGGTGACGGCCAGGACGGTGACAAGGACCCCGATCAGAGCGTGCGATGTCTTGTATCGGAAACGATCAAACATGGGTACGGACCTCACAGAACGAAGAGAAAGAGCAGAAGATCGGAGGCTTCGAGCTCGATGGCCCCGGTGGCGACCTCTCCCTCGATCGCCGCCGCTTCCGCGGCCGTGACCTCGGAAGCCACGGCTTCGGATGCCGTCGCTTCCGCAGCGGCCGCCGCTTCGGGCAGGGAACTGTCCGCTTCGAGGGCCTCCGCCAGACCGCTGCGGGTGCTTTCATAGGCGGCTCGTTCCGCCGCCTCCGACACGGTCACCCCGTCGAAGTGAGCGGCTTCGGCGGCGATGCCCTCCACCGCGTCCCCGCTGACCTGCTCGGACACATCCTGTATCGCGGCTTCCTCCGTCATGCCCATGGCTTCGTCTTCGGCGATCTTCTCCTCGAACTCCTTGAGGGGCACCCCGACCGACACCTCCAGGGAGGGGCCGAAGCTGGCCTGGAGGAGAGCATCGTCGTGGGAGACCAACGTGACCTCTTCCTGGGCGGCGACGAACTCCGCTGAGGCGATGTTCAGCGAGAGGGACGCGTCGCCCTTACCGGAGAAGGCCAGAGAGAGGGAGGGGTCCGCCTCGAGCTGCTTGAACGCCATCTTCTTGAACTCGTGCTTCACCTTCTGGCCTCGAGGGGCACCAGGCAAAGAGGTCCAGGCGGCCGCGGCCGCGGAGTACGTGAACGGCCCGAAGACCGAACGTGCTCCTTCCTTCGCCGTCGCGCCGAGCGACATCACTCCGTCGTCGAAGCCGTCGGGTGTGCGCAGTGCCGTAGTCACTCCGTGGGCGCACAGCTTGATGGCACCGGGAACGTAGCTCACCGAGATCTCGCCGGGTATGGGGAGGGAGAGGTTTCTCCCCGAGACGGGGATCTTCTTCGAGGAAATCAGACCGAGTTCGCGCTCCACCGACACGGCGGCGTTCGGCTTGCACTCCGGGTCGTCCTCGGATGCCGCATCAGACGATGCGACGCCCAGCCCCTGATGCACCGCGTCGATCTCGGCCTGGACGGAGGCGATCCGGGCAGCCTGTGCGGCGAATTCGTCCAATGCGGCGGCGCACACCGAACGCTGCGCGGCGGGAAGTGTGCAGGAGCCCTGCACCGCGGACACCTGCCAGCCGTCGGACCCGGTCGTGTCAGCGGCCACCAGGACGTGTGTCGTCTCTCCCGGCTCGGCAGGTCCCCCCAGGGCGTGGTCCGGTGACCCGGTCGCCGGGAAGGACACCAGGGCGGCCTGTGTCTTGGCAACCCCGGTGGAGATCGGCACCACGGTTTCGTCGGCGGACGGCGTGGTGCACTGTTCTCCCTCCACGTGCGGGATCGATCGGAAGTAGGAGCAGGCGAGGTCGACGTTCCCCATGATGCCGCCTATGGAGAAGTCGAATTCGAGCGCTGGTGTGATTTCGTAGGGGTCCGTGAGGGTGACGGTGTACATGCCGTCCGCACCGGCGGCCACGTCGCAGGCATAGCCGGCCGGTCCGATGACGTAGCGGAGGAGGCCGTCTTCGCTCAGGGGGTCCTGCGCGCCGTAGACGGTTGCGCCTCGCGGCAGTTCGATGGCCGCGGAGAGTCGAACCGTCTGCGGGATCGGCTGCGACGGGGCATCGATTGACAGGCCCGTCTCGGGAATGGGGCAGGGTGTCACAGCTACGGGATCGGATTCGCTGTCCGACGCGGAAGCGTCGGCCGCCGACGCGGAGTAGGTCAGGGTCACCGCGAGTGCCACGACGAACCAGCGCCAGCCGTGATGCCTGCGAAGAGGCACACGTTCAGACGCGGTCGCTTCGGCGTTCCGCATGGGTGATTCCTTCACGGAGTCCGGTGGTGCGGACCGTCGGAAGAACCGGGGCATGTCGCATCGCTCCCTGCTGCGCATTCATGACGTGGTTGAGGGGAGAGCCGTGGCTGAACGCCGAGCGCTGCGTGGAGCGGCGGCGCGGCCGACCGCCTGGCAGGCACGGGTCTCGGTACGGGGTAAGGCCGTTCACTCGACGGGCCCGGACTGTCGCGGGTGAGGTCGACTGTCGGCGACTTGCGGTGGGTTGGGTCGTGGGCGGCGATCCGGCCGGCCTGCGAGGGGCGGGCGATGGCGGTCGCCCGAGCTGCCCTGCCTTCGATGACGGACTCAACGGCCCATATCGCCGGGGGCCCTGCTGTCCTCAGTGGCCGTGCGTAGTAGTGGCCGCCTCCACCGTGGCGTCATGGTTCACGGCGCATGACGGACGGCCTTCGACCGCGAGACCGCGGGTGCGGGGACGGAGACATGACACTTCCCATGAATGGCCAGGGCGGGAAACGGAACCGGCTCCTGTCGGGGTGACGGGATCGGGAGTGCCGCAGCGCGAGGGAGCGGCCTTCGAGTGGCGATCTTGATTGCATAGGGCAGCTTTCGCAAGCGCCATGCCCGGTTGGCGCAACAAGATCCGTATTGTGTGCACGATGTGAAGCACATGTGTTGATCCTGTGTGGCCGGATAGGGAGAACCGGCGCGACAGGGCCTCTCGGGGCGGCCTGGGTAGGAACCCCCGCCTGTGTGGATCTGTGCCTTCAGTGTGATGGCGAGATGATCGGGAACGGTTGAGGGGTGTTCACAGTTTCTCCATATCCCGGCTATGATCATCTCGTCGAGGTCGGCCCTGTGGTCCTGGATCGCGTGGGATGAGTCGTACGTAGGCCGGGTCGAGGCGAGCGGATCTGCCGACTGCCCGGATCAACGGCCCCAGTTCAGCTGACGGCCGAGGAGCTGCCGTAGTCGGTCGTCTTACGTCCCCGACCCGGTCCGGGGAGTGGTGCGTGAGAGCCATCTCATCAGCGTGGCCACGTCGACCGAACGCGCCCCCGGGCGGCGGGTGACGTCGACGTTCAGCACAGCGCTTTGTGACGCGACGACGATCGGACGGTCGTGCGGCTCCGCGGCCACCATCCGCCAGATGAACTCATCATCACGGACGCCGGGTGCGGGGATCAGCACCCGCACTCCTCGTGGCGCGGCGAGGGGTGGACGCCCGAGCAGGTCGACGTGATCGAAGACGCAGGTGATCTCGACGCCCGTCGGTTCGGCGCGTTGCGAGAGCCGCTCCAGCAGCCTCATCGGCCCCTCGTCCGGCGGCAGTTCGCCGTAGGCCTCCATGATGACGCTGTGGCCGTCGACGATCAGATGTGCCCGCGGCGATGCCAGCACTCGGTCCAGGGCGTCGTCATGGGTCGAGGCACGCGGGGGGTGGTGCTCGAGGCGCAGGACTTCCACGTCGGCGCCCAGTTCGGGGAGGGGGCGCCGTGTCGTGTCCTCCGTGATGACGAGTCGTACGCCGGGCAGAGTTCGCAGGGGGTCGACCAGTTCGGCCAGGATTTTGCGGCGCCTGCTGGTGGACACCTCGTAGAGGTGGTCCAGGAGCACGGCCACCGTGAACGGGGCCGCGGCCAGTTGGGACATCACCGCCCTCGAAGCGTCGCCGGGCAGAGCGAGCTGAGTGGCCAGACTCGCCCACAAGCCGCTGATGTCGGGTGCGGACCTGATCGTGGCAGCGTTGAGGAGCACGGTCCTGAGGCGCCCGATCGGTGCGCGCCCCGCGGCCTCGGCTTCGAGGAGGCTGCGTTCGAGCATCAGCAGGAGCACCGACTTGCCGGTGCCGGCAACACCGTTCACGATTCTGGGCCGGTGGTCCTCCGGATGCCGCAACAGCCAGTCGGTCAGGGCCTTGAGCGCCTCTGCCTGTTCTGTGCGAGGGAGGGTTTCGGCGGGGAGCGGGCTCAGCGGCTCCGGCAGGTGGTGGTCGGGGAAGAACCGTCGGAACGCGAACCAGGAGGTGCTCGGGCTCAGGGTGATCATCGCGGGGTCGCTCACCCCCGGGTTCTGGTCCACCATCCTCGTGCGGATGCGCGAGGCGAACTCCATCAGGTCGTACGGGGCGACGAAACCGCGTCTCGTCCTCGACAGTTCCACGGTCAGGCCGCGGGCGAAGTCGCTCCCCGAGTGGTCCGCCAGTACCTGCCGGCAGGTGAGCACCCACAGAGGCGGGAGGCTGCCCGCGGCGACGGGAGGGTCGACGAGAACAGCCGGGAAACTGGTGTCGAGAACGAACATCAAGGCGCCCGGATGCCCGGCGAAGGCCTGGTGCAGTCGAGAGATGGTGATCCCGCTGATCCTCGATCCGGTCTGCTCGCTGTCGGAGGTCAGCAGCGTGGCCTCCCTGCCCGAGCGGGCTGTGCGACCCGCGAAATAGACGACCACCGATTCGGCCTTCGCCGCGCTCTGGCTCGCCGCCCACCCCTTGATGGAACGCAGCACGGTCGACGCCGCGGGGTCGTTCGCGAGTTCGGGCAGGACGGTGGTGTATCCGAGTGCCTCGAACTCAGTGCGAACCCTGGCCACGTCCTCGGCCACGCCTGCGAACCGTGTCGGGGGGCCGCCCCGGATCCGTGAGACGCCGATGGTGATCAGGACGTGGCGAACGTTGCGGCTTCGCTTGGAGGTCGGGGGCTGGGTCTGCGAGACGGTCACGGTTGGCACGACGGTGCCTGCCGCGCCCGGCACCGCGTCCTCGGCCGAGGCCGTTGGCCGCTGCGGGGCACGGGTCTCTGGCGCGGGCAACGGAGTTGTCGCCACAACCGCCGACGCCCTGCGCCGCCGACGGCGGTTCACCAGGCTCCGTACCTCCGCCCAGTGCCGGGCTCCGGCCGGCAGGAGCAGGGGGCCTGCCGGATCGGCGATCGCCGCCGTGAAGCGTGCGGACCCGGCCGGCAGGTTGCGTTCGACGTAGGCGGAGACGTTGGCGACGACCTGATCGGCCTCGTCCCGGCGCAGGGTGCTGAGCAGCCGCTCGCGGATGCCGGGCGCGAACTCGTAGGCCTGCTGCAACGGGTCGGGGTCGGTGTCGCCGCCGGGCAGCCTGCGCAGGACGCCGCTGTACACGATCGCCGCCAGATCCGACGGCGGACTGTCCGGAAGCATGACCGACTGGACCAGCCGCATGACGGCGAGGTTGAGCGGTGCCGCGGACAGGTAGGCCGCGAGCCGGAAGGGTCCCGGTTGTGCCTGCGCCAGGAACTCCTCGAAGCTGACGGGCGCTTCGGCGGGCGGCGGTGGGAGGGCGTCGGGGGCTGCGGCCCCGGCGGCGGGCAGTCGTACGGCCGCGCCGTCGAACTCGCCGACGCCGGCGACGGCGCGGGCCCAGGGGGCGAGCCACTCCGGGCTGAGGGCCAGCACCGGTACGGGGATCTCGCCGGGTTGCGGGGTGCGGGAACCGAGGGCGTACGGGGTGAAGTGCAACCGGGTGGGCAGGCCGTCGGCCTGGCTGCTGCGGAAGCGTCCCGGCTCCGGTGCCAGGGCCGTCTGCCCCCACAGGTTCTCGGGCAGGGTCTGAAGGACGGCGGCCGGTCCGCTGCGGGCCCACAGGCGGAGTGTGCCGCGCAGGCTTTCGCCGCCCCAGCCCGGGGCGACCCCGTCGGTGAGGACCAGGGTGACGGTGCGGCCGGTCGGGTCGCTCACGGTTGCGGGTGAGCGCAGTGTCCCGCGCGGCCCGGTCGAGAGCCCGGGCGTGCCGTCGGGTTGGCGGCGCAGCCAGTAGGTGCGGATGTCCCGGAAGGCGCCGAGTTCCCGCAGTACGCCGAGCAGTTCGCGGCCCAGCGGTTGCCACAGGGCGGCGCTGTCGCCGTGTGCGTCGATGACGAGGACGAGGTCGAGCCAGCGGTCCCGGGCGGGGACGAGGACGGGCAGCCATCGGACTTCGTGGGCGATGCGGTCGGCGGTGGCGTCCTCGTCGACGACCAGACGAGTCCTCGACGGCACGCGGCGTTTGAGCGGTCGCAGCGATCTGCCGAGGGCGCGTCGGTGCGGGAGCGCGGGTGCCGCGGCGACGCGGACGGGAGAGCCGGGGTGGAGCAGGGCGTGCCCTTCGGCCGGAGTGTCGGTGTCCGGCAGGAACAGGCGGTCGCCCTGTTCGTCCGCATCGCCCTCGGAGGCTTCTTCGGGGGAGCCGTCCCCCGCCCCCGTGGCGGCAGTCGACGTCGGGGGTGCGTCGGCCGAGGCGTCCGGGACGGGCAGGTGCGGTCGCACGACGGCCCCTTCGGGCAGCTGGGCGGCCAGCCACAGCAGCTCGGCGATCTCACGGGGACCGGCGGGCGGCCCCTGCGGGTCGAGGGCGCCGAGCAGCGCGCCGAGTGCGGGAGTGCCGAGCAGCGCTCCGAGCGCGGGGGTGCCACGGCCGTCGTGCGTCACTCGGCGGGTGCCGTCACGTTCAGATGCTGGAGCACCAGACGCGCGATGCCGCCGGGGTCGGGTGCGCCGCCCTGGACGGTGCGGCTCATCAGGTACACGGCGTTGAGGAGTTGGTCGGTGGCGAGTTCACCGGTCGCCGCCCGCTCCATGAACAGCCGGATGATCTCTTCCGCCTGGTCGTCGGCGCCCGGCAGGTGGGCGCGGACGATGGCCCTCAGGCGTGGCTCGTCCTCGCTGAGGGAGGGCAGGTGCAGGCGGATGCAGCGGCGCAGGAAGGCGGGCGGGAACTCGCGTTCCCCGTTGCTGGTCAGGATGACGAGCGGGAAGGCCCGGCAGCGGACCATGCCGCGGTGCACGCGGATGTCGGGGCCGCCGCCCGACGGCCTGATCATGACGGTTTCGTGGGTGTCCGCGGCGCGTGCCAGTTCGGGGATCTCGAACCCGCCCTCCTCGAAGACGTCGAGGAGGTCGTTGGGCAGGTCGATGTCGCTCTTGTCGATCTCGTCGATCAGCAGGACGCGAGGCAGCGCGTAGGGGGCCAGCGCGGTGCCCAGCGGGCCGAGGCTCACATAGCGGCCGAGATCCGTGGGCCGCGGTTTCGCGGGCCTGGCCTGGCGCGCAAGGCGCTGTGCGGTTGCGGCCGTGCGGTTCCCGGCGAGCGCGTTCGTGCGGTCGGCGGCGAACCCGGCCGCACGGTTCCGGGCGAGCCCGGCCTCCTCCAGGCGGCCCAGCGAGTCGTAGCGGTAGAGCCCGTCGCGCAGGGTGGTCTTGCTGTTCACGGGCCAGCGCAGCACCGAGCCCAGTTTCAGTTCGCTCGCCACCGCGTCCGCGAGGGTCGACTTGCCGACGCCCGGATCTCCGGTGACCAGCAGCGGCCTGCGTACGTACAGCGCGGTGTTCACCGCCTCGATCGTGCTGTCGTCGGCCTGGTAGGCGGCCGCCTTGGGCAGGCGGAGCCGGCCCTGTGCGGTGGGCGTGCGGTCGAACGGCACCACCGGGTCCGTCTCGTCGCCGAAGTCGCGCCACGGCGGGGGAGCGGGCAGGCGGTCGATGCCGTCGTGCGGCTCACCGACGCCCTGGTAGATCCTCCACTCGCTCAACGGGTCTGTCCTTCCTCGACGGGTGCGGCCGGGACCAGGGCGGTGCGGGGTATCCGCCGGCTCGGGTCGTCCCACAGGACGACGACCCGGCCGCCGATGTGGTCCCCGTCCTCCGGGTCCTGCTGGGCTTCGTTGCGCAGTCTGCGAATCCGGCCGGGGACGTCGTCCCGCGTGGTGTCGGCGAGGGACTCGCGCGCGCGGGCCAGGAAATCCGGCCGCGGACAGGCGTCCCGGCCCGGTATGCCGCAGGGGCTGTCGCAGACCGAGGCGTCGGGCGTCGAGTCTCGCCGCCACACCATCATCGGCACTCCGGAGGTGAGCGCGACCGTGTAGGCGTCGCCGACGGGTGGCCGGCTCGGTGCCCCGGCCAGTGCCAGCGCGGCCAGGGCCGGATCCAGGTCGAAGGTGGCGTCGAGCGCCCCTTGGCGCTGGCGGTCCCGTCCGCAGACGCAGACCAACGCCTCACCCACCCGCCTGCCTTCCAGGCGGCGCCAGCGTTCCTCCCAGACGGCGTGCAGGCGCGGTGTCTCGTGACGCTCCAGCGGCCGTACGACGAGGTCGTACTTGCCGCCGAGCGACCAGAAGTCGAAGTCCGGCCACAGCCGCCACGCGGCGAAGTCCACGTCGACGACCTCGCGCGGCAGGATCAACTCGATCAGGCCCCGGTTCCGCGGGGTGTCTCCCATCAGGTCGATCTGTGCGGCCAGCAGGCCGGCGAGCCGGGCGAGGGCCTCGTCGAGGGGGAGCGCCGAGGTCTCGGGCGCGCCCGGAACGATGTCGTGCTCGGACCGGAATCGCCACACCATGACGTGGTACAGGCTTCGGTCCCGCAGCGAGTGGCGGACCCTGCCGATCACGGACGGTCGGCGGGCCGGGGCACCGGTGTCCGCCAGCCGTTCGCGGGTCTTGTCGGCCAGTCCGATCCGGCCCGCCACGACGAGGACCTGATCGCGCAGTTCTCCTGCGGCGCCGTCCATGGCAGCCGGGGGCCTGGACAGTTCGCGGGCGAGGTCGGCGCAGAAGGCGATTTCGTAGGGGAGTTCACCGGCGGGCGGGTCCGTGCGGGCGGTCAGTTCCGTGTAGACGTCGTGGTGGGTGAGCAGCGGCCGCTCGGGCAGCGGGGTGCCCGGTGGCGCGGCCTTGAGGAAGGCCGCCGCGTGCGACCCGACGGCGTCGCGGGACTTGGGCAGTGCGGACAGCAGCGAGAGGAAACGCCGGTCGTCCGCGCGGTACTGGGGTGCCTCGTCGTCGTGGACGCGCTCCACCTGGTCGGACAGGTCGCGCCAGCGCCGGTCGTCCTGGTGGAAGCGGTCGTGTGCGTCGATGACGGTCCGGTACACCTCCGGATCGAGCAGCCGCAGCGCGTCGACCGTCACCGCGTATCCGCCCATGTCGGAGTCCTCGAGACGCGTGGCCTTGACGACGGCGCACACGGCGCCGCTGGTCAGGTCGAGCACGGGACCGCCGGAATGCCCGGGAGGGATCTCACCCGCCACGAGTTCGAGGAGGGGTCCTGCCGGGTCGTGGGTACGGCCCCCCGCGGTCAGTGTCACCAGGCGTGGCGCGGGGGAGCCGAGCCGGAGCGTGTCCGTGTACCCCGTGGCCGCCAGCGGCGCGCCCGGCGACGGCCAGGTCATGTCGAGCCATACGCAGGGATGGCTGTCGGGTGGTTCGAGGAGCTCGACGATCGCGAGGTCGGGGAACGCGTAGAGCAGACCGCCTCGTTCCGGGCTGTCCGCCGATGCCGCCCTGACCACGGCCTGGTACTCCTGCCCGCACCAGTGGACTTGAGCGGGCGGGCCCGCCTCGCCGCCGGCGACGTGGGCATTGGTGAGGACGAAGCCGGGGGCGACGAAGAAGCCGGTTCCCTCGGTCGCGCCGTCGACGAACACACGGCATCGCTCCAGCAGTTGCTGGAGGGCGGCGACCGGATTGAATCCGCGCATGACGACCGAGGGGCGCTCAGGCGGTGACGACGGCGCGGAGGTGCGTCATGCCTGGCCGGGGGAGGGTGCCGTGACGGTCGGTTGGGGCTGGGGCTGCGCGGGGACGGCCGGGGTGGGGGTCGTCGTCCACTTCAGCGCGACCTTGAAGGTGGCCTTCCCGCCGACGCCCGTCAACGCGGCGACCACTCCGTGCTTGCCCGCGGCCAGTTCCAGCCCGAACTCGACGTTGACCTCGTCGGGCTTGGCGTTCGCGACCGCGGCGCGGACGTTCTCCGCCACGGCGTGCAGTGACTCCTGGAAGCCCTCGATCCGCTGGACGACCTGGTCGCCGATCCCGGTGTCCCGCGGGCCGCGACCGGCGGGGCCGTCCACCATGGCCCAGATCACCTGGCCGTCCGGCATGGCGAGTTCGATCGGCTGCGGTGCCAAGGTCCCCCCTCGGTAACGGCGTTGCGGTGAAGCTGCCGGAGATTCTAGCCGGAGTCGATCTCGACGTGTGGCCGGAGGAAGCGAGAGCCCTGTTTTCGTGGGTGCCGCCTCCCGGATAATCCGGCCGGCTCTATCCGCCGGCCCTACCCGTGGCGGAGGCTCGAAAAGCAACGCCCTTTGACGAACGCGACAGCGGACGGGTGTGCGTCGACAGCCCGGCCCGCACGGGGTCCGACTACAGCAAGTCGGCCCGCAGGGAGGAAGGTTGCGGGAAATTGGTGAAGACACCTTCATGCGCCCGCATTGTCGGCGGTGTTCTGTCGCGGGAATTACCGGCGGCGGATAATCTGGACGGCCTTGCCGCTGAGAGGTGAGGCGACGCATGGGCCAGGGGGAAGCCATGGGGGAGCGGATTCAGGAGATCAGGCTGCCGGACGGCACGCCCGTGCTCGCGCGCCTGACGGTTCTGCCGCTGACGCCTGACGGCGCGAGCGCTCAGGGCGAGGGCGAGGGCGACGGTGAGCAGTACGACGCCGAGCCGTACGAGGGCGCGCCGCGCGACGGCGACCCGCGCCAAGGAGGGCCGTACGAGGCCGAGTCGTACGACGGTGAGCAGTACGACGACGTCGGCACCCTGGACGCGATAGCCGGGCGGGTGCTCGGGCTGCGTTCCCTCATCACCGGTATCGGCGCCTCCGTCCACGACGCCGCCAAGGCAGTCAAGCCGGACGAGATCAGTACCGAGTTCGCCGTCGAACTGGCCCTCAAGCCCAACAAGGCCATCGCCGCCGTCCTCGCCGACGGGGAGGCCAAGGCGTCCTTGACGGTCACCCTCACCTGGCACCTCGGCGGGCGCGACGCCGGCGGTGAGCAGGGGACGGATGCCTGAGCCCGCGTCCACGGGGGCCGGCCGGGCCCGACGGGCGCTGTACGGGCTGGCGCAGGCCGCGACCGTGCGGATCATGCCGCCGGACGACCATGGGCCGCAGGGGTGGGGCAGCGGCTTCTGTGTCGCCCCGGGATGGGTGTTGACCTGCGCCCATGTCCTGATCCGCCGGGACGCCGACGGGGTGCGCCGCTGGATGGGCGACCGGGTGCGGATCGGGTTCCAGGGCGGAAAGCGGTGGAGCGGCCGGGCGGTGTACGCGCTGCCGGGCCCGAAGGCCGTCGAACGCTGGGCGGCCCAGGCGGACGCGCTGGCCGCCAACGAGCAGGCCCTGTACCCGGATCTGGCGCTGGTCCGGCTCGACGGGGGCTTCCCGGAGCACGACTGCGTGTGGCTGACCGACCGGTCCGATCCCCCGCTGGGGCCGGTGGGGGACGAGACCACCGCGTTCGGCTGGTGGTTCGACCTGATCAGCGGCCAGTGGGAGGAGTGGTACGGCCACTGCGGGATCGCCGGCCGCAACGGGCGGAACATCTTCCGGCTGGGCAGCGGCAGTTCGGTCCCCTACGGGGTGTCCGGGGGGCCGGTCCTCGACGCGGTGCGCGGCGAGGTGGTCGGGGTGGTCAAGGCGAAGCGGCGGGGCCTGGACGGCGGGATCGCGGTGCAGTTGAGCGCCCTGCGCGCACTCGACGGTGCCGCACCGCTGTACGGCTCCGGACTGGGCCCCCGCCCGTACGCCGCCCTGCTGCGCGCGCACGACCGGTGGCATCACGCACGCCAGGATCCCCGGGACTCCGGAGGCGGCGAGGTCCGGGAGACCTGGGCGGACGTCCAGGCGGAGCTGGGCAGCAGCGTGTTCGGCTGGACGCCGGTGAGCCGGCTCAAGGCGCTGGAACTGCTGTCCGCGCTGCCGCCGCCCGACGGGCCGGACGCGGTCGAGGGGCGGGTGGCGCTGGCGCTGGGCGGCCCCGCCCTGCTTCGGCTGCCCGAGACGGAACCGCTGCTGACCTGGCGGGACGGACATGGCCAGCTCTACGATCCCGCGGGGCTGGCGGAGAAGCGGGTGTTCCTGCACTACCTGCTGCTGGCGGCGGGAGACCACGCAGACGCGGCGGCCCGCGCGGCCCGCGAGTGGGCCTGGGCGGAGGCGCGCCAGCTCCCCGCGACCGAACGGGTCCAGCTCGCCCGGTCGATGCCGGAACAGATCCCGACCCTGCTGCTGGAGATCGAGGAGACTCCCTTCTCGTACGGGGAGAGCCCCGCGTTCCACTGGTGGCTCCGGCTCGTCCGGGACGGCGGTGACGCCCCGGTGCTGCTCGACAAGGACGAGAGCGGGGACGGCGTGCCGGCCGGCCGCCTGGCCGACGTGCTGAAAGTGCCGTTGTACCGGGCCTTCGAGGCGCATCGCGCCGCCCGTCGCCTCGAAGTCGCCCTGCCTCCCGAGTACTTCGGCACCCCGGTGCACAACTGGCGTCTGTCGGGGGACCAGAGTGCCCCGATCGGGGCGCTGCGTGAGGTCGTACTGCGCGACGTGCTGCGCCGGGGGATGCGTCAGGACGACGAGCCGGAGCCGGACGACGCGCAGCGCCAGAAGAGCGCGAGCGACTGGCATCTGCGCTGGGCCGCGTCGAACGGCAGCCCGCTGCGGCCCCTGTACATCCCGGAACCCGGCCGACCGGGCCGCCCCGGACGTTCGGCCCACGCGCTGGCGGGGCAGATCCCGGTCCTGTGCCATCCGGCCGGGCACCCGGAGGGCCGGCTGATGCTGCAGGACGTGCTCACCAGCGGCCACGGCATCGCCCTGTGGCGGATCGGCGAGCACCAGGACCGTGCCTGCGGGGAGGAGTGCGTGCGATTCCGCGGCGCGGCGGCCCGGTTGATGGAGCGGACCCCTGCCGGGAGGCTGCCGGCGCGGTTGCTGCGCTGGCGGGCGGAGGCGTACTGGCGCGGCGACCCCGAGGCGATGGCGCTGCTCGCGCTCCTGCACGACGATCCGACCCGGCCGCTGCCGGCGCATCAGGAGGGGCCCGTCGAATCGCCGGGCGTGGACGCGCCGTGACGGCGCGCGCCGGTCGTGAGCGGGAGGACGAGCACGCGTGCGCCGCGCGTGCGGCCCCCGGGCCCGGTCACGATTCATAGGCCGGAATGTAGGGCGTTTCCGCTGTGCCACGGGGGTTAACCTCATAAGGTCACTACCTGTGTTCCCGCCCCCTGCCCGAGGTTCAGCCGCCCCCGAACACCAGCCCCGACCGGTCCTATTGTGACGAGGAGCCCGACGTGAGCGAGTGGCTGATCTACCGCGGAACCGGAGAGCCGCACGACGGGATGGACCGCATTCCGGCTCCGCCGCCATGGCGGAAATTCGACGGCGGCCCCCTGGTCGAGCCCCCGGAGGGGATCGGTACGGCCTCCACCCGCAGGCTGGGCGTGAACGCCGGCGGCGCCCGGCTCCACCGGCCCCGCGCGGAGGAGCTGGAGCTGATCAACGCGGCGCTGTATCTGCGCCGTCCCCTGCTGGTGACCGGCGATCCAGGCTCGGGCAAGAGCACCATCGCCCACGCCGTCGCCCACGAGCTGGGCCTGGGACGCGTGCTGTACTGGCCCGTCGTCTCCCGTACGTCGCTGCAGGACGGGCTCTACCGCTACGACGCCATCGCCCGCCTCCAGGATGTCCAACTGGCGCGTACGGAACCGGCGTTGGAGGCCGGAGGCGAGTCCGACCCGGCCGCGGCCATCGGACGGTACGTGCGCTTGGGACCGCTGGGGACCGCGCTGCTGCCCAACAAGCACCCCCGCGTCCTGCTCGTGGACGAACTCGACAAGAGTGACATCGACCTGCCCAACGACCTGCTGAACGTGCTGGAGGAGGGCGAGTTCGCCATCCCGGAGCTGGAGCGCATCGCCGACCGGGTGCCCGAGGTGCAGGTGCTCAGCGACGACGGGCGGCGGGTCACCGTGCGCGACGGACGGGTGCGCTGCGCGGCCTTCCCGTTCATCGTCCTGACCAGCAACGGCGAGCGTGACTTTCCCGCGCCGCTGCTGCGCCGCTGCATCCATCTCCAGCTTCCGCCGCCCGACCGGGAGCGGCTGGCCGCCATGGTGCGCGCCCACTTCGGTGAGACACCGGGCGGGACCCGCACCGCGGACGAGATCATAGAGATGTTCCTCGACCGGCCCTCCGGCGAAGTGCGCGCGGCAGACCAGTTGCTCAACGCCATCTACCTCGCCCAGATAGCCGCCCCCGAGGACCTGGGCGCGCGGACCCGCATCGCCGAACAGCTCATGCAGCCGCTCGACCGTACGAGGTGAACGGCGTTGTCCGCGGGGGGCATGGCCGACGACGGCGCCCAGCAGGAGGGCGCGCTCGAGCAGTTGATCGACCGCATGCGCGACAGCGGCCTGCGGCCCGACGCGCGCGGAATCGCGGACGCCCTGTGGCTGTCCCGCTGGCTTCCCCCGTCCGGGGAACCGGCCGCCGGAGCGGGGACCCCGGAGCCCGTTCAGGGGGGCGCACCGTCGCCGACGGGGCTCGAACGAACGGTTTCGGCCATCGATGGATCGGAATCGTTCGCCGGTGGTCGCGACACGACGACCGCCGCCCTGCGCATGGCCTCTCCGCAGGGCACGGAGGGCCGTGTCGACGAGGACCAGCCCACCCAGCTCGTCCGCGTCCCGACCGCCACCGCGTTCTCCGGGCTCCTGCCGCTCCAGCGTGCTCTGCGCCCCCTGCAGCGCTACCGTCCGCCCACTCCACCGCGCCGCCGGGAGCTGGACGAGAACGCCACGGCCGATGTCAGCGCGCGCTGCGGGCTGGTGGTGCCGGTCTTCCGAGGGGTGCACCGCAGGGAGACCACCATGCAGCTGCTGATGGACGTCTCGTCGTCCACGGTGGTGTGGGAGCAGCTGCTGGAGGAACTGCGCCAGGTCTGCGAACAGATCGGCGCCTTCCGCGATGTGCACGTGCACTTCCTGTACGACACGAACCCCCAGTACGCGCCGTACGCCGACGCGGGCACCGGTTCCGTCGCGGGGCCCGGCCCCGCACATGTCACCGGCCTGTCGGTCGGTGCCCGTCCCCCCACCGGGCATCCGGGCCGGCTGCCTCCGCTGCGCCCCGCCGACCAGTTGCGTGATCCCACCGGACGCCGCCTCACCCTGGTCGTGAGCGACTGCGCCGGGCCGCTGTGGCGCAGCGGCCGCGCCCAGCAGCTGCTGTACCACTGGGCGAGAGTGGCCCCGATCGCCGTCGTGCAGCCGCTGCCGCAGCGCATGTGGGGGCGCACGCATCTGCCCGCGCGCCCCGGCACCCTGACCCGGCGTGCGGGCGGCGACGCCCTGGGCGTCGCCGGGTGGGGCTTTCGTCCCCGCCGCGCCCAGGACCGGCCCGGGCGCGGCTCGTCGTCGGTGGCGGTGCCCGTGCTCAGCCCGACGAGGCCGGCGCTGGGGGCCTGGGCACGGCTGGTGGCCGGCCCGGCGGTGGCCGTCCCCGGGTCGGCGGCGGCCTGGGTGTACGCCGATCACCCCGGCGCCCGTGCGGGCTCGGGCGGCGCGGCCTCGAGCGATCCGGCCGCGCTGCTGGACGCCTTCAACTCCGCCGCGTCACCGGCCGCCCAGCAACTGGTGGTGTACTTCTCCGCCGTCCCGCTCGCCCTGCCCGTGATGCAGCTGGTCCAGCGGGCCATGCTGCCCCAGACCGGCCCCGCCGAACTGGCCGAGGTGCTGCTGGGCGGCGTGCTCACCCGTGCGACGGAGGACGACGGCGCGGCGGACGGCGGCCCGTGGTACACCTTCCGGCCCGGAGTCGGCGAACTGCTGCTGCGGCGGCTCGGCAGGGGCGAGGCGGCGCTGATCCTCAAGCACTGCTCGCGGTACGTGGAGCACCACTTCGGCCGCCGGGCCCGCAACTTCCCGGCCCTGGCGGCGGCCTACCTGGCCGGCTCGGTCCCGGCGGACGAGACCGACTCGGCGGTGGCGGCCGCGGGGGCCGACGAGGCGCTGCCCCCGGTGTCGCAGGTGCCGCAGTCGTTCGCGCACGTGGCGCGTCAGGTGCTCTTCCGCTTCCAGCCCCGCCCGCCCGCCGAACCGCGGCCGGTCCCCGACAGCGCCGGCGCCGACCCCACCCCCGTCTGGCGGCAGCGCGTCGACCAGGCACTGGGCCAGTGGCGGCGCGATCGCCTGGTCAGCCATCTCCTCCAGGCGGTCCAACTGCTGCGCGACCCCCCGGAACCCGCCCCCGACAGCCGTGCCGAACTCGCCGACGTCCTGATCACCCTCTGGGACGTCACCCACGACCCCCGTGCCCTGGCCGAGGCGGAGGAAGCCGCGGTGGCCGCCGTGGCCGCCGTACCGGGGCCGTACACCTCGTACGTGCGCGGCCGGGTCGACCGGCGGCGCGGCGACGACCATCTGGCCGCCGGCCGCGCCGCGGAGGCGGGCCGGGCCTTCGCCGACGCCGACGCCCGGCTCGCCGAGGCGGTCACGGGTCTTCTGGCAGCCCTCCAGGGCGGCTCCGGCGATCCTCGGGCGGCCCAGGACGCGGTGCTGGAGCACACCGACGTCCTCGAGCGCCGGGCCAGGCTCGGCGACGACCCCGGCGCCCCCGGCCGCGCCCTGGGCGAGCTGACCGGTCTGCGCCAGAGCTGGCCGCCGGGCCGTCAGGTCCCCGCCGCGGTGCTCTCCCGCCGGGCCCGTCTGCTGCTCGACCTGGCCGCCGCCGGCCCGGCCGGGCGCGCCGACGCCCAGATGGCCGTCGCCGAACTGGAGGCGGCCGCGCGCACCCTGGACGGGCCCGCGCTCGTCCCCGTCCTGTTCGATCTCGCGCGGGCGTACGAGCGTGTCGAGGGCGTGACCTCCGAGGCGGCCCTGGACGTCCTGTACCGTGCGCTGCGCGCCGCAGCGGGTTCCGACGCCGTGGAAGCCGACTGCCGCCGCCGCCTCGCGCGCAGCCTGCGCGCCCGCTGGGACGCGGGCGGTGATCGCAGCGAGCTCGCCCGAGCGGAGGAGAACGTGGCCATCGCCCAGAACGCGACCCGGGGCACGCCCGAGCACCCCGTGCTGCTGACCGAGTGGGGTGACATCCTGGTCGAACGCGTCCTCGCCGAAGCCGCCGACCCGGCCGAGGCGGCCCGCGCGGCCGGTGAGGCCGTCCGGGTCCTGCGTGAGGCGCTGCGCGAGACCCGCGAGTCCGACCCCGCCCTGCCGGGGCGGCGGGTGCTGTTCGGACACGCCCTGCACCTGCGGTACACGCACGGCGGCGCCCTCACCGACCTGTACGAGGCCGAGTGGGTCCTCGGCCTGGCCGCCCGCCAGGCCGTCAACGCCGACGACCACACCACCGCCGCGAAGGCGTGGCTCGAACACGGCGACGTCCAGCGCCTCTTGAGCGGCCGCATGGAATCCGCCGCCGCCTCCTACCTCCACGCCGCCGACGCCGCCCTGGAGTCCACGGCCCCGGACGCCGCCGTCCTCGCCGCCCGCGCCCACCACCTGCGCGGGGAGATCCTGGAAGCCGTCGCCGGACGCCCGGAGGCCTTGGACGCCTACCGTGCCGCCTGGGAACAATGGCGCGTCGCGGGCACCGCCAACGGCCCGCAGGCCGCGCTCACCCGGCGGCGCATCCTCGAACTCGAACGATCCGACAGGGGCGACGCGCCCGGGAGCCACGAAGGAGGACTTCAGTGAAGCTTGGGGTTGCCGACCCGTCGGCCCCGTCGCCCGGCCCGGCAGGCCTGCCGGACTTCACGGATGTGGATCTGGCCGGATGCGCGGGGTCGGAGCATCCGGTGCTCTCCGGCGTGGCGCGCAAACTGCTGCCACGAGCCGAGGAGGCGCACGCCTCCACCGTCGTGGCGTACTACGAGGACAGCCCCGAGGCGATGTGAGGCTCCGCCCGGACCCGGCGGCACGGGCCGCGACGGCGCCGTGACCGGGCGACCACGGGGCCGTGATGCCGGTGACCGCGGCTTCGTAAACCGGGCAACTACCGCTCCCTAATCGGTCAGATCCTGTCCCTGGGGGTTTGCCGCGCGCGCTCGGGCACCATGTCGCTCTCGTCGTACGACGCGTCGCGCACCACGGACCGAACGGGGGAAGGATGTCGGACGGGACCGTTCCGAAGGCGGCCGCGCAGCCGCCGGACCACTCCGTCGCCCCGTGGCCGCACCGCACGCTCGACGTACCGGCGCTGCGGGCCCGAGGACTGCCCCAGGTCCCCTTCCGTCAGTTCGTGCTCAAGGTCAACAGCCGCTGCAACCTCAACTGCGCCTACTGCTACGTCTACAACGCCGCCGACAGCAGCTGGCGGGACCGGCCCACCCGGCTTGAGGAAACGGTTCTTCGGCAAGTGGTCCACCGCATCGCCGAACATGTCCGCACACACCGCCTCACCGACATCCGTGTCGAACTCCACGGCGGTGAACCCCTGCTCTCCGGCCCCGCGTTCCTGCCGTACTGCGTCGGTCTGATCCGGGACGCCGTCGGCGAGGCGTCCGCCGGCCGGTGCGCGGTCCGCGCCTCGGTGCAGACCAACGCCACCGTGCTCACCGAGCCGATGATCGGCGAACTGGCGGACTCCGGGATACGGATCGGGGTCAGCCTCGACGGCGGCACCCCCGCAACCAACGCCCGGCGCGTCGACCATCAGGGCCGGCCCAGCTGGCCGCGCGCCGCACAGGGTCTCGCGCTGCTCTCCCGCCACCCCGCCGGCTACGCGGGCATCCTGTCGACCATCGACATCGGGCAGGACCCGGTGGAGACCTACACCTCCCTGCTGCAGTTCGCTCCGGCCTCCCTCGACTTCCTTCTGCCGCACGCCAATTGGTCGCATCCCCCGCCCGGGCACGACGGCCGCTCCACGCCGTACGGCGACTGGCTGGCGGCCGTGTTCGACCGCTGGTTCGACGCGGACCGCTTCGAGACCTCGATCCGGCTCTTCTCCGAGATCATCGCTCTCCTGCTCGGCCTGCGCAGCGCCACCGAAGCCGTCGGCACCTCGCCGGTCGCCACGGTCGTCGTCGACACCGACGGCGCCGTCGAGCAGGTCGACTCCCTCAAGTCGGCCTACCACGGAGCCCCCGCCACCGGCCTGGACGTCTTCCGGCACAGCTTCGACGACGCCCTCGACCTGCCCGGGTTCGTCGCCCGGCAGCTCGGCACCGCCGCCCTGTCCGAGAAGTGCCGCTCGTGCCCCGTGCAGCGCGTCTGCGGCGGCGGCAACTACGCGCATCGATACCGGGCCGGACGAGGCTTCGACCAGCCCTCGGTCTACTGCGCGGACCTGGAGAGGATCATCCGCCACATCGCCGCCCGGCTCGCCACCGCCCTGCCCGACGGCGTCTGACCCGCAGCGAAATGGAGCCGTTTGACGACGCTTCAGGCCCCACCGAGTGGGATATCGTTCCGAGTACCACGCGTGCGCGTTCCGTGACGGAGGGTCGGATGTCCGGGCTGCCGAGTTTCACCATCAGCTACGCCGGATTCAACCGGCCTTGGGCGGTGTGGATCGCCGACCAACTGGAGCGGCTGGGGCATTCCGCCTACCCCGTCCGCTGGAACCCACCGGTCAGCACACCCCTCGCCGAAGCGCTGGAGGACCTGCTCACCGCGGGAAACCAGGTGGTGCTGGTGCTCGACGACTGGTACTTCCAGCTCGGCCCGCGCTCCCAGGGCGAATGGACCGAGGCGCTCCGCCAGGTCGTGCCGCCCAACGCCGACCGCTTCGCCGCCGTCAGCGTCGCCACCCAGACGCTCCCCACCACGGCCGTCGCCCTGCGCCCGGTGGACGTACGCGACCTGGAATCGGGCGAGGCGCGCCGCAAGATACTGACCCGACTGGGCGTGGAACCCACCGCGGCACCCGTGAACGGCGACCGTCAGGGTCCCCGCTTCCCCAACGACCGGCCCACCGTCTTCGGCTCCCCGCGCCGCAACCACCGCTTCACCGGCCGCGAACCGATCCTCGACCGGGTGCACACCCTCTTCAACCAGGGCCCCGGTGGCGGCCGCGTCATGCTCCACGGCACCTCGGGCGTCGGCAAGAGCCAGATCGCCGCCGAGTACGCCCACCGTTTCGGCAACCACTACGACGTGGTCTGGTGGGTCAACGGCTCGCGCCGGGTGACCGCCCGTGACGACTTCGCGAGACTCGCCCAGGAGATGAAGCTCACCGTCGGTGAGTCCGTCGGCGAGCGCATCCGTGCCGTCCACGACGCCCTGGTCCGCGGCACCCCCCACCGGCGCTGGCTGGTGATCTTCGACGGCGTGGACGAACCCGAGGACATCCAGGTCGCCGATCTGCTGCCGGACGGACCGGGCCATGTGCTGATCACCACCCGCACCCGCGACTGGTCCTCGAGCGGTGACGCGGAGACGATCCAGGTCGAGCCCTTCGACCGGGACGAGAGCATCGCCTACATCCGCCGCCGGGCCAAGCGCCTGACGAACGAAGAGGCGAGCGACCTCGCCGCCGCCGTCCAGGACCTGCCGCTGCTCCTCGCCCAGACCGCCGCGTACCTCGAGGCGAACCCCGCCATGCCGGCCCGCGACTACGTGGACCAGATCCGGCAGAACCCGACGAACGTCGGCGTCCAGTACGCCGACTACCCGATGAGCTTCACCACCGCGTGGTCGATCACCTTCAACACCCTCAAGGACAAGCACCCGTCCGCGGTCGAACTGCTCAAGCTCTTCGTGTTCTTCTCGCCCGACGCGATCCCGGTCCGGCTGATCCAGACCACCCGCCCCGACAACCTGCCGGAGAACCTCGCCGACCTCGCCGCCGACCCGCTGCGCTGGAGCGCCGTTCTGCAACACCTCTCCGACGCGACCGCCGTACGCCTGGACTACCAGAGCACACCCGAGGTGCCCGCGGTCGAGACCGTGCAGATGCACCGGCTCTACCACACCTTCGTACGCAACACTTTGACGCCGGACCAGCACGACAGGATGGAGGCCACCGCCCAACGGGTGCTGGCCTCGGCCACGCCCAAGTCGCCCGACGACACCCGGGAATGGGCCAGGTACGCGCAGCTCATTCCGCACCTGGAGTTCTCCGGCGCGCTGCAGACCACCGACCGCGCGGTCCGCGAACTCGTGAAGGACTGCCTGGAGTGCCTCAAGGCGCGCGGGGAGTACAGCAGCGGACTGCAGATCTGCGAGCCCGTCGAGGCACGCTGGCGCAGCGACCTCGGACCCACCCACCGCGACACCCAGGTCGTGACCCTCCAGCACGCCAACATGCTGCGCCGCCTCGGCCGTTACCACGCGGCCGAGTCGGTCAGCCGGTCGCTCGTCGTCGCCCTCGGCGAACAGGAGCCGACGAGCACCCTGGACCTGCTGCGGGTCGAGGACAACCTCGCGGGCACCCTGATGGGCCTGGGCGCCTACCCCGAGGCACTGCGCACCTTCGAAGCGGTGTGGGGGGTCTACCGCCGCGAACTGGGCGAGGAGGAAGTCCTCACCCTCCAGACCCGGAGCAACATCGGTGTCGCCCTCACACTCCTCGGACGGTACGAGGAGGCAGCCGAGATCCACCGGACCATCCTGGCCTTCCGAGAACGCAAGATCCGCTCCAACCACCGCCTCACCCTCCTGTCGGGCTACCGGTACGCCTGGATGCTGCGCCTCCTCGGCCGCTACCCGGAGGCCCTCTCCCGCCAGGAGCAGAACGTCCGCAGGCATCACACCGTGATGAAGCAGTTCCATCCGCAGACGCTGCTGGCCGAGCACAACCTCGCGCTGTGCATGCGCCGTTCGGGAGATCTGCAGGGCGCCGCCGACACCATGGGCAGCGTCTGGCGCCGCTCGGTCCAGGTCCAGGGGCCGACGCACCCGGACGCCCTGCTGGTCGCCGCGGACTACGCCACCTTCACCAGGGAGCACGGCGACCTCGACCTCGCCCGCGACCTCGCGGAGAAGGTGTCCGCCGACTTCCTGCGCCTCCTCGGCCGCGACCACCCCTACTCCATCGGAACCCGCGGCAACCTCGGCCTGGTGATGTGGGAGTCGGGTGAGCGCAGCGAGGCGCTCAGCTATGCCGAACGTGCCTTCCACGACATGGCCCAGGCCGTCGGTGACGACCACCCCTGGGCCCTCGGCTGCGCACTGAACGCCTCCGGTGCCCGCAACCGCGTGGACGACGAGGAAGGCGCCCACGCCCTCAGCGCCGAGACCCTGGAGCGCGCCAAGCGGGCCCTGGGCGACACCCATCCCCTCACGCTGTCCTGCAAGGCGGCGCTCGCCGACGACCTGCGCGCGCTGCGTCGCACGCAGGAGGCCGGCAAGCTCGAACAGGCCGCCCTGCAGAGCCTGTCCGAGACCCTGGGCAGCCAGCACAGCCACACCCTGTCCGTACGGCGCCGCGAGCGGCCCTACTGGGACTTCGAACCGCAGCCCACCTGAGGAACGGCGCCCGGCCGGTCCGCGGTCGGCGTGCGGGAGCGGACCCGGTGGCCGTGTGCTGCGGTCACGGGTGCCGCGGTGGTGGTGCGACGCGGTCACGGGTGGCGCGGTGGTGGGCGTGACGCGGTCACGGTGTGAGGAGGACCGCGCCGATGCTCTCGCGGCTCTCGACGGCCGCGTGCGCCTCGGCGGCCCGGTCCAAGGGGAAGAGGCCGTGGACGCGGGGTACCAGTCCGCCGGCAGCGGCGGCGTGGAGCGCCTCCGCGGCGTCCTCGCGCTGTTCCCGGGCGGGCTTGGCGAAGGCGATGCCGAGCGCGCCGACGATGGTGAGCCCGCGGCGGCCGATCTCGTGCGCGTCCAGCGGCACCCAGGTGCCGGACGTGAATCCGTAGGAACCGAACCGGCCGCCCCCGCCCGCGGTGGCCGCCAGGGCCGCGGTGCCGATGCCGCCGCCGACCGCGTCCAGGGTGACGTCCGTGCCGCGGCCTCCGGTCGCCGCCTTCACCTCGGCGGCCCACCCGGGAGAGGAGTGGTCGACGACCACGTCGGCGCCGAACTCCCGCACGGCGGCCGTCTTTTCGGCGCCGCGCGCGGAGCCGACGACCATGCCGGCCCCCGCCGCCTTGGCCCGCTGCACCAGGAGCGAGCCGATCCGCCCGGCCGCGGCGGTGACGAGCACCGACTCGCCGGGGCACAGACGGACCGCGGACAACAGCCCCACGGCGACGGCCCCGGCCTGGAAGACCGCGACCGCGTGCTCCAGGGACAGACCCTCGGGCACGGCGTGGACGTTGCCGGAGCCGGCCAGGGCACGCTCGGCGTAGCCTCCGGTCATGCCGACGGTGGTGGCCACGACCCGCCTGCCGAGGAGGGCCGGGTCGACTCCGGTTCCGACGGCCGCGACCGTGCCGCCCACCTCGAGCCCCGGGACGTAGGGCACGGGAAACGGATAGCGGCCCGCCCGGACGATGATGTCGCCGTAGCCGACACCGGCCACTTCGACGTCGACCAGTACCTGGCCGTCGGCCGGGGCCGGCTCCGCCGTCTCCTCGACGCGCAGAACCTCGGGCGGCCCGAACCCGGTGACACGAACGGCTCTCAACTGGGGCTCCTCGCTCGCTGATTGACACCCGCACCCGAGCGGGACACCCTGTCCCGGATGAGGCGGCCTGTACGGTTCCAGCGTTGTCAGGCCTCGATCGTCCGACAAGCCTCAGACCGTGCACGGTGCTGCGTAGGTGTTCCGAACGGGACAGGGAGGCCGATGTGTCCCAGCCCGGGACCGGCCGCGTGACCGAGAACCTGCGGGTCCGGCGCACGCGCAAGCTGTTGCGGGACGCCCTCGTCGAGCTGATGGAGGAGCGCGGCTTCGACCGGCTCACGGTCGGCGAGATCACCGGCCGGGCGATGGTCAGCCGGTCCGCGTTCTACCGCAACTACCACGACAAGTTCCACCTCGCCGAGCAGATCTTCGACGACGCGATGGCCGCGCTGCTGGGCACCGTCACCGACGACACAGCGACCCGTTCCCCGGCCGAGCGATGGGTGGCGTTCTTCGAGCACATCGACCGCTACCACCGCTTCTACGGGGTCCTGCTGAGCAGGAAGGGCAGCCCGTGGTTCGCCACGAAGATGCGGGCCGCGCTGACGGACATGGTCGAGCGGCACCTCCGGCCGCCGGCCGAGGGTCGTGCGCCCGCGGACGACGGGGTGCGGGGCGGCGCGTCCGAGAGTCTTCCCGCGACCGTGCTGGGGGCGATGTTCACGCAGTCGGTCACCTGGTGGCTGGAACACGACCGGCCCTGCCCGCCGGAGGAGATCGCGGCCCGGTCCGCCCGGCTGGCGGGGGCCGTCATCGCGGCGGCCAACGGCGGGGCGGAGTCCGCGGGCGCATGACCGTGAGCCCACCGCGGGCTCACGGCGGGGGGTCGTACTTTCGGCCGATCCGGTCCGGCCATCGGGCCGATCCGCGGCGCTCCCGGCCGACCTAGCGTGAAGTGCTGTGCGGTCGCCCACCGGCACCGCCCGACACCCCACGTCCTCGACCCGGGAGGAATTCTCGTGCCCACCCGTGACCGGCGCCCCTGCATCGAACTGGTCCTCGTCCCGCACCCCGCCGCCGCGGCACAGGCCCGCCGTGCCGTCGCCGTCGTCGCCCGCCACGACCAGGAGATCGTCGAACGCGGTCAGCTGCTGGTCACCGAGGCGGTGGCCAACGTCGTCAAGCACACCGACAGCGCGCGGGTGAGGGTGAAACTCGCCGCGGACCGCGGCTCGGGATCGGTCTTCTGCGCCGTCTACGACGACGACCCCGACACTCCCGAGAACGGTGCGACCGGTCGTCCCCAGGCCGCGGACTGCGCCGACGCCCGGCTCGCCGAGTCCGGTCGGGGGCTGCACCTGCTGGAGAGCGAGAGCGACGACTGGGGCTGGGCTCAGGTCGACTGCGGGAAATGGCTCTGGTTCCACCTGCACCCCGCCGACGACCCCGTGTGCGGGGCCTGACCCACTCGCAGCGGCGGCCCCCGGGCCTGTCCGTCGGCCCGGGCGCGCAAGCGCGCGTGCCGCGCCCGCCCGCGCCCGCCTCGCCTCTCCCGACGCCGAAGGAGCCCCTGGCCATGCGCCTGCCTGCCGCAGTCGGCGTACGACTGCACCAGCGCCCCGAGCAGCCCGCGACCTGGGTACGTCTGCTCCCCGCGCTCCTCGTCCTGGCCGACCTGAGCCTCGACGCCTCCCTGCCGCGGCACGTCGCCGCCGGCTTCCTGTTCATCGCGCTCCCCGCGTGTACGGCGTTCTCCGCCGGGCCCGCGGGAACGGCCTGGGCGACCCTCGTCGCGGTCGCTCTGGAGGTCGGCCTCGCCGCGCGGGTCGGCCACCTGGTCGAGCAGCACCATCTGGCCGCCTACGCGACCACGGCGATCATCGGAGCGGTGAGCTGCGCCTTCGCCCATGAGCGGCGCAGGCGCAGCCAGGAACTGGTCCATGCCCGCTCCGTGGCCGAGACCATGCACGCCGCCCTGCTCAAGCCCGTACCCGAGCGGGTCGGACCGCTGCGCGCCAGCGGCCTGTACCGGCCCGCGGACGCCGCGACCCCGATCAGCGGCGACCTCTACGACGTGGAGGAGACCCCGTACGGCTGCCGCGTGCTCATCGGCGACGTGCGCGGCAAGGGGCTCGGGGCGGTGCGCACCGTGGCCGCCGTACTGGGCACGTTCCGTGAGGCGGCCCACGAGGCACCGGATCTGCGCGCCGTCGCGGCCTGCCTCGACCGGCGCCTGCGCCGCCAGTCCGCCGGGGACGACGACGCCGAGCTGTTCGTCACGGCCGCGCTCGTGGAGTACGACCAGGCCACCGGCCGGGTGACCGTGGTGAACCGCGGCCATCTCGAACCGCTGCTGGTGAGCTCCGGCGAGGTCCGGGAGCTGAGCGCGGGCCCCGGCCTGCCGCTCGGCCTGGGCGATCTGCCGGGCACCGGGACCGGGAGGGGCGGCCATGCCGCGGCCGGGACCGGGGCGGAAGTCGACAGCGAGACGGTGCACGGCGCGCCCGCCCGGCACACCCTGCGCCCCGGCGAGGTCCTGCTGCTGCACACCGATGGCGCGAGCGAGGCCCGGGACGCCGACGGCGGCTTCTACCCGCTTCAGGAGCGGCTCCGGCACCGCTTCGGTGAGGGCACCGAGCCGACCCCGGCGGACGTCGTCGCGCACCTCGCCGCCGACATCGCGCGCTTCAGCGACCGCAACCGCGACGACCTCGCCCTCCTCGCGCTGGCCCGCTGACCCCGCGGGGGCGAGCGCGGGGGCCTCGGGCACCTCGTGCAGCCGCCCGGTACGGCACCCCCGTGCAGCTCCGCCCGTTACGGCACCCGTACAGCCGCCCGGCACGGCACCCCGTGCAGCACATCCCGCAAGGCACCTCGCCGTCACCCGACAGCGCGCCCGCGGAGCCCGGCCGATTGCGCGCTCCCGGGCCGTGCGCTGTGCTGGGAGCTGTCGACCCGGACTCGGATGACCATGTTTCCCGAAACGCGCAGTGATCCCCCGCCCCGTGATCCCCCGCCCCGCTCGGCCCGCCGGGTCCGCGGCGCGGTGGCCCGTGGTGCGGTCGCCGCGGTCCTGGCGGGGCTCATCGCCGCCGAGGGCGTCGTCCTGGGCGGCCAGCCGACCGCGCCGCGGGCGATCGCGCTCGCCGCCGGGGTCGTCGTATGCCTGTGCGCGGTGCCCTGGCCGGGGGTGCGGCTGGAGGTGCGCGGAACCGTGGCGGCGGCCGTCTCGCTCGCCACCACCGTCGTCCTGCTCAGCGTCGACCGCTCCCTGCGGGACTGGGGCCTCGGCGAGTCGCTCGCCCTGCTGTTGCTGCTCGGCCCGGTCCTGCGGCGCAGCGCGGCGCCTACGGCGGCGCGGCTGGGGGCGGCTCTGGCGGTGGCCGCGGTCGGGGCACCGGCCCGGGACGCCCACCCGGGACCGTTCACCCTGGCCGCCGCCACGATGACGGCGCTCGTGTGCGCCCACACCCTGTCCCTGCGCGCCTACGACACCAGGCGGCTGGCCGAGCTGCGGGCGGTACGGGGCCAGGAGCGACGGGAGCTGGCGAGGGAGCTGCACGATCTCGTGGCCCACCACATCGCCGGGATCGTGGTTCTGGCCCAGGCCGGCCGCTGGACCGGCGCCGACGGACCGGGCACCGAGGCGTTCGCCCGGATCGAGAAGGAGGGCGACGAGGCGCTCGCGTCCATGCACCGGCTGGTCGGCCTGCTGCGCGACAGCGCGCGCACCGAGCCCGTCGCGGGCCTGAAGGAGGTGCGCGAACTCGTCGACACCTTCTCCCGCACCGGGCCCCCGGCCGAGTTCGACCTCGCGCCGGGCCTCGCCGCCCGCGTCGACAGGGCGTCCGCGGCGGCCGTGCACCGGGTGGTGCGGGAGGCGCTGACCAACGTACGGCGGCACGCCCGCGACGCGACCTGGGTCAAGGTCTCCCTGGAGCCGTACGGCGCCGACGGCCTGCGCCTGACCGTGCGCGACGACGGCCGGTCCGCCGCACCCGCCCCCGAGAGCCAGGGCGGCGGATTCGGCGTGGCGGGGATGGCGGAACGGGTCGAGGCGCTGGGCGGCAGCCTCACCGCCGGACCTGGGCCCGAGGGCGGCTGGCAGGTCCAGGCGCTGCTCCCCGCCACCCTGAGCGCCGCACGCACCGACCGCGGGAGCACGGCACCATGACGATCAGGGTCCTCATCGCGGACGACCAGGACATGGTCCGGGCCGGATTCCGGCTGATCCTGGAGCGTGAGGACGACATCGACGTGGTGGCCGAGGCGGCCGACGGCCGGGAGGCCCTGGAGCTCGCCCGGGACGTCCGGCCCGACGTGTGCCTGCTCGACATCCGGATGCCGGCCGTCGACGGCCTGGAGGTCACCCGGCGGCTCAACGCCGAGGCCGCGGCCGGCGGCACGAGGGCCCCGCGGATCGTGGTGGTCACGACCTTCGACCAGGACGAATACGTCCACACCGCGCTGCGCAACGGCGCCGTCGGCTTTCTGCTGAAGAACTCAGGTCCCGCCCTCCTGGTCGAGGCGGTCCGCGCCGCAGTGAACGGCGAGTCCCTGATCGCACCGGCGGTCACGGTCCGCCTCCTGTCCCGGATGACCGACCGCGGTGGCCCCCCGAAAGCCCCGGCCCAGCCGCTGACCGACCGGGAGCGCCAGGTGGTGGCCCTGCTCGCCCGCGGCGCCACCAACCAGGAACTGGCGTCGGCCCTGCACCTGTCGCTGTCCACCGTGAAGACACACCTGTCGAGCGTCCAGACGAAACTCGGCGCCCGCAACCGCGTCGAGATCGCCGCCTGGGCCTGGGAGAGCGGCCTGGTACCGCCCGCGCCCGGGGGCGGCCCGGACAACAGGCGCTGAATCCCCGGCGGTTGTGGCACCGGCCCGGCACCCGGACCGTCACCCGAGCCCGCTCTGCTCCAGGGCGTCCGCCGAACCCTCCCCGTACGTCCGGGACACGGCCTCGGCTCGTTCCGTCTCTGCCTTCGAAGCCAGGGCGTTGGCCGCGGAGTTGAAGCGTTCCATGGAGGTGGGGCGGTCGGGGCCGAGGACGTAGTCCTTCAAGGTGCGGCGGTGCAGGGCCATCGGGTCGGTGTACGGGGCGCGGACGGAGTCGAGGATCTCCGGCAGGCGGGTGCAGGCGCGGTCGAGGAGGTAGGCGCCGCCCGCGGTGGTGTAGGCCGAGCGGAACTCGTCGTCGGGGAGGTCGTCGGCGTTGGTCAGGACGTACGGCTTGAGGCCGGCCACGAAATCGGCGACCACCGAGGAGACGTCGCTGACGAGGATGTCCGCCTGGTTGAAGCACTCGTAGAGGGTGGGGAGTTGGTGGCGTATCACGCTGTGCGGGACGGGGCCTCGGCTCTCCCAGAAGATCCGGTGCCACTCGGCGCGCAGTTCCTCCCACTCGGCCGCCCGCAGGTGGTCGGGAAGCCGTGCCTCGCGCATCTGCTCGGCGGGGTCGCCGCCGTGCCGGCCGGACAGTTCGTCGAGGCGGGCTTCGATCTCCCGCAGCCGGAGCCGCGCGGCGGCGGTGGCGGCCTCGGTCTGTGCGGCGCCGTGCCGTGCGTTGTCGGCGCGCAGCAGTTCGCGGATCGCCTTGTCGGCGGCCCGGGCCTCGGCCGAGCGTTTGCCCGTGAGCGGGTGCGGCTTGTAGAGGATCCGTACGTTTTGCGCCAGGAGTCCCTCGACGAGGGGGACGCCCATCGGGATCAGGGAGGTGTGGCAGTCGTCGTCGCTCCAGCCCTCCCAGGTGGGCGCGTACAGGACCACGGGAACCGGGCCGGGGACGTGGTCGGCGTGCAGGCGGATCGTGGCCAGCTGCGGGCGGCCCACCTCGACGATCGCGCTGTCGCTGATCGCGTGCCGCACCCGCCGGTAGCGGTCGCGGCCCGCGCGGCCGGCCACCCAGATCTCGTCGTAGACCTTGCTCACCCGGTTGCTGCTGGCGAGCTTGTCGCTGTCGCCGTGGCCGATGAAGACGTGCTTGGCCTCGGCCATGCGCAGCATGTGCACGTTCTTGCCGGCGTTGCCGGGATACAACACCACCCGCACGTCGGAGAGTTCGAGTTCGGCGAGGTCGGCGGCCGCGGGCACGCACACCACCGGGGTCCGGGTGCGGCCGAGGTGGCGGAACGAGGCGCTCTCGCGGAGGATGATCACCGGTCGCAGGTCGAGCTGTTCGAGCGTCTCGGTCCACATGTCGACCTGGTACATGAAGTCACGGGAGATCGCGGCGAAGTTGAAGTAGAGCGCCATCTGCGGCCGGTAAACGGCCAGTTGGCGGTTGACCTCGGCGAGCACCTCCTGCCGGGGCGGGATGCGGCGCGTCCTGCGGTACTGGTCCAGCATCGCCACGACCGCCACCGCGCTCACGACGACGGTGAGGGTGAAACCGGCGAAGGCCGGCTCCCAGGTGCCGGCGGCGAGCGCGGCGAGGAGCCCGACGTGGGTCGGCAGATCGAGGTGGAGCAGCTTGCGCAGATGGCGCCGGTAGAGCACGGCGGGCGGCTGCCGCGGTATCGGCAGCTCGCTCATGTCGAGGTTGCGCACCACCACCGGCAGCGCCCGGCGCCTGCGGACGGCGTGGTGCACGGCGGCGTACAGCATCATCATCGCGAAGTGGGCGCTGACGACCACGAGGGCGGTGACCAGGACGGCGTCCGGCGCTGCCATGCGGCTGGCGAGCGCGAGCAGCATCACCGTGCGGATCGCGAACCGCATGGTCCGGTCGAGGTGCAGCGCCGCCAGCCGCCGCACCAGAGTCGGCGCGCGCACATGGAGCACCTCGTCCACCACGTACGTCACGGCCGACGCCGCCACGAACCCCCACAGGGAGGGAAGCAGCGCGCACACCGGCAGCGCGGCGAAGCCGGCGCCGAGCAGGAACACGAGGAGCAGGTCGCTCACGCCGCGCACGCGTAAGACGCCGCACAGCCGACGGATCATCATGGGCCGGTCTCCCCCCGGGGACGTTCGCCCCGACGGGCGATCTGGTGTAGCCAGTTCGACTCCGAAGGAGGGGGAAGAGTTGTACACCCGGACCACGCGAGATGTTCAACTCCCGTTGGCTCAGTGGGGCGGGCCCTGAGGAGCGATCAGTCCGCTCTCGTAGGCGAGGACGACGGCCTGGACGCGGTCGCGCAGGCCCAGCTTCGACAGGATGCGGCCGACATGGGTCTTGATCGTGGTCGGGCTGAGGAAGAGGCGGTCGGCGAGTTCGGCGTTGCTGAGGCCCGTCGCCAGCAGCCGCAGCACCTCCAGTTCGCGCGGGGTCAGCTCGGACAGGTCGGCGTGCGGGCCGGCCGGCGGGGACTCCTGCCGGTGGGCGAACCGCTCGATCAGCCTGCGGGTGATGGTGGGTGCGAGCAGCGCGTCGCCCGAGCGCACGAGGCGCACGGCGGCCACGAGGTGTTCTGGGGTGACGTCCTTGAGCAGGAAGCCGCTCGCCCCGGCGGTGAGCGCCGCGTACACGTAGTGGTCGAGGTCGTACGTGGTGAGGATGACGACGCGGGTGCCTTCGCAGCCGTCGGGCGGGTCGCCGAGGATGCGCCGGGTGGCCTCGATGCCGTCCATGCGCGGCATCCGGACGTCCATGAGGACGACGTCGGGCCGGGTGCGCCGGACGGCGTCGACGGCCTCGGCGCCGTCGGAGGCCTCGGCCGTCACCTCGATGCCGTCGGCGGCGAGGATCATCCCGAAACCCGTGCGCACCAGCGCCTGGTCGTCGGCGATGACCGCGCGCAGCGGGGCGGGCCCCTTCACAGTGCCTCCCACGGGACGCGGGCCGTGACCCGGTAGCCGCCGGCGAGCGTCGGACCGGCGGTCAGTTCGCCGCCGTAGAGCGTGAGGCGCTCGCGCAGCCCGATGAGGCCGCGGCCGTTGCCGTCGACCGGTGGCGAGTCCCGGACCGCTCCGGTGTCGGTGATCTCGATCTCCAGCCAGGACCCGGTGAAGCCGATGGCCACGGTCGCCGCGGCGCCCGCGGCGTGCTTGATGGTGTTGGTGAGCGCCTCCTGGACCACGCGGTACACGGTGAGTTCGACTCCGGGCGGCAGCGGACGGGGCGGCAGGGACACGGTCAGGTCGACGGGCGTCCCGGCGGAGCGCACGCGCTCGGCGAGGGCGTCGAGCTGTTCGAGACCGGGCTGCGGTTCGAGGCCGTCCGCGGGGGTGTCGCTGCCCGCGGACGGCCCCGCGAGCAGGCCCATCACATGGCGGAGCTCTGCCATGGCGGCGCGGCCGCCGGCCTCCACCGCCAGCAGTGCCGCCTTGGACCGGTCGGGGGCCGCGTCCATGACCTTGCGTGCCGCGCCCGCCTGGATGACCATCACGCTCACATTGTGGGTGACGACGTCGTGGAGTTCGGCGGCTATCCGGGCCCGCTCCTCCTCGACGGCCCGGCGCATGGCCGCCTCCTGGGCCTGCTGGAGGTCGGTGAAGCGTTTCCTGCTGGCCTCCAGCCGCCGCCGTCCGAGCCGGACGAGACTGGCCAGCACCCCGACGACCAGGAGCACGACGGCGGGGCTCGACCAGCCGGGCAGGACCGGGTCCGAGTCCCGGAAGGCGACTCCGGCCAGCACTGCGGCGAGGATCAGCGCGGCCATCGCGCGCCGCCGGTAGCGGCTGTGGGAGACCGCCCCGTAGGCGCCGATGCTGCACGTCAGCACGTTGATCCAGGAGACGCGGTCGCCTATGGCCAGGGCGGCGGTGGCGACCACGCCGAAGGTGAGGAGCGGATAGCGGCGCCGGGCCGCGAGGGGCAGGGCCGACAGCACCACCAGGAGCCAGGGCGCGGTGGAGGGGGACGTCTCGTACTGGAGACCGGGAACGGGGGCGTCCGGCGGGAAGGGGGCGTCGAGGCCGGTGGCGCCGGCCCTGGGGCTTGGCGTGACCCGTACCGGTCCGTCGCCCGGATAGCGTGCCGCCACGATCAGCGCGGCCACGGTCAGCGCGATCGCCAGCAGCACGTCCAGGCGGATCGCCCGCCGGGACAGTGGGGCGGGTTCCTCCGCCTCCGGGCGCATCGCCTCGCGCAGATGGCCCCACCACGTGCCCGGCCGCAGCGCGTCGCCGGCCCGCTCTCGCCATGTGCCCGCCCACCGTGCCGCGTGCGGCCCCCCGTACGGGTCCTCCTTCTCCATCCGCACATTGTGCGGCCCCGCGGCACGGGTGGACGTCCCCCTGCGTGACCAGCCCCTTGTCCCTCAGGCGTACGTCTTGAGGATGACCCCGCGCCCGGGTCCTGCGCGGGGTGGGCGGCATGTCGGTGCCAGGGCCGACGCGCCGCCGCCGTCCGCGCCCGTACGTTCACCGCATTCGCGGCGCGACCGCCGCGTACGACCGCAGCCGCGGGCACGACCGCGCCGCAGCCGCAGCCGCAGCCGCAGCCGCAGCCTGGGCCTGAGCCGCAACTGCAAGGCAGCTGCATCCGCACAGGGCAGCGCCCCACGACCCCGAAGGACGGACACACACCCATGACTCACGTGATCGAACTGGAGGGCGTGGCCAAGCGGTACGGCGGCGCCGACGCACCGGCGCTGGGCCCGGTCGACCTCGCGGTGGCGGAGGGCGAGGCCCTCGCGGTCACGGGCCCGTCGGGCAGCGGCAAGTCCACCCTGCTCAACCTCGTGGCCGGTCTCGACCGGCCGACGGAGGGCACCGTGACCGTGGCCGGACAGCGCATCGACCGGCTCAGCGAGCACGCCCTCGCCCGCCATCGCCGTACCCGCATCGGCATGGTCTTCCAGTTCTTCAACCTCCTCGACGACCTCACCGTCGTCGACAACATCCAGCTGCCCGCCCAGCTGACCGGGGCCTCCCGGCGGGCGGCGGCATCCCGCGCCGGGGAGCTGATGGACGTGCTCGGCATCCAGAAGCACGCCCGCGCCTACCCGGGCAGGCTGTCCGGCGGAGAGCGCCAGCGGGTCGCCGTGGCGCGGGCGTTGGTGAACCGCCCGGCCCTCCTGCTCGCCGACGAACCGACCGGCGCGCTGGACACCGCGTCGGGACAGGAGGTGCGCGAACTGCTCGTGGATCTGCACCGCGGCGGCCAGACCGTCGTCCTGGTCACCCACGACCTGGAGCTGGCCCGCGCGTGCGCGCACCGTACGATCCACCTGGTCGACGGCCGGATCGCGCTCGACACCCGCGCGGAGGCCGTCCGATGACCGGGTCCGACGGCGATGGCTTCGGGCCGGCGGCGGGCCCCGACACGGGCGGCGGTGCCCCCGAGCGTGCGGCGCGCCCCGACATCGACGGCGGCTCGCTCAAGCGTGTGCTGCGCTCCGGCATCGGCGGCGGTGCTCTCGGCCGGGTGGTGCGCTCCGGCGTCGGCAGACGGCGGGTCCAGACGCTGGTGATCGCCGTGGCCACGATGATGGCGGTGGCCGCGGCCGTGGTCGCCGGGTCCCTCATGGTCGCCACCGACGCCCCCTTCGACCACGCCTTCGCGCGCCAGCACGGTCCGCACCTCACCGCCACGTTCGACCCGGACAAGGCGACCACGGCCCAACTCGCTGCCACCCGCCACCTGGAGGGGGTCACGGCGAGCGCGGGACCGTTCCCGTCCACGACGATCAGTCCGGTGGACGGCAACGGCGGGCACCTGCCCTCCCTGACGCTGGTCGGCCGCGCCGATCCGGGAGGGACCGTCGACGAGCTGGACCTCAAGTCCGGCCGGTGGCCGCGAAAAGAGGGTGAGGTCGTGCTGTCGGACTCGTTCTCCGGCGACTTCCTCCGACTCGGTTCGACGTTGAAGAGTTCGGCGGACGCGGACGCGCAGACCCTGACCGTCGTCGGCTTCGCGCTGTCCGCCGGTCAGAGCGCCGACATGTGGGCGACCCCCGGCCAGGTCCGGGCGCTGGCCTCCGACGGGGCCGCCCTCGCGAGCCAGATGCTCTACCGCTTCGACTCGGCCGGCACGAAGTCCCGGATGGCGAACGACCGCAAGAAGATCGCCGCGGCGCTGCCCGCCGGAGCGCTCACCGGCGCCACGTCATGGCTGGACACCAAGCACCAGGCCAACCGGAACGCGTCGGTGACGATCCCGTTCCTGTTCGCCTTCGGTGTGCTCGGCCTCGTCATGTCCGTGATCATCGTCGGCAGCGTGATCAGCGGCTCCGTCGGCACCGGCCTGCGCCGGATCGGCATCCTCAAGGCCATCGGGTTCACCCCGCGCGAAGTCGTACGGGCCTATGTCGCCCAGGCGTTGATCCCCGCGGCCGCGGGCATCGCGCTGGGGGTCGTCCTCGGTAACCTGCTGGCCCTCCCGCTGCTGGCCGACACCGAGTCCGTGTACGGCACGGTCTCGCTCTCGGTGGCGTGGTGGGTGGACGTGCTGGTGCCGGCCTGCGCGCTGCTGGTCGTCGGGGTCGCGGCGCTCGTGCCCGCACTGCGGGCCGGGCGGCTGCACACCATCGAGGCGATCGCCGTCGGTCGCGCTCCGCGCACCGCACGCGGCCGGTGGGCGCACCGCGCGGCCGGGCGGCTCCCGCTGCCGCGACCGGTGACGTACGGCCTCGCGAGTCCGTTCGCCCATCCCGTCCGCGCCCTCGCGATGGTGCTCGCGGTGACCTTCGGGACGGTGGCCGCGACCTTCGCGGTGGGCTTGACCCAGTCCCTCAACGCGGTGGGCGCCGCGGACGATCCGCAGAACCGGGCCGATGTCACGGCCGTTACCGGTGCGTCCGGGGGCGGGGGCCCGCAGCGGCACCAGGCCCCGGCCGGCCCCCAGCAGGCGCCCGCGGCCTCGGGCGCGGGCGAACAGACACCGGCCGATCCGGCCGCGGTGCGTGCGGCGATCGCGGCACAGTCCGGTACCGCCTCGTACTACGGCACGACCGAGGGCGACGCCACGGTGCCCGGCGTCTCGGGCACCGTCCGGGCCACCCTCTACCAGGGCGACTCCCGCCCCGGCGCCTACGAGATGATCCACGGGCACTGGCTCTCCGGCCGGGGCCAGGTCGTGGTGCCCACCGCCTTCCTGGAACGGACGGGCACCGAGATCGGAGACAGCGTGCGGGTGACCTTCGAGAAGGAGACGGTGAGTCTGCGCATCGTCGGCGAGGCCTTCGACTCGTCGAACGACGGCATGGACGTCCACGCCGACCTCGCCAGCTTCACGAAGGCCGCGCCCACGGAGTTCCACATCGAGGTCAAGTCCGGTGTCACTCCCGCCGCCTACGCGACGAAGCTGAGCGCCGCGGTCCGGCCGCTGGGCGGCGACGCCTTCGCCGAATCCGTCCAGGAGGGCGGGGGCATGATCGTCATCCTGGAGGCGATGGCCGCGCTCCTCACCCTCATGCTGGTCTCCGTCGCGGGGCTCGGCGTCCTCAACTCCGTGGTCCTCGACACCCGCGAGCGCGTCCACGACCTGGGGGTGTGCAAGGCGGTCGGCATGTCCCCGCGGCAGACGGTGGGTTACGTGCTCGCCTCGGTCGTCGGCATCGGCGTGGTCGGCGGACTCGTCGGCGTCCCCGCCGGATTCGCCCTGCACGGCTACGTCCTGCCGGTCATGGGAAGGGCCGCGGACACCGGCCTGCCCCCGTCGGTCCTCGACGTCTACGGCACCCCGGAACTGGTCCTGTTGGGCGTGGCCGGCGCGCTCGTCGCCGTACTGGGGGCGCTGGGTCCGGCCGGATGGGCGGCCAGGGTCCGCACGGCCACGGCGCTCCGCACGGAGTGAACGAGCCCACCGGCCGGTGACGGCGACGCGGCGGCGGACGGCGCGACCTCAGGCGAACTGCCAGAGGTGGTCGGCGGTGCCGTTGTCGTCGTACTGGACGACATGGGCGCTGTTGGCGGTGGACATGAGGTCGACGCCGAGTACCTTCTGGGAGTTCTTGTTGCGGATGCGGTACCAGCCGTCGCCGTTGTCGATGAGCTGCCAGAGGTGGTCGGCGGTGCCGTTGTCGTCGTACTGCACGACGTGGGCGCTGTTGGCGGTGGACATGAGGTCGACGCCGAGTACCTTCTGGGAGTTCTTGTTGCGGATGCGGTACCAGCCGTCGCCGTTGTCGATGAGCTGCCAGAGGTGGTCGGCGGTGCCGTTGTCGTCGTACTGCACGACATGGGCGCTGTTGGCCGTGGACATCAGGTCCACGCCCATGACCTTGCCGGAGTTCTTGTTGCGGATCAGCCGGTAGGCCGCGGCCGGCTGCCAGAGGTGGCCGGTCGTCGAGGTGGTCGGGAAGGCCGAGATCCGCAGGCGGGCGGCGCCCATCGGGATCAGCGTCACGGTCTCGACGGCCGCGGCGGTGCGGGCCGGTGAGTCCTGGAGCGGGGCGACCACGTGCTGGTCGTCCGCCTGCCACTCGGCGATCCGCCGCGCGGGCGCGCCGATCCGCACCGGTGTCGCGGTCCGGTCGAAGGGGTCGGCGGGCAGCGGGCCGCCGCTCCGGCTGAACGTCCAAGTGCCCTCGTCGGGGGCGAGTCCGTAGTTCCACGGCGTGGTGGCGTGCACCTCGTACGCGGGGAACCGGGTGGTGCCGTCGTACTGGACGTAGTTCTCGCCGATGTCGAGCGAGTAGGTGAGGGGCCCGTGGTCGACCGCGGTGGCGCCGTGGTTGCCCGTCCAGGTGCGCAGCGTCGTCGACTGCGGGAACCGGAGCGTCACGGTGTCGCCGTTCTTCCAGGTGCGCGTGACGACGGTCCAGGACGGTCCTGCCGTGGCGGAGACGGCGGTGCCCGCGACGGTGACCTGCGGGGATCCGCACCAGCCGGGGATGCGCAGATACAGCGGGAAGGCGAGCGGCTTCGGCGCGGACAGGGTCAGGGTGACCGTGTCGCCGAAGGGGTAGTCGGTGGTCTCGGTGACGGTCACCGCGGTGCCGTCGGCGACCTTCGCGGTGACCTGGCTGGGTGCGTACATCGCGGCGGCCAGCCCCTTGTCGGGGGTGGCGAGCCAGAGCTCCTCGGTGAAGTAGGGCCAGCCCATGCCGTAGTTGTGCGGGCAGCAGCGGTACTGGTCGACGCCCGGCATGAACGCCTGCATGGCGAAGCCGTTCTGGAACTGCCCTTGGGACTTCGGGGTGTTGTCGAGGTCGACGCTGTTGGCGCCGGTGATGTAGTGGACCGCCTTGCCGGCCGGATCGAGTGCCGCGGGCAGCGAGTTGAAGGCCAGGTCCTCGCAGCGGTCGGCCCACACCGCGTCGCCGGTGATCCGGGTCAGCAGTTGGTGGCTGGCCATGAACTCGACGATGCCGCACGTCTCGAAGCCCTGACGGGGGTCGCCGAATCCGGGCCGGGCGTTCTCGTCACCGGCGAACCCGCCGCCCGGGAACTGGCCGTACGAGGTCATCACCGACGTGTAGTTGTGGTAGGCGGACTGGGTGAGCGTCGTGGACGGCGAGCGAAGCGCGTACTGGGCGGGCTCGCGGAATCCCTGCGCGATGTTGACGTTGTGCAGGGACGGCAGGTTGTCGACCCAGTTCGCGCCGTTGGCGTGGATCTTGTCGGCGAGGTCCAGCAGGAACGCGTCGCCGGTGCGGTTGTAGAGCCAGAAGACGCTGTCCAGTCCGTCGCCCCAACGCACCGACACCCAGCTCTGGTTGAACGCCGAGGCGCCCTGCGCGTTCATGAACCGGAAGAAGCCGGTGAGCAGCGGGACGATGCGGCTGTCGCCGCTGTACTCCTGCCAGTTGCGCAGGGCCCAGGTCAGCGGCAGGAAGGGCCAGAAGTCCGGGCCGCCGCCGAGCGAGGTGCGCAGCGCGGTGGGACCGAACCAGCCGTCCGACCGGCCGGTGGCCACGATCGCGTCGATCCACTGGCGTACGGCGGCCAGCGCCGTGGCGTCCTGGGTGAGGATCGCCAGGTCGACGTACCCGCGCAGCCAGTACGGCACTTCCTCCCAGCCGGTGCGCTCGGGGTGCGCCCAGCCGCTGTCGGACATGACGAGGAAGTGCGAGAGGGCGGCGTACTGGCCGCACAGGCCCGCGAGTTGCTGACGCAGCCGGGTGTCGAGCCAGCCGCGCGCGGTCACCGCTCCGGGCGGCAGCCGCAGGAAGGCGGTCGGCGCCAGGGGCGCGGCGTTCGGCGAGTACAGCCCGCCTTCGGCCGCCGCCACGCGGGAGACCGCGGCGGCGTGTGCGCCGCCGCCCGCCGCCTGCGCGCTGCCGGTCACGGCGAGCGGGATGCCGCCCGCCCCGACGACGGTCAGCGCGCTCGCGACGAAGTGCCTGCGGTCCAGGGACATGAGCGCCTCCGAGCACGATCCGACACGTGAACAGACAAGAACCCACGAGCCCGCGGGCGGCGCCACGGAAGCTGGGGTTTTCAACGTTGGAAAGCGGAGTGTTAGTGAGCATGACAACATGAACCATCAAGAGTGTCCAGAGGAAGCGCACAACCTCGCACAGCGTCGGGACGGTGTGCGAGGTTCTCGGTCCGGCGCGGGGGAGTGCGATCGGTGCGGAGGACTTCCTACGGCTCCGGCTCCGGCTCCGGCTACGGCTCCGGCGCGGGCTCCGCGGCCTCCGGGAATCCCAACTCGTCCAGCAGCGCGCCGAAGAGGTCCTCCACGAACGTCTCCTGGGACCGCAGCAGCTCTTCGATCCGGGACTGCCGCGCGGCGGCCGGGACGCCCGCGTCGGCAGCCCACAGGAGGGCGCCCTCGGCGTCGGCCGGCACATCCGCTTCGAGCTCCGCGCGCTTGCGGCGCACGGCCTCGGCGAACTCGGGTGTGGACACCCACAGGCTCACGTCGTCCAGGTCCTCGGGTTCCTCGGCGAGGAGAGCCGCGGCGTGGTCCAGGTTGAGCCACGCCTGCCAACGCCGGCCGTCGGTTCCCAGCCCGGTCACGAGGGCGACGTCGCTGTCGGAGACGTCCGCGACACAGGCCGGGGCGCCGGTCCAGCCGACCAGTGCGGACAAGTCGTCGTCCTCCCACCGCTCGTGATCGAACTGGAGGGTCTGCCAGTCGCCCGGTCGCGGAGGCCAGGCGTGCACGGTGTCCTGCTGCTCCTCGTCGATGCCGGCGAAGACGGGTGCGTCGCGCAGTGGGCGATCGCTGCGGGCAAAGACCAGGTGACCCGAGAATCCCACGGAACCCCCTCCTTGGAGATGTTGGCGCGCACCCTATGGCCTGGTACCGACAGAGCCGGCCCGGTACCGACAGAGTCGGCCCGGGCCGGCTCGGCCGTTGCGTGTACGCCGTGTCCAAGGGGCGGGCGGCCGACCGTGCTGGAGTCGTGTTTGGTCAGCCGTGCTGGAGTCGAGGTCTGTCGGCCACCCGAAATGACGGTGAGTCAGCCGCGCCGGACCGCTTCCTCCGCGTCGCCCTCCTCGAAGCCCGGCCGGGCGGTCGGCGCGGCGCGTTCCGGCTCGGGGTGAGCCCGCCGTACGCGCAGGTCGGCGACGGCCAGCAGCAGAGCGATCGCGCTCATCCCCGCGGCGGTGAGCAGCCCGAGCTGAATCGCCGTCACGGAACGGGTGTGACCGGCCTGATGGGCGAAATACACCGAACCCACGAGGGCGATGCCCGCCGCCGAGCCGATGCGCTGCCCCGTCTGCAGGACCCCTCCGGCGGCGCCCGCCCGCCGTACGGGCACGCGGGTGAGCGTGAGGGTCGTGTTGGGGGAGACGGTGAGTCCCGAGCCGATCCCGCCCACGACCATGGGCAGGGCCGTGGCCCAGCCGACGCTCTCCAGGGGCACCAGCCCCACCGCCACGATCACTCCGAACAGCCCCACCACGACGGCGAGAAGACCGACGACGACCAGCTTGCGTCCGTGGCGCATCACCAGCCGGCCCCCGATCGCGGCGCCGACCGCGGACGAGGCGGCGAAGGGCAGCACCGACAGACCGGCCGCCAGCGCGCTGTATCCGGCCGTGTTCTGGAGGAACAGGGAGTAGACGAAGAAGACCGTGGTGAAACCCGCGAAGTAGGTCAGGCTGATCAGGGAGCCGAGCGTGAAGGAACGCAGGGCGAACAGGTCCAGATCGATCAACGGGGCCCGCCCGCGCTCCTTCTGCCGCCGCTCCCACGCCCAGAAGGAGAGCAGCAGCACCGCGCCCACCGGAAGCAGCGCCCACTTCAGCCGCCCGGTCCACTGCTGCTCCTGCACCAGCGGCAGCATCAGCGCCAGCACCGCGCTGCCGAGCAGCAGCACACCGAACGGGTCGAACTCCTCCCGCCTGCCCGTGGACGGGAAGCGGGGCAGCAGGCGCAGGCCCGCGGCGAACGCGGCCACCCCGATGGGCAGGTTGACGAAGAACACCCAGCGCCAGCCGTCGTCGGTGCCCACCGCGTCGATCAGCACGCCACCGACCAGCGGGCCCGCCGCCGTCGAGACACCGATGACGCTCCCCAGCAGCCCGAACGCCTTGGCCCGCTCGGCGCCCTGGAACATCTGCTGGATCAGCCCCGAGGTCTGCGGGGCGACCATGCCCGCCGCCGCGCCCTGGATCAGCCGGAACAGCACCAGCCAGGAGGCTCCGGGAGCGAGACCGCACGCCCCCGAGGCCAGCGTGAACAGGGCGAGGCCCACGAGGAAGGCCTGGCGCCGCCCGCGCATGTCGCCCAGCCGACCCGCCGGGACGAGGACCAGCCCGAAGGTCAGGGCGTACCCGGAGACCACCCAGGACTGGGCGGCCTCCGAGGCGGACAGCCCGTGCTCCATCGAGGGCAGTGCCACGTTCACGATCGAGGTGTCGAGCAGGGAGATGAAGCCCGCCGTCAGACAGACGGCGAGCGCCTTCCACCGCCGTTGGTCGGGGGCGGGCAGGGCTTGGACTGTGGTCATGGGGTCACGCTAAGCAGCCACCGCGCCCAACGCGTGGAAGGAGCCGTTCCGCGCGCGTCGTAGCCGGTGGGCGCCGCCGCGGGGGCCGGACCCGGCGGCCCGCACCACCCGTGCACGGAACCCGGCACCCGGCCCCCGGAACCCAGCCCCCAGCCCTCGGCCCCCGGGGCCGGAACCCGCCACCCGGCTCAGGACACCGCCACCACCACGTTGAACCACGGAGTGCTCAGCGAGGAGAGCGGCGACCTCAGCTTCTGCATGTCGACCCGGTAGGTCCCGGCCGGGAGCACCCCGCCGCCCGGGTACGGCGCCAGCGGGAGGTAGCGCCCGTTGAGGGCACCGGTCGACCGGTCCCGCGTCCAGATCCCGGCGGAGGTGTGCAGCCAGGTCACGGGCCCCCGGCTCAGCGACGGGTTCACGGCCGAACTCTGCGCCGAGTTGAGCTGGAAGGTGGCTCCGACCAGCGACGGCACCCGGGCGGCCCGGGTCAGCGTGAACGCGAAGTAGCGGTGGTTGTAGGGGACTCCGGAGGTCAGCGGCGGGCAGTTGACGGCGACGACGGTGCGCCCGGTGACGTTCCCGAGTTGGAACGGGCTGCTGTACGAGCCGGCTCCGGCGAGTCGGCGGCAGTCGTACCGGTAGGTCGCGGCGGAGGCGTCGGGTGCGGCGGTGCCGACGATGGCGAGGGCGAGTGTCGCCGCGACCCCCAGCCAGGTCGTGGTCCGCCGGGTCCGGATACGGGTCCAGGCGCGGATGCTGGTGCGGGTCCTGGTGTTGGACCGGGTCTCAGGGCGGGCGGCGGTGGCTGCGGCGGTCCGGGCTCGATCCATGGACAGTCCCCCTCGTGCTGGTGCTGGTGCTGGTGCTCGTGCTCGTGCGGTCGCGCGTTCGCGGCGCCTTCCCGGGGGCTCTCGCCCGTCGGGACCTCGCTCGCGACGAGGTTCGTAGGGTAGGCGGCTATGTACGGGCAATGAGACATAAGTACAGAAAGGCCCGGGATTGACTGGAACGTCGCCGACTGTGGCCGGGTGCGTCGGGTGGCCGGCACCACGGCACCAGGGCAGCGGTGATCGGTGATCGGTGACGTCACGGCGAAGGGCCGGGGCATGGTCGGTCTCCGCGCGGCGGGCCTCGCGGCCGCGGTACCCCGGCCCGAACTCGTCTCGTGGCGCGGTGGCTACGGCACGCGCTTGCACCGGATGTGCCACTGATCGGGATGGTGCTTGATGGCCCTCCTGGTGTTGGGGCCGTAGACCCCGTCCGGCTCGGTGCCGGCCTGCCGCTGGGCGTACCTGAGCGCGTCCTGGGTGCGCCGCCCGAAGATGCCGTCGTCGGCGATCGTCGAGCCGTAGCACCTGCGGAGCGAGCGCTGCAGGGCGACGACGCCCGGGCCCTGGGAGCCGACGGTCAGCAGGCAGTCGACCCCGAAGGGGCTCGCCGGCACCGTCGCCTGGTGGTAGCTCTTCGCCTGACTGCACCGCGGCAGAGCGGCGGCCGGCCCTGCCTCGGCCGCGTAGGCGCTCTCGGTCGCGGCGGTGAGCAGGAGTGCCGCCACGGCGACCCTGCAGAACTTTCCCCACATGATTACGCTCCTTTCCGCCCAGCAGTCCAGCAGCCCGGACGGGTCCCGAAACAGAGCCCGCACGCACGCGCCCGCGGCATTGAGCGAGCGCGAGAAGGCGACGCGCGCCCTCTGGGTGCTTCCGCCAGATGACCGCGCCGCCGTCTAACCGGCGGGCTCGTCGCTCCGCGCCTCCGGCAGTTCCCGTACGACCGTGTCCACCAGGGCCACGACCGTTGCGCCATAGCGTGGTCCGGTGTCGGGGTGTGCGCGGATGATGGACCTGGTGTACCGGAGCAGTGCCACGCCGTCGCGTAGGAGCGACAGTCTGCCTCTGGCCAGGAGCGGGAGCACGATGGTGCGGATGCCGTCCCACCGGTTCTGTGCGAGCCAGGCCGAAGCGGCTCGGGCCACCTCCCGCAGCACCTCGTCGTCCCGCCGATGGTGCCGTTCAAGGAGGCCGAAGGCTCGGTCGGTCAGTTCCTGGGCGTACGGAGCGTTCCGGCTCCAGGCCTGGATGCCGCGACGCAGCGCTTCGTGGGCCTCTCCCGGGCGACCTTGCCACATCAGCGTCAACGCAAGGCCGGCCCAGGCCCATGCGTAGTCGGGGTCCAGGAGGACGGCACGTTGCAGGTCGGGCAGCGCATCCGTGTAGCGGCCGACTCCCCAGCGCACCCACCCCCGGGCGGCGGCCTGCCAATCGCCGTCGGGCGCCATCTCCACGGCCCGGTCGAGATCGACCAGAGCGGAGTCGTCCTGGTGCAGCCGGAAGTACGCCCACCCGCGCCACGTCAGTGCCCATACGTCCGTCGGATCGGCTTCCAGCGCGAGGTCGAAGGCCTGGACCGCTTCGGCCGCGCGGCCGAGCCGGCAGAGCAGGAAGCCGTGCCTGGCGTGCACACGGGCCTTGTCAGGGGCGAGGACGAGCGCGCGCCGGATGTCGTCGAGTGCCTCGTCGATGCGGTCCGCGGCGCAACGGCACTCGGCTCGTTCGAGCAGGACCCGCACCGAATCCGGATGCCGTGCCGCGGCTGCGTCGAAGCCCACGAGCGCTTCGGCAAGGCGGCCTTTGCGGCACAGCAGACGGGCCCGGGAGATGTGGGCGCCGAGATGGCCGGGCGCTGCCGCCACAGCCCTGTCGTAATCGGTGAGCGCGGCCTCGTCCCTGCCCAGCTCCTCCAGTGTCAGCCCGCGTTCCACCAGCCCGACGGCGCTGTCCGGCAGCTCCGCCAGGACGCGGTCGAGATCCGCCAGCGAGTCCTGGTGACGCCGCATCAGCCTGAGGACGAACCCTCGGCGTATCAACGGGCCCGCGTTGTCCGGCTCCAGGGCCACCAGCCTGTTCACGTCGTCCAGGCAGAGCTCCATACGGCCGGCGAGTTGATGCAGCCACGCCCGCTCGGACAGGGCGGCCGCCCGGTGCGTACCGTCCAGCCGGCCGTCCTCGAGGAGAAGACCGAGGAAAGCCGAACAGTCCTGCGACTCGTCCTGAACCGTGGCGGCAAGGGCCTGCCCGATCTGCCGGACCCGGTCCGCGTCCGCGTCCGCTCCCGCCTGCATCATGGCCTCGGCGACCCGTCGCCCCACGACCGGACCGACCTCGGCCGCGCGCACCGCGGCGTGCAACGCCTCGGGCACCGCGCCGTCCCGCTGCCCGCACAGCACGTGGTAGACCTCCTCGACGGCGCAGTCCTGCCACTGCGGGTTCCACCAGCCCTCTGTGACCTCCTGGTGCTGCTCGTCGCGCCAGCCACGCCAGGCGCGGGCGAGTCGGCGGTGGCGCGCCCGCCAACGCTGCGGCGAGCGGGTCCGTTCCAGCCGTACCATCGCCGTGCGCACCACCTCGTGGTAACGGCAGCTTCCGGCCTCGTCCTGGACGAACGGCATGCCTCTCAACCACTCGTACAGCTCCACCCCGTCCTGCCCGTCGATGAGGACGTCCACGACGTCCTGGTTCACCGTCCTGGGCAGGGCGCAGACCAGGGCCGTGGTACGGCGTGACTGCTGCGGCTCCCACTTGAGGAAGCGGTCGACGGCGTCACCGGCGGAGTCCCCGACCTGGGAAATGTCGGACGGGCGGCTCTCCGCGAGGGTGGCCACGAGCACCGGCAGACGGCCGGTGACCGCGAGGATCACCTCCACCACGGGCGGGGAGGTCACGCCCTTGTCCAGCAGCAGCTGGCGGGTTTCCTCCTCCGTGAAGGGCAGGAGCGGCAGGTACGCCATGGCATCCAGGTACGGGGCCCAGGCCCCCGGGTGCAGGCGGTGCTGACCCGCGACCGTGACGACCAGGTTCGCCGGCAGGTCGCCGTAGCGGCCCTCCACCAGGTCGAGCAGCCACGTGCCGAGGAACACCTCGGTCCGCTCGTAGGTGTCGAAGAACAGGGCGACCCAGGAGACTTCACGGGCGAGGCGCTGCAGGAGCTCCACGAACGGCGGGGTGAGCGCCTCGGCGGGCCCGAACGGGAGAGCGTCGGCGGCGCGACCGCGTTCGCCGAGGAATGTTCCCACCCGGTGAGCGGCCTGGCTCACCTCGTCGGCCGAGACGGTGCCGGCCAGCGGTCCGACCACAGGCAGGCTCTGTACGACGGCGAGGCCCACGCCGGCCGCGATCCTGCCCGCAGCGGAGGAACCCTCGGCGGCCGGGTCCGCCGGTGCCTGCGCGTCTCGCAGTTGCTGCCGGTACGCGGCCAAGGCCCTGTCGAACTGTTTCGCCGCGCTCCCCGGGGCCAACTGCCGAACCAGCGTCTCCAATGTGGCGACGAGCCCCTCCGCCTTCTCGTCGGCCCGCGCGGTGACCGCACCCGCGTCGTCCCGGGCCACACGCTGGAACTGCTCCACCAAGAGGGTCTTGCCCACCCCGGCGTCCCCGTGGACGTTGAACAGGAACCGTCGTCGCTCGTCATCCTGCTCCGTCGCGAAGTTGCCGCGGAAGTCCGCGAGTTCCGCCCTGCGCCCCACGAACCCGGACCGCCGGCGACGGCGTATCAACTCCTGCATGCTCGGACTCTCAGCCATCGCCTGCCCCCGCGCTTCTCGTCCTCCGTCCCACTGTGACAGGGGGCGGCGACCACTCGCAGGGCCTTTGCGGCAGTGCGTCGCGGGCGCCTGGTTTGAGTGGCGCCCGGGTTCAGCGGTGCCTGGTTGTTGCGGTGACCGCCGACAAGGTCGGCGAAGTACCCGGCCATGACCGGTGTTTCCCGTGACCTCACCGCCATGACCTGAACACAACTGGTACAGGTGGGAATCATGCGCCACGATGATGGGCCTCAACCGGGCCTGGTGAAAAGGAAGGTGGGCATGTATTTACGGTGTGCGACCGCGGTTTCCGCGATGGTTCTGGGTCTGGTCACCGTGCCGGTGTCTTCTGCGTCCGCGGCTTCCGCGATGTATATCGAGAACGTGAACAGTGGGTTGTGTCTTGCCATCGGCAGTGCCAGCAAGACGCAGGGCGTGCAGGCGATCCAGTGGAACTGCGAGTCGGGACATGCCGAGCAGCAATGGACCTATGTGACCGACGAGGACACGATCACCGCGATCAAGAACGTCAACTCCGGTCTCTGTCTGGCGATCGGGAACGGGACCGCGGGAAACGGCGAAAAGGTCATCCAGTGGAATTGCGAGGCGAGTGCGAATCACCTTGAGCAGTTCTGGATTCACGGCGGCAGTACGTGGCACTGGAAGAACGTGGACACCAGCCAGTGCATGGCCATCGGGAGCGGGAGCAAGGTGAAGGGCGTCGGAGCCATCCAGTGGAATTGCGAAGGGGAGAGCGACGGAACGCATCCCGAGCAGATGTGGGTGACGGCGAACTTCTGACGGGGCGGTGAGTCCCACGTCGGCGCCGACGATGCTCTGGGTGACGCGGGCGGTGTGTCGACTCCCACCATCCGATGCGCTGCCGGAAGTCGTCGGCGCCGCAGTGGTCGCGGAGTCAGTGACTCCCACCTGCGTGTCGGCGCGCCGGAAGCCTGAGCGCGCCCCCCGTCATGGGGGGAGCGGGGGCGGCGGCTTCGTGGCGCGTCGGGCCTGCTAGAAGTAGGGGCCGATGGGTACTCAGGAGCGCGAGCGCAAGGTGTACCGGGCGCTTCGGCGGGCCGGCCTCGACGTGATCCCCGACGCTGTGCCGGCCGGGACCATCCCGTTCGCCGGCGGATACGGTGTCGAGGACGTGACCGGCGGCTTCAGTCACCCGTACGCGACTCCACGGCTCGTCGAGCGGCTCAACGCCGACTGGTACGACCTGGCCGTCTCCTCGGGCCTTCTCGACCACCGGCGCGAGTTCCTCGTCATGCTTCCGCAGGGCACCCGGTCGCACCGGGCCGCTCAGGAGCATCTGCACAGTGGCAGTGACGCGCCGATGCTCTGGACCCGGGTCCGGCTCCTGGACCGCTGGGACATCATGGGCCGGGGCGCGGCATCGGCGTTCCTCGGCGTCCGCGCGGGCCACCCGGCGTTCGCCATGATGGCGCTCGACAGCAGTGTGTACATCGTCGCCTCCACGGGGGAGGCCGGTGTCGACGTGTTCGCCGTGGGTCACCCGGACCGCTCGGAGAACATCCTGCGGCGCATGGAGCAGATCGTGCTCGACGACAGTCCCTACGACCATCCTCAGGGCAAGTGGCAGATCGCCGTCTGGCTCAAGGGTCGCGGCGGGAGCACCGCCGCCCTTTCGGACCGCTGACGCCGCGGTCGGACCGCTGACGACGGGCCCAGACCGCTGACAGCGTGGCCAGACCCGTGCGCCGACTCGCCAACCGTTTCCGCACCCGTCCCGGGTCGCCCACGTCCCGGGCCGCCCCCGCTCCGCCCCGGGCCGCATCCGAGCCGTTCGCGGGGCAACCCCGCCGCCCCAAGCGCGAGTTCGGTCAAACCGCTTGCCCAATGGTCAAGAATCGTTGACCATTGCTCCATGCCTACTGACGACGATCTCCCCGAGGCCTTGCACGTCACCACCGGCGAGCAACTGCGCGCCGTCTCCAACCTCACGCGGCACCGGATCATGGCCGTACTCCGCTTCGAGCCCGCGACGATCACGCAGATCGCCGACCGCGTCGGCCTCGCGAAGGGGAGCTCCAGCTACCACGTACGGCTGCTCGAACGAGCAGGCCTGGTGAAGGTGGTGCGCACGCGCAAGGTCCGCGGGGTCACCGAGCGGTACTACGCCATGGCCGCGCGGTCCATCGTCCTGCCGGACCCTGGCGAGGGCGGGCCGGATGTGCTGATGCGGCACGCGGTGGCGGACCTGGAGGCGGCGCCGGCCGATGGCGAGCGGCACGTGCGGATGGCCCATCTCCGGCTCACCGACGAGCAGTTCGCCGAACTGGGGGCGCGCCTGGAGGAACTGGCCGACGAGTACCGGAAGTTGTCCGATCCTTCGCTGCCGGACGCGTCACTCGTCTTCGCACTGTTCCACCCGTCATCGCGTGAGCAGGCTGAAGGGGGCGCCAAGTGAGCACAGACATCAGGAAGTTGCCGACCGGGTTCGGACGGCTGTGGACCGCGCAGACGGTGTCCTCGCTCGGTGACGGGGTGACCCATGCCGCGCTGCCGCTGCTCGCCTTGACGTTGACGCGGGACCCGATGGCGCTCGCCGTCGTCACGGCCGCCGGAACGCTGCCGTGGGTGCTCTTCGGGGTGCTCGGCGGCGCGCTGGTGGACCGCTGGGACCGGCGACGCACGATGTGGGTCATGGACGCGGCGCGTGCGGTGCTCCTCGCGACACCCGCGGCAGCGGCCGCCCTCGACGCGCTGAGCATCGCGCTGCTCGCGGCCGTCGCCTTCCTGCTCGGCCTCGGCGGACTCTTCTTCGACACGGCCGCCACGGCCTACCTGCCGGACCTGCTGGGCCGCGACCCCGTACTCCTGGAGAGCGCCAACTCCCGTCTGCGCGGCGCCCAGACCGCCGCGTCCGGCTTCGCGGGGCCGCCTGCGGGCAGCGCCCTGCTCACCCTCGGACGAGCGGTCCCGCTGCTCGCCGACGCCGTGTCGTTCGCGCTCTCCGCGCTGCTCGTACGGTCACTGCCCGCCGCACCCCGGCCCGTACCGCAGGCCCGGGAGTCGCTGCTGCGGCAGGCGCGGGCCGGAGCCTCGTACGTCTTCCGGGACCGGTTGCTGCTCGGGCTCGCGCTGCGTCCGGCCGTCGGCAACATCGCCTTTCTCGCCGTCGAGACCGTGCTCGTCCTCTTCGCGCACGAGCGTCTCGGCACCGGCACCGGCACCTTCGGCTTCGGCCTCCTCTTGACGGCGGAGGCCACCGGCGGTCTGCTCGGCGCGGGCATCGCCTCCTTCCTCGGCCGGCGACTCGGCACCGGCGCCGCGCTCACCTGCACGGCCGCGGTCGAGGGCCTCGCCATCCTGGGTCTGGCCGCCGCCCCGAACCCGTATGTCGCCGGGCTCGCGCTCGCCGTCTGCGGAGCGGGCATGGGCGCGACGATGGTGCTCGGCCCCTCCCTGCGCCAGACGATCGTTCCCGCCCATCTGATGGGCCGGGTCGCCTCGACCTCCCGGATGCTCGCGATGTGCGCCGCCCCGTTCGGCGCCTTCCTCGGCGGCTGGCTGGCCTCGGCCTACGACGTACGCACCCCGCTCTACGCCGCCGCGGGCCTCCTTCTCGCCATGACGACCGTCACCGCGACCATGACCAGCAACCGCCGGGTCGAGGCGGCGCTGCGTGCCGCCGCCCCCGCCGGCGACGCGGATCACCCGGAGACCGGTGCTCCCGTGCGGGAAGGGGCCGTATAACGTGCGGGGTAAAGTCCGCGCTGCGAGGCCGGAGCGGGCGGCCACATGGTGACGTTCGTGCGGCCCGAAGCAGTCGGCCGCGAGGATGGCGACCGAAGTGCCGCAGGAACAGGCCCGGTTGAGACCGCTGTCCGGCGGAGGGCTCAGTCGGCAAGGCCCTCCGATCGCAGTACCTCGAGTTCGGCCTTGTAGGTCGCGAAGTGCCTGGAGCGCGTGGGTGCGACCGCGGCTCTGGAGATGTCCAGGGCCCAGTCGACGTCCGCGTAGTACGAGACCATCCCGGCCGTGAACCGGTCCTGCAGGTCCTGCGGCAGCCCGAAGTTCGGGGGAGTCGCCATCAGCGGGCCGATGTTGCCGGCCAGCGTGACGTGCTTGAACACGCAGCCGTGCAGGTGAAGCAGCGAGGTGATCGCCAGCCCGTCGACCCGGACGTCCTCGAACCGCACCCCTTGCACCACGCACCGCGTCGCCCGGCACCGCCTGGCGGTCACGTCCCTGACGACCAAACCCAGCCCCGGGTCGTCGAATTGAGCCAGCACCGCCCCGTTGAACAGGCACCGATCGAGCTCGACCGCGCCCAGCACGCGACCGCTGCCCACCGACTTCACGCCGACGATCTCCTGCTTCTGCAGCAGCATACGAGCCACCCCCGTGCAGACCAGGTCCTGATCCAACCACGGTTGGCTCCCCCGAACGAATGAATCGGCCGGGGCTCGGGCGGCCGTGCGCCGTTATGTGCGCGAGGGGTGGGCATGGTGGCCAGCGACCCTGTCACCCACCCGCTGGAGAACCGCATGCTCGGCACCGCCTTCCGTACCGGATCGCCCAACTGGCTCGACCTCGGCAGTCCCGACACCGGCGCGGCCGCCGCCTTCTACGGGGCGGTCTTCGGATGGGAGTTCGTCTCCGCGGGACCCGAGGCGGGCGGCTACGGCTTCTTCCGGACCGGTGGCAAGACGGTGGCCGCGCTGGGGCAACTCACCGAGGAGGGCGCGCGCTCCGCGTGGATGGTGCACTTCCAGAGCCCCGACGCGCAGGCCACCGCCGAGGCCGTGCGAGCCGGGGGAGGAACCGTGCGGATGGAGCCCATGGATGTCATGGGCGAGGGCTGGCTCGCCCAGTTCACCGACCCGCAGGGCGCGCAGTTCGCCACCTGGCAGCCCGGGAAGACCGGCGGGCTGGAGACGGCCTCGGAGGCGAACACCCTGGTGTGGGTGGAGCTCCACGTACCGGACCCGGTCGCCGCGATCCGCTTTTACGCCGGGGTGTACGGCTGGCGGTACAGCGAGATGCAGACCCCGGGGATGACGTACCGGGTGCTCAGCATCGGCGAGGGAGACCAACAGGAGGGGTCCTTCGGCGGCGTCGCGCCGCAGGGCGGGGGCGACGGGTCGGCTACGGTGCCCTGCTGGGTGCCGTACTTCCACGTGACGGACGTCGACGCCACCGTCGCGAAGGTCGAGAGCGGCGGTGGCGCCGTGGTGATGCCGGCGGCGGACGTTCCCGAGGTCGGCCGGATCGCGTGGGCCTCCGACCCGGCAGGGGCGGTGTTCGCCCTGCTGAAGCCGGACCCGCGGATGTAGACCGGTTCCGTCCGGACCCGCGGATGTGGTCCGGTCCTGTCGGACGCTTCCGCCCAGTCCCGCCCGGTCCCGCTCGGTCTCGTCGGGCGACGAGGTCGGGCGGTTGCGTCCGGTCCCGTCGGGCGACGACTCGATTTCCTCGAAGTCCCTTCGTGTGCAGGTGAGTTGTCGGGGGGGGCGACCCGCGCTCGCCGTACGCCGCCCGCTAGCATCTGTGCGCATGACGGGACGGGGTTGGCGGCTGGGCGCCGTAGTGGTGCTGGCGGCGATCTGTGTCTCCGGCGCGGGAGGGCCCGGCGTCGTTCGTACGGCGTCCGACCTCGGCCCCCTGCCTGCCGACCGCTACGACTTCACACCGCGGGACTACCAACGATCGGAGCAGGCGCAGGCGTTGCTGGTCCGGCAGTGCATGGCCGGACGTGGCCACCCGCACTTCCCGCTCGACCCCCGCTACCCCGTCGACCCGATCGTCTCCACGGCCGTCGGAACGGAATACGGCGCCCTGGATCTCGCCGCCGCGCGCCGCTGGGGCTACGGCTGGGACCCGGCAAAGCCCCTCGCCTCCCAGCCGGAGGGTCGCCGTATGACCCAAGCCGAATACGCGGACTTCCCCGCCTGCAGCGCCGACGCGAGCCGCAGTCTGATGCACGGCATCGACGCGAAGCGGGACTGGCTCTACGCGAGCACGCGGACCCCCGAGGTCGACAAGGCGGTCGAGCGCGACCCGCGCCTGCGCGACGCGTGGGACGCGTGGTCCCGCTGTGTGGCGGAGCAAGGCCTCACGCGCTATCCCGACCCGGTCGCCGCGTTCACCGACACCGCCTGGCACCGGGGCAGCGACGGCAACACCCGGCATACGGAACGTGAGCGCTCCACCGCCGTCGCGGACGTCACCTGCAAACGCCGCCTGCACACGGCCGAGACCTGGCACACCGTGCGGGCGCGGGAGGAGGCCGCGGACATCGCACGACACCGCGCCCGCTACGCCGCCGGACTGCGGGCGCTGCGAACGTACCGGGCCACTGTCGCCGGGGTGCTGCGCAGGCTCGGCTAGCGGGGCGCCGACGCGGCGCCTGGAGACCCCGTACCCGGTGGGTCCGACCCGGTGTCCGGTGGGCCCGCGGTCGCCCGGAAGGCGGCTCGACTACCGGTTGTCGGCGAGCGGGTTCATGCTGGTCAAAGCGGCCCGGTTCGTCGAGCGGTCCCCGTGACGCACGGAGCGCTCGGGTGACCGGGCGGGGGACAGCGTGCGCCCGGTCCACCCCGGCGGGCGCCACCAGGTTCCGGAGGGCGTCATGAGCTCACCATCCGTCCCGCCGCCCGCGCCGCTGCCCCCACTGGGCCCCGGCGCCACGGACAAGGGCCTCAAGGGCGGCGCCCTCGGCCTCTTCTCCAGCACGGTGATCGGGCTGGCCTCGACGGCCCCCGCCTACAGCCTCGCGGCGACCCTCGGCGTCATCGTCGGGATCGTGGGCTTCCAGTCACCGATCGTGGTCATCCTCGCGTTCGTCCCGATGTTCCTCATCGCCTACGGCTACAAGGAACTGAACCGGGCCGACCCGGACTGCGGCACCACGTTCACCTGGGCGGCGCGCGCCTTCGGCCCCCGTACCGGCTGGCTGGGCGGCTGGGGCATCGTCGCGGCCGACATCATCGTCATGGCGAATCTCGCGCAGATCGCCGGCGCGTACGGCTTCCAGCTCATCGGCGCGGACGGGCTGGCGCAGAACACCTTCTGGGTCACCTTCGTCGGCGTCCTGTGGATCGCCCTGATGACCCTGATCTGCTACATCGGCATCGAGCTGTCGGCCAACCTCCAGAAGGCACTGCTCACCATCGAGGTCGTGGTGCTGTTCCTGCTGTCGATCACCGCGCTGGTCAAGGTGTACGGCGGCACGGCGCCGGGCGTCTCCTCGGAGATCTCGTGGTCGTGGTTCAACCCCTTCGAGATCAATTCCTTCGACGACCTGACCAAGAGCATCCTCGCCGGAGTGTTCATCTACTGGGGCTGGGACACCGCGGTGTCCGTGAACGAGGAGACCGCCGACCGCGACCGGACGCCCGGGCGCGCCGCCGTCATCTCCACCGTCATCCTGCTGCTCGTCTACGTCATGGTCACCACGTCCGCGCAGGCCTTCGCGGGGGTGGGCGACAAGGGCATCGGCCTCGGCAACCCGGACAACTCGGGAGACGTCCTGTCCAGCCTCGGAGCCGAGGTCTTCGGCACCGGCGGCTGGGGCACGGTCGCCACCAAGCTCCTGATCGTCATGGTCCTCACCTCGGCGGCGGCCTCCACCCAGACGACGATCCTGCCCACCGCCCGCACCACGTTGTCGATGGCGGCGTTCAAGGCCATCCCGCAGCGCTTCGCCCGTATCCACCCCCGGTTCCTCACCCCGACCTGGTCGACGGTGGGCATGGGCCTGGCCTCGATCGTCTTCTACGTGATCCTGACCCGGGTGAGCGAGAACGTCCTGGCCGACTCCATCGGATCGGTCGGCCTGATGATCGCCTTCTACTACGGCCTCACGGGCTTCGCCTGCGTCTGGTACTACCGCAAGGTCCTGACCCGCAGCGCCCACGACCTGTGGACACGCGGCATCATGCCGGGCCTGGGCGGAGTGATGCTGCTGTACTTCTTCGTCAACGCCTGCTTCGTGTACGCCGCCGCCGACTACGGCAGCACCTCGTGGACCCTGCCGTTCCCGCCGCACCGGCAGCTCGGCGGCGTCTTCGTCACCGGCATCGGCGCCCTCCTCCTCGGAGCCGTCCTGATGTTCGCGTACAGCGCCTTCCGCCCGTCGTACTTCCGCAAGGACACGATCCCCGTCTCCTCCCACGACCGGGAAGGGCATTGAACGGACAGCACCCGTGGTGCGGAGTGGGATGATCGTGTCCCGCCCGCGTACACGTGGCGAAACGCTCTGTACCGGGTCACCGGTGACCGACGAGGAAGACGAAGACCGATGACGTTGAAGGTGGGCCAACGGGTGCGGCTGGCGACGGATCTGCGGCTCGCGGGCGCGGTGGCCCCGGTCGACCCCGCGGGAGAGCCCCAGGTCGACCTCGCCGGAGCGCCCCCGGTGGGGCCGGCCGTCTCCGTGGCCCTGGCAGCGGGCGTCGAGGGCGTCGTCGAGCGTGTGGACGAGCATCAGCGCGAGCAGAGCCACGAGGTCCGCGAGTACCTGCGCCTGAAGTCGCTCCTCGACGACTACGGCCCCCAGATGCCGCCGGCGAGCAGAAAGCAGGCGGAGCAGCAGGTGGGGGACCTGGAAGCGGACTGGGTCGCCCATCAGCGACACATGCTCCGCGCCACCGTCCGCGTCCGGCTCGACAACGGGTTCATCCTCGACGACGCCCCCGAGGAGGTCTTCGCCGGCGCCTGACCGGCCGTCGTACGACAGCGAGGTGGTGCGCCGTCCGTCCGCTCACCGCCCCGGCTGCCCGAGCCGCCGTCACGGAGTGCGCCCCTGCGTCGGGCCCGCGTTGTCAGTGGTGGCTGCGAGTGTGTACGTCATGAACGGTGACGAGCAGCTGTTGAGGGGCCGGGTCTACGGCCGCGACCACGACGCCCCCGACCCGGGCCCGCTTCCGCACCGCACCTACGCCGTACTGGTCGGAGGGCCGCTGGACGGCCTGCTGCTCGACATCCACGACTGGCGGGCCGAGGAGATCGACGCGGGCGCCGCCCTGTCCACCGAGTTGTCGCAGTGGCCCGGTGGCCGCGCCCTGTACGACCCGCGTCCCGGTGAACCCCGCCCGACCGGCCCGGGGGTGATCTGCCGCTTCTACCACTCCGGAGACACGCCCTGACCCCCTGACCTGGAGGGGGGAGGGGGAGCGCCACGGGGAACCCTGGTCGACGGTGCGGGGCAAGGGGAACGCGACCGGCGGTCAGTTTGCCGAATCGTCCAGCTGTGCCTTTTTCGCGCGAGGAGACTCGTTCCAGGCGGATGGGAATACTCGGACAGGGGGCACCGCGCTGACGGCTTCGGCCGCGTGCCGGGAGAGCCGAGAGACAACAAGGGGGGACCGTGGGACAGACCGGCAGGTGGGTGGCGGCGGTCGCGGTCACAGTCGCCGCGTTCGGCGCGGCGACATGGCTGTGCGGGGCGCTGATCCTGGCGACGGCGATCCATGACGACGCCACCCGATGGGGCCTGGCGTGCGGAGCGGGCTCCGCGGTGGCGGCCCTGGCGGGCATGGGCGGCTACGGGTACGCCACCGGCGGGCGGCAGACGGCCACAGCCGCCGCGGAATCCGTCACGGCGTCGGGCGAGCGATCGGTGGCGATCGGCGGGAACAGCCACGGAACGATCATCACGGGCGACGGCACCACCATCGCGGCACCGGCCGGTCCCGGCCCCGCCCCGACCGGCCCCCCGGCGGCGCCGCAGCCCCCGCCCGGCGGGACGGCCGCGACCGGGAACCGGGCGGTGGCCATCGGCGGGGACAACCGCGGCACCGTCAGCACCGGCGACGGCGACGGCGGAAACGCGGGAGCCACCCCGTGAAACGGTGGTTCCGCCGGCGTCACGCCGACCACCGCAAGCCGGACCCCTCGGCGCTGGGGGCGCGCACTCCCGCGCAACGGCAGCCGCAGCCGCAAGCTCAGCCGGAGCCGCAAGCTCAGCCGGAGGAGTCGGAGTCGGATCGGGATCGGCACTCGCAGCCGCAGCCGCAGCCGCAGCCGCAGCCGCAGGCTTCCGGCGCTCGGTCGATCGTCGTCGACGGCGACAACTACGGAACCAACATCACCGGGGACCACGCCCGGGTGGTGACCATCCCGCTCCGCCCGATGGCGGAGATCGCCACCCCCCAGGGTCTGGACCACAACTTCCCCCACCGCAGACCTCTCATCGGCCGGAGCGCCGAACTCGCGCGGCTCGACGAGGCGCTGGCAGGTCCGGGCGGCACAGTGATCCAGGCCGTGCACGGCCTGGGCGGCGTCGGCAAGAGCGCCCTGGCCATCCATTGGGCCACCACGCGCGCACGGGGGCACACGCCGATCCGCTGGATCGACGCCGGCACAGCCGACTCGATCCAGCGGGACCTGGCCCAGTTGGCCGTCGAACTGCAACCCGCGCTCCGCCAGGCAGCACTCGGCGACGACGAACTCGTCAAGCAGGCCCTGCAATGGCTGGCCACGCACAACGGCTGGCTCCTCGTCCTCGACAACGTGGACCGGGTCCAGGACATCGAGCCGCTGCTCGCCCGAGCCCCCAACGGCCGCTTCCTCATCACCAGCAGGCTCACCCTCGGCTGGCCGCGCTCCGCCACCGTCATCCGCCTCGACGTCCTGAGCGAGAGCGAGTCCCTGACCCTGCTCACCTCCCACGCCTGCGCCCGCGGACCGCGGGACATGGACGGTGCGGCCGACCTGTGCGCGGAACTCGGCCACCTGCCCCTGGCGCTCGAACAGGCCGGCGCCTACCTGGCCCAGACCCCCGGGCTCACCCCCCGCGGCTACCTCGCCCTCCTCGCCCGCTATCCGGCCACCATGCTCGACGAGCCCGCGCTCACGCCCTCCGAGGTGACGATCGCCCGCGTCTGGCGCCTGACCCTCGACACCATCGCCGGGCAACGCCCTCTGGCCACCCACCTGCTGCGGGTCCTCGCCTGGTACGCCCCCGACCGCATTCCCTTCGAGCTCCTGGAGCGGGCGGGCACTTTGCCCGCCGTGCACGGCGCACTCGGCCTGCTCACCGCCTACAGCATGACCACCGAAGACCCTGCCACCAGCACCCTGTCCGTCCACCGCCTCGTCCAGACCCTCGCCCGTACCCCCGACGACCCCGCCGATCCGGACGACCACCGGCCGGCCGGGAAGGAGCCGGACCCCCACCGCGAGCCCGGCCTCATCGACCGGGCCAGGAACGACGCGACCGCCCTCCTGCTCGCCATGTTGCCCGACACGTGGGACACCCCGCTGACTGGCCGGCCTGGCGGACGCTGCTCCCGCACGTCGACGCCGTGGCCGAGCACTCCGCCCGCCGGCACGACACCCACGCCACCGCCGCAGTCCTCGCCCGTACGGCGCACTATCTCGGAGGCCAGGGACAGACCGCACACGCCATCCGTCACTTCGAGCGCGCCGCAGAAGCAGCCCGGCGGGTGGACGGCGACGACCACCCGGACACTCTGGCCGTCCGGGTCGGCCTCGCGGGCGCCTACCGGGCGTCGGGCAGTCTGGGCCGGGCCGTCCCGTTGTACGAGGAGACCCTGGAGGTTGCCCGGCGGGTGCGCGGTGACGAGCACCCCGACACGCTGGCCCTGCGGAGCAACCTCGCAGGCGCTTACCGGGCGTCGGGGAGCTTGGGGCGGGCCATCCCGTTGTACGAACAGACGCTGGACATCGCTCGCCGGGTGCAGGGCGACGACCACCCCGACACGCCGGTGGCCCGGAACAACCTGGCCGTCGCCTACGAGGCGGCGGGGGATCTGGGCCGTGCGATCCCGCTGTACGAGCAGGTGCTCGAAGACCGGCGGAGGCTCCTGGGCGAGGACCATCTGAACACCCTGACGTCCCGGAACAATCTGGCCCACGCGTTACAGGCAGCGGGGGACGTGGCCGGGGTGATCCCTCTGTACGACGAGAACCTGGAAGCGAGCGTGCGGGTCCTGGGAGCCGACCATCCGACCGCACTGACCTCGCGGAACAACCTCGCCTTCGCCCACAAGACGGCGGGGGATCTGGGCCGTGCGATCCCGCTGTACGAGCAGACGCTGGCCGACCGGCAGCGGGTTCTCGGCGACGACCATCCCGACACGCTGACCTCCCGGCACAACCTCGCCAGCGCCTACGAGGACGCGGGACAAGTGGCCCGGGCACTCACGCTGTACGAGCAGAACCTGCAAGCCGCTCGGCGGGTCCTCGGCGACGATCACCCGAACACCCTCACCATGCGACATGGCCTGGCCTACGCCCACGAGACGGCGGGGAATCTGGGCCGGGCGATCCCGCTGTACGAACACGTGCTCGCGGACCGGCAGCGGCTCCTGGGCGACGACCATCCCGACACGCTGACCTCCCGCAACAACCTGGCCGGCGCCTACGAGACGGCGGGGGACGCGGCCAGGGCGATCCCCCTGTACGAGCAGGTGCTGGCCGACCGGCAACGTGTCCTGGGCCACGACCACCCCGACACGCTCACGTCGTGGAACAACCTGGCCTACGCCTTCGACGCGGCGGGGGATCCCGGTCGGGCGATCCCGCTGTTCGAGCAGACGCTGGCCGACCGGCTACGGATTCTGGGCGACGACCATCCCGATACGCTGGCCTCCCGCAACAACCTGGCCTACGCCTACAAGGCGGCGGGGGATGTGGCCAGGGCGATCCCGCTGCACGAACAGAACGTGGCGGCCAGCCTGCGAGTGCTGGGCGCGGACCATCCCAACACGCTGACCTTCCGCAACAACCTGGCCGGTGCCTACAGGTCAGCAGAGGATCTGGGCCGGGCGATCCCGCTGTACGAGCAGACGCTGGCCGACCGGCAGCGGCTCCTGGGCGACGACCACCCGGACACGCTCACGTCGTGGATCAACCTGGCCGGCGCGTACGGAGCGGCGGGTGATGTGGCCAGGGCGATCGAGCTGTACGAGCAGAACGTGACAGCGAGCGTGCGCGTTCTGGGCGACGACCACCCCATTACCCTCGCCTCCCGCAACAACCTGGCCGACGCCTACGAGACGGATGGGAACACCGTCCAGGCGATCCGGCTGTTCGAGCGGGTGCTCGCTGACCGGCAGCGGCTCCTGGGCGGCGACCACCCCACGACCTCGGCTTCCCGGAACGACTTGGCCGGCGCCCTCGAGACGGCAGGGGAGGCGGCCGCGGCAATCCCGCTGCGCGAGCAGAACGTGGAAGCCAGCATGCGGATCCTGGGCGCGGACCATCCGGAGACCCTGGCTCATATGAACTACCTCTTCGTCGCCTGCCGGTTGGCCGGGGACGTGGTCCGGGCGATTCACGTGTGCGAGCAGAATCTGCGAGCGAGCGTACGGATCTTGGGCGACGACCACCCCGACACGCTGACGATCCGGGGCAACCTCGCCGACACCTACGAGGTGGCGGGAGACGTGGCCCGGGCGATCCCGCTCTACGCGCAGAACGTGGAAGCGGGCACGCGGATCCTCGGCAGTGACCACCCGCGGTCCCTGGAGTGCCGAAGCCTTCTCGCGAACGCCTACGAGACGGCGGGCGACCCGGCCGCGGCCATCCCGCTCCACCGACAGAACCTGGAAGTGAGCGCGTTGTTGCTGGGCGAGGACCACCCCGTCACCCAGGCCTTCGACGACAGGCTCGCACAGGCCCGTCGGGCGATGGGCAACCCGGATTAGGCCTGGTTGTCGGGCAGAGCCAACGTGGCCCCGCGTCGGGATGCGGGGCAAGGCGGGGCCGCGTCGGGACGCGGCCCCGCCGATAGGGGAGGGGTGACAGGTCAGCGGTCCTGGCTGAGGGCGTAGAGCTCGCCCAGGAGGCTTCCCTCGGTGGTGACGAGGGCGTCGAAGGTGCCCTCCTCACGGATGAGGCCCTTTTCGAGGACGATGACCCGGTCGGCCATCCGCACGTTGTCCAGGCGGTGCGTGACGACGACCGTGATCCGGTCCGGGGCCATCTCGCGCAGCTTGCGGAAGATCAGGTGCTCGCCGCGGGCGTCCATCTCGCTGGTCGGCTCGTCCAGGACGAGCACGGCCGGTTCCCGGTACATCGCCCGCGCGCAGGCCAGGCGTTGCCACTGTCCGCCGGACAGTTCGTGCCCGCCCCACACCGAGCGGGCCAGCAGGGTGTCGAGCTGGTGCGGGAGCCCTTCGAGGGCCTCGGTCATGCCGACGCGAGTGGCGGCGTCCCAGATCCGGTCGTCGCTGTGTTCGCGGGGCTGGCCGAGGGTGATGTTCTCCCGGGCGCGCAGCGGCCAGTGCCCGTTCTTCTGGGGGACGAGACCGACGTGCTGCCACACCGATTCCGCGTCGGCGGTCGCGAGGTCGGTGTCGTCCCACCGTACGGTTCCGCCGGTCGGCACCGTCAGTCCGGTGAGCATGCGGATCAGCGTCGACTTGCCGGCGCCGTTCTCGCCGACCAGCGCGACGACCTCGCCGCGGTTGAGGGTGAGGGTGATCGGGTGCAGGGCCGGGGCCTCCTTCTCCGGATAGGTGAACTCGGCCTCGCACAGGCGGATCTGCTGCGGCGCCTTGGCCTGGACGGTGCCGCGTGCGGTCGTCATGGAGCGGACCTCGTCGACGAAGGCGTGGTAGTCGCTGAGGTAGAGGCCGTGGTGGAACATGACGGCGCCGTACCGCACGATCGAGTTGAGGGCGCGTCCGGCTGTCTGCGAGGCGACGATGGCGGTGCCCGCGATCGCGGTGGACATGGCGCCCGAGAGGGCGAGCGCGGCCAGCGCCGCCCACATGCCGAACGTGAAGAGTCCCGCCAGGGATGCCGCGAGGAGCGTCACGAGCAAGTACGGGCGCGCTCCTTCGAGTTCGCGTCCCTCGACGCGGTCGCACATCGTCCGGTACCACGCGTGCAGGTAGGGGCGCATGGTGTTGGCGCGCAGTTCGTCGGCGAGCTCGGAGGTGGTGAGCCACCAGCGCATCATGCCGCGCACCGTGCGGGCGGAGACGGTGCGGTCGTGCACGCGGTAGTCGATGCGCGCGGCGATCACCCCGCCCAGCCCGCGCGGGACCACCGACAGCAGCAGCACGCCCAGGAGCAGGGGATGGAGCGAGGTGAGGACAGTCGCCGCGGACACCAGCTGGACGAGTCCGTTGGTGAGGGTCTTGGCGTCGTCCGCGAGATCGACCGCGCGCAGGGCGCCGGTCTCCGCGGCCTGGCTCCGGTCGGTGAACCCGTGGGTGTCGTAGGCGGACAGCTCGGCTCTCATGTGCAGGTCGACCAGGGTGAGATCGGCGGCGGACGCGATCTTCGGGTTGAGGCGTCGGGTCGCCCAGTCCGCGAGGATCCACATCCCGGCCCCGGTCGCCATCGCGGCGACCGCGACGGCCAGCGACGGCCACGCCGCCCGCAGCCCGGTCCGGGCGTCGGAGGTGGCGAGGTGCGGCAGCGCCTTGGAGACCGCGGTGAGCATGACCGCGGTGCCGAGGCCGGACAGCAGCTGGCACAGGAGGATCGTGATCGTCATACGGCGGTCGACGGACCAGGCGAGCCGGGCCGTCTGGGCGAGCGCGGTCGGGATCCGGCGTGCCATGTCGCGCAGGCTGGCGTCGTCCATGGCGCGGCGGTGCTTGCGCCCGTGGTAGTCGAGCTCGACGGGGGCCGTGGGCCGCGGATCCGCCGTGCGTGCGGCGGGAACGGCCGGGGTTCCCCCGGCAGTGGACGGGGAGTGCGGTACGGCTGCCGGTGCCGGCTGCCGGTTGGTGATGCGGGGGAACCTCACGCGAACACCCCCGTCATCAGCCGGTCCAGGGTGCGCCGCCCGCGCGCGGCGACCAGCGGGTCGCCGTACGCCTCGCCCCAGTTGAGGGCCTTCACCGCGTCCAGGCCGGACAGACACGTCAGTGCGTGCTGCTCCCGCGCCGTCAGCTCGCGGCCGTATCCGCCCAGGAAGGCGGTGCGCAGCCGGGGTCGGTCGACCCACACCTCACAGGACATGACGACGAACTCCTCGACGACGGGGGCGAATCGGGACCGTTCGAAGTCGATCCAGGCCGCGTACCGCGACCAGAGCAGGTTTCTCGGCCGGGCGTCGCCGTGGAGGAACCCGAGCGGCACCGGGCCGGCCTCGGCCAGCCGGCCGGCGAGTCGGCGTACCAGGGCGTGTTCCGCCGCGGTCAGCCGGTCACCGGCCTTCTCCAGATGCCGGTACGCGCCCTCGGCCGCGGCGCGCAGCGCACCTTCGGCCTCGGTGCGTCGGTGGCCGGTGAGGTCGCCGGCCGCGTGCAGCCGGGCCAGGAGCATGCCGCCCTGGCGGTGTGCCTCGTGCTCGGCGGCCGCCGTGAGGGGGAGTCGGCTCACCGGGCTGCCGGACACGGCGGTCGTCAGCAGCGCGAGGTGTTCGGCGCTGGAGGCGCGCAGGTGGGGTGCGTGGCCGGCGCCCAGCGCGGGCGCCGCGTGCCGCAGGGCGAACGTCTCGCGCTCGTAGGCGCGCGCCGTGGGGGAGACCTTCAGATAGAACCGGCAGTCGTTGCCGCCGACGAGCTCCCAGACCCGGGAGTTCTCCCGTGGGTGCGAGGCGTCCCGGACCTCGGTGACGCCCCCGGTCTCGCGCTCGGCCCAGCGGCGCAGCACCGTGGGCAGTGCCTTCGCGTCGCTCATGCCCCCCACCTCGGTGACGGTCGTGATGCGGATGCGAACGGGGCGCGGCGCGCGTCCGCCGGACGCTGGAACACCGCGGGCTTGACGGTCCGGGCGGGGGGATTTTCGAACGCGGGGTGGGCGGCAGGGAGCGTACGGACAGGATTCACGGTTTCTCCTCGGTAGGGATCGGTGGGAGCACCCCGTACAACGTGGCTGTTCACGGGGCGGATACGGGACGGAGCGGGCGACGGGTCGAGCGCAGGTGCGAGATGTGGCGCCGTGGTCAAGAGCGGTCGGCGCCCTGGTCCGTTCGATTCACTCGTCAAGGGGACAGTGGCGAGGGCGTGACCCGAGTGGGGGATTGCGTGCGTGTGTGGGAAGCACCGGTCTCCTCGGTGAGGCGTGATGAGGCTGCGTGGTCAGGCGTGTTCGGGCGCGGTCAGGCGCGAGGGGACTGCGAGACGGAACCCTCGGTCACGCCACTGACAACCGGGCGGGGGCGAGATCGGGATCCGGACAATCCGAACACCCCTCCCGGTATCGGGGAGCCGCCCGCGGGCGAGCCGGATGGCCTGGGACGGAGCCGGAAGAAAGGATTCTCGAACCGGCCCGTGGATGCCCGGAGTTGAGGGGCCGACGAGATGACTTGAATTGGCCCGCTGCGTGGGTCCGCGTGGGTGAGGTCCGCGGTCGCGGACCGTGCGCGGGCGGACCGGCGGCTATCGTCGGGGCCTTCGGCGGACGTGCGGCGGATGGTGCTGCCCCGTGCGCGCGGCTACTGGCCGGCCGGTATCCGGCGGGACCCCGCGAGACGGACCACCCGCTGCTCGACGCCGTCACCATCCAGGGCCTGACCCGGCAACTGGGCAAGGCGCAGGGCCTGGACATCAACTACCGGACGGGCGGCGCCGTCCGCCACGCCACCGACAGGAAGGCCGGAGCCGCTGTACGCGCGGAGGCTGCCGCCAGGGCCCCGGGTGCGACGGCCGCCCCGGGGGCTTTTGCGGATACGGCTCCGGCCCCCTCCCTGTGACGTCGGGGAGGGGGCCGGAGAAGCGGGCCGTGGGGATCATGCCCGGGAACGGTGCGGAGCGGGCGGACTTGGTCAGCCGCGCAGCACACGCCCCTGCTTGTCGGTGCGGTCGTTGCTGGTGAGGAAGAGGATGCCGTCGATCAGCGCCCAGACGCCGAGGCCGCCGCAGGTGAAGAGCTGGGCGATGGCCACGCCGGTGCTGCCGACGTAGAAGCGGCCGGCGCCGAAGCCGCCCAGGAAGATCTGCAGGATGCCCGCGACGACCTTGGACTTGTCGGAGTAGGGGCGGCCGGCCGGGTCGACGCCGTAGGGGGCCTCAGGGGTGGGGACGGTCATGGAAATTGCTCCTGGCGATACCGTGAGAAATCACAAAGACCCGGAGCGTACGTGCTCCGGACCGGATGAGCGCAGGAGGGAGCTCACCGCGAAGCACGCAACAGCCATCCCCCTGTGAGTGGAGACTTTACGGAGCCATGAAGGGCGGATGGGAGTTGCGTCGAACTATTGTTCCCGTTCCGTGATCATTTGCAGGCGGCGCCCGGTCAAGTCGGGTCTCGGCGCGCCGCATCAGCCGCCGGAGCCCTCCTCGCGGGCGCGTGGCCTACACGACGTTGCGGGCTACGGTCCATGCCACGGCGAGCGCCAGAACGAGAACCTGCGCGCGGCCGCTCAGCCGGGGCTGCCAGCGACGCCCTCGCAGGCCTTCCACCATCCAGCGCCCCAACAGGGCCAGCGCGTAGGGCGACACGAGCAACAGGGCTCTGTTGTCCAGCCAGGCCGCGGCCCAGTGACCGTGCATCAGGTCGTACACCATGCGGGTGCCGCCGCAGGCGGGACAGAGCAGGCCGGTGACGAGCCGGAACGGACACTGGGGCAGGACGTGTCCGGGCTGGTGCGGATCGGTGACGTAGAGATACCCGGCGCCCGCCGCGCCGGCGGCGAGCACCGCGAGGGGTGCCGCCGTCGGATGCCGGAGCAGCGACCAAGGGCGCGACAGGGCGTCAGCCACGCAGGATCCGGCCCTGGGCATCGGTCTGGTTGTCGCTGGTCAGCATGATGATGCCGTCGACGAGCGCCCAGATGCCGAAGCCGCCGCAGGTGAAGAGCTGGGCCAGGCCTATGCCTACGTTGCCGATGTAGAAGCGTCCGACGCCGAGGCCGCCGAGGAGCAGTTGCAGCACCCCCGCCACGATCTTCGACTTGTCGGAGTACGGGCGGCCGAACCGGTCGTATCCGTAAGGGGCGTTGGGGTCCCCGGTGTAGGTGCCGGGCGGCACGGGACCGCCGGGGTACCCGTACGGCCCGGGGGGCTGCTGGGCGTACCCGTACGCGCCCGGGGGCTGCTGGGCGTACCCGTAACCCCCGGGCGGCTGCTGGGGATATCCGTAGCCGCCGGGGTCCGGCCCGTAGGGGTGCGTTCCGTAGGGACCCGGCTGCGGCTGTTGCGGCTGCGGCTGCTGGGGCTGCTCGCTCAAGGGGACTGCTCCTGGGGCCGGCGCGGGTGAACCGCGAAGACGTGAAGAGATGATCAGGTCGGACATCATGCACGAGAAGCGGGGCGCTGTGGGAGTCGGGGCGCGTGCTTGCCCCCCTTGGTCCGTTGTGCGCGGCTCCCGTCATGCCTCCGCATAGGGGGAGCGGGCCGGCGGCGTTTCGGTTCCCGGCTCGCACCGGTGCTGCATGGAATGGGTCGCGGCGAGGAGGCTGGGTATGTCGGTGACGGCGCTTCGGCTGATCGTGTGGCGGCCGCAGGCGGCGCACCGGACGCCGAGGTGGACCCGCTCGCCGGACACGGCGACCAGGAGGATGCGCTCCCCTCGGGTGTCGGTGATCTCGGCGGTGGGGTGCGGTCCGTCGGGGAGCCCCGCTGTGCCGTTCCGGTTCGTGAGGGGGGTGCGGCCCTCGCGCAGGAGGTCCAGTCGGCTCGTGAAACCGCCTTCCTCGGACTCGGGGAGGGCCTCGTACCAGGGGCCGTCGCTCCATTCGCCGAGGGAGCCGGTCACGGCGCGGCCGGGCATGGCGGAGGCGATGGCGTCGAGGAGGGGGCGTCCGCGTTCCCGGCGGACCGCGGCTGCCTGGGAGCGTGCCTGGGCGAGAAGGACGGCGCGCTCGGCGGCGTCCTTGCGGCGCTTGCTCAACTCCTGTTCGCGCAGCGTGTCCATGCCGGAGTGGGCGAGGGGTGTGAGGTGTGCCGCGGCGGCGAGGCTCTCGAGATCGGACGTGAGCCGGGTGACGCGTTCGGCGTGGCCGCGTGCGATGTCGCGGGTGAACCGCGCCTTCTGCGAGGCGGGCTGCTCCGGGTTGACGTAGGGCTTCGCCCGGAACCTGGCCATCAGCTCCCCGGCCAGGTCGAAGCCGGGATACGGGTTGGACCTGGAACTCCTGTTGTAGGCGGCGTTGATGGCGGTCCAGTCCTCGGGGAGCACTCCGAAGGGCTTCTCCACGCGTATACGGCGGAAGCCGGTGGGGCCGATCAGCGCGAGGTGGAACAGCCCGGAGACCAGGACAAGAGCCTGGTCGTCGGCGTAGAGGTGGAAGGCGTTGCTCTGGTCGGCCAGCAGGGCGAAGGCCGAGGCGACGACTCCTACCGCGGGAAGCTGCACCAGGACCCACAGGGCAGCCGTCGCCGGGCCCCGGACCGGCCGGTCCGGGGCGAACGGGGCGCCGGTCGCCGCGATGACCTGTCTCTGGCGGCGGTGGCGCGGCAGGGCGAGCAGAAGACGTCCCGCGGCCAGGGCGGCGCCGCCCGCGAAGGCGAGGGCGACGAACCATGCGGCCGCCCAGTCGGCGGTCAGCAGGTCGAGGGTCGCGGCGACGGCGATCAGGCGCAGGACGAGGTTGCGCCGTGCCTGGCGGCCGGCTTCCTTCTGGGCGGCGGAGAGCGCCTCCTGCCACCGGTTCTGGGCCGCTCGCGCGCGGACGGCCTCCTGTTCGGCCGCCTCGGCCGCGGCCCTCTGCTGTTCCTGGGCGTCGAGTCCGTCGGCCTGGCGGAGCAGGGCCGCGTGGTGGGCCTGGGCGCCCTCCAGCTCGGTGGTGGTCCGCTCCCAGTCGCGCAGTGCCCGTTCCCATGCCTCCTGTGCGCGGTCGGCCTCCCGCTCCGCGCGGGCTCTGTCACGCAGTTCCGCCTCGCAGCGCTCGCACGTCGACGAGGCGTCGTGTTCGCACAAGGCGCCGATGTGACTCAACTGGTCCCCTCCGGATGGCCGGCGGCCGAGTCCCGCCTCCTCGAATTCTCCACAGGTGCGGTTCGTGCCGCCGTGACGACAGGTGTCCTCGCCCCGTCGCCCAATCCCTGGATCCGTTGACTGTGCGCAGGTCAGGGGGATGTGACGGGGTGTTGAGAACCCTTGCGCCGCTTGATCGACAACGTTAATGTACCCAGCATCATTCGAGAGATCCAGTGCAGATTTCGTGAAAGAGCGATCTGTCTGGCATGGATTGTGGTAATGGCGACGGCATTTCGGTGTGGACTGACCCCGGGCCGACGTCCTGCCGGGGGTGCGTGATGAAGGTTGCGGGAGCGGTGGTCGATGTCTCCAACGTCTGCTGGTCGGACGCTCTGCCGCCGACGGGGCGGCACTTTCCGCTCCTGGAGCGGGTGTTCCTGGTCCGGGACGCGTGGCACCGGCAGTACGGGCAGCGCGCGCCGCTGACCCTGGTCGCCGACAACTCCCTGCGTCGGCAGCTGTCGGCGGAGGACCAGGAGCGGCTGCGGCGACTGGAACAGGAGGTCGAGCTGCACTTCGCGAAGACGGCCGACCCGACGCTGCTGTCGCTCGCCGAGCGACGCGGCCTGCACGTCATCAGCCGCGACCAGTTCACCGATCTGCGGCGCGACTTCCCGTGGATCGCCTCCGCGCCCGCCCGTTTCCTCGGCTGGCGCACCGAGGCGGGGACGGTGCGCCTGGAGCCGAGCGGCATCCGGCCGGTGTCGGCACAGGTGGTCTCCCGGGCCCTGGAGGGCAAGGATCTGAAATTCCATCAGCGCCTGGACCACCGCAACCCGGTGCACAAGCGCATCCTCGGCCACCACTGGCGCTGTGAGGACGCGGGCTGCCTCAAGGCGCTGATCTGGCCGGACCGGCTCCACGACTGGCCGCTGCTCGACGCCCGTGGCGTCGCGGTGTGCACCGGCTGCAAGGGCGCCGTGCGCCGACTCGGTCCCCGCACCCGCCCCCGCTCCTTCGTCGTCGCCGACGCGCGCACCGGCGACGAGTACCTGCGTTTTCCCGTCGGTGAGGGCGACGCGCTCGAAGTCGGCCGCGGCGAACTGCGCTACGGCATCAACCTGGCCTCCACCGAGGTCGACGCGCCCGCCGACGTCAACCTGGTGAGCCGCCGCCACCTGATGCTGAGCGTGGAGCGGACCTCCGGCAATCCCCGGGTCGGCGTCCTCGACCTCGGCTCGGTCAACGGCACGGTGCTGGAGCGCGCGAATTCGGCGCCCAGGCGCCTCGACGCGGGCGAGTCGGTCACCCTGCGGGAGAAGGACCGGCTGGTGCTCGCCGGCGCCGTGACGCTCCGCCTCTCCGGGCAGCAGCACTTCTCCGACGAGCAGCAGCAGCTTCCGCGCCTGGGGGCCGCCGGCGGCGGCCGGACCCGCATGTTCCTGCCCGAGGACGCGGACACGTCCGGCGTCTGACCCGTCCCGGTCCCTCTTCCTCCGGGCCACCGGCCGGGCCCCGGCCGCGGTGGGGTTCCTCACCCGGTCCACCCGGGTGTCCGACCTGGGCCCGCTTCCTCGGGCCGGTCCGGGGGCCAGGTTCCTGAGCGTCCGGCGGGGAGTCCGTCCGCCCGCGCCCGTCTTCTTCACCTCCACACGTAGGGATGAACCGATCGCATGCTGGTGAGCGTGACCAGAGTGGGGCCGTCACGGCACTCACTGACCAAGACCGTCGCCGTGACCGGCGCCGAGGCCGGCGCGGTGCTCGGCGGCGCCCGGCTGCCCCTGCCGCCCGGCTCCCTCGGCGCGCCGGAGATCGTGCCCGACGCTCCCGGCCCCGGCCTGCTCACCGTCCGCTGCCCGGACGCCTGGCTCGGCACGTCCGCCGCGCGTGACGAGACGTACGGGTACCTCGCCGACGTGCTGGCGGCGCTCGCCGACTCGGCGCGCTCGCTGCGCGCGACACTGCACGCTCCGGGCGTCCAGCTCGATGCCAACGGCCCGCGGCCCGCGCTGGCCGACGACCCGCACGCGATGTGCACGGTCGACGACGCCGAGCAGGAGGTGCTCGTGAACCTCCTGCGCCGGCACAGCCCGACACTGATCGCGCTCACCGGCCGGGTCCGGGTCGGCGGGCCCGCCGACCGGGCCGGCTCGCGGCGCCTGCTGGAGTCCCGCGAGCACCTGGCCACCCGGTACCTCGCCGCGCCCGGCGCCCGCTACCTGGAGCACCACCGCGGCGAACTGCGCCGCCGGGAGGGCATCTCCGACCTGCTGCGCATGGACGTGGCCCCGGTCGTGGGCCGACCCGGCGTCGCTGCGGAGGTGGTGATCCGGTGCGTCGACGCCCAGGTCTCCCTGGCGGACCTGCGGGCCCAGGCGCTGCTGCTCGACGCCCTCGCCCTCAAGGCGCGCCGGATGGCCGCTCGCGGCCTGCGGGAGACGGACGTCGCGCAGCGCGTCATCGACACCGACCGCACCCGCGCGGTGGCCGAGGGGCTGCGCGCCCAGTTCGTCAAGCCGGGCGGGCGCGACGTCGGTGCCGACGGCGGCGGGAGCGGGGGTGTCTCGGCCCGGCTCGCCGGGCGCCGCCTGCTGCGTGAACTGGTGCCCGAACTCACCCTGCTTGAGGCGAGCGCGCTCGAACTGCTGCCGCTGCTTGCTCCGTTGGAGCTGCCCGATCTCGGGCTGCGCCCGCTTCGGACCCAGGACCTGCTCGGCCGCGCGGCCGCAGGGCGCCCTGGCGAACTGCGCGACTGCGCCGAGGCGCAGCTGTGCGACCCGAGTCCGGGTGGAGCACTGCGCGAGGCGTTGCGCGAGACGTCGCCTGGCCGGCTCGAACTGCTCCTCGCCAACTGGGACGCGTTCCTGGCGGGCGGCGTCGTGCCCACCGACCTCCCGGCCGCGGACAGCCGTCCGCGCCGAGGCGACCACAACAACCGCGGTGGGCGCGGCGGTCAGGGCGACCGGAGTGGCCAACGGGCGCAGAACCGCAAGGGCGGTGGAGCTCCGGGCGGCCGCAACGGCAACGGCGGCGAGAACCGCGGCAGCAGCAACGGCGGCGGCAGCAACCGCGGCAACGGCAGCCCGCTCAATCGCGGCAACAGCAACAGCAACAGCACGGGCCGCAATGACAACCGTGGCGACAACGGCAGCGGCGTCAGCAACAGCCGTAGCGACAAAGGTCGTAGCGACAACGGTCGTAGCGACGACGGTCGTAACGGCAACCGCGGCGGCAGTGGCGGCACCCGTGGCGGCGGGAGCGCCGACGGGCAGCAGCAGCGCCGGCGCCCCGGCCGTCCGGCCGACCGCACGGATCGGAGGGATTCCTGATGAGCAACTCCCGGCCGGCACAGATCGAGGCCGTCCTCGACCTGCGCGAGTGGAGCGTCCCGCTGAACGGCCCGGACGACCTGCGGGCTCTGTGGGCCGCGTTGGAACCCCAGTTCCACGGCGTCCCACTTGCCGGGCACCGGTCGCACACCTGGCGTGCCGCGGCCGGCGCGATCACCCTCGAGGTCGTCCGGGCCGACCCCGCCGTCCTGGCGGCCGGCCCGGACACCACCGTCAGCCTGGTCGCCATCCGCGAAGCACCCTGGCACGGCCGCACCTGCCGCGCCTGCGAGAGCGGCGGGGAGAGCGGTGTTGGACAGGGTGTCCACCGCTGCGACACCTGCGCGAACCTCGGTCTCGACGCCGACGTCTGCGCCGCGCATGCGGTCCTCGTCGAGGGCACCTTCGCCGTGTCCTGCCCCGAACACCGTCCGTCCTGCCGGGAGGAGGGGTGCGGCTCGGCGGCCACGTTCTGGTGCTCCGGGAGCCGCTGCCGCTCCCGGACGGCGTGGTGCGACACCCACCGCGTACGGCACCCCCAGGACCCCGACACCGCGTACTGCCCCGCCTGCTACCGCCTGGCGTTCCCCGTCTGCGAGCACCCGGGCTGTGCCGCCGCCGGCACCGTGACCTGCGACTGGCACGATCAGAGCGGCCGGCCGTGCGATGCCCAGGCATGTACCCGGCACGCTCGCCGCTGGCAGGTGTTCGGCCCGAAGGAGATCGGCCTCGGCCTGTGCCGGACCCACGACGCCGTCCAGGGCCGAGCCCCGATGGAACTGCTCCATCAGATCTGCGTCGGCGCCGCCCGCAAGCGGCACGGCCGCATGCCCTCGCTCCAGGCGTTCGCGCACACCTTGCGCAACTGCGGACACCGCGCCCTCGCCGTCGACTACCCGGGCATCCGTTCCGTCCTGGACGCCGTACGGACCCGGGCCGACGCGAGCGGTGTCCGCGGCCTCGGCCCGGGCATGGACAAGGCGGCGTCCGGCTGGCACAAGGAGCTCAGCCGGCTCCACGGCAACAGCGTCGCCGGCGCCGAACTGCTGGACAGGCTCAAGAGGTTGGTGCTCCTGGGCGACCAGCGCTTCGGCGGGCAGATCGCCGCCGAACTGCGCCTGGAGGAGTACAAGCCGGCCTTCACCGCGGGCGGCAAGGCGCACCCCGGCAGGCTCTGGGTGCTCCTCCCGCAGGACCTGCGCGGTCTCTTCTCCGGCAAGGCGAGGGCCCGAGCGATCGCCTACGAGCGGGAACTGGGCGTGGAGATCAAACTGGCGGACAACAACACGGGTAAGGGAAGACGATGAGCACGCCGTCACTGAGCGAGCGGACCCACCGGCTGTTCCCGGCGGGGCCCGCGGACGGCCCGCTGCGCGGCCAGTCGGTCGGGGTGAACCCCGCGGACCTTCCGCACGGAACCGGCGCCACGGGCACCCCTGCCCTGCTCGTCGTCGACTCCGACATCGAGGAGATCGCCCTTCCCGTCAGGCTGGTGCCGCTGCGTGAAGTGCCCCAGGGCGTACTGGCGGTGGGCGACGAGACCTGCGCCGGGATCGGACTGGAGGCCTCCTATGCACCGGCGAGCTGGCGCATCGAGCACCCGCCGCTGGTCGCACTGGACGAACTCCACCTGGAATCGGCGGGCGAGAGCGGCCTGGACGAAGCGGCCGAGGCGCTGGAGCGGTCCGACCTCGTCGGCCGGCTGCTGTGGATCCCCGAGCGGGACAGCCAGGAAGTCGGCATCCGCGCCGACGGCACCCCTTACCGGGTCAGGCATCACGACGCGGGCGGCCGTACCGCCGTGCTGGCCGAGATCGGGCAGCACACCCACACCGAGGTGTTCGTCTCCGGCGCCAACACCGGCGTCGACATGGTGGTGCTCGCCGACTGCAGCACCTCCATGCTGGTCCCCGACATCCCGGCGCTGCCCGGCGGGGGACAGGGACTCTCCGAGGACCCCGTCGGATACGGCTGGAACGTCTCCGGGCCCAAGGAACAGCGGGTCGAGGTACTGCGCAGGGCGCTGCACCATCTCGTCGCCGAGCGGCGCCGACTGCGCGGCCGTACCTCACGCATCGCGCTGTTGGAGTTCACCAGGACCACGAAGCAGGTCTTCCCCCACAGCGGCATGGCCGAGTTCGACGCCGACTCCCCGCGCACGGTCGTGTCGGACTTCGAGAGGGCCATCAACGCCATCTATCCGCTCACGGGGCAGGGCACCCACATCGGAACCGCGCTGCACGAAGCGTCGGATCTGCTGCGCCGGTACGGCAAACCGGGCAACGAGCAACTGATCGTCCTCGTCAGCGACGGCGGGGACTGGGTGCAGCCGGGCGCGGAGACCACGGGTGAGGTGGCGGACGCCTATGAGAACCCCGTCCTGCTGATGGAACACCTCCACCGGGCCCTGGGGGTGCGGGTCCACACTGTCGGCATCAGCACGCCCGAGCTGTTCCGGCACTGGCTCGCCCAAGGCAACCCGGACGGCCCGGGACTGTCGCCCGACCACGACCTGCTCAAGGAGATCAGCCGGGTCGGCGGCGGCGACGCCGCCGTCATGGGCGGACTCGACGTGATCGTCCGCGAGTTCGCCGAACTGGGCGCCGGCACCGCGCGCCGCATCCGTCCCGGTGAGGGGTGTGCCGTCGGCGGCCCGCTGTCCCGGGACACCACCGACGCGCTGCGCCGGATCGGCGAGCAGGCGGCCGCCCCGGCGACCCCGCACGCGACCGGAGGCGACGCATCGGCGCGGGCCGTCGACGTGGCGTCGCCCCAGCGTCTGCGGGACCGGATCTTCGAGGCACACGGACTCGTCAACGCCGAGGCCCGCAGGATCTTCCGCAAGCCGCTGCTCGCGGTCGAACACCTCAAGAAGGACGTGCAGCGCTCCGTCCTGCAAGGTGAGGTACACGGCAGACAGTGGTTCATCAGCGACCTGACCAGCACATCCTTCACCCCCGACCTCACCGGGATACCGTCGCCGTCGGCGCAGCTGCGCCGGCCGCTCACCGCGCTCACCTCCTTCCTGGACGAACTGCGCTGTGCCGCGCCCGAGAAGCAGGCCGACGGCGGCTGGCGCGCCGGACAGGCCGACCGGCTGGCGGGACTGCTGGAGGACCTCGCCGAGCACCTGACCCGGGCACCCGAGGCGGCGCCGCTCACGTCCGGCGCCAACGAGGTGGCCGCCGACCTCGCGTACACCCCGACCCTGGCGGATCCCGCGCCCGCCCGGGTCGCGGTGGCGGCGCCACTCCCGGCACCGGCGCTCCCGGCACAGCACGCGCGGCTTCGTGCCGCGGAGGAGACCGCGATACCGATCGCCGGCAGCGAACCGCGGGCCACGCCCGCCCCGGAGCCGCCTCCGCCTGCCCCGCCTGTGTCGCCGACCGACCCGTTCCGTGACCTCGGCTACTGGGGTCCCGCATGAACGAGCCCGTCTGGCAGCCGGGCCAGACCCTGGGACCGTGGGAACGACCCGACGAGTTCCGGCTGGTCGAACACATCGCCAGCGGCGGCGAAGGGGAGTTGTGGAAGGCGGTCCGCCAGAACCGGTACGGTCACGAACAGTTCCACGCGGTCAAGGTGCTTCACTCGAAGTTCTGCGCGACCGAGGAGGACCTGCGGGCGTGGACCGCACGCTGGAACGACAGCTTCCACGACGTGCTGCAGATCCACCATGTCAGGGGACTGGTCCGCTCCGACGTGGTGGAGGGGCCGCAGCCGCACCCTGAAGGACGGCCCGCCAAGGACCGCGGGCTGTACCTGATCGGCGCCTGGGCGAACGACGCCTCCCGCCTGGACGACTGGGCGCGCGACTGCACGGCTTCTCCGGCGGAGCGGCTGCGGGTGCTGGTGGGTCTGTGCGAGATCGTCGACGACCTCCACCGGGAAGGGTGGGTGCACCGCGACATCTCCGCCGGAAACGTCATGGTCGACTCGGCCGGCAACGTGCTGCTGATCGACCTGACGTTCCTGTGGCGCCTGAACCGCGCGATCACCGTGCCGATCGCCACCGCCGGGTACGCGGACGCCGAGGCCAAGGGGGCGCTGCCGACCACCGGGAAGGACCGGCGGGCTGTGGGCGTGCTCGCCCGGGTCCTGCTACTGCCCCATCAGTCGATCCATCCGGACGAGGAGCTCAGCGACGTCGCCGCCGCGGCGCCGGGCCGGCTCGCCGGGGCGGGCTATTCGGACGCCGTGATCGACTGCCTGATGGAGGTCCTCGGGGAGCAGGGAGGCACGCGTGCCCGGCCGCTGACCGAGTGGGGCCGGAGGCTGGTGGACCTGGTCGGGGCGGAACCGGACCGTCGTCAGACCTGCCTGGCGATCGCCGTGGACGCCCACGACCGTCCGGTCGCCGTCACCGGCGGCGACACGGGACTGCGCTGGTACGTCTCCGCCGGGGCGGAGGGCTCCCCCGCGGACCCGCTGCCCGCACAGCCCGGCGGGCCGCGCACCGCCCGCGACCTGGCCCTGGTCCGCGACGGCCTCGGGCGGCTGGTGGCGGCCGCGGTCGACGACGCAGGCGTGCTGTGGGCCGGCACCGCTTCCGACAACGACGACAACGACGACGGCGGCGCATGGCGGCCCCACCTGGCCGAGGGCGCGCGGGGCGTCGCGGCCCTGGTCTCCCCGCGGGGTGAGACGCTGCTCTGGACGGCGACCCCGGGCGGCCTTGCCCTGCTCACGCTGTCCGCCGAGGGCTACGCGCCGCGGGGGCACACGGTGCCGACAGCGCCGGGCTCCCGGGTGCTCGGCGCGACCTGGGACGCCCACGGTCTGCCTGCGGTACTGGTCACCGGCGCTGACGGGGTCTGGCACTGGACGTGGCCGCCCGGCGCCGCCGAACCGCACCGCGCGCAGGTCTGCCGGGTGCCCGCGGTGGACGGCTCCCTCGCGCTCAACCGCAGCTGGGGCGAGCTGGAGGCGTGGGTGCTCGGCGAGGACGGCGTCGAGTACCACCTGACACGGCATCACTCCGGATCGGCCTGGGTGGTGTTGAACGACCGTACGGCGACGGGCGGGTGCACGACGCTGCACAGCGTCCACCAGGGCATCGTCCGCGTCCATGCCGGTCCGGCCGGGGTGACGCTGACGATGGACAGCTCCGCCCCCCGGGTCGAGCAGGACCTGGACACCGGCGAGGCCGGGCCTCTCGCGCTGCACCAAGCCCGCGACGGCGCTGTCCAGGTGGCAGCCGTGGTCGACGGCGAACCGCGCTGCTGGACGGAGAGCTGGTCCCAGGACTGGGTGCGGGTGGAACTGCGCGCCCTGTGAACCACCGCCTAACTGCACGCCCTGTGAACCACCGCCCAGTGTGCGCCGTCCCTGGAGGTGTACCGACGCTGCGCCGACAGGGTTCATTCGGCCTGCGGCCGTCAGGCCGTTTCCTCGGCGGGATGTTCCTCGGTGCTGCGCGAGTTGGTGAGGCTCAGCGCGCCGCCGGCCGCGATCAGGCCGACGAGGACCGCCAGGAGGCCGTAGATGATCCGTTCGCCGTGGAAGAAGGAGGCGACGAGGTCGCCGTTCCAGGTGCCGGCGGGGAGCTGGGTGGTGACCAGCGCGGCGATCAGGGTGCCGACGATGGCGGTGCCGATGCTGGAGCCGACCTCCTGGGCGGTGTCGTTGAGGGCGGCGCCGATGGAGGTGCGGTTGCTCGGCATGGCGTCGACGAGTGCGACCGCGCAGATCGTCATCACGGTGCGCAGGCCCACGGTCATGAGCACCATGCAGACGGCGATGGCGGCGTAGCCGTGGTCCACGCCCCAGGCGAGGCCGGCCAGTGAGCCGGCCAGGCAGGCCGCGCCCACCAGGCAGGCGATGCGGTGGCCGAACCGGCGCGCGAGCCACTCGGACAGGGGAGTCGCGGCGAGCATCGTCACGATGATCGGCAGGTTGGCGAGGCCGGCCCGCACCGGGCTCCACCCGTAGGCGTACTGGAAGTGGAGGATCAGCCCGAACATCACGCTGGCCATCGCGATCGACGTGCCGGTCTGCGCGAGGGTGGCGCCGCGGACGGTCCCGTTGGAGAAGAGGCGCAGGTCCAGCATGGGCGCCGCGCTGCGGCGCTCGTGCCGTACGAACGCGATCGCGGCCGCGACGGCGCCGATGGCCGACGCGAGGGTGGCCGCGGAGAGCCAGCCGTGGTCGACGCCGCTGGTCATCGCGTAGCAGGCGAGCCCGATGGTGGTGATGCTCAGGGCGGCGCCCGGCAGGTCGAGGGCGTCCTTGGTGAGGTCCTCGGGCCGGTCGGCCGGGACGCCGAGCCGGACGCCGATGCAGGCGATCAGCGCGATCGGGGCGTTCACGACCAGCAGCCATTCCCAGCGCACGTGGGCCAGCGCGGTGCCGCCGAGCAGCGGTCCGAGCACGAAGCCGGACATGCCGACGACGATCATCACCGTCATGGCGCGCATGCGCAGGGCCGCGTCGTCGAAGAGGCGGAAGACCAGCGAGTTCGTGATCGGGGCCATCGCGGCGGCGGCGATGCCGAGCACGGCCCGCAGGGCTATGAGCTCGCCTGCCGTGCTGACGAGGACGACGCACAGGCTCACCGAGCCGAACACCGCGAGTCCGGTCAGCAGAACGCGACGGCGGCCGAGCCGGTCGGCCATCGACCCAGCGGTCAGCAGCAGGCCGCCGAACGTGAGCGAGTACGCCCCCGTGACCCATTGCAGCGCGGTGGTCCCGCTGCCGAGGTCGCGGCCGATGGTGGGCAGGGCGATCGACAGCAGCGTGTTGTCGACCATCTCGACGAAAAAGGCCAGGCACAGGGCGGCCAGAGGGATCCACGCCGCGCGCAAGGACGGGTAGGTGCGTGGTGAGGAGGTTTGAAGCGTGGCGGTGGTCATGGCAACAGGTCCTTCCTATCGAACGCCGTACGGGTATCGAACAGCGTACGATGCGATACGATAGAACAACGTTCGGTACGACGCAAACAGCGAGGTGACGGAAGCCATGACAGGCCTGCAGAGCCGCTCCGGAGCGGGACGCCGACGGGCTTCGCACTCGATGGAGTCCGTACTGACCGAGGCGGTGGCCCTGCTCGACGAGGCCGGGGCGCCGGCGCTCACCTTCCGGGCGCTCGCGCAGCGCCTCGGCGGCGGCGTCGCCAGCATCTACTGGTACGTGGCGAGCAAGGAGGAGCTCCTCGACCGCGCCACCGACCACGTGATGGGCGCCGTACTGTCCGACGTCGAGCGGCTACCGGGCAGCGACGACCCGATCGACGACCTGCGCGCGATGGCCGTGACACTGTTCGGCGCGATCGTGCGCCGGCCCTGGCTCGGCGCCTACTTCATGCGCAACGTCGACGTCCAGGGCAACTCCCTGCGCCTGTACGAGAAGCTCGGCCGGCAGACCCTGCGCCTGAACCTCACCGCGCACCAGCGCTTCCATGCCGTCTCCGCGGTCGTGGGGGTCGTCGTCGGCTCCGCCGTCGACATGGGCCAGGAACCGCCGCAGGAGATCCTCGACGGGGCGGCGACCCGCGAGGAATTCCTCGGCCGCTTCGCCGAGGCCTGGCGTGAACTCGACCCCGAGGACTTCCCGTTCGTGCACGAGATCGTCGACGAGTTCGACGGCCACGACGACGTCGACCAGTTCCGCTCCGCGCTGGACCTGACGCTGGCGGGGCTGCGGCTGCAGGCCGGTGCCTGAACTCGGCGCTCGCCGTCGCCGGGTGCAGGACCGGTGAGGTCGCGGGTGGGCGATGGGTGCCGGGCCGCTGTCATGGTGCGCCTGCGTCGCTCGCCGTGCCCGCGTCGGCGATGCCGGCTCCGGCGGGACATCGCGCGTGGCGACCCAGTCGTCAGCCACGCGATCCGGTACCCGGGTGGTGCCCTCTGCGGCAATACGGCTCTGGCGTTCCTCCGGCGCAAGAGGCGCTGCTTCCGCCGTGGCGCTGCGGTATCGGAGGAACCGCCCCTGGCCGGGCGGGCGGCGTCCATACGGTTCCAAGAACTGCCGAGCCCCCGCGGTTGATCGTGAACGAGCGTCGTGTGGACCGTGAACCGCGTCGCGTGTAGTGGTCGGGGCGCGGTGAGACTCGCACCAGGCCATGGTCTGACTCGCGGCGCCGTCGAGCCATGAGCAGGTCTGGGCGGATCGGGGCCGGAAGGACGGTCGCGCCCCGTGACGGGCTGCAGTCGGCCCGGATCCAGGTGTATGGGGGCAATTCTAGATTTCCGGCATTCTCGTATATTGTCGCTGCCGTCTACATGTGTCCGGTATCCGTACGGCAGCCGCAAGCGCTGCACGGATGCATTCCAGCCATCCTGCGGTGCGGGATCGCGAGGGAAATTTCATCTCGCACCGAGTTGCGGAGATAATGTGAATGGCTGCTTCACGTAATCTCCCCGAAGTTGCGGGTGGGCTGTCTCCTTGAATGGGCCATCCATCCCCGCTCGACGCCGGAGGCGCGGGCTGCTGCCCATGGGGACGGCAACCTCCTTCGGTCGCGATCATTGCGGTCGCCAAGGGTTCTTGATCACCGTGGTGACCGGGGACCGGAAGTCTGCTTAATATGCTCGTCGCGCTCTCAGTGATCTTGTTGGCCCGGGTCGGCCGAGGTGTCCGGCCCGCTGGTGAGGAGGAACCGGACCCGTCATGCCGTCACGCCTGAAGACCGCGGGAGAGCTGCTCCTGCCCGCCCCCGTCCGTGAGCGCCGGGAGCGGGAGCGCCAGGAGCGGCGTCGGAGGGCCGTGGCGCAGGCGGCCGAGGCGAAGCGAACGGCGGCCGAGCGGGATCGGGCCGCCAGGACCGCGGCCCGTCGCGGGAAGCTGCTGCAGGACGACGCCGCCCTGGCAGAGGTCCAGGCCGGAGGCGGCACCTACGTCGGCCGCAGGGTCACGGCGTTCACGGCCGCCGCGGCGTCGGCCCGCAACCTGTCCTTGGTCGCGGACGCCCTGGAGCACGCGGGCGTGGAGTATTTCCTCGTACCCGGCCGCTCGCCGCTGCGCCATGTGGTCGGCATTCGCCTGCGAGACCGCAAGGCGCTGCTGGACGCCATGCGAGAGCTGTACGGGTCGACCGCGCTCTACGCGATGAGGCCCGGCAAGGAGGCGTGGCCCGCCGGGGCCGCGCTGTACGCGGACGGCGCCCTGCCCGCCGCCCTCAAGCGCGGCGGGACCATCCGCTTCGCCGAGATCCTGCTCGGCCCCGCGGACCAGGTGCTCGCGGGCTTCTCTCAGGGCTGCGACGTGGAGTTCTGGCAAGAGGGGGACGAGCTCCTCGCCGCGCAGGAACGCGGCGAGGAGCGTGCCGCCGAACGCATAGCCACCCTCCACACCCAGGCCCCGCCCGCGGTGCTCGCCGGGGCTCTGGTCGCCCCGCGTGCCAACGCCGTATCCGACGTCGTGCCCGCCTCCGGGCTTGAGCCGGCCGCCCGCGAGATAGCCGGGCGCACGTACCCCACCTGGGCAGATTTCCACCAGCCCGTCATCGGCACGGTCGACTTCCCGGTCGACGTCGTCTACACCTGGGTCGACGGCGACGACCCCGTGCACGCCGCCAAGCGGCAGGAGCATCGCGGCCGCGGGGCGGCGGCCGCCCCCCGCATCCACGCCCGCGAAACCGGCGCCTCCCGCTACACCAGCCACGACGAACTGAAGTACTCCCTGCGTTCCTTGCAGATGTACGCCCCGTTCGTGCGCAATGTCTACATCGTGACCGACGGCCAGACCCCCCACTGGCTCGACATCCACGCCTCCGGCATCCAGGTCGTCGACCACAAGGACATCTTCGACGACCCCACCGCCCTGCCGGTGTTCAATTCCCACGCCATAGGCACCCGGCTCCACCACATCGAGGGCCTGTCGGAGCACTACCTCTACTTCAATGACGACGTCTTCCTCGGCCGCCCCGTGACCGCCGGTCACTTCTTCTACGGCAACGGCGTCGCCAAGCTCCCCTTCTCGCCCTTCCAACTGGGCCTGGGCGCCCCGCATCCGGACGAGCCCGCGCCGAACGCGGCCGGCAAGAACGTGCGGCGCCTCCTGCTCGACGAGCACGGGCAGTTCACCGTGAACAAGTTCATGCACACGCCACACCCGCAGATCCGGTCCGTCATGCGGGACATCGAGGAGCGGTTCACGGAGGACGTCGCACGCACCAGCCGCTCCCGCTTCCGTGCCACCACCGACATCGCCATGGGCGCCTCCCTGCACCACCACCACGCCTACCTCACCGGCCGCGCCGTGCCGGGGAGGTTCAAGCTGCGCTACATCGACGTGGCCCGTCCCGAGGCCGCAGACCGCATGGCCGAGCTGTCGGCGAGCCGCGGGTTCGACTTCTTCTGCCTCAACGACGTCAACACCCCCGCGGAACAGCAGGAGAAGGTCGCTGCCGAGCTCCACGCCTTCCTGGAGGCGTACTTTCCCTTCCCCAGCCGCTACGAGCGGACCACGGCTCACCCCGCTGTCTGAACACACGGTCATGGGCCGACCCATGACCTGATCGCCCCCGCGCACCGGCGCGCCCTGTTCCACGACGCTCGCGACGCCGTTGGCGGTTGTGCGGGACACTCCGGCCGAACATCGGCTCGCCTCACCCCCGGACCGGAAGTGGCGCCGCACCGCGAGGAGGCGACAATTACCGGCCATTTTGGCCAGTTCAATGAGGTATCGCCGAAGGGTGATCGGTCTACGCAGACGGCTCATGGCGGCCGGACTGCGCGCGCGTATTTTCCGTGAGGCGGAAATGCCTACGCAAAGGTCCCTTCCGGCGTAACGCTGACGCGCGGGACTCTAGCACCCACCAAGCTGATGATCAAGAAAAAGGCCTGCCTGGGCAGGCAGATCTCGCCTCCCGACGGTGATCATTTTGTCCGTGTTGGGGATGTGTGAATACTGACCGGCTTCTTGGTTCCCATACGGTCAAGATGACGGAAGATGGCCTCTTTCTTGCCTTTTCGTGTTGCGAAATCAAAGAGTAAAGCGCTCTTGACGATCTTTATTAACCTCGTATTTAGTCTCTCCTTACGTGATTCATGGGTTCGCCTAGTCGGCGTGCCCGAAAAACAACTAGCCTCGATCTTGCATGACGGCCCGCCAA
>NZ_LAVA02000096.1 GCF_000974985.2 Streptomyces mangrovisoli | reverse complement strand
CCCCCCGCCGCACCCCCCACCGCCGGACCCCAGGCACCCGCCACGGCCGCGGCCGCCGCCGCGGCGAGGGCCACCGCCACCGCCGACCCCGAGCCGGTGCCCGGCCCCGACTCCACCCCCGCCATCCCCATCCAGGTGAACGCCCTCCAGGCCATGTGCCGCCAGGTCTTCGCCTTCCGGCTGGCGATGATCGCGCTGGCCGCGCCCGCCGCCCTGGTCAACGCGTCGTCGGGCCTGCCCGTCCGGCTGGTCGCCGCGGCCGTCGTCGTCACCTTCATGGGCTCGTACGTCCTCTTCCGCGACTGGGAGCGGTTCGGCCCCCTCCTGCTGCGCCACCCGTCCCTGCTCGCCGTGGACACCCTCTTCGGTTCGCTGCTGCTGGTCTCGGCGGGCCCGGACACGACGCTCGCCTACGTCAGCGTCTGCACCCCACTGCTCGCGGGCATCATCTACAGCTGGCGGGGCGCGGCCGTGTTCGCCTCGCTCCAGGCGCTGATCCTGCTCCTCGTGCACGCCGCGAGAAACGACCACGCGCACGCCCACGTCACCGAGTCCCTGCTGCTGCCGGGGCTGTGCGTCATCGCCGGCGCGGTGGGCTCCAACCTGCGTGGCCTGATGCTCCGCTTCGGCACGGCCACGCAGGCGCTGACCCAGGTGCAGGCGCGGCTCGCGGTCACGGAGGCGGTGAGCGCCGAACGCGCCCGGCTCGCACGGGAGATGCACGACTCCGTGGCGAAGACCCTGCACGGCGTGGCGCTCGCGGCGGACGGCCTGACCGGCTCGGCGGGCGCCGACCGCATGGACCCGGCCCTGGTACGGCAGCAGGCCGAACTCGTGGCCCGCTCGGCGCGCCGGGCGGCCGCGGAGGCCCGCGAACTCCTCACCGACCTGCGGCGTGAGAACGACCCCGGCCACGGCACGGACGTCCTCGTGGAACTCGCCGCCAGAACACGGGACTTCAGCACCCGCACCGGGCTGCCCGCGGTCTACCGCCCCACGGGGGAGCACGCGGTGCCGCCCGTGCCGCCGGCGGTGGCCCGCCAGTTGCTCGTCATCGCCACGGAGGCGATGGAGAACGCCCACCGGCACGCCGGGCCGACCCGCGTCGACGTCAGGGCGGGCGTCCACGGCGACCTGCTGCGCATCAGCGTGTACGACGACGGCCGGGGCCTGCCCCCCGGCACCTCCCTCGAACAACTGCGCAGGGCAGGCCACTTCGGCCTGGTCGGCATGGTCGAGCGGGCCGCCTCGGTGGGCGCCCGCATCCGCGTGGGACGCGGTGGCCACCCCACGGGCACCGAGGTCCGCCTCGAACTCCCGCTGGCCGCAATGACGGTGGCGGGGGCGTGAGGACATGACTCATCAGGAAAGGAGGCAGCCGATGCCCGAGCACGGGACACCACCGGAGCCGCCGAACCCCTTCGAGCACTTCCCGCAGGCCGCGCCCGACACGGTCCTGCGGGTGATCGTGGCCGACGACAACCCCGTCGTCCGGGCCGGTCTCACGGCCCTGCTCTCCGGCCGGGCGGACATCACGGTGGTCGCGGAGGCGGCGGACGGCCGGGCGGCCTACGAGCAGGCCCACCGCCACCGGCCGGACGTGGTCCTGCTGGACGTCCGCATGCCCGGCGTGGACGGCATCTCCGCGCTGCCGTACCTGGTGCAGATCGCGCCCGTGGTGATGCTGACGTACAGCAGGGAGTCGGAGATCGTGCGGGAGGCGCTCCGGCGGGGGGCGGGCGGCTACCTGGTCCACGGCGAGTTCACCGCCGACCAACTGGTCACGGCCGTACGCGACATCAAGCAGGGCCGGGCCCACTTCACCCCGACGGCGGCGGGCGCGCTCCTCGCGCAGCTACGGCAGGAACGGGGTGGCGGCGCACCGCTGCCCGAGGGGCTCGGTAGTGCGACTGCATACGAAAATTCCGCCACGCCGCAGACGTATACGAATCTCGAATCACCGGTGCAAGCAGGTACGTTGACGCCGGGACGGGTCCTGTCGCCCGCTACTTCTGCGGAAAACCTTTCGCAAGTGCAACCGGATGTGGGACAGTCCTCGTCAGGATGCGTGGGGGGCGGCCTTCCGGCCGCTCCGGACCGCTCGCGGTTCCAACTCAGTTCGAGGGAGGCGGAGATCATGGACCTCATCGCGTCCGGCATGAACAACCAGCAGATCGCCGCCACGTGCTTCATCAGCGAGAAGACGGTCAAGAACCACATCAACCGCATCTTCGCCAAGCTCCACAGCACCAGCCGCTCGGAGGCGGCGGCCAAATGGCTGGGCACGGCCCCGGACGGGCGTGCCGCGCAGCGAGGGCTGGGGTGAGCGGGGATGACCGGGCGGGGGAGCGCCTGGGCCCTGGATTGGGCCCGGAAATGGGTCCTGGGACCCTCCGGCGGGCGGGGTGTGGAGCCGTACGTTTCTCGCAACGAAGACGAACCCGGAGGGGGACACGATGAGCAACTGGATCAACACCACGGTCTCGTACCTGCAGGCTCGCGCCGCTCGCAACGACAAGGGGCAGACGGCGGTCGAGTACCTCGGCATCATCGCGGTGGTCGTGGCGATCATCCTCGTCCTTCTGGGCACGGATTTCGGCGGCACGATCGCCGACGCCATCACGACGAAGATCGGCGAAATCACGGGCTGATGCGTCGGCGCGTCTATCGCGACGCAGGGCAGGCTTTCCCCATCTACATCACTGTGGTGGGGGGCCTGCTCTTTCTCGCGTTCGCGTACTTGGCGGTCGGCCAGGCCGCGGCGAATCGCAACGGCGCCCAGACCGCCGCGGACGCGGCGGCGCTGGCGGCGGCCCAGCACACCCGGGACCAGCTCGCGGACGAGTGGAAGGCGGCCGTACTCGATCCGACCAAGTGGGCGGCCATCTTCGCCGGCAGCCTGGTGGACCCGGGGGCATGTGCTCGCGCGACCGGGCTCGCCGCGCAGAACGACGCCTCCCTGCTGTCCTGTCTGCGGCTGGATCCTCTGACGTACACCGTCGAGGTGCGGACCAACAAGTCCGTCGGAGACTCCGTCGTCCCCGGTACCGAGAACGACCACTCGACGGCGACCGCCAAGGCCGTCATCGAGCCGCTGTGCACGTTCCAGCTCCCGGGAGGCGGGGGTGGCGGCGACACGTTGCCGCAGCTCACCTGCAAGGACCGGATCTGGGATCTGGATCCCGAGGACCTCGGCGACCTGCCGAAGCCCGAGGACCTGTTCGACGTCCACCTGGCCGACTGACAAGCGATCGACGAGTGAGAGGGAAGCAGTCTGATGAGCATTCGGTTCACCGCGCAGGCCCGAAGGGGGATGGTTGCGCTCGCTGTTGCGGCCGGTCTGGCCCTCGGTGCGGCCGGCTGCGGAAGCGGGGGCGGCGATGACAAGAAGCCGGACACATCGGCGTCCGCGTCGAAGAGCAGTGGCTCCGATCCGAGTGCTCAGGAAGGCCAGGACGATCCCATCGCAGAGTTGCGGGGCTCCAATGGGTTGAGCCTGCAGGTCACCTCGGCGGTCCGTGACTCCGGTGGGTTCGTCACCGTGAACGGCACGCTGAAGAACGACAGCGGCAGCGCGGTGACCGTGCCGTCCGCATTGCGTGGGGACGAGACGGAGATCATCGCGCACGGTCGCTCGTTGGGTGGCGCCACCCTCGTGGACTCGAAGGAGAAGAAGCGCTACTACGTGCTGCGTGACACCGAGGGGCGGCCGCTCACCACGACGGGGCTCTCGATCCTCAAGGCAGGGGAAGCGGTGTCGGTGTTCATGCAGTTCCCGGCTCCGCCCGCGAGCACGACCGAGGTGACTCTCCAGCTGCCCACGTTCTCGGCGGCCACGATCAAGATCTCCGGGTGAGGCGCGCCATGACACGCACACACCCCCGGACAGCGGCGCCGCGCCTCGCACTGGTGGTGACCGCCGCTTCGGTCATGGTGGCCACCAACGTGTTCGGCGCCGTGGCACACGCGGACGACAGCCCCAGCACGCCACCGGGCACGGAGGCGTCCCCGTCCGCCCCGGTGAAGATCGATCCGACCGATCCCGATCTGAAGCTCCCCGAGGGCGCCACCCTGGCCGATCCGAAGGTGCTGGACATCAAGACGGTCGTGGAGGACGAAGACGGTGACGAACGCCGCTCCGACACCAACACCGACGTGACCTTCGCCCTCCAGGCCGAGGTCCTCTTCGGCAAGGACAGCGCCAAGCTCAACTCCGAGGCCAAGGCCCGGATCGAGGCCATCGCCGAGGAGATCAAGAAGCAGAACGCCACCCACGTCCGGGTGTTCGGCTTCACGGACAACCTGGGCTCCCACGCCCACGGAGTCGTCCTGTCCCGGCAGCGCGCCAACGCCGTACAGGCCGTACTGGACGGCGAGTTGAACGACCCGAACATCACCTTCGACGTCCGCGGCTACGCCGAGCAGTACCCGATCGCCGACAACTCCACCGAGGCGGGCCGCAAGAAGAACCGCCGGGTCGAGGTGTCGTTCCCGAGGTCGCAGAGCTAGGTCCCGGAGCCGGGTCCCGGACCCAGAGGCGGCAGGCAGCGGGCCTGCCGCCTTTTGGGTGTCGATTTGGGTCCGTGGGCCCATCTCGGGCAGGCGTTCCCTCCCTAACGTCGGCGGTGTCGCAACCGTCAGCGGGGGGAGGGGGCATGGCCTCCATCGGGGGAATCGCAGGAGCCGGGGCCGCATGGCCGTCGGGGCGCAACGGCCGCAAGGACATGCCGGGTTCGCTCTCCGCGGCCCTCGTGCTCGTCAACGTCCTGTTCGCGATGACGGTCGTCGGCGGGGTCGGCCTGCTGATGACGGCGTCCGCGTACGACGCCCTGGACGGCCGTGTCCTCGCGCTCGTCGCGTACGCCGCCGCCCCCGGCACCCTCGGCTGGTGGCTCGCCCGGCGCAGCTGGACCGGCGGGGTGTGGACCCACCGCGGACTCGTCGCCGCGCAGGCGTGGCTGATCCTCCAGGGCACGGTGAACTTCGCGCACGGCTCCGGCCGGGCCGGCCTCCAACTGCTGCTGCCGATCGTGATCGTCGTACTGCTGCGGCAGGGGGAGTCCCGGGAGTGGTACGGCCTTCCCGGCCTCGAACGCGCCGAGCGCCGGTCCTTCTCGCTCGCCCGGATGATCCGCTGGCGGCGCGACGAGGGCCAGACGGCCGTCGAGTACGCCGGTCTCATCGCGATCGTCGCCGCCATCATCGCGGCCCTCGTCGTGAGCGGCATCGGCGACCAGATCTACGGCGGCCTGCGCGCCGCCGTCTGCGAGGTCACCGGCTCCGCCTGCCCCGCCCCGGCCGCCGGCGACGGCACGGACATCACGGCCCGGGACTCCGGCGGAACGACCGGCGACACCGGCACCACCGGAAGCACCGGCACCACCGGAAGCACCGGGACAGGCGGTGACACGGGCGGCACCACCACCGGCGACGGCTCGACCACCGGCGGATCCACCACGGGCGGTTCGACGACCGGTGGATCCACCACGGGGGGTTCGACGACCGGCGGCTCCACCACCGGCGGCACGACGACCGGCACCACCACCGACGACACCACCGACCAGAAGACCGACGACGACGGCGGCGGCAAGAAGGACGACGGCTGCTTCTCCGGCATCGGCGCCTTCTTCGGCTGCGCGGGCGACCAGGTCAAGCAGGTCGGACAGGGCCTCGTCATCGACGGTGTCTGGGGTGACGTCACCGGGATCTACGACATGGTCCGCCACCCCGTCGACACCATCAAGGGCATCGGCAGCTGGGGCAAGCAGATCGGCGAGGACTGGTGGGACAACTCCGCCGGCGCCCGCAAGGACTGGTCCAACGGCGACTACCTCGGCGCGATCTGGGGCTGGGGCGGGGCCACCGTGAAGAGCGGCGGCGGCATCCTCTACGACCTCTTCATCGGCGACGACGTCGCCAAGGACTGGAAGAACGGCGACAAGACGCGCGCCGTCAGCCACGTCATCTGGAACGTCGGCTCCCTGTTCATCCCCGGCTACGACGGCGCCAAGATCGTCGAGAAGATCGGCGACCTCGGCAAGATCGGCAAACTGGGCAAGCTCGGCAAGCTCGCGGAGAAGGCCGCCGAGGCCGCCGAGGAGGCCAAGAAGGCGGCCAAGGCCGGTGACGTCGACGGCGCCGAGAAGGCGGCCAAGGAGGCGGACGACGCGGCCGACGAGGCGGAGAAGAAGGCCAGGCAGGAGGGGTGCACCATCGCCGCCCCGGCCCGCCGCGTCCCCTACGCCGGAAGCCCGCCGAACGACCCGACAGACCCGCTCACCGGCTCCTCCGGCACCGTCTCCTCCGGTACCGGCTCCCCCGGCACCGGCACCACCGTCCTCGCCGCGGGCCCCTCCTCCCCGTACGTCTACCTCGCCGAGGACGGCTGCAAGGACGAGGACAAGAAGGCCGCGGAGGAGGCCCGCAAGCAGGCCGACGCCGCCGACGCGGCCGCCGCCACCGCGAAGCTCCAGAAGGCGGCCGACGACGTCAAGAAGGTCATCGAGGACGCCAAGAACAAGCAGAAGACACCCAAGCAGGACCGGTTCAACCTCGACGAGAAGAAGATCGACGACCTGGTCGCCAAGGCCAAGGACAACCCCGACCTGAGCAAGGGCGAGATCGGCAAGGCGGAACTCGCCCAGTCCCTCGAGGACTTCGCCGACATGCTGAAGAACCCGAAGATCGACAGCCAGAGCCGCGGCTCGCTGGGCGGACCGGTGCTGAAGGCCGGCAACCGCTACCAGCTCGCGGAGGCCATGGCCGAGGTCAAGGCCGCCACCCGCGCCGCCGACGAGGCGGCCGAGGGCACCAAGGTGTTCGCCGGCGTCGGCGCGCAGAAGGGCCGCAAGACCGTCGACTTCGGCGACGGCACCAGCGCCGACCTCAGCGCCATCGACGACGCGGACATCGTCTACAAGGGCAAGGACGGCAAGGTGAACGTCGTCGAGGTCAAGAACACCGGGCAGGCCGCCACCCAGGCCTCCATCCGCGCCCAGGCCCAGCGGCTGGCGGACTGGGCGAAGGCCGAGCCGGGCCGGACGGCACGCTACGAGATCGAGACCCAGGACGGCTGGGACAAGGTCTTCGACGGGTTCCAGAAGGACAAGAAGACCGGCACGGTCCCGGACGGCAGCCCCGCCCAGACCCTCGCCGACAACGGCCTGAACCTGCGGGTCGCCGGGCAGGACATCACCCCGCAGCAGCTGCGGGAGATGAACGCCGCGTGGAACGCCAAGTCCGAGGCCGAGAAGCAGGCGGCCCGCGCGTCCGGCAAGATGAAGGACCCGAAGACCGCCATGGAATACCTGGGCGTCCACTGATGCGGAGGTGGCGAGCGGATGACGCGGCACGGACCGGTGGCGCACGACGGCGGCCCGAGGGCGGGTGCACGGTGACCGCGCATCCGCTGCTGCCCCCCGCCATGAGCGCGCTGCCCGCGCCCTGGCGCGACCTGACCGGGGAACGCCGCCGGGGGCTCGCCGAGCTGCCCGACACGGAGGCCGTGGAGCGGACCGCCCTCGACGCCCTCGACGGGGCGCTCTCCGGGCCCCTGCCCGGCCCGGGCCCCGCCGCCTGGACCGACGAGTCGTGGGCGCTCTACGACCGGGCGCGCCAGGAGATCGGCCGCCGGCTCGCCGACGCGATGCCGGCCACCGGCGACCTCACCCGCGAGGGCGTCGGCGCCGTCCTGCGGGACTGGGCGGGGTCCGCGCGGCCGCCCGTGCCGCAGTGGTGGCTGGACGACCAACTCGACGTCATCTGCTCGGCGTTCGCGCAGACCGTGCTCGCCGGATGGGTCGAGGACGTCCTGCGCCGACTCGGGCAGCGGCCCCACGACGCGGCCGCCGTCGCCTCCGCCGCCGGGCGGTGCGTGCGGCACGGGCTCGCCCCCGACGCCGCGGCCGGTCTGCTGCGCACCCTCGGAGTGCCCTACGGCGAGGCGGAGTTGCTCGCCCTGGTGACGGAGGGCGGGGTCGCCGACGGCAGCCGTACGGCCGCCCGCGAGGCGCTCCTGACGCTGCGGCGCCCCGCCCGCGCCGCCCGCGGCAGGCAGCCCGCCCACGACGAGCACCCCCTGCTGCCGCCCGCCGTACGGGAGTTGCCGTACGGCTGGGACCGCGGCTTCGCCTGGCCCGTCGAGCTGCCGGAGAACGAGGAGAGCGTCGGCCGGGCCCGCGCGGTGCTGCTGGCCTGCCTGCCGGCGGAGCCGGTGACCGAGCCGGTGCCGGACGCCGACACCCGCGTGGCGCAGGACGAGGAGGCGCCCGCCTGGGCCGAGATCCGGTCCGTGCTGCGGGACTTGATGCCGTACGCCCGGCAGGTGACCGAGGAGCGGATGGCCGAGGGGCTGCGCGAGTGCGCGCGGCTCGGCGTCCCCGGCGTCCCGGCGGAGCCGGACGGGGCGGAGGGCGCGCGGTTCGCACGGCGGTGGGCGGGGTGGATCGGCGGCTGGATCGCCGCCGAGACCTTCACCTGGCTCGGCCTGTACGTCGACGACGAGTCCCTCGTCACCCCGTGGGCGATGGAGCTGGCCGAGCGGTACGCGCGCCTCGGGTGCGTCGCCGAGCGGGCCGTGACGATGCTGGCCTGGCACGGCTCGGTGCCGGCGAGCCGTGCGGCGCTCGAACGGCTCGCCGCCGACCCCGCGCTGCCGCCCGCCGTACGCGAACAGGCCGCGCGCGCCCTGGAGTCGTAGTCCCCCGGAAGCGTGACGCCTTGGAGTCCTAGCCCCCTGGAGGCGTGACGTCCTGGAGTCGTGGCGCCCTGGAGTCGTGGCGCCGGGGCCGCGACGGGCCGTGGGACCGGGCCGGTCAGGTCTCCACGCTCAGCCGGGCGCCCGGACCGACCCCCCAGCCGGCCATCGCGCCCGCCTCCGCCTCCAGGACGTACCGGGAGCGCGGGCGCGGCAGACCGAGGCGGCCCGGCCGCATGGTGCGCACCGCGATGACCTCCAAGTCCCGGTTCAGATAGGCCACATCGATGGCGAAGCGCATACGGAAGGTGTGCACGCTGTTGGCGGGGGAGAGCAGCAGCGCCCCCTCGACGCCGTCCCGGCCGAGCAGCCCCTTCGTGCGGGCCCGGTAGGAGGCGGCGATCTCCAGCGGTATCCCGGCGGCTCCGTCGCCGTCGGTCCGTGCACTGTCGGTCCGCGCATGGTCGGTTCGCGCTCTGTCGGTCCGCGCGCTGTCCGCCTGCGCGCCGTCGGCCCGCGTGCCCGCCGCGGCGCCCCGCACCACGAGCGTCCCCCGCCCGTCCTTCCAGCGACCCATGCGGGACCCCGCCTCTCACCCGTCGTGACCACGCCGCAGCGACCGTACCCGTCACCGCCTGGGCCCCGCATGGGTCCACGGGCCCATGCGCCGCCCGCCGCCGCGCACTAGGGTCCGGCCGTGCGCGTACTACTGGTCGTCGTGGCCGCCCTCTGGGGCGCGGGGGCGGGGCTGCTGCTGCCGCGGGCCGCCCACCGGCTGTCCGTGGACTCCGGTGAGCCGTGGAGCGGGCGGTGCCCGGGCGGGCATCCGATCGACGGGGCGTTCGGCGGCTGGGTCGGCCGGGCGCGCTGCTCCGACGACCTCGCCTGCGGGCCGTACGGTCCGAGCACGGCCACCGTCACCGTCGTGACCGCCCTGGCCTGCGCGGCGCTCGCCGCCGCGACCGGGACCCGCCCGGAGACCGCCGTGTGGCTGCTCGCCGCGCCCGTCGCGGTGCTGCTCGCCCTGGTCGACCTCCGGGTGCACCGGCTCCCCGACGTCCTCACCCTGCCGCTGGCCGCCGCGCTCGCCGCGCTGCTCGGGCTCGCCGCCGCGCTGCCGGCCGCGGCCGGCTCGTGGCCGACCGCGCTGCTCGGCGGACTCGCCCTGGGCGCCGCCTACTTCGTGCTCTTCGTGGTCAACCCGGCCGGCATGGGCTTCGGCGATGTCAAACTCGCCCTCGCGCTGGGCGTCGCGCTCGGCTGGTACGGCTGGCCGGTCCTGCTCACGGGCGCGGTCGCGGGTCTCGTGTACGGCGCCGTGTACGGCTTCGGCCTGGTCGTCGTACGGCGGGCCGGGCGCAGGTCGGCCATGCCGCTCGGCCCGTTCATGATCGGTGGGGCGCTCACGGGGCTGCTGCTCGGCGCGTCCGCGGTGGCGTGAGCGCGGGCGGTCGGCGCGCGGCGTACGCTGCCCGACGGACCGAACAGCGAGGTGGGTGCCGTATGCGGAAGATCGTGCTCATGATGTCCGTCTCCCTCGACGGCTACTTCGAGGGCCCCGGCGGGGACATCGGCTGGCACCGTGTCGACGAGGAGGTGCACCGGCACATGAACGACCTCCTCGGTCCGATGAGCGCCTTCCTCAGCGGCCGTGTCACGCACGAACTGATGGCCGGCTTCTGGCCCACCGCCGACGCCGACCCGAACGCCCCCGCGACGGTCGCCGAGTTCGCCGGCATCTGGCGCGACAAGACCAAGTACGTCTACTCGCGCACCCTGCGGCACGCCGACCGGAACACCACGGTGATCCGGGAGGTCGTGCCCGAGGACGTCATGGCGCTCAAGGCGGAGCCCGGCGGGGACATGGCGGTCGGCGGCGCCGACCTCGCGGCCGCGTTCTTGCGGCACGGGCTGGTCGACCAGTTCCACATCCTGGTCCACCCCGTCCTCGTCGGCGGCGGCAGGCGCCTCTTCCCCGACGCCGACGAACTGGCCTCCCTCCGGCTCGTCGACTCCCGGCAGTTCGGCAACGGCGTCGTGATGCTGCGCTACGACTCCTCCGAAGTCCGCTTCGGCTGACGGCCGTTGGCCACGCCGACGGCCACGAGGTCGTCGTCGCGGCCGGTTGCGCGGGGTAGGAAGGCCCCATGACCGAACTCGGCGTTGTCTTCCGGCCCCAACTGCCCCCCGAACGGCTGCGGTCCGTCGCCCGCCACGCGGACGAGAGCGGCCTGGACGAACTCTGGCTCTGGGAGGACTGCTTCCGCGAGGGCGGCCCGACCACCGCGGCCGCCGCCCTCGCCTGGACCGAACGGGTGCGGGTGGGCGTCGGACTGCTGCCGGTGCCGCTGCGCAACGCTGCGATCACCGCGATGGAGGCGGCGACGCTGCACCGCATGTTCCCCGGGCGCGCGGTCCTCGCCCTCGGGCACGGCGTGCAGGACTGGATGGGGCAGGTGGGCGCGCGGCCCGCGTCACCGCTGACCCTGCTGCGCGAACATCTCGACGCGGTACGGGCGTTGCTGCGGGGCGAGCGGCTCAGCACCAGCGGGCGGTACGTCCGGCTCGACGACGTCGCCCTCGACTGGCCACCGCGGCAGCCCGCGCCGGTCCTCGCCGGGGCCACCGGGCCGCGCACCCTGGCGCTGTCCGGCGAGGCCGCCGACGGGACCGTGCTCACCGCGTCGACCCCGCCCGACGGGGTCCGCCGGGCCCGGCGGCTGATCGAGGAGGGGCGGGCGGCGGCCGGCCGCACCGATCCGCATCGGGTCGTCGTCTATCTCCTGGCCGCCACGGGACCCGGCGCCGAGGCCCGGGTCCGTGCCGAACTCGCCGCGGAAGGGCTGGCCGACGTGCCCGATCTCGGTGTCGCGGGGGACGCGGGCACGGTCGCGAAGGCGGCGGCCCGGCTGGCGGAGGCGGGCGCCGACACGGTGGTGCTGCAGCCGACGGGCGACGAACCGGACCCCGAGGGGTTCGTGCGCTTCGCGGCGGAGGGGGTGCGGCCGCTGCTGGCGTGAGGCGGGGCCCGCCGGAAAATCGCGCGCTTCCCGGGGCCCCGGCGTGCCACGATCGCGCCATGGACCGCCGCCGCCTCACCTCACTCGCCCGCGCCGGTGCCACCGGCCTTCCCGGCCCCGTCGCCCGCGGCCCGGTGGGGTCCGTTCGCGCAGTTCCCCGCGCCCCTGTGGGGGGTGGGCGTGCTGATGTCGTCCGCGGGTCGGTGGGGCTTGCTCGCGCAGTTCCCCGCGCCCCTTTCGGGGCCCCTCGCAGCCGCGCCCCAAAGGGGCGCGGGGAACTGCGCGAAGGGGCCCCACCGACCCGCGGACGACATGACCGGGCAGGCCGCAGCCACCAAGCTCCGAAGGGGCGCGGGGAACTGCGCGGACGAGCCCCACTCGGCCGCGGGGAGCAGCAATGACAGGCCGCGCCTCCTTCGAGGAGCTCGTCGCCGAAGGGGCCGCCGTGCCCACCGAGGGCTGGGACTTCTCCTGGTTCGAGGGGCGGGCCACCGAGCAGCGCCCCTCGTGGGGGTACGCGGTCTCCGCCGCCGAGCGGCTGTCCCGGGCGCGCGCCGCGCTCGACATCCAGACCGGCGGCGGCGAGGTCCTCGACTTCGCGCTCGGCCGCGCCACCCGGCCGCCCGCGCGGACCGCCGCCACCGAGGGCTGGCCGCCCAACGTGGCCAAGGCGACCGCACTGCTCGCCCCCCGCGGCACCGTCGTCGTCGCGACCGGCGAGGACGACCCGCTGCCGTTCGCCGACGGCGCCTTCGACCTCGTCCTCAGCCGCCACCCGGTGACCCCGCACTGGCGGGAGATCGCCCGCGTCCTGCGGCCGGGCGGCACCTACTTCGCCCAGCACGTGGGCCCCGCCAGCGTGGTCGAGATCGTCGAGTACTTCCTCGGCCCGCAGCCGGAAGAGGTCAAGCAGGGCCGCGACCCGCGGCGCGAGCGGGCCGGGGCGGAGGCCGCCGGGCTCGACGTCGTCGCCCTGCGCGCGGAGCGGCTGCGCATCGAGTTCCACGACATCGCGGCCGTCGTCCACTTCCTGCGCAAGGTGATCTGGATGGTGCCCGGATTCACGGTGGAGGCGTACGAGCCCCGGCTGCGCGCGCTGCACGAGCGGATCGGGCGCGCGGGCCCGTTCGTCGCGCACAGCACCCGGCACCTCTTCGACGCGCGCAAGCCGGAGCGCTGATCCGAGCCCGCCCGCCCCTCCCCGAGACCCTCCCCGAGCCCTCGCCGCGACCCTCGACGCGAGCTCCCCGAGACCTCCCCGAGGCCCTCGCCGAAAAGTGGCCGGGAACCGTCAGGCGGCGGTGTCCGCATCGTTATCGGGAGCCTCTCGCGTCCCACACGCCCCTCACGTAGGTTCTGACCAAGGTAATTCGCGTGAGCAAAGCTGCGCGGGCGGCACCGTGCAGTGGAGGGGGCTGCGCGGTGCCGTTTTCCTGGTCGCGCCACTCCCGCGCAGCGTCAAGTACGCGTTCGCGGCGGGCGTCACCCGACGGGGGGACCCCCGGACAACTCGCCGGGCAGCCCCTCAAGCCCCCGCAAACCCTATGGATCGCTGCGTATGCGGCTCGATCGCCTGGGATTCCATCGGTAATCAGCCACGATCAGGCACTGAATCCCTCGTTCCACGGCCATCGTGGCGTCGTCGGGCGATTGCGGAGCGTAGTTGTTTCGCGGCGATGCACGCAGCATCACTTACGAAGGGTTATGGTGGAAACCCCCCCTCGGGCCGGTCCGTCTCCCCCCCCACGGACCGGCCCGTTTTATTTCCCCGCCCGCCCCGGCCCGTCGTGTGACCGCGAACACCCCTTGGGGGCCCGGCGAGGCGGCGGGGGTAGGCTTCGCCCCCGGGGACCGCCATACGGACAGCGCCCGCCCTCGGCCGAGCCGAGCCAGGCCCTGCCTGTCCGATCCGCACGGAGGGGCTGACAATCACGTGAACCTGCGCGACAAGCTGCGCGGCCTGCTGGTCAGGCTGTACGCGCGCCGGGTGGAAGGCCACCTGGACCACGCTCAGGTGCCCAAGCACATCGGCGTGATCATGGACGGCAACCGCCGCTGGGCGAAGGCCTCCGGGTCCACCACCGTTCACGGTCACCGTGCCGGAGCCGAGAAGATCGAGGAGTTCCTCGGCTGGTGCACGGAGACGGACGTCGAGGTCGTCACCCTCTGGCTGCTGTCGACGGACAACTTCGACCGCCCCAAGGAGGAGCTCGTCCCGCTCCTCGGCATCATCGAAGGCGTCGTGCGCACCCTCGCCGCCGACGGCCGCTGGCGCGTGCACCACGTCGGCACCCTCGACCTGCTGCCGCCCGGGATGCAGACCGTGCTGAAGGAGGCCGAGGAGGCCACCGCCCACATCGACGGAATAGTGGTCAACGTCGCCATCGGCTACGGCGGCCGCCAGGAGATCGCCGACGCCGTCCGCTCGATGCTGGTCGACGCGAACGACAAGGGCACCTCGCTGGAGGAGCTCGCCGACGCGGTCGACGTCGACATGATCGGCCGGCACCTCTACACCGGCGCCCAGCCCGACCCCGATCTGGTCATCCGCACCAGCGGCGAACAGCGGTTGTCCGGATTCATGCTGTGGCAGACGGCCCACTCGGAGTACTACTTCTGCGAGGTCTTCTGGCCGGCCTTCCGCAAGGTCGACTTCCTGCGCGCCCTGCGCGACTACGCGGCGCGCCACCGGCGCTACGGCGGCTGACCCGCGCACCCCTCCGTCTGGGGATGTAACAAGGAGTTCACCGGGGCGCCCCCGTATGTCGTGGCATGGCGGCGCATGTTCGAGGGCATAAGCCAGTCAGGTCGACACCCGAACCACGGGTGTCGGATCTCAGCGGGCGGCTCGGGGCCGTCCGCCCGGGAGGCCCTTTGCACCAGCCCGACCGTGCGGTCACTGCACGGACGCAGCCGCGGAGGGCCGGTTCTCGGCCCGTCGCGTGCGAGGGTCGTCGACCGGTCCAGCTCCTTCTCGTCGCTCCCCGACCTCATCCGAGGGGGTACGTCCTTCCGTGGTGACCAGCACAAAGCGCCGTATGCCAGACCGGCGCACCTATGTTCTCGACACCAGCGTCCTGCTGGCCGACCCGAACGCCCTGACCCGCTTCGACGAGCACGAGGTAGTGCTCCCGATCGTCGTGGTCACGGAACTGGAGGCCAAGCGGCACCATCCCGAACTCGGCTACTTCGCCCGGCAGGCGCTGCGCCTGCTCGACGACTACCGGGTGAAGCACGGTCGCCTCGACGCCCCCATCCCGACCGGGGAACTGGGCGGGACCGTGCGTGTCGAGCTCAATCACTCGGACCCCAGTGTGCTGCCCAGCGGGTACCGCCTGGGGGACAACGACTCCCGCATCCTCGCGGTCGCCCGCAATCTGCAGGCCGAGGGGTTCGACGTCACCGTGGTGTCGAAGGACCTCCCGCTCAGGATCAAGGCGTCCTCCGTGGGTCTCCTCGCCGAGGAGTACCGCGCGGAGCTCGCCATCACGGACTCCTCCGGCTGGACCGGGATGTCCGAACTGACCCTGCCGGGCGAGCAGGTGGACATCCTCTTCGAGGAAGGCCATGTGTACGCGCGCGAGGCGAGCGAGCTGCCGGTGCACACCGGCCTGACCATCCAGTCGGAGCGCGGCAAGGCGCTCGGCCGGGTCACGGCGGACGGCAACATCCGCCTGGTGCGCGGCGACCGGGAGGCGTTCGGCATCAAGGGGCGCAGCGCCGAGCAGCGCATCGCGCTCGATCTGCTGCTCGACCCGGACGTCGGGATCGTGTCCATGGGCGGCCGGGCCGGCACCGGAAAGTCGGCGCTGGCGCTGTGCGCGGGCCTGGAGGCGGTGCTGGAGCGCCGTCAGCACCAGAAGGTGATGGTCTTCCGTCCGCTGTACGCGGTGGGCGGGCAGGAGCTCGGTTATCTGCCCGGCAACGAGGCGGAGAAGATGAGCCCCTGGGCGCAGGCGGTGTTCGACACCCTCTCCGCGGTCACCAGCCGCGAGGTCATCGAGGAGGTCACCGCGCGCGGGATGCTCGAGGTTCTGCCGCTGACCCATATCCGCGGTCGGTCGCTCCACGACGCGTTCGTGATCGTGGACGAGGCGCAGTCGCTGGAGCGGAATGTGCTGCTGACCGTTCTGTCCCGGATCGGCGCCAATTCACGGGTCGTTCTGACCCACGATGTGGCGCAAAGGGACAATCTGCGGGTCGGGCGATACGACGGGGTCGTCGCCGTGGTGGAGAAACTGAAGGGGCATCCGCTGTTCGCGCACGTCACCCTGACCAGGTCCGAGAGGTCGCAGATCGCCGCACTCGTGACCGAAATGCTGGAAGACGGACAGATCTGACATAAAAGCAGATCGGTCGGCGCCGCTTCGCAAAGGCTGTGAGCCTAGCGGGGCGGCGCCTTCGCGTGGGGCCGTTTCTTGGAATCTCCTGAGCCAAACGAGATGTGAGCTTTCACACGCAACTCAGAATTGCCTTGCGCAGTCTGGTTACGGCAGAGTCTCAGTCCTGTCAGGCCCCGCATACGACACAGCTGTACCGCCAGCGGTACATCGGCACACCGGCACCACAGCCAACTACATAGCGACCGTCGTATGCCGCCCGTGCACCACGCGGTGCTCCCGTGAAGGGAGTTGCCCACCGGGCCCGTGCCTCCCGTGACCCCGCAGTTGGGAGGCCAGCGTCAGTGGGCACGATTGCGTCCGCCAGGGTCACCGAAGCGGGCGATGCTGGAAGGAAACCGAGTGAGCCGGATTTCGGTCCGGGGATTCGCAGTGGCCTCGGCCACCGCGGTCACCGCCGTCGGAAGCGTCGTCGGAGTTGCCTCGGGCAGCGTCGCGCAGAACAACGACGCCGAGTCGACGGCTGCCGACACCACGCTCCTCGCGGACATACCCGCGGGTCAGCAGGCCGAGGTCGAGACCGCGTCGTCGTCCCTGACGCAGCAGGCCGACGCCCAGGCCATCCAGGCCGACGTGAGCGCCAAGAAGGACGCCGAGGAGGCCGCCCGCAAGGCCGCCGCCGAGAGCGCGGTCGCCAAGAAGGCGGCTGCGGAGAAGGCGGCCAAGGAGGCCAAGGAGCGCGCCGAGGAGAAGGCCGCCGCGAGCCGCGCGTCCACCGCCACCTTCGCCGTGCAGAGCTCGTACACGGTCGCGCAGATCCAGGCGATGGCGCGTCAGATGGTCGCGAGCGACCAGTTCCAGTGCTTCAGCAACATCGTGGACCACGAGTCCAGCTGGAACTACAAGGCGGTCAACGCCTCTTCCGGTGCCTACGGCCTCTTCCAGGCCCTGCCCGGCTCCAAGATGTCCTCGGTCGGCTCCGACTGGCAGACCAACCCGGCCACGCAGATCAAGTGGGGCCTCAACTACATGAACAGCCGGTACGGCAGCCCCTGCCAGGCCTGGACGTTCTGGCAGGCGAACAGCTGGTACTGACGTACCCCCATTCCCGCTCAACCTCGCGCAGCCCCTCCCCGTCCTACGGGGAGGGGCTTTCGCCCTGTTACGGTCGGACGCGACGGCTCCAGGGGGGAGTGGTGGACAGCACCCGGGGACGCGGGGGAAGAGGACGGATCATGTCACGTGTACCTGGGTGGCTCGGCCGGATCGGCGCGGGTCTGAGCGAGATGGGCGAGCGGCTCGACGAGCGCCGCGCCGAGGTGGCCAAGGAACACGCCGACCCCGAACCGGCCCTGCCCGCCCCCCGCCCGCCGGTCGCCGAACCGCGTCCCGTCGCACCCGCCGCCCGCCCCGATCCCGCGCAGATGGTGCCCTACGGCGTCCGCGTGGCCGCCGAGGCCGGCTGGCGCCTGCTGGTGCTCGCCGGCACCGTCTGGGTGCTGATGCGGGTCATCAGCGCCGTGCAGCTGGTGGTCTTCGCCTTCGTCATCGCACTGCTCGTCACCGCGCTGCTCCAGCCGACCGTCGCCCGGCTCACGCGCTACGGCGTGCCCCGGGGACTGGCCACGGCGCTCACCGCGATCTCCGGGTTCGTGATCATCGGGCTCATGGGCTGGTTCGTGACCTGGCAGGTCATGGAGAACATCGACACGCTCTCCGACCAGATCCAGAACGGCATCGACGATCTGCGCAACTGGCTGCTGAGAAGCCCGTTCCACGTCACCGACAAGCAGATCAACCAGATCGCGAAGAACCTCCGCGGAGCGGTCGGTGCCAACGCCGACCAGATCACCTCCGCCGGCATCGAGGGCGTCCAGGTCGTCGTCGAGGCCCTCACCGGCATCCTGCTGGTGTTCTTCTCGACGCTGTTCCTGCTCTACGACGGCCCGCGCGTGTGGCAGTGGTTCCTGAAGCTGGTGCCCGCCAACGCCCGGCCGGGCGTGGCCGGAGCCGGCCCGCGCGCCTGGCACACGCTGACCGCCTATGTGCGCGGCACGGTGCTGGTGGCCCTGATCGACGCGATCTTCATCGGCCTCGGCATCTACTTCCTCAAGGTGCCCATGGCCGTCCCGCTGGCCGTGTTCATCTTCCTGTTCTCCTTCATCCCGCTGGTCGGCGCGGTCGCCTCCGGCGCGCTGGCGGTGGTGGTGGCGCTGGTGACCCAGGGCCCGTTCACCGCCCTCATGACGCTGGCCGTGGTCCTCGCCGTGCAGCAGATCGAGGGGCACATCCTCCAGCCGTTCATCCTGGGCCGGGCGGTGCGGGTGCACCCGCTCGCGGTGGTGCTGACGGTCGCGGCCGGTGGCGTGGTCGCGGGCATCGGCGGCGCGGTGGTGGCGGTGCCGCTGGTGGCGGTCACCAACACGGTCGTGACGTATCTGCGGCAGTACTCGTTGGAACAGACGGCGGCGCTCGAGCACGAACAGGCGGGCCCCGCGGACGAGACCGTACGGCCGGGGACGGAGGAGCCCGCGGGCGCGGCCCCGGGCGGCGGCGCCGCACTCGACGGCGCTGCTCCGCAGGACGCCGGGAGCCCGGCACACGAGGCCTGAGCGACCGCGCGCGAGACCCGGGAGGACCGCGTACGGGCCTCGGGCCGACGGCGCGCGAGGCTCGGACGACCGCGCCCGGACGGCCGTCGCGCCCTGCCGCGGCCGTCCCGCCGAAGCCGTCCCGATCGTTCAAATGGTCGCCGGACACGGCACATTGAACGGCCCATTGCCGCAACATCCGTCATGAATTCCGTCATGTAGGGCCAGCTGGGAAGAGCCCGGACGAAATATGCCCCCCGACTGATACACAAGCCCCCTCAGCGCGACACGTCAGGCGTGTGTGCGAGAAACGGCCAAGGGGAGTGATGTCGGGCATTCGGGAGGGCGTTCGGGATTCCCTCGGCCGGGTGGGGTACGACCTGCTGGCGCAGGCGCTGGCCGACTGCGGGCGGGACGGCTACACCGGGGGGCTCAGAGTCTCCGGTTCGCCGGGCGGCGGCTTCCGGCTGCGCAACGGGCTCGTCATCGGGGCGGAGAGCCCCGGCGCCCCCGGCCCGGAGGCCCTGCTGCTGCGCTCCGGCCGGGTCAGCGGCGAGCAATGGGCCGACGCGGTGCGGGAGTCGGGCGGCGCGCGCTGGCCGGCCGAGGCGCTGATCGCGGGCGGCCTGGCGGGCGCCGCCGAGCTGCGGGTGGTCACCGTGATGGCGCTGCACGACGCGGCCTTCGCGATCGTCGCGGGCCAGGTGGACGGCGTCGAGCGCGACGACCGGGCCGGGCCGCCCGACGGCGTGACCGTCTCCGTCGGCGAGGGATCGCTGCGGCTGCTCCAGGACGCCAACCGCAAGCTCGCCGCCGTGGCCGCGCTGCCGCACCCGGTCCACCCCGACCGCGAGCGCCCGCGCCCCGGCCGGCCGGCCGAGCGGCTCACCTCCTTGCAGACCGAGCTGCTGACCCATGCGGACGGCCGCAGAACCGCCCGCGACCTGGCCTTTCTGAGCGGCCGCGGGGTCTACACGGTGACCGTCGAAGTCGCCCGGATGCTCGGCGAGGGGCTCCTGGAGTGCGGCGAGGCGCCCCCGCCGATCCCCGTCCGGGTGCCGGAGGCGACCCCGGTCCGCCACCGCGAACCGCCGCCGCCCCCGCCACCGCCCGAACCGATCCACACCCCCGTCACCCTGCCGCGCCGGGTCCCCGGTGCCAGCGGCATGAGTGCGGGCCTGCCTCCGGAGAAGCCCGGAGGGAGCTGGCGGGGGTTCTTCCGCCTGCGGAACGGAACCGCGAGATGAGAACGGTGAGGAATGAACAGGAAATCGAGCTTCGCCCAGAAGATGCAGGGGAGTTGAGTACATGGATCACGAAGCCCTGACCCTGGAGATGCGCAGCCTGCGCGAACAGGTCACGGGAATCACCGACACGGCCGTCGCCGCGTGCGACGGGCTGCTCATCGCCGCCGACACCGCGAACTCCATCGACCCGGAGGGCCTCGCGGCGCTCGCCGCGGCCGGTCTGGGCCTCGCCCGGCGCACCGCCCAGGCCACCGCCCGGGGCACGCTGCGCCAGACGGTGACGTACGGCAGCCACGGGTGCGCCGCGTTCTACGCGGTGGGGGACACCGCGCTGATGGTCGTACTCGGGGACGAAGGCATGGACGTCGACCGGCTGCACCAGGCGACACAGCCGGCTCTGGACCGCATTGGCTCGATCCTCATGGCCAAGCAACCAGAGGGAGTTTAGAAGGATGGGGACAAAGCGCATGACGACAGGATTCTCCGACCAGGTCATGAGCCTGGTGAAATCGCTCCGTACCGAGGCACCCGACTGCGTGGCGGCAGGCGTGGTCGACATGTCCACCGGGATGCTGCTCTCCTACGAGACGGTGGACAACCATCCGCCCGAGGTGCTCGACCTGCTCGCGGGCGCGACCCTCGACCTGTTCCAGGGCCGCACGGTCGTGATGATCGAGGACGTCTTCAAGGAACGCCGCAACACGACGAACGACAACCACTTCTTCCAGGAGATCCTCGTCAACAGCGACAACCTCACCCACCTGTTCGTGCGGATGAACGAGCAGCAGGACGTCGTCGCCGTGGTGGTGTGCCGCAAGTCGGTCAACGTCGGCATGCTGTTCGCCCAGACCCGGCGGGTGGTGAAGGAGCACAGCCTGTGAGCAGCCGGCGCGGCTGACGCCGGACGGCCCCTCCCCGCGGCGGGGGAGGGGCCGTCCGGCGTCGGCGCGGCGCGCCCTACTCGGTGCGCAGACCCTCCGGCCGCATCAGCCGCAGCAGCGGCGGCAGGCTCAGCAGGGTCACCGCGAGGACCACCCCGGCGCCGATCCCGGTCATCGCGAGCACGCTCGCCCAGTCCACCCGGACCGTCGCCGCGGACATCCGCAGCAGCACCGCGCCCAGCGTCACCCCCACCACCGACGCCAGCAGCAGACCCAGCGCGATCGGGATCGCCGTCTGCCACAGCACCGACAGGCTCAGCGTGCGGCGCCGGGTGCCGAAGGCGACCAGCGACGACAGCAGCTTGCGGCGCTCGCGCAACTGCTCCAGCTGCGACACCAGCAGGCTCGCCCCGATCAGCGCCAGCACGCACGCGGCACCCACGAACAGGCCCGTGCGGATCGAGGTGAACTTCTTCGACGACTCGGTCGCGGCGAACGTGTCGACGGACGCCAGCGGGTCCATCGCCGCCGCCGTGTTGCGCACGTGCTCGGCGGCGTCGGTGACCGTGCGGTCCAGCACGACGTAGACCACGCCCTGGAAGGCGGGCGCCGCGTTCGCGGGCAGGGCGCCCGGGGTGAGCAGCAGTCCGGCGCGCTCGGTCCCGGTCAGGTCGTGGCGGGTGCGCGCCTGCCGGACGCCGTGCGGCACGGTCAGAGCGATCTCCAGGTTGCGCGCCTCGCCCTGGTAGGACGGGTCGAGATAGACCGTGCGGCCGGCCCGGACCAGCTTCGGGGTGTCCGTGTCGCCCGGGGAGCCGAGCAGCGCGAAGCTGTCGCCGTCGTGGCAGGAGGGCAGGACGGCCACCTCGCGCAGCGCGGCGCAGCTGCCGAGCGTCACCTCCGTGCCGTGCTCCGGGTCGCGCCGGGTGTCTCCGGCGTACCCGTCCGCCAGGCCCACCGCGCGGCCGACGCCCGCGGTGGCGCGGACCTTCGCGGTGGCCCGGTCGACCGACGTGCCCGTGGGGACGGACACCCGCATCTGCGCCCGGGTCAGGTCGTACCCGGTCGTCTTGGTGTAGTCGCCCTGGACGCCCGCGAACAGCATCTGCAGCGCGATCGCGCCGGCCACCGCCACCGCGATGCCGTTCACCATGCGGGCCGCCGTACCACTGCTCAACTGGAGGCGTCGTACGGCCAGTTGCCAGGCGACGCCGCCGGGGCCGAGACGGCCCACGACGCTCTCCACGACCCACGGGAGCAGCGCGGTGACCCCGATCAGCAGCAGCATCACGCCGCCGACGACCAGGTACTCGTTGAAGCCGCCGCCGTCGTGGCCCTGGCCGATCATCGGGTAGAGCATCGCGAGGCCGGCCAGCGGCAGCAGCAGCCGCCACCACAGCCGGCGCCGCGAGGGCCGCGCCGTGCGCATCACGCCGAGCGGCTCGATGACCACCCCGCGCAGCGCCAGCAGCGTGACGAGCACGGCGGCGGCGGGCACCGCGACCGCGACCAGCGCGGCGAGCGCGGGCGTGGGGTCGAGATAGCTCGGGAACACGCTGACGCCGAGGACCTCCACCGAGCCCGCGACCTGGCGGCCGAGCAGGAAGAAGCCGGTGCCGAAGACCAGTCCGAGCAGGGCTCCGGCGAGCGCCTCGCCCGCGGCGATGCGCCGGGTCATCCGGCTGTCGGAGCCGACCAGGCGCAGGGCCGCGAGACGCCGGTCGCGGCGCTCGCCGCCGAACCGCACCGCCGCGGCGATGAACACCGCGACCGGCATCAGCAGCACGACGAAGACGACGAGGACGAGCAGCAGCAGGACCGGGTCCGTGCTCTCCTTCGTCGGGTTCGGGGTGCCGAACCGGGTGATGCGGGCGACGTACGGCGGGTTGACGCGGTCGGCGAGGGCGTCGGAGCCCGCGTAGTAGGCGAGTTCACGCGAGCCGATCAGCCCGCTCTCGGTGATGGTCCCGGTGATCCGGTACGGCAGCCGGTCGCGCAGCAGCGCCCCGCCGGGGGAGTCGAGCAGTTCCTTCAGGGCGGGCGAGACGACCATGTCGCCGGCCGCCGGGAACGCCGCGACGCCGGGCGGCAGCGGGGCGCGCTCCCCCTCGGGCATCACGACCCGGCCGCGTACGTCCTTGCCGCGGTAGGTGGTGTCGACGTCGGCGATCACCAGGGTGTCGTCGGCGGGGGCGACCGGCTTGTAGTCGTAGGTGAAGTCCGAGCGGGACTGCTCGCGGTCGTGGCGCACCTCGAGCGCGTGCGGCAGCGCCGTGGTCAGCAGCAGCAGCGCCACGCCCAGGCCCACGCCGAGGGCCGTCAGCAGCAGCCGCACCCAGCCCTCGCGGCCGCCGGTGACGGCGAACCGCAATCCCATGGTCAGGTCCCTGACACTCTGGGGCGGCCTCATACGAGCCGCTCCATGTCCCGCGACCTGCCGTCCCGTACGACGATCTCGCGGTCCGAGTAGGCGGCCACCCGCGCCTCGTGGGTGACGAGGACGACGGCGGCGTTCGCCGACCGGGCGGCCTCGGTGAGCAGCTCCATCACCCGCTCGCCGTTGAGCGAGTCGAGCGCTCCGGTGGGCTCGTCGGCGAAGACCACCCGCGGTGAGGTGACCAGCGACCGGGCGACCGCGACCCGCTGGCCCTGGCCGCCGGAGACCTCGCCGGGCCGCTTGGCGCGCAGGTCGTCGACCTCGAGGCGCTCCATCCAGCCGAGCGCGGTCCGTTCGGCCTCCTTGCGCGGGGCGCCGTTCAGCCGGAGCGGCAGGGCGACGTTCTCCACGCAGGTCAGCTCCGGCACCAGCTGGCCGAACTGGAACACGAAGCCGAACTCCGAGCGGCGCAGCGCGCTGCGCCCGGCGTCGCTCATCCCGGCCAGCTCCCGGCCGTCGTACCGGATCGAACCGGAGTCGGGCGGGACGATCCCGGCGAGGCAGTGCAGCAGGGTCGACTTGCCGGAGCCGGAGGGTCCCATCACCGCGACGACCTCGCCGGGGTGGATGGAGAAGTCGGCGCCGTCCAGCGCCGTCGTGGGGCCGTACGCCTTGCGCAGGTCCTGGGCGGCGAGCAGGGATCCGGGGGGTGCGCTGGTCGTGGTCACGGGCGCACCGCCGTGGCGAGCTTGTCGAGGCGTGCCGCGGTCAGTTCCAGCCAGCGCAGGTCGGCCTCCAGATGGAACAGGGCGTGGTCGCAGATGAGCTGGTCGGCGAGGTCGCCGCCGCGCTTGCGGTCGGTGAGGATGCGCATCATCCGCAGGTGCTCCGCGCGCTGGGTGTCGAGGATGTCGCCGGCGTCCCGGTGGGTCAGCAGCGCGAGGACGACCTTGGTGTAGAGCGTCGACTGGAGGTACGGCTCCGGCTTCTCCGGTGTCGCGAGCCAGCGCTGCACGTCGGTGACGCCGGCCTCGGTGATCGCGTACCGCTTGCGCTCGGGACCGTCGCCGGGCTCGATCCCGTCGACCTCGACGAGTCCGTTCTTCAGCAGGCGGGACATCGTCGAGTAGACCTGGCCGTAGTGGAGCGGCCGGTCGTGACCGAACTTCTCGTCGAAGGCCCGCTTGAGGTCGTAACCGTGGCGCGGACCGGACTCCAGGAGCCCCAGAAGGGTGTGACCGATGGACATGGCAGCACTGTACACACGGTGTATACCCGGGATGTATACGCGGAGTGTGCAGATCGTGGCGGCGGGTGGCACGGCCCAGGTGGCGGCCGTCGCCGGGGTGATTGTCACGGTTCTGCTACAGGGGGTCGGCCGGATCCGTCCGGGCGTGCCCGTGCCCGTGCGCCCCGGGCTGCCGTCCGCGGCGCACGGGCACCGGCGCGCTCCCGGTGAAGGCCGCCGCGCGAGGGTGCCGGGATGCCTGTGATGCCCCGTTTCGCTGCGCTGTGCCCGACCTCACAGTTGTCCCGCGCCGTGCTTCTTTTCGCTGTGGCGGCAACCTTGTCCGCTCTCCGTACGTCGGTTCCGTTGGGGGCGGGTGCTGATTGTCACGTCCCTAAAAGACCGGATCCAGCGCCCTTTGTCACATAGAGCGGTGTTAGCTTTCTGAGCTGACCTGGGCCACGTACTTGTGCGACACCCGAGAACGAAGCGGAGCAGACGGACTCATGGGACGAGCGGAAGAACGACGCGCGCGACAGGGCGGCGGCCACCGTGCCGCACCCAGGGGCCGCTCGTCCGGCACCGCGGCCGGCGCGCCGGGCACCATGCCCGCGCCGGGCGGACCGGCCGGATACGGCGGTCCCGGAGGTCCCAGCGGTCCCGGAAGCCACGGCGGTCCCGCCGGCCCGGCCGGGCCCGGCCGGGCGGCCTCCCGCTCGGCGGCCCGCGGCGGCGCCCGCGGCGGCTCCGCGAAGAGCCGGATACGCCGGCTCTTCACCTGGAAGAAGATCCTCGGCACGTTCTTCGGCCTGTGCCTGCTCGGCATCGGCGGCTTCATCGCGCTGTACATGATGGTCGACGTCCCCACGGGCAACGCGGCCGCGCAGAGCCAGAGCAACGTCTACAAGTACAGCAACGGCAAGGTCATGGCCCGCGTCGGCACCGTCAACCGCGAGAGCGTGAGCCTCGACAAGGTGCCCAAGGACGTCCAGCGGTGCTTCGTCGCCGCCGAGAACAAGTCCTTCTACACCGACCCCGGCGTCGACCTGAAGGGCACCGCCCGCGGCATCCTCAACACCGTCATGGGCCGCGGCACGCAGGGCGGTTCGACGATCACCCAGCAGTACGTCAAGAACTACTACCTCAACCAGGACCAGACCGTCTCGCGCAAGCTGAAGGAACTGGTCATCTCGTTGAAGGTGGACCGCAAGCTGTCCAAGGACGACATCCTCGCGGGCTACATCAACACCAGCTACTACGGCCGCGGCGCCTACGGCATCCAGGCCGCCGCCCAGGCGTACTACAGCGAGGACGCCGAGAAGCTCTCGGTCCAGCAGGGCGCCTACCTCGCCGCGCTGCTCCAGGCGCCGAGCCAGTACGACTGGTCGTCCGCCACCGACACCGGCAAGAAGCTGGTCACCGCGCGCTGGAACTACGTCCTCGACAACATGGTCAAGCAGGGCTGGCTGGACGCGAGCAAGCGCTCCGCCATGACCAAGCTGCCCGTGCCGGACGCGCCCAAGGGCACGCCCGGCGAGGAGGGCCAGAAGGGCTATCTGGTCGAGCTCGCCAATCAGCAGCTGGAGAAGCAGCTGATGAAGTCGCAGGGCCTCACCCAGTCGCAGGCGGAGAACGCCGTCGTCGACAAGGGCTGGACGATCACCCTGAACATCGACCCGACGAAGCAGAAGCAGCTGGAGAAGTCAGTCAAGTCGCAGCTGACCAGCAAGCTGAACAAGAAGAAGCGCAAGGTCGACGGGTACGTCCAGGCCGGCGCCGTCTCCGTCGACCCGAAGACGGGCAAGATCGTCGCCCTCTACGGCGGCGAGGACTACTTCAAGCACTACATCAGCAACGCGACCCGCCGGGACTACCAGCCCGCGTCCACGTTCAAGCCGCTGATCTTCGCCGCCGCCCTGGAGCGCGGCGCGAAGACCCAGGACGGCAAGGCGATCGACGCGAACACGATCTACGACGGCACCAGCGGCCGCCCGGTCGAGGGCAGCGACATCGCCTTCAGCCCGCCCAACGAGGACGACCAGGACTACGGCAACATCACCGTCCAGACGGCCATGAACAAGTCCGTCAACTCGGTGTTCGCGCAGATGGGCGTCGACGTCGGCATGAAGAACGTGCTGGCCGTCGCGGACAAGCTGGGCATGGACACCACCGGCATGCAGGCGGTGCCCGCGCAGACCCTCGGCTCGATGGGCGCGAGCCCGCTGGAGATGGCGGGTGCCTACGCCACCCTCGACAACCACGGCAAGAAGGTCACCCCGACCATCCTCGCCAAGGCCGAGCAGAAGAACCGCACGGTCACCCTGCCCAGCGCGATCGGCGAGCAGGTGATCAGCCGCGAGGCCGCCGACACGGTCACCTCCGTGCTGACCGGCGTGGTCGACGACGGCACCGCCCGCGTGTCGGTGGCCCAGAACCCGGACCGCCAGGGCCAGCAGGTGGCCGGCAAGACCGGCACGTCCGACAACAACAAGTCGGCCTGGTTCACCGGCTACACGCCCGACCTGGTCACCTCCGTCGGCCTGTTCGGCGAGAACGTCAAGGCCCAGAAGCAGGTCTCGCTGACCGGCGCGACCGGTCTCATCCCCGGCACCGGCCGTATCAACGGTGGTGGCTACCCCGCGCAGATCTGGGCGGACTACACCTTCGGCGTGACGAAGAAGGTCAAGTTCGACCTGGACACCACGCAGGGCGCGGCCGTCCAGCCGACGACGTCGCCGACGCCGTCCAAGTCGGCCACCGAGAGCCCGTCGGAGACGCCGACCACGGAGGCGCCCACCACCGAGGCCCCGACGGACACGCCGACGCAGGAGCCCACGGAAACGCCGACCGAGACACCGACGACGGACACGCCGACGCAGACGCCGACGCAGACACCGACGGACGGCGCGACGGACGATCCGCTGAGCCAGGACGAATTCGCCGGACAGTAGCCGCCGTCACGCACAGCCGGGCAGCAGCGGCCCGCACACGGAGGAGGCCCCCCGCAGCCGCGGGGGCCTCCTCCGTGTGCGTGACGGCGAAGGGGCGTCAGCCGCCCGAGTGGTTCAGCTCGAACCACACCACCTTGCCGGTGCTGAGCCGGGTGGCGCCCCAGCGCCGGGCCAGCCGGTTGACCAGGTACAGCCCGCGGCCGTCCTCGTCGGTGGCGCGGGCCTGCCGCAGCCGCGGCAGCTGCGGCACGTCGTCGCCGACCTCGCAGCGCAGCACGTCCGTGCGGAGCAGCCGCAGCGTCACCGGCCGCGAGGCGTACCGCACCGCGTTGGTGACGATCTCGCTCACCAGCAGCTCGACCGAGTCGGTCAGCTCCTCCAGGCCCCACCGGGACAGGGCGCGCCGGGCCAGCTTGCGGGCCCGCCCCGGGGCGGAGTCCTCCGGGTCCAGGAACCAGTACGCCACGTCGCTCGGCGCGATCCCGTCGAAGCGGGCGGCGAGCAGCGCGATGTCGTCGTCCCGGTCACCCGGACCGAGCATGTCGAGGACCTCGTCGCACAGCGCCTCCAGCGGCGGCGGATGGTCCGGTCCGGTCAGCTGCGCGGTCGCGGCGAGCTTCTCGCGCAGCTGCTCTATGCCGGTCCACACGTCGCGCAGCCGGGACTCCACCAGGCCGTCCGTGTACAGCAGCAGGGTCGCCCCGGCGGGCGCGTCCAGCTCGACGGCCTCGAAGTCGACGCCGCCGACGCCGATCGGCGCGCCCGGCGGCACCCGCAGCACCTCGGCGCGGCCGCCCAGGTGCAGCAGCACCGGCGGCGGATGCCCGGCGTTGGCGATGGTGATCCGGTGCGAGACCGGGTCGTAGACCGCGTACAGGCAGGTCGCCATGCGGTCGGTGCCCAGGCGCTGGGCCTGCTCGTCGAGGTGGTGCAGCACCTCCTGCGGCGGCAGGTCGAGCCCGGCCAGGGTCTGCGCGGTCGTGCGCAGCTGGCCCATGATCGCGGCCGACGTCATGGAGTGCCCCATCACGTCGCCGACCACCAGCGCGACCCGGCTGCCCGGCAGCGGGATCGCGTCGTACCAGTCGCCGCCGACGCGCGCGGTCTCGGCGGCCGGCAGATAGCGGGACGCGAGCCGCACGCCCGTCGGGCGGGGCAGGTGCTCGGGCAGCATGGTGCGCTGGAGCTCGTCGGCGATGTACGCCTCGCGGCCGTAGAGCACCGCCTTGTCGATGCCGAGCGCGCTGTGCGTGGCGAGCTGGGCGGCGACCAGCAGGTCGTCGGCCTCGAAGGCCATCCGCTCGGGGCGGCGCAGGAACACCGCCGCGCCGATCACCCGGCGCCGGCCGCGCAGCGGCGCGAGGATCGCGCGCTGCCCGGAGGGGACGATCAGCTCGCCGTCCTCGCCGAGGAGTTCGGGCAGCGCGGCGCGGGCCGCGGGCGCGTCGGCGAAGACCGGGCGCACCCCGCGCAGCACCTCCGCGAGCGCGCCGCCGGGCCGCACCTCGCACAGCTCGGCGGTGACCGCGGACAGCTCCGACAGCTCGGGCTCGGGCTGCGGGGCGGCCGCGAAGCCGCCGTCGGTGTCGCGGTCCTCCGGGATCCGGTCGGAGCGGCGCAGCCGCAGCACGACGGGACCGGTGGGCCGCTCGTCGCCCACCGGCAGCGGGTCGCGCAGATAGACGAGGATCGCGTCGGAGAAGGTCGGCACGGTCGCCCGGCACAGCCCCATCACGATCTCGTCCAGGTCGATGCCGCGGGCGATGCGCCGGGTGGCGGCGCCCACGAAGCGCAGCCGGTCGCCGTCCCGCCGCATGGGCATGGGGCGGCCCGGCGGCAGCCCCTTGCCGCTGCGGCGCTCGCCGGCGGTGGGGCGCTGCTCGTCGCCCGGCTGCACGGGGATGCCCTCGGGCGCCGGACGCGGACGGTGGGAGTCGGGTTCTGCCGTGGACGGCTGGGCGTGCTCGGGGCCGGTGCCGGAGGTCATGGGCGTGCCCGCGGGGGCGGTCTCCTTCCCCTTGGCGCAGGGCGTGGTCGTGCCGGGCCCGGCGGGCGTCTCACCCGCGCGGGCCTGTGCCGGTAAGGCGGTGGCACCGGGGCGCGGTGGTTTCGGGGTGTGCAGGAGCGCCCCGCGGCCATCCGCGGGGTCGCCGCCCGCCTGCGGGCGCTCGAAGGAGGTCGGCTGCTCCGTCACGCGTGTCGAATCCGTCCGTTGGGGGCTGCGCGCCGCGCGCGCAGTTCGTCCCGCAGAAGTTCCGATACCCGGAATGCGTGCCCCAGGAACGGAATCCCCGCGTGGTCAGAGGCTGTGCCTGTGCCACCGGCGCGGCCTGTGCGGCCCCGGCCGGTGTTGCCCTCGTACCCCTCGCTCACGTCCTGCCGCCCCTCGGTGACGTTTGGTCAGACTCGCCGCATGATGCGGGAGTTGCCCCTGTGCGCCCTTGCGGAGGACGATCCTACGTTTCTTGACCGGGGGCGCATCAAGGGTCTCATGAGGACACGTGCGCGGGCGTACGGTCCCAGTCCTCCGGCAGTGACGGTACCGCCCAGGACGGATTCGGGCGCCAGTTCTGCCAGCCCTCGCTGAACGGCGGTCCCCAGGCGCGGATCACGTCGACCGCGGACGACCCCGCCCGGCGGACCCGTTCGGCGGCATCAGGGCCGATCAGACCGTCCCGCTGGGCCTGCGCGAACTCGTCCTCGTCGCGCCATTCCCACGCTCCGTCCGGCGCCACGGTGATGTCCAGAAAGTGATCCTCGGAGTCCACCCCGCCGTGCCAGCGGGCCAGCGGCTGCTCGAGGTTGACGTACCAGTTCTTGAAGCGCCAGCCCGGTTCCCAGAACAGCCACACCGACCACGGCTCGCCGGGGCGGGCCAGCTTCAGCACCCCGGTGCCGAACCAGCGGTCGCGCTGCACGGTCCGCGGCTTGGTGTAGCGGGTGTCCAGCGGCTCCTGGTGCACGGGCGTGCCGTCGGCGAGGACGGGGCGCACGCACTCGGTGCCGGGCGCCATCCACACGGCGAGCAGATCCTCGTCGTCGCGGACGACGGTGACCGGGCGGGCGATGTGGAAGTGCTCGCCGGCGTTCTCCCGGTACCGCCACAGGATCTGGCTGCCGGGGCTCCAGAAGCCCGTCGCCCGCCCCGTCTGCCCGCTCTGAGCGTGTCTCACCGCGTCACCGTCCGCCATGCACAGATATTAGGTGCCCCAGGCATACGACGCTGCGGCACGCGTCACGGTTCACCCGCGGGCGGTGGATCGTTACGGGTGTGTCATCCGCAGGACATCGAGGGCCTCGTCCAGCTGCTCGGCGGTCAGGTCGCCGCGCTCGACATAGCCGCCGGCGAGGACGACCTCGCGGATGGTCCGGCGCTCGGCCAGCGCCTTCTTGGCGACCTTCGCGGCCTCCTCGTACCCGATGTACTTGTTCAGCGGGGTGACCACCGACGGCGACGACTCGGCGTACTCCCGGGCCCGCTCGCGGTGCGCGACGATCCCGTCCACGGTCCGGTCGGCCAGCAGCCGGGAGACGTTGGCCAGCAGCCGGACCGACTCCAGGACGTTCTTGGCGATCACCGGCAGCATCACGTTCAGCTCGAAGTTGCCGGCCGCGCCCGCCACGGCGATCGTCGTGTCGTTCCCGGCGACCTGCGCGGCGACCATCAACACCGCCTCCGGGACGACGGGGTTGACCTTGCCCGGCATGATCGAGGAGCCCGGCTGGAGGTCCGGCAGGGAGATCTCGGCGAGCCCGGTGCGCGGCCCCGACGCCATCCACCGCAGATCGTTGGCGATCTTCGTCAGTCCTACGGCGATCGTCCGCAGCTGCCCGCTGGTCTCCACGACGCCGTCCCGCGCGCCCTGCGCCTCGAAGTGGTTGCGCGCCTCGGTCAGCGGCAGCCCGGTCGCGGCGGCGACCTCCTCGATGACGGCGGCGGAGAAGCCGGGCGGGGTGTTGATCCCGGTGCCCACCGCGGTGCCGCCGAGCGGCAGTTCCGCGAGGCGCGGCAGGGAGGCGCGCAGCCGCTCCACGCCGTAGCGCACCTGGGCGGCGTACCCGCCGAACTCCTGGCCCAGCGTCACGGGCGTGGCGTCCATCAGATGGGTACGCCCCGACTTCACGACGTCCGCGAACTCCCCGGCCTTGCGCTCCAGGGCGGCCGCGAGGTGCTCCAGGGCCGGGATCAGGTCCCGGACGACCGCGGCGGTGGCGGCGATGTGCAGGGAGGAGGGGAAGACGTCGTTGGACGACTGGGAGGCGTTGACGTCGTCGTTGGGGTGCACGTCGCGGCCGAGGCGCTCGGTGGCGAGGGTGGCGATGACCTCGTTGGCGTTCATGTTGGAGGAGGTCCCGGAGCCGGTCTGGAACACGTCCACCGGGAAGTGCGCGTCCCAGGTGCCGTCGGCGACCTCCCGGGCCGCCTCCTGGATGGCTTCGGCGACGTCCTTGCCGATCACCCCGAGCCGGGCGTTGACCTTGGCGGCGGCCCCCTTGATGTGCGCCAGGGCCTCGATGTGGGCGCGTTCGAGGCGCTGCCCGGAGACGGGGAAGTTGTCGACGGCCCGCTGCGTCTGGGCCCGCCACTTGGCATCGGCCGGGACCCGCACCTCTCCCATGGAGTCGTGCTCGATCCGGTACGCCCGCTCCTGCTGATCGTCGGCCACTGCCGATCACCTCCACTGGCGACAGCACCACGGCCGCCGAGGCTATTCCTCCCAGCCGACGCGAGCGGGCAGGCCGGGCCGCTGAGGGGCGGGGAGAAGACCGGAGAGGCCGGGGTGCTCGGGGGTGGGGG
>NZ_LAVA02000095.1 GCF_000974985.2 Streptomyces mangrovisoli | reverse complement strand
GTCGTGCCCCGCCCAGCCCCCCATCTCCAGTTACCCCCGGTCACCCATCGCCTCGCCACGCCTCATCCGTGTGTGTCGGATCGTCGCAACTCCGGCCTGCTGCGTGTCTTCCTTCCTCACGGGCCCGGGCGTACCTTGACGGCTCATCTGATGTGCCGTCAGGAATGAGGCGACCGTGTCGTACCAGAAACGAACCGCCGCGCTCGCGTCCGCCGCGGCCCTGGCCGGCTCGGCGGTATTGCTGGCCGCCCCCGCGGCGCGGGCGGATGTCGTCGACGTCAACTACCGCTGCGAGACGCCGATCGGCGTGAAGAGCGCCGTCTCGCCCATCGACATCACGGGCGTCAGGAGCGGCAGCGGCTACAAGATCACGATGTCCTGGCAGAAGGGCGTCTCCTCCAGCCCGGTCGAACTCGGCAAGGGCGCGATGAGCCCGAGCGCGAAGATCCGGCTGGGCGGCGCCGACAGCGGCACCCTGTCGGTGACGGGACCGGCCAACCAGGCCGCCATCCCCGCCAACACGGCCATCAAGATCAATGACCTGAGCGGCACGTACACCCCGAAGAAGACCGGGAAGGTCACCTTCACCGCGGGCGTGCTCACCATCAAGGCGCTCGGCACGACCACCACCTGCACGCCCACCAACAGCCCCAAGGCGTCCCTCACGCTGGACGTCACCGCGGCGAGCGGCAGCGGCAGCGGCAGCGGCACGTCGGACACCGGCAGCACCAGCCAGAGCAGTACGGACTCCGGCGGCGAGCTGCCCAAGACCGGCCCCGACGACGCGATCGTCGCCTTCGGCACCCTCGGCGGCACCGTGCTGCTCTCGGGCGCGGCGGGAGCGCTGTGGCTGACCCGGCGCAACCAGACGGTCCGCGCCCGCCGCTGACCCCGTCCCCGTGCGACCGCTGGAGCCGCAGATGCCGACCGACGCCGCCCGGGCCCCGCGCGCACCGCGCCCGCCCCTGCCCCGCCGCCCCCGGCCGTGCGCGCCCCGGCCGCCGCGGCCGGCCCGGAGACTCCCGTCCACCCTGCTCGCCCTCGCCGCCGTGCTGGCCGGCCCGGCCGTGCTCACCCTGGCCGCCGCGCCCGGCGCCCGGGCGGCCGCCGGGGGCTGGTCGCTCGCGCCCGCCGGCGGCGGCCGTCCCTCCGTCTACGCGGAGGGCACGCCCGGGATCGTCCTCCAGGACACGGTGTCGGTGACCAACCGGGGCACGGGACCGCTCGCCGTACGGCTGCGCGGCACCGGCGGGCTGCGGATCACGTTCGCACGGATCGCGGTCCGCGTCCCCGCCCGCACCCGCGCCGACATCCCCTTCACCCTCGCCGTCCCGGCGGACGCGGCCCCCGGCGACCGCGCCGGCGCGATCGCGGCCCGCGACGCCCACGGGCACGAGGCCACCGTGCGGGTACGGCTCAGGGTCGGCGGCCCCGAGCTGTCCGCGCTGACCGTCGAGCGGGTCGCCGTACGCGGCGACCGGATCGCGTACGAACTGGTCAACCGCGGTACGACGGTGCTCGTGCCGACGCTGGCGGTGCACGCGGACGGGGTGTTCGGCACGGTCCTCGACCGCGCCCCGCGCACCCTGCCGGTACGCCTCGCGCCGGGCAGCCGCACCGAGTTGAGCGAGCCGTGGCCCGGCCGCCCGGCGCTGGACGCGGTCCGGGTGCGGCTGACGGTGACGGCGCCCGGCGCCGCCCGCGCCACCGCGGGCGCCTCGGCGCGGTTCGTCCCCTGGGGCACGGTGGCCGGCGCGTCGGGAGCCACCGCCCTCGCCGCCGGGGCGGTCGTCATGGCCGTACGGCGTCGGGACCGGCCCGGGCCGGACCGGCCCGCGGGCCGCGACGGCACCGAACCGCCGTCCGCGGGGCCCGAGTTGACGGAGATGGACACGGCGACGGGAGCGGTGTCGTGAGGCTGCGGATGACGGCGCCGGCGGCGATGGCCGCCGCGCTCCTGCTGCTGGTGCTGCCGCCGGCGGGCACCGCGTCGGCGGCCGCCGACCCGTCCGTCCACGTGTCCACGTCCCAGGCGGGGACCGGGGCTTCGATCACCGTCAGCGGCAGCGGCTGGCGCCCGAGGACCGTGCTGATGCTGCTGATCTGCGGACAGGCCACACCCGCGCGCGGAGTCGTCGGCGGCACCAACTCCTGCGCCAACGCGGACGGCCGGGCCGTCACCACCGACGCGAAGGGCGCGTTCAGCAGGAAGCTGCCGGTGTCCGAGCCGCCCGTGCCGTGCCCGTGCGTCGTGCACGTGGCCACCGCCACCGGGCCGGGCGCCGACGCCGACGCCGCCTTCCAGGTCGCCGGGCATCCGGTGAAGGCGCTGCCCGCGCCCGCCGCCGGGCGGCTCTCCCTGCTCACCGACACCCGCCTGGAGGGCGCCGACGGGCTGCTGACCTGGTTCGGCGCGCCGCCCTCCCGCACGCTCGTCTTCACCGTCGGCAACGCGGGCTCGGCCGCGGTGAAGGACCCCGTGTTCCGGGTCGGCACCGCGCACGGCGTGTTCGCCCCGCAGTGGGACGAGCAGCAGTGGAAGGGCACCGTGCGACCCGGCGGGAAGGCGCGGATCGAGCTGCCGGTGGAGCTGTCCGGCGGCGCGCACGGCGACTACACGGTCTCCCTCCAGTACGCGGGCAAGGTCGTCGCGGAGCAGCCGTGGGGCGTGGGCCGCCCCTGGGGCGTGACGCTGTTCTGGATCCTGCTCTGCGTGGTCGTCCCGGCCGCCGTGTTCCGCGTCGGGATGGCCGTCGTCGACCGGGTCCGCCCGCGCCGGGGCGGCTCGCTGCGCCACCGCCGCCCGCAGACCGGCCCGTTCACCCTGCGCCTGCCGAGGCCCGGCGCGCCCGCGCCGGACGGCACCGCCGCCCCGCATCCGACGACCCTGCCGTGGTTCGCGCCGGACTCCGGTCCGGGCGCCGCCGGCCGGCTCTCCGCACCGCACGACGACAGTCCGACGAGTCCTACGACTCCCACCAGGAAGGGACCCACGTGAGCATGCGAAGGAGAGGCGCACCGGCCGGCGTCGAACGGGCCGGTGCGGCGGGGGCCGCCCTGGTCCTGGGCGCGGCGGGCATCCTGCTCGGCCTCGCCGCGGGGCCCGCGCAGGCGGCCGAGGTGTCGTTCGCGACGCACTGCGTGCCGCCCGCGGGGATCGACCCCGTCGACGGCACCACCAAGGTGGAGATCACCGCGCCCGCCACCGCGAAGGTCGGCGACACGGTGGACGTGGTCTGGAAGTTCGTCCAGGCCGCGTCCAAGAACCCCGACATCATCGACCTGCCCGCCGACTCGGTGCAGCCGTCCGGCACCCTCAAGGCCGCCGGCGCGCAGACCGCGGACATCGCGATGCAGGGCCCGCGGGAGAACCCGGCGATCCCCAAGGGCGGCGACATGGTGCTGTCCGACATGACGGGCTCGCTGAAGCTGACGACGGCGGGCGAGGTGACGCTGACCCCGGACGCGTACACCGTCAACGCCCTGTCGACCGACACCACGTGCTCGCCCACCGGGACGGTCTCCGCGGCAGCGACGATCGAGGTGTCCGCGGGCGACGGCGGTTCGTCGAGCACGACGCCCGAGCCGTCGGACTCGGGCTCGCAGTCGGCGTCCCCGACCGACAGCGCGTCCGCTTCCGACTCCGCCTCACCGAGCGCGACCGCGTCCTCCAGCGACGGCACCGGCAGCGGCCAGACCGACTTCACCGGCAAGGAGGTCGACGTGCCGTACGCCTGCAAGACGCCCATCGGGGACAAGAACGCGACCTCGCCGGTGCAGATCAACGCCAAGAAGGACGGCGGGAGTTTCGATCTCACCGTGCAGTTCAACGGGTCGGTGATGGACAGCCCCGCGGACATCCCGGCGGACTCGGTGAAGCCGTCGATGGAGGTCGTGCTGGGCGGCGCGGACAGCGGCACCGTGCATGTGGAGGGGCCGACCAACTCCGCCGCGATCAAGTCCGGGGACCCGATCGAGATCCCGGATCTGACGGGCACGTACAAGCCGGGCGCGAGCGGGTCGTCGACGCTCTCGCCGGGGGTGCTGACCGTGGAGGCGCTCGGTACGACGACCACCTGCACCCCGACCGAGACGGCGGTCTCGCTGACCCTCGACACCACCGAGCAGGCGAGCGGCGCGTCGGGCGGTTCGTCGACGTCGGGCGGCAGTTCGTCCTCCGACAGCGGCGGCCTCGCGGAGACCGGGGCCGGCGACCACGGGGCGCTGAAGGCGCTCGGCCTGGTGGCCGGGACCGCGATCCTGCTGGGCGGCGCGGTGTTCACCTTCATGCCGAAGCGGCGTCTGCGGTGACGGCGTGACCGGCTGAAGAACCCCGGGAAGGCCCTAGCCCCGAAAGCTCCGAAAGCCCGTAGCGCCCGGAAAGCCCGGAGGGCCGCCGCATCCCCGGGATGCGGCGGCCCTCCGTGAGGCCGGGGCCGTACGTCAGTGCACGTCGCCCATCAGCTGCTTGACCTTCTTGCGGTACATCCACACCGCGCCGCCCGCGAGGGCCGCGAGGACGGCCTGGAGGGTCACGATGCCCGTCTTGTTCAGGTCGACACCGGCGATGGAGAGCAGACCGGTCGTGGCGTCACCGGCGGTGACGGCCAGGAACCAGACACCCATCATCTGGGAGGCGTACTTCGCGGGCGCCATCTTCGTCGTGACCGACAGGCCCACCGGGGAGAGGGTCAGCTCACCCACGGTCTGCACGAAGTAGATGCCGACCAGCCACATCGCGGCGGCCTTGTGACCGCCGTCGGCGATCGCCAGCGGGGCCAGGAAGAGGAAGAACGAGGCGCCGATCAGGACCAGGCCCATCGCGAACTTCGTCGCGGTGCTCGGCTCCTTGCCGCGGCGGGCCAGCGCCAGCCACATCCAGGCGAAGACCGGCGCGAACGCCATGATCATGACCGGGTTGACCGACTGGTACCAGGAGACCGGGAACTCCCAGCCGAAGATGGTGTTCTTGGCGGAGGAGTCGGCGAACAGGGAGACGGTCGAGCCGCCCTGGTCGTAGATCATCCAGAACACGGCCGCGGCGATGAAGAACCAGATGTACGCGGACATCTTCGACTGCTCGGAGCGGTCGAGGTCCTTGTCGCGCTTGATCCGGGCGATGACCATCACGGGGATGAGCAGACCGGCGATGGTGATCGGGACCAGCAGCCAGTTGAGGGTGTAGTGGCCCGAGAAGCCGACGATCGCGTAGAAGACCACGGCGACGGCCGCCCACAGCGCGGACTTGCGCAGCGTGGCGCGCTTCTCCTCGGCCGACAGCGGGGTCGGCACGATGTCCGAGCGGGAGCTCAGGTGGCGGGTGCCCAGCAGGTACTGCGCGAGGCCGAGCGCCATGCCGAGCGCGGCGAGCGCGAAGCCCAGGTGCCAGTTGTAGTTCTCGCCGACGGTGCCGATGATCAGGGGCGCGGCGAAGGCACCGAGGTTGATGCCGATGTAGAACAGCGTGAAGCCGCCGTCCCGACGCTTGTCGTCCGGACCGTCGTAGAGGTGGCCGACCATCGTGGAGATGTTGGCCTTCAGCAGACCGGAGCCGATCGCCACCAGGCCGAGGCCCGCGAAGAAGGTGCCGGAGCTGGGCAGGGCCAGCGTGAGGTGGCCGAGCATGATGATCACGCCGGCGACGGCGACCGTCTTGCGGGGACCGAGGACGCGGTCCGCGAACCAGCCGCCGGGCAGGGCGAGCAGGTACACGAGCGACAGGTACACGGAGTAGATCGCGGTCGCGCTGGCCGCGCTCATGTGCAGGCCGGCCGGGGCCACCAGGTACAGCGGGAGCAGGGCCTTCATGCCGTAGTAGGAGAAGCGCTCCCACATCTCGGTCATGAAGAGGGTGGCCAGGCCGCGGGGGTGGCCGAAGAAGGTCTTCTCGGTCGATCCGGGGGTGCCCGGACGCACCGAGTCCTTCGTCAGGCTGGACGCCATGGTCGATCCTTGCTGTCGGGACGCGTCTGCATGAGCGGGTACGCGCCCGGTGGGGGGCAGGCCGGCACCGGCGGGTCGGTCCGTCCGGCCCCCACGCCCTCGGGGAGTCGGTTCCGGGTCACGGAACGTGGACGGCGACCACCGGGATCCACGCCCCGGCACGTCGTCGACGTGCCCGGGCCCGGCCACAGGTCATTCCTTTCGAAGGCCGGCGGGGACCGGCCCGCACACAAAGGAGACCTTCGCGCGTCTATGCGTCGCCGAAGGTCCTCTGGGTGCTACAGGCGTGATGTCACCATACGGCAGGACGATGCCGGATATGGAAGGACTTGAGACGCGGATCACAGGCGCAACGGCAACCGCCGACCCCTATTCGAAGGTCTCCACAACGATGCCACCTTATGGACATAGGTTCGTACCAATGCGCCGCCGGGCCGGGGCAAGGTAAGAATCACGCGCCACGATCACACCCCAGCAGTGCGCGCAAGCGGACTACCATCACCTCATGACTCGTGTACTGCTCGCCGAGGACGACGCGTCCATCTCGGAGCCGCTGGCCCGCGCCCTGCGCCGGGAGGGTTACGAGGTCGAGGTGCGCGAGGACGGACCCACCGCCCTCGACGCCGGGATGCAGGGCGGCGTCGACCTGGTCGTGCTGGACCTGGGTCTGCCCGGCATGGACGGCCTGGAGGTCGCCCGCCGGCTGCGTGCCGAAGGTCACACCGTCCCGATCCTCATCCTGACCGCGCGCGCCGACGAGGTGGACACCGTCGTCGGCCTCGACGCGGGTGCCGACGACTACGTCACCAAGCCCTTCCGGCTGGCCGAACTGCTGGCCCGGGTCCGGGCCCTGCTGCGGCGCGGCGCCGCGGAGCCGCAGCAGCCGCCCGCCACGCACGGTGTGCGCATCGACGTGGAGTCGCACCGGGCCTGGATGGGCGACGAGGAACTCCAGCTCACCGCCAAGGAGTTCGACCTGCTGCGGGTGCTGGTGCGGGACGCCGGACGGGTCGTCACCCGCGACCAGCTGATGCGCGAGGTCTGGGACACCACCTGGTGGTCGTCGACCAAGACCCTCGACATGCACATCTCGTGGCTGCGCAAGAAGCTCGGGGACGACGCGGCCAACCCCCGGTACATCGCCACCGTGCGCGGTGTCGGTTTCCGTTTCGAGAAGAGCTAGACCGGCTACGCGCGTCGCGCCGCGGGGACCCGGGCGGGGGCGCGCGCCGCGCCGAGGGCGGCCCGGCCGTGGGCGGTCCGGGCCCGGCGTGACCCGCCGTCCTGTGCGGCCGGCCGCACCCGCGCGGTGCAGTCGGCCATGTCCGCGCCCCGCGCCCCGCGGGGCGCCGAAGCCGCCGTCTCCCGGAGAGTGCCGTGCGCCGTCGCCTGATCCAGTCCACCCTCGCCGTCGTACTGGTCGTCATCGCCGTGTTCGGCGTCTCCCTCGTCATCGTCGAGACGCGGACCATCAGCAACAGCGCCCAGGAGCGCGTCGACTCCGAGGCCGTGCGGCTGGCCAGCATCGTGGACGGCCGGCTGCTCGGCGGGGAGAGCGTGACCGCCGACATTCTCAAGGAACAGGTCGGCCCCGACCAGTTCGCCGTCATCCGCATCCCGGACCAGACGCCCATCGAGATCGGCAGCCGCCCCGACGGCGAGGTCATCCACTCCACCGCCAAGGGCGAGCAGGGCGAGACGGTCACCTTCCAGGAGCCCCGTACGACGGTCTCCCGCGAGGTCGGCCGGACCCTGCTGATCATCGGCCTGGTCGCCCTGCTCGCGGTGATCGCCGCCGTACTGCTCGCGGTGCGCCAGGCCAACCGCCTGGCCTCGCCGCTGACCGACCTCGCGGAGACCGCGGAGCGCCTCGGCTCCGGCGACCCCCGCCCCCGTCACAAGCGCTACGGAGTCCCGGAGCTGGACCGGGTCGCCGACGTCCTGGACTCCTCCGCCGAGCGGATCGGGCGGATGCTCACCGCCGAGCGGCGGCTCGCGGCCGACGCCTCCCACCAGCTGCGCACCCCGCTGACCGCGCTGTCGATGCGGCTGGAGGAGATCACCCTCACCGACGACCCGGACACGGTGAAGGAGGAGGCGACCATCGCGCTGACCCAGGTGGAACGCCTCACCGACGTGGTGGAGCGGCTGCTGACCAACGCGCGCGACCCGCGCACCGGCTCCGCCGTCACCTTCGACCTCGACGAGGTCATCCAGCAGCAGCTCGCCGAGTGGCGACCGGCCTACCGCGGTGTGGGCCGGGCCATCGTCAGCTCCGGCAAGCGCCATCTGCGGGCGGTCGGCACGCCGGGGGCGGTCGCACAGGTGCTGGCGGCGCTGATCGAGAACTCCCTGATGCACGGCGGCGGCACGGTCGCCCTGCGCACCCGGGTCACCGGCAACCAGGCCGTGGTCGAGGTGACCGACGAGGGGCCCGGCGTCCCGGCCGACCTCGGCGCGCGGATCTTCGAGCGGACCATCAGCGGGCGCAACTCCACGGGCATCGGCCTCGCGGTGGCGCGGGACCTGGCGGAGGCGGACGGCGGCCGGCTGGAGCTGCTCCAGGCGCAGCCGCCGGTCTTCGGTCTCTTCCTGTCCCGTACGGCGCCGCCGCGCAAACCGGCGGAGGAACTGCCGACCGTGCGCTGAGCGCGACCGACCGGGGAAGCAGGGGGCTCCGAAGGGGGCGCCAAGCAGCCGGCGGCTCGAACCGGGGGCTCCGAAGAGCCGGGGGTCCCAGGAGCCGGGGGCTCCGGACGCGGTGGGCTCAGCGGACCCTGGCGCGCTCGGCCCGGGGCCGCGTCCCGGCCGTGCCGGCCTTCCGCTCCAGCAGGGTCTCGGCCCCGGCGACCGTCTCGTGCACGGCGACCGTCTCCTGCACGGGCACCGGCACGGCCTTGAACACCCAGGTCCGGTACGACCAGAAGCGGAACAGCGTGGCGAGGCCGATGCCGACGAACTTGAAGACGTTGCGCTGGAGCGAGCTGTCCCAGTCGAAGCCGTAGATCGCGGCGTAGAGGATGCCGTTCTCGATCACCAGGCCGATCGCGCTGAAGACGAAGAAGAGCGTGAGCTCCTTGCTCCGGGCGCCCTTCTCGCGGTCGCGGTAGGTGAAGTACCGGAAGCCCACGTAGTTCGTCGCGATGGCGACGATCGTGGCGATCACGTTGGCGCGCACGACGGGGATGCTGGTCAGATGCCACAGCAGGTTGGAGACGGCGAAGTTCACCACCATGCCCAGCGCGCCCACGGCACCGAACTTGGCGATCTCCCGCCAGAGCCTTTGCAGCCCCGAGGAACCATGTTCCATGGTCGTGCAGGCCCCCGTCCGGTCGCGGATACGTCAACCCAGCCATGCTAACCACCCCCTCCGGCGAATTCCCCCGCACCGGCTCACAGGAAGGGAACGGGTCGGGAAGAAGGTGGAAAGCCCCGGGTAAGAGCGGCCGAAAACCGCCGGTGACGCGGCGCGGAAGCCCCGGGGACACGGCGCGGAAGCCCCGGCGACACCGTGCTGAGGCCCCGTGGACACGGCCGGAGCGGGCGCGGAAACGAGTCACCCCGGCGCGGCCGATACCCTGGGGGCGTGACGTTCCCGGTAGTCGGCATGGTCGGCGGAGGCCAGCTCGCTCGTATGACACACGAGGCGGGCATCCCGTTGGGCATCAGGTTCAAGCTCCTCAGTGACACTCCCCAGGACTCGGCGGCGCAGGTCGTGAGCGAGGTCGTCGTCGGCGACTATCGCGACCTCGACACGCTGCGCGACTTCGCGCGCGGATGCGATGTGATCACCTTCGATCACGAGCACGTGCCCACCGAGCACCTCAGAGCCCTGGAGGCGGAGGGCATCCCGGTGCGGCCGGGGCCCGACGCCCTGGTGCACGCCCAGGACAAGGGGGTGATGCGGGCGCGGCTCGACGCGATCGGCATCCCCTGCCCCCGCCACCGCATCGTCGCCGACCCGGCCGACGTGGCGGCCTTCGCCGCGGAGGGCGAAGGCTTTCCGGTCGTCCTGAAGACCGTGCGCGGCGGCTACGACGGCAAGGGCGTCTGGGTGGTGGACTCCGTCGAGGAGGCCGCCGAGCCGTTCCGCGCGGGCGTCCCCGTCCTCGCCGAGGAGAAGGTCGACTACGTCCGCGAGCTGGCCGCCAACGTGGTGCGCTCGCCGCACGGCCAGGCCGTCGCCTACCCGGTCGTGGAGTCCCGCCAGGTCGCCGGCGTCTGCGACACGGTGATCGCGCCCGCGCCCGGCCTGGACGAGGACCTCGCGCTCAAGGCCAGTGAGATGGCCCTCACCATCGCCAAGGAGCTCGGCGTCGTCGGGCACCTCGCGGTCGAGCTGTTCCAGACCCGTGACGGCCGCATCCTCGTCAACGAGCTGGCGATGCGCCCGCACAACTCGGGTCACTGGACCCAGGACGGCGCCGTCACCAGCCAGTTCGCCAACCATGTGCGGGCCGTCCTCGACCTCCCGCTCGGCGACCCGCGCCCGCGCCAGCCCTGGACGGTCATGGTCAACGTCCTCGGCGGCGACTTCCCGGACATGTACTCCGCGTACCTGCATTGCATGGCCCGCGACCCGCAGCTCAAGATCCACATGTACGGCAAGGACGTGAAGCCGGGCCGCAAGGTCGGCCACGTCAACACCTACGGCGACGACCTGGACGACGTGCTGGAGCGCGCCCGTCACGCTGCCGGCTACCTGAGAGGCACGATCACCGAATGAGCCCGGTTGTAGGCATCGTCATGGGGTCGGACTCCGACTGGCCCGTCATGGAGGCGGCCGCCCAGGCCCTCGACGAGTTCGAGATCGCGTACGAGGTCGACGTCGTCTCCGCGCACCGCATGCCGCGCGAGATGATCTCCTACGGCGAGCAGGCCGCGGAGCGGGGCCTGAAGGTGATCATCGCGGGCGCCGGCGGCGCCGCCCACCTGCCCGGCATGCTGGCCTCGGTGACCCCGCTGCCGGTCATCGGCGTCCCGGTCCCGCTGAAGTACCTCGACGGCATGGACTCCCTGCTGTCCATCGTGCAGATGCCGGCCGGTGTCCCGGTCGCCACGGTCTCGGTCGCCGGCGCCCGCAACGCGGGCCTGCTGGCGGCCCGGATCCTCGCCGCCCACGACGAGGAGCTGCTGCAGAAGATGACCGAGTTCCAGCAGGACCTGAACGACCAGGCCACCGAGAAGGGCAAGCGGCTGCGCTCGAAGGTCGAGGGCGGCGCCGGCGCCGGCTTCGGCTTCGGGAAGTGACCGCGATGACGGAGCTGGACGAGGCCCGGGCGCTGCTCGCCGAGTTCCCCGTCGTGGACGGCCACAACGACCTGCCCTGGGCGCTGCGCGAGCAGGTCCGCTACGACCTCGGCGCGCGCGACATCTCCGTCTCGCAGAGCGCCCACCTGCACACCGACATCCCCCGGCTGCGGGCGGGCGGCGTCGGCGCGCAGTACTGGTCGGTCTACGTCCGCTCCGACCTGCCCGGCGCGGTCACCGCGACGCTGGAGCAGATCGACTGCGTACGGCAGCTGATCGAGCGCCACCCGGCCGACCTGCGGGCCGCGCTCACCGCCGCCGACCTGGAGGCGGCGCGCGCGGAGGGCCGTATCGCCTCGCTGATGGGTGCCGAGGGCGGCCACTCCATCGACAACTCGCTGGCCACCCTGCGCGGCCTGTACGAGCTCGGTGTGCGGTACCTGACGCTCACCCACAACGACAACGTGGACTGGGCGGACTCCGCGACCGACGCGCCCCGCGTCGGCGGCCTGTCGGCGTTCGGCCGCGAGGTCGTGGGCGAGATGAACCGGCTCGGGATGCTGGTCGACCTCTCGCACGTGGCGGCGACGACGATGCGCGACGCGCTCGACGCCTCCGTCGCGCCGGTGATCTTCTCGCACTCCTCCGCGCGGGCCGTGTGCGACCACCCGCGCAACATCCCCGACGACGTCCTCGCCCGGCTGTCCGCCAACGGCGGCGTCGCGATGGTGACCTTCGTGCCGAAGTTCGTCCTCCAGGCCGCCGTCGACTGGACGGTCGCGGCGGACGAGAACATGCGCGCGCACGGCTTCCACCACCTCGACACCACGGCGGACGCCATGAAGGTGCACGAGGCGTTCCAGGAGTCCCACCCGCGCCCGGTCGCCACCGCCGCCACGGTCGCCGACCACCTGGACCACATGCGCGAGGTGGCGGGCGTCGACCACCTCGGCATCGGCGGCGACTACGACGGCACCGCGTTCACCCCGGACGGCCTGGACGACGTCTCCGGCTATCCGAACCTGCTCGCCGAGCTGCTGCGGCGCGGCTGGTCGCGGTCCGACCTGGCCAAGCTGACCTGGCAGAACTCCGTACGGGTGCTGGGCGCGGCGGAGGACGTGGCGCGCGACCTGCGGGCGACGCGGGCGCCGTCCAACGCCACCATCGAGTCGCTCGACGGCTGACCCCGCGCCCGCGCCGGGCAGTGCTCCCGGCCGCCGTGACTGCCCGCCCCGGCCACCTTCGGCCGGGGCGGTCGTCGTACGCCCGAACGCCTCACCCACCAGGAAGCCCCGGGGGCTCCGTGCGACGGTGGCCGTATCGCGCTCACGACGCAGCTCACGACGTACTACGGAGCCCCGCCATGGCAGACCTCCAGGACGACCTGCACGCCGCCGACGAGGTCACGGAGCTGGACGGCCTGATGTCCGGGGAGGCCGTCGCGGTCCTGGGCGCCGACGCGTACACCCTGGTGTCGGACCCCGACTCCGAGCCGCTGGAGCGGGCCCACGCCATCCTCGCCGCGCACCCCGTCGCCGACGGCTACACCGGGCTTCCCTGGGTGCTGCGCCATCTGCCGTGGTACGACCTCGAACTGGGCGAGAGCTCCGTGGACACCGATCTGCCCCGGCTGCGCGACGGCCATGTCGGCGCCCTGCTGTGGTCCCTGCACCTGCCCGAGGGGCTGACCGGGGACCGGGCCGTCGGCGCCACCCTGGAACAGCTCGACCTCGTGAAGTCGGTGGCCCGCGCCTACCCCGAGGGGCTGCGGCTGGCCGGCACCGCGGGGCAGGTCGCCGACGCCCGCAACCACGGCCGGATCGCCGTGCTGCTCGGCCCCGCCACGGCCGCCGCGCTCGGCGACTCCCTGGGCATCCTGCGCTCCCTGCACGCGCTCGGCCTGCGCGCGCTGACGCTGTCCGGCGCGTCCTGGGCGAGCGGGGCGGGGCTGACCCGGTTCGGCGAGGAGGTGGTCCGCGAGATGAACCGGCTCGGCGTGGTCGCCGACGTGTCCGGCGCCTCCGAGGACACCGTGCGGCGGGTCTTCGCCGTCTCCAAGGCGCCGGTGCTGTGCACCCGCTCGGCGGCCCGCGCGCTGCGCCCGCACCCCGCGAACCTGCCCGACGAGCTGCTGGCCGAGCTGGGCGCCGCGAAGGGCCTGTGCATGGTGCCGATGACCGCCGAGCAGACCGGCCCGACCGTCCGGGACGTCGCCGACCACCTCGACCATGTGCGCGCGGTCGCGGGCCCCGGCAGCGTGGGCCTGTCCGGCACCTACGACGCCGGAACCGCGCACCCGCGCGAGCTGCGCGACCCCTCCGGCTACCCGCACCTCGTCGCCGAGCTGCTGCGCCGGGGCTGGCCGGAGTCCGACATCGCGCTGCTCACCTGGGGCAACGTGCAGCGAGTGCTGCGCGGAGCGGACTTCACCGCCCGCGCCGCGCAGCTGCGCCGGGAGCCCTCGACGGCCCGCATCTCCGACCTGGACGGCTGACCCGTCCCGGCCGGGCCGGTTCGGTCCGGTCCGTCGGCCGAGGCCGCCCGGCCGGACCTTCCCGGACTTTCCCGAACCTTCCCGGGCCTTCAGCCGAGGTCGTCGGCCGACTCGATCCGGCACAGGCAGAACGGGTGCCCGGCCGGGTCGGCGTACACCTGGAAGTCCTTCTTCTCGCGGTCCTCCAGGTCCAGCGGGCGGGCGCCCAGCGCCAGCACCTTCTCGTGCGCCGCGTCGATGTCCGCCCAGGTGGGGCCGGCGTCGAAGTCGACGTGGAACTGCTGGCCGTTGCGGTCGGCGCGCGGCCACTCCGGCGGGGTGAAGCCGTCGGCCTGCTGGAACGCGAGCCGCGGCCCGTCCGGGACCTGGAGCACGACCCAGTCGTCGTCCTCGGCCTCGGGCGTGCCGCCGGCCACCTGGGCGTAGAACTCCGCGAGGGCGCGCGGGTCGGGGCAGTCGAGCACGACGGAACGGAAACGGGCGATCGGTGCCATGGATTCCTCCTCGGCTTGGGTGGGGCGCGGGTCGGTCAGCAGGCGCAGAGGCAGAACGGGTGCCCGGCCGGGTCGGCGTACACACGCCAGGTGCGGGCGCGGTCGCCCGTGTCCAGCGGCTTCGCGCCGAGCGCGAGGACGCCCTGCTCGGCCGCGTCCAGGTCCTCGACGACCAGGTCCAGATGGAACTGCTGCGAGGCGTCGGGGGCCGGCCAGGCGGGCGGCTGGTGGCCGGGGGCCGCCTGGAAGGCCAGCACGCGGCCGCCGGGCACCTCCAGATCCACCCAGTCCGCGTCCCCCTCGGGGGTGCCGCCCAGCACCTGGGCGTAGAAACCGGCGAGCGCGCCGGGGTCGGGACAGTCCAGGACGACCGGACCGAGCGTGGCGAGAGCCATGACTTCCTCCTGGAAGGGAGTTACCGCTTTAGGCGTTCAACCGGTAACGGGGTCGGTTACCGCATGCTCCCGCATCGGGGGTAACGTCGCAAGCGAATTGCAGGAGGTGGCGCACGCCATGAGCGAGAGATCGCCCGCGCCCGGCGGCCTGGCCCTGATCGAGGCCCTGCTGAACACGCTCGACATCGCGTCGCGGGCGGACGAGCTGGAGCGCCCGGACGTCCGGGCGCGCTTCGGCATCGGCGAGGACGAGCTGCCCGCGGCCCGCGAGCTGCGCGAGTCGCTGCGCGCGACGCTGCTCGCCCATGCCGGGCACCCGCCGCACGCCGAGGTGACCCCGCTGGGGGTGCTGCTGGCGCGGGTCCCGCTGGTCGTCGAGGTCGCCCCCGCCGACGGCTCGGCACGGCTGGCCCCCGCGGAGGGCGGGACGCTGCCGGCCCGGGTCGCGGCGGCGGTCGCGGAGGCGCTGGTCGCGGGCACCTGGACCCGCTTCAAGGCGTGCGCGTCGGACACGTGCCACTGGGCGTACTACGACCGCAGTCCGGCGGGACGCGGCCGCTGGTGCTCGATGCAGGTGTGCGGGGCGCGGGCGAAGATGCGGCGGTACCGGGCGGCGCACAGGCCGGTGGTGCAGAATGCCACCGACGCCGGTTCGGCCGACTGAGCCTCGGCCGAACCGGCGTCGCCTCCGGCGGGGTCGCCGGGGTCGGTGTCCGTCCGCGGCACGGCGAGCCCCTTTTCGCGCAGTTCCCCGCGCCCCTGGGTGATGCGTCCGCACGACGTGGTGTGTCCGTCCGCGGCCCGGTGGGGCCCCTTCGCGCAGTTCCCCGCGCCCCTGGCGCGGCGGGGGCGCGGGGAACTGCGCGATCGGCCACTACGGGCCCGCGCGTGCGGTACTGCGGGGGTGGCCCCTGCTCATTGAGGGGCGCGGGGAACTGCGCGAAAGGGCCCCGCCGGGGCCGCGGACAGGACACCACGTGGTGTGGCCGCGGGCCGGTGGGGCCCCTCGCGTTGTCGGGCCGGCCGCTCAGGCCGTCGGGCGGCCCATCGCCCGGTACGTCCAGCCGGCGGCACGCCAGACCGCGGGGTCCAGGGCGTTGCGGCCGTCCAGGACGAGGCGGGACGCGGCGACCGCGCCCAGCTCCGCCGGGTCCAGCTCACGGAACTCGCGCCACTCCGTCAGGTGCAGCACGACGTCCGCGCCGCGCACCGCGTCCAGCGCGGAGTCCGCGTACCCGAGGGTCGGGAAGACGCGGCGGGCGTTGTCCATGCCCTTGGGGTCGTAGACCGTGACCTGGCCGCCCTGGAGGTGGATCTGCCCGGCGACGTTCAGCGCGGGCGAGTCCCGGACGTCGTCCGAGTCCGGCTTGAAGGTGGCGCCGAGCACCGCGACCCGGCGGCCCAGGAAGGAGCCGCCGCCGAGCGCCTGCCGGGCCAGCTCCACCATCTGCCCGCGCTGGCGCATGTTGATGGAGTCGATCTCGCGCAGGAACGTCAGCGCCTGGTCGGCGCCCAGCTCACCGGCGCGCGCCATGAACGCCCGGATGTCCTTGGGCAGGCAGCCGCCGCCGAAGCCGATCCCGGCCCGCAGGAACTTCCGGCCGATCCGGTCGTCGTACCCGATCGCCTCGGCGAGCTTGGCCACGTCGCCGCCGGAGGCCTCGCACATCTCCGCCATCGCGTTGATGAAGGAGATCTTGGTCGCGAGGAAGGAGTTCGCGGAGGTCTTCACCAGCTCCGCGGTCGGGAAGTCGGTGACGACGAACGGCGTCCCCTCGCCGACCGGGGTGGCGTACACCTCGCGCAGCAGCTTCTCCGCGCGCTCGCTGCGCACGCCGACCACCAGCCGGTCCGGGTGCAGCGTGTCGTCGACGGCGAAGCCCTCGCGCAGGAACTCCGGGTTCCAGGCCAGCTCGGCGTCCGCGCCGGCCGGGGCGTGCTCGGCGAGGTAGGCGGCGAGCCGCTCCGCGGTGCCCACCGGCACCGTGGACTTGCCGACCACCAGGGCGGGCCCGCTCAGGTGCGGGGCGAGCGAGGCGACGGCCGCGTCGACGTACGTCAGGTCGGCCGCGTACTCGCCGTGCCGCTGCGGGGTGTTCACGCACAGGAAGTGCACATCGCCGAACGCGCCGATCTCGGCCCAGTCGAGGGTGAACCGCAGCCGGCCCGTGGAACCCTCGATACCGGCCACATGGCGCTTCAGCAGGTCGCCGAGGCCCGGCTCGTACATCGGGGCCTCGCCGCGCTCCAGCTTCTCGATCTTCTCCTTGACGACGTCGATCGCGAGCACCTCGAAGCCGAGCTCGGCCATGGCCGCGGCGTGCGTGGCGCCGAGATAGCCGGTGCCGATCACGGTGATCTTGAGGCTCATGGGTGCTCCAGATGGGGTACGTCTGCCGATGCGCTGCCCGAGCATATCCGGGGCGCCCCCCGACCCCTAGACCGGCAACTTTCCCCCTGTCGCGAAGCTCACGTAGGCGTCCCGTGGGCGGGGCTCTAAAATTTGAGTTACTTAACGGTAATTAGCGTCGGTCGCCGATGCGTCTGTACCGACGCGCGGGTTCCGGGGCGGCTTCCGTACCACCGCGTCTTTGGAGCGTGAGAGACCTTGGCCGGATCGGCTGATTTCGACCTGTACCGCCCCGCCGAGGAGCACGACATGCTCCGCGATGCCGTCCGTGCCCTCGCCGAGGCGAAGATCGCGCCGTTCGCGGCCGCGGTCGACGAAGAGGCCCGCTTCCCGCAGGAGGCGCACGACGCCCTCGTCGCGAACGACCTGCACGCGGTGCACGTACCCGAGGAGTTCGGCGGCGCCGGCGCCGACGCGCTCGCCACGGTGATCGTGATCGAGGAGGTGGCCCGCGTGTGCGTGTCGTCCTCCCTGATCCCGGCCGTGAACAAGCTGGGCTCCCTGCCGGTGATCCTCTCCGGTTCCGAGGAGCTGAAGAAGAAGTACCTCGGCCCGCTGGCCAAGGGCGACGGGATGTTCTCGTACTGCCTCTCGGAGCCGGAGGCCGGTTCGGACGCGGCGGGCATGAAGACCCGCGCGGTCCGTGACGGCGACCACTGGGTGCTCAACGGCGTGAAGCGCTGGATCACCAACGCGGGCGTCTCCGAGTACTACACGGTGATGGCGGTGACGGACCCGTCGAAGCGCTCCAAGGGCATCTCCGCGTTCGTCGTGGAGAAGTCCGACGAGGGCGTCTCCTTCGGTGCCCCCGAGAAGAAGCTCGGCATCAAGGGCTCCCCGACCCGTGAGGTCTACTTCGACAACGTCCGCATCCCCGCCGACCGGATGATCGGCGAGGAGGGCACCGGCTTCGCCACCGCGATGAAGACCCTCGACCACACCCGCATCACCATCGCCGCCCAGGCGCTCGGTGTCGCCCAGGGCGCCCTCGACTACGCCAAGGGCTACGTCCAGGAGCGCAAGCAGTTCGGCAAGCCGATCGGCGACTTCCAGGGCATCCAGTTCATGCTCGCCGACATGGCCATGAAGATCGCCGCCGCCCGCGCCCTGACCTACCAGGCCGCCGCCGCCTCCGAGCGCGGCGACAGCGACCTCACCTTCCAGGGCGCCGCCGCCAAGTGCTTCGCGTCGGACGTCGCCATGGAGGTCACCACGGACGCCGTGCAGCTGCTCGGCGGCTACGGCTACACCCGTGACTACCCGGTCGAGCGCATGATGCGCGACGCGAAGATCACGCAGATCTACGAGGGCACCAACCAGGTCCAGCGCATCGTCATGGCCCGCAACCTGCCGTAACGGCGGGCGAGTTGGTCGCTGCTGTCGCCAAGAAGGCGCCCTGCGGGGCGCCTTCCGGCATGTCCGGTCCCTCGCACGGCGCGGGGAGGCGTCCGGGAGACTGGCGGGCATGACGACCTTGACGCAGGAGTTCGAAGCGAGCGAGCGGGCCATGTGGGACGGCCGGGCCGCGGCGTACGGAGCGAGCTTCGGGAGGCTGTGCGCGTACTCCGCCGAGGCGTTGCTGGACGCGGCGGGCGTGGGGCCGGACCAGGACCTGCTCGACGCCGGGACCGGCACCGGCACGGTCGCCGTGGCCGCGGGGGAGCGCGGGGCGCGGGTGCGGGCCGTGGACGCCGACGGCTCGATGGTGGCCGCCGCCCGCGACCGGGGCATCGACGCCCGGGTCGCCGTACTGCCCGAACTGCCCTTCCCCGACGGCGCCTTCGATGCCGTGGTGGCCAACTTCGTCGTCAACCACGTCGGCCGGCCGCGGGCCGCGCTCGCGGAGCTGCGCCGGGTGCTGCGGCCCGGCGGGCGGATCGCGGTGACGGTGTGGGGCAAGCGGCGCGGGGCCGGGCAGGACCTGCTGGTGCGGGCCTGCCGGGAGGCCGGCGCCGAGCCCGCCGTGCCGGGGCGGCGGCTCGATCCGGCCGAGGACTTCCCGCGCACGCCCGACGGGCTCGCCCGGCTGCTGACGGATGCCGGATTCGGCGCGGTGGCCGGGCGTGAGCTGGAGTGGGACCACCGGGCCGGCGCCGAGGAGTGGTGGAGCGGTGCCGCGGCCGGGATCGGCCAGGTCGGGCATCTCGTCGCCGCCCAGCCACCCGCGACGCGCGAGCGGATCAGGCGGGCGTACGACGGGCTGTGCGCGGAGTTCGCCGACGGCGCGGGCGGGCTGCTGCTGCCGCACGTGGCCGTCCTGGCCCACGGCACGGCCCAGGACCGCCCCTGGGGCTCCGGGGAGCCGTCCTAGCCGAAGAGGGCTCCGGGGAGCCGTCCTAGCCGAAGAGCGGGCGCAGTGCCTCTTCCAGGTCCCCGGGGCCCGTGTAGTGGACCGCCCGCATCCCGAGCGCCGTGGCCGCGGCCACGTTCTCCGGGGTGTCGTCGACGAACAGGCACCGCTCGGGGACCGTGCCCGCGAGCCCCGCGGCCAGCTCCAGGATCCGCGGGTCGGGCTTGACCAGGCCGACCCGGGCGCTGTTCACCACATGATCGGCGAGGTCGTCCAGGCCCATGGAGTCGAGGTCGGCCTCCAGGCCCAGGGTGGCGTTGCTGACCAGCACCAGCGGCACCCGGATGCGGGCCCGGCGCAGCAGCCCCACCACCGCGTCGTCGGCGTGGAAGGGGGACTCCAGCAGTGCGCTGCCGAGCTCCCAGGCTGCCGTGTCGTCCTCGCACAGCCCGGACAGACCGGCCGCGATGGACGCCACCCACTCCTGCGGGGTGATCCTCCCGAGCAGCGCCGGCAGGCCGGTCTCCTCGGCGAAGGCGATCTTCGCCGTGGTCCCCTCGGCCACCCCGGCGGCGCGTTCCAGCGCCGCCAGCGGGGCGGGGTCGAAGGTGCGGATCACGTTGTCGACGTCGCAGAGCACCGCGTCGAACGGCGCTCTGCCTCCGGTGGCGTCAGTCACTCGAGACCGTGACCTTGTCGTCGTTGTTCAACTCGTTCACCAGCGTCTTCACCTTCGCCTTGTCCCAGACGAGGTTGCCGCCGGTGGAGCCGGAGATCGGCATGTTCATGGAGACGCCGTCACCGCCGTTGACGCTCTTCATCGCCCAGAACATCGAGCCGAGGTCCCACAGGCCCATGTCCTTGTCGACGATCAGCGAGTCCAGGCCCGCGCCGAGCGTCGGGTAGAGCTTGAAGGGGTTCAGGATCGTTCCGGGCGTGGCCACCTCGTGGGCCAGGGCGGCGAGGAACTTCTGCTGGTTCTTCGTGCGCTGGAGGTCGGAGGCGGCGAACGCGTGCCGGGTGCGGACGAAGGCGAGGGCCTGCGCGCCGTTCAGCGTCTGCTTGCCCGCCTTGAAGTCGGCGCCCGAGTAGCTGTCCTTGAAGCCCTTGTCGATGTCGATGGTGACCCCGCCGACCGCGTCCACGATGTTCGCGAAGCCCTGGAAGCCGATCTCCACGTAGTGGTCTATGTGCAGGCCGGTGTTGTACTCGATCGTGCGCACCAGCAGCGTCGGGCCGTCCTCGGCGTAGGCCGCGTTGAGCTTCTCGTGCTTGCCGGTGCCCTTGTAGGTCTTGCCGGAGGTGGAGCCCACGAAGGTCGGGATCTCCACGTCCGAGTCGCGCGGCAGCGAGATCAGGGTGTCCCCGTTGTCGCCGACGTGCAGGATCATCATCGAGTCGGTGCGCTTGCCCTCGGCGGAGCCGGTGTGCAGCTTCTTCTCGTCCGCCTTGGACATGCCCTCGCGGCTGTCGGAGCCGACGATCAGGTAGTTCGTGCCCGCGCCCGCCTCGGGCCGGTCGATGACCTTGGACAGGTCCACCTCGCGGCGCAGCTTGGAGTCGGCCCAGAAATAGGTCGCCACGGAGGTGACGACCAGCACGGTGACGAGGGTGATCGCGGTCCATTTGATACGGCGCCGCCAGTTCGGCCGCGGCCGCACCGGGCCCTCGCCGTAGCCGCCGGAGCCGGGGCCGCCCGGTCCGCCGCCGTAGACCTGGCCGGTGTTGTAGCCGCTGTCGTAGCCGTCCTGGTCACCGCCGTAGCCCTGGCCGTCGACGTACGACGGCTGCTGGGGGACGTTCGCGCCGTACGGCGGGGCGGACTGCCCCCAGCCGCCCTGGCCCGGTGCGCCGCCCTGTCCGGGCGGCGCCGTGGGGCCGCGCCGGACCTGCCGCATGACGCGCGCGCTCTCGGGCTCTGCGTGCGCACTGCCGTTTCCGTAGCGGGGGCCGCGGTTGTCGTCGGGCCGTCCCTCGGGCCAATCGTTCATGTCGCCCAGTGTGCAGTGCGCGGCCAGGTGCTTTACAAGGCTCGGGGGAAAACAGGGGCCTGGCTGTTGCGAACCCGACACAAAGTCCGCGAATGTCGCCACGGCATAAGGTGGAGGGCATGACAGACCAGGCCACCGCACCGGAATCGGGAACCGCGGGTATCCCGGGCAAGCCGACTTCGGCGTCCCGCACCACGCTCAGCCACATCATGACCCACAACGACACCAACCTGCTGGGGACGGTGCACGGCGGCGTGATCATGAAGCTGGTCGACGACGCGGCGGGCGCGGTGGCCGGGCGGCACAGCGGCGGCCCGGCGGTCACCGCGTTCATGGACGAGATGGCGTTCCTGGAGCCGGTCCGGGTGGGCGACCTGGTCCATGTGAAGGCGCAGGTGAACTGGACCGGCCGCACCTCCATGGAGGTCGGCGTCCGGGTCCTCGCGGAGCGCTGGAACGAGTCCGCCCCGGCCACCCAGGTCGGCTCGGCCTATCTGGTCTTCGCGGCGGTCGACGCGGACGGCAAGCCGCGTCCGGTGCCGCAGGTGCTGCCCGAGACGGACCGCGACCGGCGCCGCAACCAGGAGGCGCAGATCCGCCGCACCCACCGGCTGTCCCGCCGCCGGGCCATCACCGAGCTGCGCGAGCGGCGCGCGGCCGAGGGCTTCGAGGACTGACTCCCTCGCGCGTACGCCGCCGGGCTCCGATCCGCGCCCGCACCGGCCGCCGGCCTCCGCGCCGCAGGGCTTCGTACCACCGGGCCTCGCGCCCGTGCGTGCCCCGCCCCCGGAGCCGCCTGCGGCCCGCCGCCCGCCGCCCGCCGCCCGGCGCCGGTCACCGTGCCCGTGCGTGCACCGCGCCGCCGGGCCCGGCTACGAGCAGACCGACTCGTCACCCCGCACCACCGTCGGGGCCGGACCCGTGTCCTGGCCGCGGACCCTGCGGACCTGGCGGAAGTCGGTTCCGGCGATCACCTTCAGCACCGGGCCGCGCCCCGCCTGGGGCCGCAGCTCGCTGCCGGGCAGGGCGGTGGCCAGGGATCTGGCCGAGCGGTCCCAGCGGGGGTCGTAGACGACGACCGTGCGGCCGCCGGTGCGCTCCGTCGCGTTCGCCGGCCGGCCCGTCGTGCGAAAGCCCGTCGCCGCGAGCGCCGCGTCGACCCGGCGGCCGAGGCCGGCCGTCGCCGTCCCGTTCTCCACCTGCACCACGATCTGCTGGGGCGCGACCTCGACCTGTGCCGCCGCCTGGGCGGTCCGCGGTGCCGGCGCGGCGGCCAGCGGCTTGTCGTCGCGCAGCGCGGCGAACAGCCGGTCGGCCTTCTCGGTGTCCCACTTCAGCGTCGAGCCGAGCCCCGGCACGACGTACCCCATCTGTCCGATCGGCACGGTCGTGAACTCCGACGACGACGGCGAGAAGTTCCGCATCGCCCGGCCGAGGTCGATCAGCTCGTCCGTGCCGAAGCCCTTGTCCGCCCGCACCGAGCCGAGCACCGCCCGGGTCACGTCACGGAACTTCATCGGGTTCAGCAGCACCCCGGAGGAGGAGGCCCGCTCGATCAGCGCCGCGAGGAACCGCTGCTGCCGCTTCATCCGGCCGAGGTCGGAGGCCCCGTCCACGTGGCGGGAGCGGACGTACTGGAGCGCCTGCCCGCCCATCAGGGTGTGCGTCCCGGCGGGCAGGTCGAGCCCGGTGTAGCTGTCCTTGAGCGGCTGCGGGGTGCAGATGCGCACCCCGCCGAGCACGTCCACAGTCTTCATGAAGCTGGTGAAGTCGACCTCCAGATAGTGGTCGATCTTCACGTGGGTCATGTCCTCGACCGTACGCACGGTGAGGTTCGGGCCGCCCTCCGCGTACGCCGCGTTCAGCTTGACGGCGTGCGCGGGCCGCGCCGAGGTGGCCGGCACCCGGGTGTAGGAGTCGCGCGGCAGGCTGACCACGCTGGCCCGCTCCCGGTCGGCCGAGATGTGCACGATCATGATCGTGTCGGTGCAGTGGCAGGGGGCCCCGCCCAGGTGGAACCGGTGCCGCTCGGCGGGGGTGATCTTGTCGCGGCCGTCGGTGCCGACCAGCAGCACGTTCATGCCGTGACCGGCCCGCGGCCGGTTCTTCATGTCCTTGAACGGGTCGACCCGCGCGATGTCCGCGTCCAGGCTCGTCATCACCGCGTGCCCGATCCCGGCGGACGCGAGCACCACCACCGAGAGCGTGGTGACCGCCCGCATGGCCCAGCGCGGCTTCCTGCGCCGGACGGGCGCGGGCACGGGCGGCCGCGGCGGCACACGGCGGGGCGACTGCTGCGGGCGGCGCTGCGGGCGGGTGGGGGACGTGGGCAAGGCGGCACCTTCCGGACGAGGCCGTACGCGATCCGTGAGCACCGTAGGTCGATACGATCTCCTGCCCGGCTCCCGGGCAGGGCGGCGCGCACCGCTGTCCCTCGTTCGCGGTAACGTGACCCCTCTATGAACGCCAATCCCGACGTGCAGCTCCCCGCCGTGTCCGTCATCATGCCCGTCCTCAACGAGGAGCGGCATCTGCGCGGAGCCGTCCAAGCGATCCTCGCGCAGAGTTACGCCGGCGAGATGGAGGTCGTGATCGCCCTCGGTCCGTCCACGGACCGCACGGACGAGATCGCCGCCGAGCTCGTACGGGAAGACCCGCGCGTGCACACCGTGCCGAACCCGACGGGCCGCACGCCCGCCGCCCTCAACGCGGCGATCAAGGCGTCCCGCCACCCGGTCGTGGTCCGTGTCGACGGACACGGGATCCTCTCCGCCGACTACATCGCGACCGCCGTACGGCTGCTCGCGGAGACCGGCGCGCAGAACGTCGGCGGGATCATGCACGCCGAGGGCGAGAACGACTGGGAGCACGCCGTCGCCGCCGCCATGACGTCGAAGATCGGCGTCGGCAACGCGGCCTTCCACACGGGAGGTTCCGCCGGCGCCGCCGAGACGGTGTACCTCGGTGTCTTCCGCCGCGAGGCGCTGGAGCGGCAGGGCGGCTACAACGAGGAGTTCATCCGCGCCCAGGACTGGGAGCTGAACTTCCGCATCCGTGAGGCGGGCGGGCTGATCTGGTTCTCGCCCGAGCTCAGGGTGTCGTACCGCCCCCGCCCGAGCGTGAAGGCGCTCGCCAAGCAGTACAAGGACTACGGCCGTTGGCGGCACGTCGTCGCCCGGTACCACGAGGGTTCCATCAACCTGCGCTACCTCGCACCGCCGACCGCCGTGGGCGCGATAGCCGCCGGCGTCGTGGTGGGCGCGCTGCTCACGCCGTGGGGCTTCGTCGTCCCCGCCGGCTACCTCGCGGCCATCGCGCTCGGCTCGGTGCCCGCCGGCAAGGGCCTCGGCCTCAAGGCGCGGCTCCAGATCCCCGTCGCCCTCGCCACCATGCACATGTCGTGGGGCTGGGGCTTCCTGACCAGCCCCAAGTCGCTGGCCAGGAAGGTCATCGCGTCCCGCCGCCCCGCGGTCGTCGCCGTCGACTGACCTGCGGACCAGACCCGTCGTACGCCTCGGCCCGGACCACCCGCTGGTGGTCCGGGCCGAGGCGTACCGGCAACCGGTGGGCTACCAGATGTAGTTCGGGTCGACGTGCATGCACGCCTTGGTGTCCGCGCCGTTGAGGGCGCTCGCCGACGACGGGGTCGTGTCGTCGTCGTCCGCCGCCTGGTACGTGTCGCCCGAGCGCCAGTCCGCGCCCACCACCAGCGTGACCCCGGAGACGTCCGTCTCCTTCTTCACCTGGGAGAACGGGATGCCCAGGGCCTTCGCCACGCGCTGGGCGTCGCCCTCCAGGTCCGCGCTCGGGTAGCGGATCACCGTCTCGTCCAGGCCGGTCAGGGCCGTGGTGTCCGCGGCCGCCTTGGTGAAGCCCTTGCCGGCCAGCAGCGTGGAGACCGCGCGGGCCCGGCCCGGCACCGCCACCTGGCCGTCGCCGCTGGTGCCGTTCTCCACCTGCACCGCGATCTCGTCGTCCGCCGCGGCCGGGTCCGTGGACGCCGCCGTCGTCTTCTTCTTTTTCTTGTCCTTGCCGTCCAGCGCGATGTCCTCGCGGACCAGCCGGAACAGCTTGTCCGCGTCGGCCGGCTTCGGCACCACGCGGCCGCTGGACGTCGACGAGTACTGCCACGGCATCGTCGTCATGGTGATGCGCTCCGTGGGGACCTTCTTCAGCTCCTTGCTGAGGTCGTAGAGCTTGGCGACGGTGCCGAGGCCGTCGTCGACCGTGAGCGCCTTGGTCGCCGTCTCGGCGAGGTCGCGCAGCTTGCCCGGGTTGCTCAGCGTGGCGTTCTCCCGCAGCTGGCGGACCATCGAGTTCATGTACATGTGCTGCGCCTTGGTGCGCGCGATGTCCGTGTCGTCCTCGAAGCCGTACCGCGTGCGCAGCCACTGGAGGGCCTGCTTGCCCTTGACGGACGTCGTGCCCTTCTTCAGCTTCAGGCCCGAGCCGTGGCCGGTGGAGGTGTGCGAGTAGATGTTGGCGTCCACGCAGACCGGCACGCCGCCGATCGCGTCCGCCATGTCCACCACGCCGGAGAAGTCGACCATCATGAAGTGGTCGATGTGGATGTCCGTCAGCTTCTCCCAGGTCGCCACCGTGCAGCCGGGGCCGCCGCGGCCGAGGGAGTCGTTCACCATCGCCGAGGTGCTCGCCGCGTACACCTTGCCGCTGTCGGGGTCGGTGCACTGCGGGATCGACACCAGGGTGTCGCGCGGAATGCTGACCACCGACATGTTGGTGCGGTCCGCCGAGACGTGGAGCAGCATCTGCACGTCGGCGCGGGCCGGGGTGTTGAAGGTGTCCCGGGCGCCGCCCAGCTTCTGGTTCTCCGCGCTGTCGCGGGCGTCGGAGCCGAGGAGCAGGATGTTCAGCGGGGTCTGGCCCGCGGCGTTCGCCTTGGACGCGGCCGCCCGGTCCTTGGAGTCCCCGATGTTCAGGTCGTCCTTCTTGATGTTGCCGTTGAGGTGCTGGTAGTAGAGATAACCGGCACCCGAGGTGCCCAATATCAGTACCGCCAGAACCGTCGCCGACCAGCGCAGCACCCGGCGCCTGGGTCTCGCGCGTCCGCTGTCCGCGCCGTCGCCCAAGCCCTTTCCGCCACCTGCCGCCGACTGTGCCTGTGGGTCCTGCGGTGTCAGGGACATCGTGTCCTCGACCGCCGGAACCTCCCCCCGCACATCACTACGCGCCAACTCCTGCCCCTCCCACCCAGCGCCGGACACGGGTCAGCCCCGCGCCTGGTTAGACGCGGGACGGACCCTCAGGGTTACCCCCGAATTCCTACTTGGCGCACTCGACCTTGTCCGCGGTGGACTTCTGGATGTTCTCCGGCGCCTTTGTCGGAGTGGTGAGCGAGACGCCCGCACCCTTGAAGTCCTTGCCCAGAGTCAGCGTCATCGCAGGCAGGCCCTGGGAGTTGGTCACGCTCTTGCCGGGCTTCAGTGCGGATCCGGAAAGACCCATGATGGCGGCGAGCCTGCGTGCCTGGGCGGCCTGGTCGGGCGCGTACTCGAGCGTCGTCCTGCTCAGGGCCGAGGGCGCGTTCCCCGCGTTCTCGGACTTGAGCACGCCCTCATCATTCTGCAGCCAGGTAAGAGTTTCCTGTGCGGAACCTGCGGGTGCGCCACCGTTCATGACGCGCACCCGGACCTCGGACGCGGCGGACTTGGTGCCCTTGAGCCGGGCGGCGGCCGCGTCGGCCGCCTTCTTCTTCTGGTTCTTCACCGCGGTGAAGGACACGTCGTTCTTGATGGCGTCGAACACGGCGGGCGCGGTGCTGTTGTTGAGCACGACGGTCGCGTGGACCTTCTCCGCCGGGTTGTCGACGACCGGGACCGTGGTGAAGGTGAGGTTCTTCGGGTCGAGCTTGCCGAGCTCCAGACCGAGGTCCTTCAGCTTGCCGATGCTGTCGAGCTGCGAGTCCACCGTGAGGGCCTTGGTGGCCGCCTCGGCGACCTTCACCATCTTCGTCGGGCTGGTCAGCGTGGAGTTGGACTTCAGCTTGCGCATCAGGGCGCTGAGGAACTGCTGTTGCAGCGTGATCCGGCTCAGGTCGCCGCCGAAGCCGACGGCGTGCCGGGTGCGGACGAACGCGAGCGCCGTCTCGCCCGCGATGTGCTGCGTGCCCTTCTTCAGATTCAGGTGTGAATCAGGGTCGTTGATGTCCTTGGCGAGACACACGTCCACCCCGCCGACCGCGGTGGTCAGCGACTTGACGGCGTTGAAGTCGGCCACCATGAAGTCGTCGGGCTTCACGCCGGTCAGCTCCGTCACCGTGCGTACGGTGCAGCTCGGCGTGCGGCCGTCCTGCCCGAGGCTGGTGTTGAAGCGGACGTCCGAGGTGCCGGGGATGACCTTCGTGCTGCCGTCGGCCTGCTTCGTCGGGCAGTCCGGCACGTCCACGATGAGGTCGCGCGGGATGCTGAGCGCGGTCGCGTTGGAGCGGTCCTTGGAGACGTGCAGCAGGATGTTGGTGTCGGCGTGGCCGACGCTGCCCGCGTCGCCGTAGCCCGTGTTGCCCTTGCCGGTGCGCTTGTCGGTGCCGATCAGCAGGATGTTGATGGCCCGGTCCTTCTGGAAGCCACCGGTGCTCGCGCCGTCGTCGGAGATGGCGGTGATGTTGTCGTTGAGGTGCTTGATGTACAGATAGCCCGCGGCCGACGCCACGACGAGCACGAACGCCATGGAACCGCCGGTCCACAGCAGTACCTTCTTCGCCTTCGACTTCTGCTTCACCGGCCGGCGGCCGCGCCGTCCCGGCGGGGTCTCCGGCGGCGCACCCCGGCCCCGGCGCGGCGGCGGCACCTCGCGGCCGGGCGTCTCCCGGTCGGGTGCCTCCCGGTCCGGCGCCCGGCGGCCGGCGGCCTCGGGCGCCGCGGAGCGGCCACGGGCCGCCCGGCCCGCACCCGGGTCCTGACGTGAAGGGGATCTGCGGGGTCCCGGCACCGCCGACTGCGGAGCGGATTGACTCAGTCGCAGTTCGTATTCACCGGTGTTCGGATTGAGCACCCACTGGTCTGCGGGGTCGATGTTGTCCGCCCGCCCACGGCCTTGCGCGTCCACGGTTGTCCGAATCCTCCGTCGGGGCCACGCGGCGCCTTCCCCCCGTCAAGGCGCTCGGGTCTCGTACAAACAGTGCGCGACCCCAGGTCGGTCCTCTGGGCCGGGTGCACCGGATCGCTCACACTATCCGCCCAGTTCGGCGCTGAGCGACGCCGGTGAGAAATTCGCCCTTCCTACAAGGGGGCAATCCCTCCCATTCCCCCGTGGGGAATGTGAGGCCCCTGTGTCGATCCGCCGCGCGGGGGGTGAGAGCGGGGCGCCGGGCGGGGCGCGCGCCGGGCGGTGGAGTGCGGGCCGGGGGGCGCTGGGGTGTCGGGAAGTGGCGTAGGTCTCAGTGGCGGGCGGTGGTGACCCGCTCGCTCTCGATCCGCTGGGCGAGGGCGTCCTCGCCCAGGCGCGCCAGATTCCGGCACAGCACCACGGAGCCCCCGGTCGCCAGCGGCGCGTAGAGCCCGGCGCTCAGCCCCTCCCAGGTGTCGTACGAAAGCCCCGACAGCAGCCGGGACCCCGGTCCGGTGAGGCCGAGGCCGGGCGCGTCGGCGCGGGCCCGCTCCACGGCCTCCGCCGCCGTGTACTCGGCGCCCGCCACGACGATCGCGGGCTCCTCCGGGTCGACCGGCACGAACGGCGCGAAGCGGTCGCCCTGGCCCGGCACCTCGACCGCGTAGTCGGCGAAGCCGGCCGGCGGCTGCGGGAACCGCCCGCCCAGCGGCCGCAGCGCCAGGGCCACCCGCTCCCCGGAGCAGGTCCGTGCCCGCTCCAGCGTGTCGGGCCCGCTGACCACCACGTCGGCCGCCGCCGGGTCGCCGCCCACGTCCACGACCGTGCCCACGGACGCGCACGCCAGCAGCCACACCGCCGTCTGCCAGTGCGCGGGCAGCAGCAGCGCGACCCGGTCGCCGGGCCCGGCGCCGAGGTCGCCCTGCAGCAGGTTGGCGGTCTTGGCCACCCAATTGGCGAAGGTCGCCACGGACAGTTCGACGCGCTCGCCCGTGGCGTCGTCGTAGAAGGTCACCAGGGGGCGCCCGGGGTCCGCGGCGAGCGCGGAACGCAGCAGGTCGGCAGGGGTGCGGTCGGTCGCGTTCACCCGCGCAAGGGTACGCCGGGCGGCAGCCGCGCGACGGGCGCGCGAGCCACCGGTTCGGCCCAGCCGCCGCCGACGGCCCGTCAGGTCCGCGATGGACAGAAATATATGACTATGTTCAAGATCTTCCGTATGCGTGGATTTCTTGCTTCCTCGATCGGAGTCACCTGCGCGGCCGCGCTCGCCCTCCCGCTGACCGCGCCGGCCGCCGCGACGACCACGACCACGACCGGCGCCGCGACGGCGGCCGCGAGAACGGCCGGGGCCGCGGCCGCGGGACCGGCCGGGGCGGCCGCGTCCCGTTCCCTCGCGGGCAGCACCCGTTCCCTCGCGGGCAGCACCCAGTCGCTCGCCCTGGAGCCCGTCGCGCCCGCCTCCCGCGACCGCGTGCTGGGCGCCGTACCCGAAGAAGGCCTGTACCGCGGGAAGGTGCACCGCTTCTCGATGGTCGGCGTGGCCTGGGCCGACCCCCGCAGGGCGCTGGACGGCCGGGTCCAGGTCCGCACCCGCTCCGTCGGCACGGGCGCGTGGACCGGATGGCAGGACATCGAGACCCACAACGCCGACCACGGCGCCGACCCGGGCACCGCCGAGGCCGCCTCCGGCCGGCGGCGCGGCGGGACGGCCCCGCTGTGGACCGGCGACTCGGACGGCGTGCAGGTGCGGGTGCGGCCCGGCGGCTCGGGCCGGCCCGCCGCCCCGCTGCCCGCCGGACTGCGCCTCGAACTCGTCGACCCGGGCGGGGAGGACGCGCCGCCCGACGACTCCGCGACACAGGAGGACGCGGAGGAGGACACCCGTATCGGCGTGGTGGACGCCGAGGCGACCGCCGCGGAAGCCGACGCCGACCTCGCGCCCCTCGGTGCCAAGGCGATCCCGGCGCTGGACCGGACGGAGACCGAGCGGGAGCTGTACGACCTGCGCGGCGACGAGCTGACGGAGCAGCAGCGCGCGAAGCCGTACATCGGCCCCCGGCCGCGCATCGTCACGCGCCGCGGCTGGGGCGCGGACGAGGGGCTGCGCGAGAAGGGGTTCGTCTACACCCATCAGGTCAAGGCCGCCTTCGTGCACCACACCGTGACCGGCAACAAGTACACCTGCGCGCAGGCCCCGTCGGTCATCCGCGGTATCTACCGCTACCACGTGGTGAGCATGGGCTGGCGCGACATCGGCTACAACTTCCTCGTCGACAAGTGCGGAACCATCTACGAGGGCCGGGCCGGAGGGGTGGCCGAACCGGTACTGGGCGCCCATACGCTCGGTTTCAACACCGACAGCATGGGGATCGCCGTCATCGGCACGTTCACCAAGTCCAAGCCGTCCACGGCGGCCGTCGAGGCCGTCGCCAAGCTCACGGCATGGAAGCTCGGACTCTACGGGGGCAATCCGAGCGGAAAGACATATCTGAAGTCCGGTGGTGGCAATCTCTACCGAAAAGGAAAGAACGTGCGACTGAACGTGATCTCCGGCCATCGGGACGGGTTCGCGACCGAGTGCCCCGGACGACTGCTCTACGGCAAGCTCGGTACGGCCCGGTCCACCGCCGCGCACTACCAAGGGCGCCGCTGAGCCGGATCGCGCGCGGACGCGCGGCGGGTGAGGCCGTCGGGGGGCGGCGGGGGGAACCGGGGGAAACCGTGCACGCCATACGGGTCATCGAACCGAACACCACCCTGCCGTCGACGGCGTCATCGAACCGTCTGCATACACTGGCCGGCCGAAAGACAGTTCGGCCGGTCCCGGCAGGAAGCAGAGACGACAGGTGACAGAAGCGATCCTCCTGGTCGGCGGCAAAGGCACGCGACTGCGTCCGCTCACGGTGCACACCCCGAAGCCGATGGTCCCGGCGGCCGGGGTTCCCTTCCTCACCCATCAGCTGGCGCGGGCGAGAGCCGCGGGGGTCGAGCACATCGTCCTCGCCACCTCCTATCTCGCCGAGGTCTTCGAGCCGTACTTCGGCGACGGCTCGGCGCTCGGCCTGCACATCGAGTACCTCACGGAGGAGGAGCCGCTCGGTACCGGCGGCGCGATCCGCAACGTCGCCTCCCGGCTGCACTCGGGTCCCGACGAGCCGGTCCTGATCTTCAACGGCGACATCCTCACCGGGCTCGACATCCGCCGTCTGGTGGCCACCCACGAGACCACCGGCGCCGACGTGTCGCTGCACCTGACGAAGGTGACCGACCCGCGCGCCTACGGCCTGGTGCCCACCGACGACACCGGCCGGGTGCTCGCCTTCCTGGAGAAGCCGCAGACCCCCGAGGAGATCGTCACCGACCAGATCAACGCGGGGGCGTACGTCTTCCGCCGTTCGGTCATCGACACGATCCCGGTGGGCCGCCCGGTCTCCGTGGAGCGCGAGACCTTCCCCGACCTGCTGTCGGCCGGGGCCCATCTGCAGGGCATGGTCGACTCGACCTACTGGCTCGACCTCGGCACCCCCGCCGCCTTCGTCCGCGGCTCCGCCGACCTCGTCCTCGGCCGCGCCCCGTCCCCGGCCGTCCCCGGCCGCTGCGGGGACCGTCTGATCCTGCCCACGGCGAGGGTCGCGCCCGACGCGAAGCTCACCGGCGGCACGGTGGTCGGCGAGGGCGCGTTCGTCGCCGAGGGCGCGCGGGTCTGCGGCAGCACGATCCTGCCCGGCGCGGTCATCGAGCCCGGCGCGGTCATCACCGACTCCCTCATCGGCAGCCGCGCCCGGGTGGGCGAACGCTCGGTCCTCACCGGCACGGTGATCGGCGACGGCGCGGTGGTCGGCGCGGACAACGAACTCCGCGAGGGCGTACGCGTCTGGTGCGACGCGCGCATCCCGGCGGGGGCGGTGCGGTTCTCCTCGGACCAGTAGGGGGTTCCGTTTCCGGCTCTGCTTCTGCTTCCGGTTCCCCTGCCGGTTCTGCGTCCGGTTCCGCTGCCGGCTCTGCTTCCGCGTCCGGTTCTGCTTCAGGTGGGAGGTCTGCTCCACGGCAGGCCTCTCACAGGCGGCCGATGTCCACCCGGGGCATCTTCGGGGCCCGGCGGGCCGGGGTGCGGCCGCTGAGCAGGATCAGCCGGGCGGCCCGGTGCCGCTGTCCCGCGTACGGCTCCAGCAGCTCCAGCATCGCCGCGTCGTCCGCGTCCCGGTCCCCGGCGAGCGCCCAGCCGACGATCCCGGGCAGATGCAGATCGCCCACGGTCACCGCGTCCGGCGCCCCGTGGCTGCGCTGCACGGTCTCGGCCGAGGTCCACGGCCCGACCCCCGGCACCAGCTCCAGCCGCGCCTGAGCGGCCTCCGGCGCCATGCCCACCGCCTCCTCCAGCCGCGCGGCGACCCGCACGGCCCGCAGGATCGTCGACGCCCGCTTGTTGTCGACGCCCGCGCGATGCCACTCCCAGGACGGGATCAGCGCCCAGGTGCGCGGCGCCGGCATCACCCACAGCCGCCCGCCCGCCGCGGGACCCGGCGCCGGTTCCCCGAACTTCCGCACCAGCAGCCGCCAGGCCCGGTACGCCTCGTCCGTGGTGACCTTCTGCTCCAGGACCGAGGGGATCAGCGACTCCAGCACCAGCCCGGTGCGGGTCAGCCGCAGCCCCGGCCGCCGGTGCCGGGCCAGCGCCACCAGCTTGTGCCGCGGCGCGAAGACGGACGGGTCGTCGGCCGCGCCCAGCAGGTCGGGCAGCCCCTCCAGCAGCCACTCGGCGCCGGGCCCCCACGCCTCGCCCCGCACCTCGCCGCCGGCGGCTGTGACCCGCAGCGTCCCGGGTCCGGCGGGCGTACGGCAGGACCGCCACACGGAGCCGTCGGGCAGCGCACGGAACGTCGGGTCGGCCGGGCCGCGCCGCAGCGGACCCAGCACCAGGCCGAGATCCAGCGGGCCCTGCGGTGTCCAGCCGCGCACCCGGTCAGGGGCGCTCGCCGCCCCGGCGGGCCGGGGCACGCCCGCGGGCACCGCGACCTGCCCGCCGCGCACGGTGGTCCGTGTGGGCCGAGGAGCGAAACGTCCTGCCACGAGTGAAGTCCCGGGGTGGTGGTCGGCGGATGGGAGGGGGTGGGGCCGTCGGACGAACCCGAGGCCGTCTCCAGAGCCTAGGCGCTCGCACCGCCCGACCGCCGTGACTCACCGCACCTCGATGAACGCCCCCGCGTCCCGCTCCGGCCGGACCCGCGGTTCCTCCGCCGGGTGGCCGACGGCCACCGCGCCCATCGGGTCCCAGGTCGGCGGCAGGCCCAGGACCTCGCGCACGACCTCGCGGCAGAACATCGTCGACGACACCCATGCCGAGCCCAGCCGCTCCCCGGCCAGCGCCACGAGGAGGTTCTGCACGCCCGCGCCCGTGGCGACGACGAACATCTCCCGCTCGGCGGCGTCGCGCCGCGGGTCGCCGTAGGTGTGCGAGCCGTCCATGACCAGGCAGGGGACCACCAGGTAGGGCGCGTTGCGCAGCACGTCGCCGCGGCGGACCCGCTTGGCGACGGACTCCTCGCTCTTGCCGTCGCGCCTGAGGTCGGCGATCCACGCCTCCCGCATCGCGTCGAGCAGCCGGGTGCGCGCCCCGGGGGTCTCCAGCAGCACGAACCGCCAGGGCGTCGTGTGGTGCGGGGCCGGCGCGGTGACCGCCGCGGCCACCGCGCGCCGTACGGCGCCGGGGTCGACGGGCTCGTCCGTGAACGAGCGGATCGTGCGCCGCTGGGTGACCGCCTCCCGGACCGCCTCCGACGTGCCGAGCCGGAACATGTCGTCGCGGGCGCCGCGCACCATGGCCCGCGCGCCCTCCGCGTCGTCGGCGGCGACCAGGTGGGCGAGCCCGCGCACCACGGCGACCGGCAGCCCGGCGGCCTTGCCCTTGACGAGGTCGCCCGCGGCGGCCAGCTCGTCCGCGGTGGCGACGACGGTGGCGCTGAGCGGGTTGCCGTGCGCGTCCGTGCCGCCGCGCAGATCGTCCAGGACGTGCACCCCGGCGGCGCCGATCGCCACGTCCGTGAGCCCGGTGCGCCAGGGCCGCCCGAAGGTGTCGGTGACGACCACGCCGACGTCGACACCGAGCGCGTCCCGCAGCCCGGCGCGGATCGCGCGGGCGGAGGCGTCGGGGTCCTCGGGCAGCAGCAGCACGGTCCCGGCGGGGGTGTTGGAGGCGTCGACGCCCGCGGCGGCCATGACCAGGCCCTGCCGGTTCTCCACGATCCGCAGCGGGCCGCGGCGGGCCACGACCCGGACCGTCTCGGCGTCGATCGCGGCCTCGCGGTCGGCCGCCTCGACGATCCGGCCCTCGGCCTTGGACACGATCTTCGACGTGACGAGCAGCACGTCGCCGTCGGTCAGTTCGGGCGCGGCGGCGGCGATCAGCTTCCCGATGTCGTCGCCCTCCCGCACCTCGGGCAGCCCGGCGACGGCCCACACCCGGTAACCGGGCCCGGCCGCCTCACCGACGGAGTCCAGGGCCTCGCCGACGGAGTGCCGGGCCGCCTCGCCGACGGAGTCCAGGGCCGCCTCGGCGGCCGAGCTCCGGGCCGCCTCGCCCGCGGGAGCCGAGGCCTGCCCGCGCGCGGCGCCCGAGGGAGCCACGGTCGTCCCCTCCGCGGGAGGCACCGGCGCCCCGTCCGCGGCCCGTGCGTCGCTCACGCGCCCCGCACCTCCTCGGCCAGGGACAGCGCCTCGCGGGCCATCTGCGCGGCCGCCTCGACGTCGGTCATCATCAGCGGTACGGCGCGGCAGCGGATGCCCGCCGCCTCCACACGCTCCACCGCCGCCGCGTCCACCGTGTCGACCAGCCAGCCGTCGAGCAGGCCCGAGCCGTAGTGCTCGGCGACCGCCGTGGCGGTGGACTCCACGCCGACGGCCGCGAGCACCTTGTCGGCCATGCCGCGCACCGGCGCGTCCCCGACGATGGGGGAGAGGCCGACGACCGGCACCCCCGCGTCGGCGATGGCCTCCCGGATGCCGGGCACGGCCAGGATCGTGCCGATGGACACGACCGGGTTCGACGGCGGGAACAGCACCACGTCGGCCTCGGCGATCGCCTCCAGCACGCCGGGCGCGGGCTTCGACTGCTCGGCCCCGACCGGCACGACCGCCTCGGCCGGCACCGACGCCCGCAGCTTGACCCAGTACTCCTGGAAGTGGACCGCCTTGCGCTCGCCGTCCACCTCGACGGCCACATGGGTCTCGACCCGGTCGTCGGTCATCGGGATCAGCCGCACGCCCGGCCGCCACCGGTCGCACAGCGCCTCGGTGACCGCGCTGAGCGGGAAGCCCGCGCCGATCATCTGCGTCCGCACGATGTGCGTCGCGAAGTCCCGGTCGCCGAGCCCGAACCACTCGGGTCCGACGCCGTACGCCGCGAGTTCCTCCTTGAGATGGAAGGTCTCGTCCGCCCGCCCCCAGCCCTGCTCCTCGTTGATGCCGCCGCCGAGCGTGTACATCACCGTGTCGAGGTCCGGGCAGACCTTCAGCCCGAAGAGATGGATGTCGTCGCCGGTGTTGCCGATGACCGTCACGTCCGCGTCGGGCACGGCCCGCTTCAGACCGCGCAGGAACCGGGCACCGCCGATGCCGCCTGCCAGAACCACAATCCGCATGGGGACAAGTCTGGCAGGCGGGTACGACAACGGGTCAGGCGGTCACCCGGGCGGCCGGACCGTGCGCCGCCGGGGCCGCGCAGCGCGCCGCGTGCGCGGAGTGCTCGGTGCGCGCGGCGGGTCCGGTCCGGGCGCCGTGCATCGGCATCTCCGTCAGACCCGGGTGGTAGACGTGCAGGCTCACCGCGGGCTCCAGCGCGTCGTTGACCACCTCGTGCGCGTACCCCGGCGCGAAGACCCGCTGCGCGCCCGTACCCAGCGCGCGCGTGGCCCGCTCGGTGCGCTCGGTCAGCGTGCCCTCCAGCACGGTCAGCACACCGGAGGAGCCGCCGTGGTCGTGCAGCCCGCTGCCCTGGCCGGGCACCCACGACAGCAGCCACACCTCGTAGCCGGGCCCGGTCAGCAGCCGGTGGTACCAGCGCGTGGTGGCGTCGTAGCGCACGAGGTGCTCCCAGCGGGAGCGGTCGGCGGCGATGGTGCGGGCGAGGCCGGCGAACTCGGCGACGGTGGCCGGGTGCTCGCGCGGCGCCTGGAGCAGGTGCGGGACCTCGAGGATGTCGCCGGCGATCTGGAGGTCGCTGTCGCTGTTCATGGGGTGCGGTGTTCCTCGGCGGAAGAGTGGGGGCTGGGTGTCACGTGCCGTTCGCCCGGGTCACGGGCGAGAGGGTGCCCTGATGAGGGTGCGGATCAGAGATGAACGGCGGCCGGGTCGTGATGGACCCGGCGGCAGCCGGAGCGCGTTGGGCTCAACAGCTGGGACAGCAACAGCAACAGCGAGCCCGGGCAGCACCGTGGGACCCGGCGGTGCGGGTCGAGGTGAGTGCCAAGTTCGCGAGCATGCCCACAAGGACAGCGGCTCACACGTGACGTGTCAACTCGACGCCCGTTATGTGGGACATGTTTCACCTCATCCGGTTCACCTCGGAGGCGAAAGGTTTGTTCTCTCGCCGGGCCGGACACATGGCGCACAACCGGGCGCGCAAGCCCCGTTGGCATCTCGTGATCCGAACGTGATCCGGTTTGCCCCGGCGCGCGCGTGGCACTCGATCGGAACGAGATCGAACTGATGGGCGTCCTTCTCCGTACAAGGCTTCGGGCGGGGGTGGCGGCCCCTCGGGGTCCCGTCTGCATGTCAAGGTTTATGGCGATTTGAACACTTTCCGCATGGCCTTGGTTCCGCAGAGTGAATAAGGGACCCAATAGCAGATCTCGGCTTGACTCGCCCGGAGCAGCACACTTGTAATTTCACTCGTGTCGTTCAGCCGGAATCGATAACGGCTGGATCACGGGGACGCGAAAGACAGACGAGGGGCGCACATGACCGAGCTGGTGCAGCAACTGCTGGTCGACGACGCGGACGAGGAGCTCGGCTGGCAGGAGCGCGCGCTGTGCGCCCAGACCGACCCCGAGTCCTTCTTCCCCGAAAAGGGCGGTTCCACGCGCGAGGCCAAGAAGGTCTGCCTCGCCTGTGAGGTCCGCTCCGAGTGCCTCGAGTACGCCCTCGCCCACGACGAGCGCTTCGGCATCTGGGGCGGTCTGTCCGAGCGCGAGCGCCGCCGCCTGAAGAAGGCCGCGGTCTGACACCCTTGCCGCTCCCGCGGGCACGCGCGTCCCTCGACCACGCGCGCGTACCCCCGCGACCGGTCCGGCGGCCGGTGACCACCCGGTCCGGCGGCCCCCGGTGACCACCCGGTCCGGCCGCCCGCGATGTCCCTGCAATTCCCGGCATTTCCAGCGCGAACGGCCCGTCGCCCGTGGGTTGTCCACAGGCGGCGGGCCGCTGTGCTGCCCAGCCGATAGTGTGGGCGCTCGTCCGAGACGCCCCGCTGCCCCCCACGGGCACAGGCGTCCACCGCAGTCCATCGAACCGGGGCCCGTACCTCGATGTCCGTGCACAGCCATACGGCAGCCCAAGACGCGGCCGCCACACCTGAGTTCCCGCGCCACGTGGTCACCGCGGTGCTCGTCTCCCATGACGGCGCCCGCTGGCTGCCCGACGCGCTCGCCGGGCTGCTCGGCCAGGAGCGGCCCGTCCAGTTCGCCGTCGCGGCCGACACCGGCAGCGCGGACGCCTCGGCCCAGCTGGTCACCGACGCGCTCGGTGCCGACCAGGTGGTGCACCTCGCCCGCCGTACCGGCTTCGGCCAGGCCGTCGAGGAGGCCGTCCGCACGGCCCCCGTCCTCACCCCGGACGACCTGCCGTACCTGAGGCGTCCCAGCGGCTGGGACCCCGCCACCCGCAGCTGGCGCGACGACGCCTACGACATGCCGGAACTCCCGCACGGCGAGCCCGTCCAGTGGCTGTGGCTGCTCCACGACGACTGCGCCCCCGAACCGGACGCGCTGGCCCAGCTGCTGCGCGTCGTCGAGACCGAGATGGACCTCGGCCGCGACGACGTCGCCGTCGTGGGACCCAAGCTGCGTGGCTGGTACGACCGCCGCCAGCTCCTCGAGGTCGGCGTCACCATCGCCCACTCCGGCCGCCGCTGGACCGGCCTGGACCGCCGCGAACAGGACCAGGGACAGCACGACCACGTGCGGGCCGTGCTGTCCGTGTCCAGCGCGGGCATGCTGATCCGCCGCGACGTCTTCGAGGAGCTCGGCGGCTTCGACCGCAGGCTGCCCCTCATGCGCGACGACGTCGACCTGTGCTGGCGCGCCACCAGCGCCGGCTTCCGCGTCCTCATCGCCCCCGAGGCGGTCGTACGGCACGCTGAGGCCGCCTCCCGCGAGCGCCGCACCGTCGACTGCGTCGGCCGCAGCGTCGCCTCCCCGCACAAGGTCGACAAGGCCGGCGCCGCCTACACGCTGCTCGCCAACTCCCGCACCGCCGTCCTGCCGTGGGTGCTGCTGCGCCTCGTCCTCGGCACCGTGGTGCGCACCCTCGCCAACCTCGTCGGCAAGGTCCCCGGACAGGCCGTCGACGAGATCCGCGGCCTCCTCTCCACCCTGCTGCGGCCCGAGCGGATCATCGCCGCGCGGCGCAGGCGGGGCCGCCCGCAGATCGACAAGACCGAGATGCGGCCGCTGTTCCCGCCGCCCGGCGCGACCGTCCGGGCCACCGTCGAACAGGCCGCGGGCAACTTCCTCAGCAGCTCCGACCCCGAGATCGGCGCGGCCGGACGGCACGGCGGCGCGGTCGAGTCGGGCCCCGGCGGCGACGACGCCGACTTCATGGAGATCGAGCAGTTCGCCCGCCTCAAGCGCATCGCCCGCAAGCCGGGGCCGGTGCTGTTCCTGGTGCTGCTGCTCGTCTCGCTCGCCGCCTGCCGGCAGCTCCTCGGCGGCGGCGCGCTGGCCGGCGGCGCCCTGCTGCCCGCCCCCGGTTCCTCCTCCGAACTGTGGTCGCGCTACCTCGACGCGTGGCACACGGTGGGCACCGGCGGCACCCCCTCGGCGCCGCCCTACCTCGCCATCGTGGCGATGCTGTCGTCCGCGCTGCTGGGCTCGACCGGGCTCGCCGTCACCGTGCTGCTGGTCGGCTCGGTGCCGCTGGCCGGCTTCACCGCCTACTTCGCCTCCCGCCCGCTCGTCGAGTCCCGGCTGCTGCGCGCGTGGGCGGCCGTCGCCTACGCCTTCCTGCCCGCCGTGACCGGCGCCCTCGCCGGCGGCCGGCTCGGCACGGCGGTCCTCGCCGTCCTGCTGCCGCTCATCGTGCGCGCGGGGGTCGCCGCCGGCGGCCTGGCCAACGCCTCCGGCGCCCGCGGCAGCTGGCGCGCCACCTGGGCCTACGCCCTGCTGCTGACGATCACCACTGCCTTCACGCCCATCGTGTGGCCGCTGGCGCTGGTCCTCGGCCTCGCCGTCCTCGTGGTCCGGCGCGGCGAGATCGTCGCCTACGGCCTGCGCCTGCTGGTCCAGCTGGGCACCCCGCTGCTGGTCCTCGCGCCCTGGTCGCTCACCCTGCTGCCGACCGGCTTCTTCAAGGAGGACGGGCTCGCCTACGGCGCCTCGGCCGCCTCCGCGCTCGACCTGCTCGGCGCGAGCCCCGGCGGGCCCGGCACGCTCAACGGCCTGATGCTCATCGGCATCGTGCTCGCCGCCCTGGCCGCGCTGCTGCGCTCCGAGCGCCAGACGACGATCCGCGCCGCGTGGGCGGCAGCCCTGGTCGCACTCGTCTTCGCGGTCCTGGCCAACGACTCCACCTGGGCCGGACCGGCCACCCTCGGCTACGGCATCGCCCTGCTCACCGCCGCCACGGTCGGCGCCGACGGCGCCCGCTCGCGCGTCGCCGAACAGAGCTTCGGCTGGCGTCAGCCGGTCGCCGCCCTCGTCGCCTTCGCGTCCCTGGCGGGCCCGCTGCTCCTCGCCGCCGGCTGGATGATCCGCGGCGCCGACGGCCCGGTGGAGCGCCAGGACCCGTCCCAGGTGCCCGCCTTCGTCGCCGAGGAGAGCGACACCGCCGACCGGGCCCGCACCCTGATCCTCGACAGCGACTCCGCCGCGCACGTGCGCTACACCCTCGTCCGCGGCTCCGGCGCGCGCATGGGCGACGCCGAACTGACCGCCGAGGAGGGCGAGAACAGCAGGCTCGACAAGGTCGTCGCCAACCTCGTCGCCGGCTCCGGCGCCGACCAGGCCGACGAACTCGGCGGCTTCGCCGTGCGCTACGTCCTCGTCCACAAGGGCGCGCCCCGCGAGGTCAGCCGCGTCCTGGACGCCACCCCCGGCCTGTCCCGGCTCAGCCAGCAGGACGGCAGCGCCCTGTGGCGCGTGGACCAGCAGGTCTCCCGCGCCACCATCGTCCCCGCCTCCGGCTCGGGTGCCGCGCAGTCCGTCGCCGCCGGGCCCGTGGAGATCCACACCACCATCCCGACCGGCTCCGACGGGCGCGTGCTGCGCCTCGCCGACAGCGCCGCCGAGGGCTGGACGGCGACCCTGGACGGCAAGCCGCTCACCCGCACCACCGTCGACGGCTGGGCCCAGGGCTTCGAGCTGCCCGCCGCGGGCGGCAGGCTCGACGTGACCTACGACGCCCCGATCACCCACACCGCGTGGCACTGGGCGCAGGGCGCGCTCGCCGCCGTCCTGGTGGTGCTGGCCCTGCCGGGCCGCCGCCGCGAGGTCGACGACGACCTGCCCGAGGAGGAGTACGTGCCCGCCGAGCCCGTGGAGGGCGAGGGCCGCCGCGCCCGCCGGCTGCGCGCCCAGGCGGAGGCCGAGGCGGAGGCCGCGGCCGGCGAGTACGACGAGAGCGGCGAGGGCGCCGCGACCGACGCCTTCGACGAGTACGACGAGTACGTGCGCCAGGGCCGGCCCGAGCAGCACGACGGGTCCGAGGAGCCCGGGGAGTTCGACGCGTTCTCCCCCGCCGGACAGGGCGACGGCGACGCCGCCCCGGACGCACCCGCCGCCGTACCGCACCAGCAGTCCTACGCGGACTGGGACCAGGCGAGCTACGCGACCGCCGAGTACGGCTACGGCGAGCAGCAGCAGTACCCGGACGCCGCCCAGCAGCAGCAGTACCCGGCGGCCGACGGCTACGGCCAGGGCTACCCGGCGGACCCGTACCAGGGCGGCGGCCAGTACGACCCCTACGGCTACGGCGCCCCCCAGCAGGCGGGCGGGTACGACCAGCAGGGCTACGACCAGGCCTACCAGCAGGGCTACGACCAGCAGGACTACGACGGCCAGGGCTACGACCCGCAGGGCTACGACGGGACCTACGACCCGACGCGGCCCCACCCCCACGGCAATGAGCGCCCCGACGGGAGCCAGCAGTGAACCGCACCACCCTGTCCCTGATCGCCGGAGTCGCCGCGCTCGCCGCCGTCACCGGGTTCGCGGCCGTCGACAGCCCGGACGCGTCGGGCGCCGCCACCGCGAAGGCGGCCGCGCAACTGCCCGTCGAGCGCACGAGCCTGCTGTGCCCCTCGCCCAGCATCTCCGACATCGCCGAGACGTCGTACACGTCGTTCACGCCCGTCACCGAGGGCACCGACTCCAGTGGCAAGGCCCAGCTCCAGGCCGCCGACGTCCAGTCGGACGACGGGTCGGCCGACACGGCCACGCCGAGCGCGTCGAGCAGCAAGAGCGGCAAGAGCGGCAAGTCGAAGACCGCGAAGGCCGTGGTGACCCCCAAGGAGCCCGGCACGCCGGCCACCGGCGACGCCAGCGGTGGCGACTCGCCCGCCCTGATCGGCACCGCAGACGGCAAGTTCGCGCCCGGCTGGACCGTGCAGGAGACCACCGAGGTCGCCGCGGGCACCGGCCGCGGCCTCCAGGGCGTCACCTGCTCCAGCGCCGACACCGAGTTCTGGTTCCCCGGCGCCAGCACGTCCGCGGACCGCACCGACTACGTGCACCTCACCAACCCGGACGACTCCGCCGCGGTCGTCGACATCGAGCTCTACGGCAAGGACGGCGCCCTCAAGTCCACGCTGGGCGAGGGCATCACGGTGGCCCCGCACTCCACGAAGCCGGTCCTGCTGTCCACGCTCACCGACGGGCGGCAGACCGACCTGACCGTGCACGTCACCGTCCGCAGCGGCCGGGTCGCCGCCGCCGTGCAGGCGCTGGACGACAAGACCGGCGGCGACTGGCTGTCCGCCTCGACCGACCCGGCCGGCAGCCTCGTCCTGCCCGGCATCCCCAAGGACGCCACCTCGGTGCGCCTGATCGTCTTCACGCCGGGCGACGCCGACGCCGACCTCACCGTCAAGCTCGCCTCGCCCGACGGGAAGATCACCCCGGCCGGACACGAGACGCTGCACGTGAAGTCGGGGGACACCACCGCGGTCGACCTGGGCGACGTCACGCGCGGCGAGGCCGGCTCCCTGATCCTCACGCCCAGCGACAGCTCGGTGCCGGTGGTCGCCGCCCTGCGCGTGGTGCGCGGCAAGGAGGGCAAGCAGGAGTCGGCGTTCATCCCGGCGACGGCCCCGGTCGGCACGCGCGCGACGTCCGCCGACAACAGCGCCAAGGGCAGCACGCTGTCCCTGACCGCGCCCACGGCCACCGCGACCGTCAAGGTGACGGCGTCCGCGGGCAGCGAGGGCGGCAAGGCCGTCTCGAAGACGTACACGATCAAGGCCGGCACCACCCAGGACGTCGAGGCGCCCGTCCCGAGCGGCGTGAAGGGGACGTACGCCCTGACGGTCGAGACGGTCTCGGGCGGTCCCGTGTACGGCGCCCGGACGCTCTCGGCGACCGAGGACGGCGTGCCCGGCTTCACCGTGCAGACCCTCCCGGACGACCGCGGCACGGTGGCGGTGCCGCAGGCGGACCAGGATCTGTCGGTGCTTCAGAAGTGAGCGGCGGGGCGCCTCGGGTGCCCCGCCCCCGCCCCTGCCCCGTGCGGGCGTCGGCCGGCCGTCAGTCCTCGCCGTAGCGCGGGTCGACCGTCTCGGGGGTGAGTCCCAGCAGGTCGGCGACCTGTTCGACGACGACCTCGTGGACCAGCGCGGCCCGTTCGTCGCGTCCCTTGGTGCGGATCTCCACCGGCCGCCGGTAGACCACCACCCGCGCCCGGTGCCCCTCGCGCGCGGCGAACGTGCCGCCCAGCGGCACCGCCTCGTCGTTCCAGCGCTCCTCGGCGCCGAACTGCGGCACCTCCAGGACCAGGAAATCGATGTCCGCGAGCTGCGGCCAGCGCCGCTCCAGACGTTCCACGGAGTCCTGCACCAGATCCGCGAACGCCTCGGCGCGGCTCGCCGCAAGCGGTACCTGCGGGGGCGCGACCGGCCCCCGCATGCCCCGCCCGTGGCGATCACGGCGACGGGGCCCGGGGCCGTGAGCACGGGGCGGTACGGGGTTGTCCATCACTGGTGAAGCGTAATCCCAGCGAGGGCTCGTGCGGGGACCCCACGCGCCGCCTGCGACGGGTCCGGCCGGCCGGCGGTGCCTTCCGCGCGGCATGTCGGGAGTTGACCGTTCCGGCCAAGGTCGGGCTCGTTTCCGTATCCCTCCCGGACCGCCGAACTCAAGGCAATTGACGCCGTTTGTACCGAACCGTGACCGTCCACAGGGTCGCCCACCACCCCGCGACAGCGGTCCGCGCAGGTCAGCGGGGCGGTTCCGAAGTGGCCGGAGGGGCGTCCCGTACGCCGACACGGTGGAGTGACCTGAGGGAGAGTCGTCGCGGCCCGCTCAAGAGTGCGGTACCGTCCAACGTCGTGAGCCCTGTACGTCGCTGTTCGCGCACCGCTTGCGGCCGACCCGCCGTCGCGACGCTGACGTACGTCTACGCCGACTCGACCGCGGTCCTCGGCCCGCTCGCCACCTACGCAGAACCCCACTGCTACGACCTGTGCGCCGAGCACTCCGAGCGGCTCACCGCCCCGCGCGGCTGGGAGGTCGTCCGCCTTCTCGACGGCTCCGCCCCGGCCCGCCCCAGCGGCGACGACCTCGAAGCGCTGGCCAACGCCGTGCGCGAGGCGGCGCGTCCGCAGGAGCGGGCGGCGGAGGCCGGCGGCGGCCGCACCGCGGACCCGCGCGAGGTCGCCCGCCGAGGCCACCTCCGGGTGCTGCGCTCGCCGGACAACTGAGCCGGCGGCCCTTGGCCCGCGCACTCCGGTGGCACCGGTAGTTTTGGGGCGACCCAGAGAACTCCAGGAGGGCCAGCCGTGGCTGCTGATCTGTCGCAGATCGTGAAGGCGTACGACGTGCGCGGGGTGGTCCCGGACCAGTGGGACGAACCGCTCGCCGAGCTGTTCGGCGCGGCCTTCGCCCAGGTCACCGGCGCCTCCGCGATCGTCGTCGGGCACGACATGCGGCCCTCCTCGCCCGGCCTGTCCGGCGCCTTCGCGCGCGGCGCCCAGGCCCGCGGCGTCGACGTCACCGAGATCGGCCTGTGCTCGACGGACCAGCTCTACTACGCCTCCGGCGCGCTCGGCCTGCCCGGCGCGATGTTCACGGCCTCGCACAACCCGGCGCAGTACAACGGCATCAAGATGTGCCGCGCGGGCGCCGCCCCGGTCGGCCAGGACACCGGCCTCGACGAGATCCGCGAACTGGTCGAGTCCTGGCTGGAATCGGGCGCCCCGGAGCCGGCCGCCACCCCGGGAACCCGCACCCGGCGCGAGACGTTGGAGGAGTACGCCGGGCACCTGCGCTCCCTCGTCGACCTGACCTCCGTCCGCCCGCTGAAGGTCGTCGTCGACGCGGGCAACGGCATGGGCGGCCACACCGTCCCCACCGTCTTCGCCGGCCTGCCGCTGACCCTCGTACCGATGTACTTCGAGCTGGACGGCACCTTCCCCAACCACGAGGCCAACCCGCTCGACCCGGCCAACCTCGTGGACCTCCAGAAGCGGGTCCCGCAGGAGGGCGCCGACCTCGGCATCGCCTTCGACGGCGACGCCGACCGCTGCTTCGTCGTCGACGAGAACGGCGACCCCGTCTCGCCGTCCGCCGTCACCGCCCTGGTCGCCGCGCGCGAGCTGGCCAGGAACGGCGGCACGGGCACCGTCATCCACAACCTGATCACCTCCTGGTCCGTCCCCGAGGTGGTGCGCGAACACGGCGGCACCCCGGTGCGCACCCGCGTCGGCCACTCCTTCATCAAGGCCGAGATGGCCCGCAGCGGCGCCATCTTCGGCGGCGAGCACTCCGCGCACTACTACTTCAAGGACTTCTGGAACGCCGACACGGGCATGCTCGCCGCCCTGCACGTCCTCGCCGCGCTCGGCGGCCAGGACGGGCCGCTGTCGGGTCTCGTCGCCCAGTACGACCGCTACGCCGGCTCCGGCGAGATCAACTCCACCGTCGCCGACCAGGCGGGCCGCGTCGCCGCGATCCGCGCCGCCTACGAGGGGCGCGAGGGCGTCACCCTCGACGAGCTCGACGGACTCACCGTCACCTCGGCCGACTGGTGGTTCAACGTCCGCGCCTCCAACACCGAACCGCTGCTCCGCCTCAACGCGGAGGCCCGCGACACGGAGACGATGGAGCGGGTGCGCGACGAGGCGCTCGCGATCATCCGGGCGTGACCGAGGGGCGCTCGCCCGCCACCGTCCGGACCCCCGCGTCCCGCCTCCCGCGGCGGTACGCTGACCAGGCACATCACTGCACACCCGCATCCGCCCGAAGGGACATCCCATGCCGCTCGAAGCCGGCCTCCTGGAGATCCTCGCCTGCCCGGCCTGCCACGCTCCCCTCAAGGAGCAGGAGGCCGAGCTGATCTGCACCGGCCAGGACTGCGGCCTCGCGTATCCCGTCCGCGACGGCATCCCCGTCCTGCTCGTCGACGAGGCCCGCCGCCCGGCGTGACGGCATGGGCCGCGCGCCGGGGGCCCCGGTCCGCGCCGGTCCGGTGCGTGCCGGTCCCGTGCGTGCCGGTCCGCTGCGTGCTGGATCGGTGCTTGAAGGGCCGGTGCTTGAAGGTCCGGTCCGTGCAGGCCAAGTCCGTGCAAGTCCGGTCCGTGCAGGCCCGGTCCGTGCCGTGCCAGTCCGCTCCGCCGGAGGGACGGTTGCTCGGACCGGGGTTCTACGGCCCGTCGGGAAGGGCTCCGGCCCGCGCCGCGGGACCAGGACCCCCGCGGACGTGCTCCGGCCCGTCCCGCAGGAGTGCGGTCCGCCGGAAGAACCCCCGCCGGTGCGGGAGACTGGGCCTCGTCCGTGCAGGACGCTGCCGTGCCCGCAGGCCGCGGCCGGCGTCCGGGACACGGGTCCGTCCGGCACCGGCCGCCGGGCCCGGCCCGCCCGGCACGAACGCCCCCTCCCGGCACACCCCGTCCGGGAGGACCTCACGCACCGACCCCGCCCGCGCGGACGTCATCCGTCCGCGCAGGCGACGTAACCGAAGACCCGGCGCGATCGCGGAGGCTGCCGCCCATGCTCGACGAATCGCTGCTCGACAACCCCGACGCGCTGTCGGAGGCCGACCGCCGAGGCCTGCTGCGCGGCGCCGCCGAGGCCGGTGCGCGCGTCCGCACCGCCGCCCGGCAGGCCGCCGAGGCGGGCGTCGCCGATCTGAAGCCCGACGGCCGCCCCCGTGCCGTGCTGATCGCCGGACCGGGCGCCGCCGCCACCCAGGCCGCCGACCTGCTCGGGACGCTCGCCGGCGCCGGCAGCCCCGTCATCCGGCTCGCCCCCACCGGCGTCGCCCCCGCCGCGGGCGCCCTGCGCTGGGAACTGCCCGGCTGGGCCGGATCCGTCGACCTGCTGCTGATCGCCACCCCGGACGGCACCGAGCCCAGCCTGTCCCTGCTCGCCGAACAGGCCTACCGGCGCGGCCTCACGGTCGTCGCCGTGGCCCCGTCCCGCACCCCGCTCGGCGAGGCGGTGGACGGCGCCCACGGCCTGTTCCTGCCGATGGCCACCGCCCCCTACGACCAGGAGGAGCCGCTCGCCGCGTCCTCCCCGGGCGTCCTGTGGGCGCTGCTCACCCCGCTGCTGGCGCTGCTCGACCGGGTCGGGCTGCTCGCCGCCCCGCCCGAGGCGCTGGAGAAGGTCGCCGACCGTCTCGACCACGTCGCCGAGCGATGCGGGCCCGCGATCGTCGCCTACAGCAACCCCGCGAAGACCCTCGCCGCCGAACTCTCCGACGCCCTCCCGGTGATCTGGACCGAGGGCACCTCGGCCGGGGCCGCGGGCCGCCGCTTCGCCGCCGCGCTCGCCGAACTCGCCGGCCGCCCCGCCCTCGTCGCCGAGCTGCCCGAGGCGCTCGCCGCGCACAGCGCCCTGCTCGCCGGACCGCTCGCCGCCAGCGCCGACCCCGACGACTTCTTCCGCGACCGGGTCGAGGAGGCGCCCGCGCTGCACGCGCGCGTGGTGCTGCTGCGCGACCGCCCGATCGGCGGCCTCACCGCCGCGCCTTCCGCCCGCGATCTGGCCCTCAGCCACGACACGCCGATCAGCGAGCTGGAGCCCGAGACCGGGGTCGAGATCGAGTCCCTCGCGGAGCTGATCGCCGTCACGGATTTCGCCGCCGTTTACCTGGCGCTCGCTTCGGGCGCCTGATCTTGTCCTCGACGCCCTGACAGCCGTACGCGAACCGAACCGGACCCGTACGCCGAGAGAACGGCAGAGAGAGCCACATGGACCTCCTCGACAACACCGTCCGCCCCTACGCCTGGGGTTCCACCACCGCGATCCCGCACCTGCTCGGTGTCGAGCCGGACGGCCGGCCCCAGGCGGAGATGTGGATGGGCGCCCACCCGGGAGCCCCCTCGCGCACCGGGCGCGGCACCCTGGTCGAGGTCGTCGACGCGGCCCCGGAGCGCGAACTCGGCCCCGCCGCGGTCCGGAAGTTCGGTCCCCGCCTGCCCTTCCTGCTCAAGATCCTCGCCGCCGGCGCCCCGCTCTCCCTCCAGGTCCACCCCGACCTGGCGCAGGCCAGGGAGGGCTTCGCGGACGAGGAGCGCCGCGGCATCCCCCTCGACGCCCCGCACCGCAACTACAAGGACGCCAACCACAAGCCCGAACTCATCTGCGCGCTCACCGAGTTCGACGGGCTGTGCGGCTTCCGCGACCCGCTGGAGGCGGCCCGGCTGCTCGACGCGCTCGGCGTCGACGCCCTCAAGCCCTACGTCGACCTGCTGCACGCCCGCCCCGCCGAGGCGGCGCTGCGCGAGGTCCTCACCGCCGTACTCGGCGCCGACCGGGAGGAGATGGCCCGCACCGTCGCCGAGACCACGGCCGCCTGCGCCCGCCTCGGCGGCGACCACGCCCCCTACGCCGGCCTCGCCCACCACTACCCGGGCGACCCCGGCGTCATCGCCGCGATGCTGCTGAACCACGTCCGGCTCCAGCCGGGGGAGGCACTGTTCCTCGGCGCGGGCGTCCCGCACGCCTACCTCTCCGGCCTCGGCGTCGAGATCATGGCCAACTCGGACAACGTCCTGCGCTGCGGCCTGACCCCCAAGCACGTCGACGTCCCCGAGCTGCTGCGCGTGGTCCGCTTCGAGCCGGGCGACCCCGGCGTCCTGCGCCCCGAGGCGTCCCCCGACGGCGAAGAGGTCTACGACACCCCCATCGACGAGTTCCGCCTCTCGCGCCATGTCCTCGCCACCGGCGGCGCCGCCCACGACCTCACCCGTGACAACCCGCAGATCCTGCTCTGCACGGACGGCGCCGTACGGGCAGGTGAGTTCGACCTGGCCCCGGGGCAGTCGGTCTTCGTACCGGCGGGCGAGAAGGCCGAGGTCTCCGGCACGGGCACCCTCTTCCGCGCCACGGTACGGATCTGACCCCCCGTCGGACGGCGGGTGCGAGGGGTCCGGCGGCGGCAGCGGAGACCTGACGCGCCGTCGCCGGAGCGGGCTGCAAGAATGACCCACCGGCAAAGCGGCGGCAAAGGCTCCGTGAGCAGGCACGGCCGAAGCCGGCGGGAGCCTGCCCAAGACGGACGAAGGCGAAGGGACAACGCGGACACATGAGCGCGTCAGGCGGCACCAAGGCGATCGTGGCGGCACTGTGCGCCAACCTCGCGATCGCGGTATCCAAGTTCGTCGCGTTCGCCTTCAGCGGTTCGTCGTCGATGCTCGCGGAGGGCGTCCACTCGCTCGCCGACTCCGGCAACCAGTTCCTGCTGCTGATCGGCGGCAAGAAGGCCCAGCGCGAGGCCACCCCGCAGCACCCCTTCGGCTACGGCCGCGAGCGCTACATCTACGCCTTCCTGGTCTCCATCGTCCTCTTCACGGTCGGCGGCATGTTCGCCATCTACGAGGGCTACGAGAAGATCCACCACCCCCACGCGATCGAGCACTGGTACTGGCCGGTGGGCGTCCTGGTCTTCGCGATCGTCATGGAGGGCTTCTCCTTCCGTACGGCCATCAAGGAGTCCAACGAACTGCGCGGCAGGCTCTCCTGGGCGCAGTTCATCCGCCGCGCCAAGGCGCCCGAACTGCCCGTCGTGCTCCTGGAGGACTTCGGCGCCCTCATCGGTCTGGTGCTCGCCCTCGGCGGCGTGGGCCTCGCCCTGCTCACCGACAACGGCGTGTGGGACGGCATCGGCACCGTCTGCATCGGTGTGCTGCTCGTCTGCATCGCCCTCGTCCTCGCGGTCGAGACCAAGTCCCTGCTGCTCGGCGAGGCGGCCGGACTGGACGACGTCAAGAAGATCGAGACGGCCATCGTCGACGGCGAGACCGTCACCCGCGTCATCCACATGCGCACCCTCCACCTCGGCCCCGAGGAACTCCTGATCGCCGCGAAGATCGCCGTCCGGCACGACGACACCGCCGCCCAGGTGGCCGCCGCCATCGACGCCGCCGAGGCCCGCATCCGCGCCGCCCTGCCCATCGCCCGGGTCATCTACCTCGAGCCCGACATCTACAGCGAGACCGAGGCCGCCAAGGGCCCGGACCCCGCCGCCACCCCCGGCGGCCCGTCCCGGCAGCACTGACCGTCCCCCGCGGGCAGCCGGCGCGAAAACCCGCCTCCGAGCCGCGATCGGCCCGATCTGTTCGCTGCGGACTGGGGGCCGCCGGGCCGACCGGTGTAGCTTGGGACGGAGCCAGACGTCGCTGCTGATGGCGGTCGGGCGGCCCCGAAGCGGGCCGGCCGAGGGAGAGAGGGCCTCCGACGGACTGCGCTGCGCGTACGCGGGCATGCCTGTGTCCTCCTTCGGGCACCCCTGTGTCCGCCGCCGCGCAGACCAGCCGTACCCATCCCTCGACCCAACCCGAGGAGCACCTCGCAATGACGACTGTCGACAACCGACAGGACTTCAAGGTCGCCGACATCTCCCTGGCCGACTTCGGCCGCAAGGAGATCACCCTCGCCGAGCACGAGATGCCGGGCCTGATGGCGATCCGCAAGGAGTACGCCGAGGCACAGCCCCTGGCCGGCGCCCGCGTCACCGGTTCCCTGCACATGACCGTGCAGACCGCCGTGCTCATCGAGACCCTGGTCGCCCTCGGCGCCCGGGTCCGCTGGGCCTCCTGCAACATCTTCTCCACCCAGGACCACGCGGCCGCCGCCATCGCCGTCGGCCCGAACGGCACGCCCGACAACCCGCAGGGCGTCCCGGTCTTCGCCTGGAAGGGCGAGACCCTGGAGGAGTACTGGTGGTGCACCGAGCAGGCGCTGACCTGGCCGGACAGCCCCACCGGCGGCCCCAACATGATCCTCGACGACGGTGGTGACGCCACCCTCCTCGTCCACAAGGGCGTGGAGTACGAGAAGGACGGCAAGGTGCCCTCCGTGGACACCGCCGAGTCCGACGAGCACCGCGTCATCCTCGAACTCCTGCACCGCACCATCACGGACGGCTCGCAGAAGTGGACCCAGCTGGCGTCCGAGATCCGCGGCGTCACCGAGGAGACCACGACCGGCGTCCACCGCCTGTACGAGATGCAGCGCGACGGCGACCTCCTGTTCCCGGCGATCAACGTCAACGACGCCGTCACCAAGTCGAAGTTCGACAACAAGTACGGCTGCCGCCACTCCCTGATCGACGGCATCAACCGCGCCACCGACGTCCTGATCGGCGGCAAGACCGCGGTCGTCTGCGGCTACGGCGACGTGGGCAAGGGCTGCGCGGAGTCCCTGCGCGGCCAGGGCGCCCGCGTGATCGTCACCGAGATCGACCCGATCTGCGCGCTCCAGGCCGCGATGGACGGCTACCAGGTCACGACCCTCGACGAGGTCATCGACAAGGCCGACATCTTCGTCACCACGACGGGCAACAAGGACATCATCATGGCCGCGGACATGGCCAAGATGAAGCACCAGGCCATCGTCGGCAACATCGGCCACTTCGACAACGAGATCGACATGGCCGGCCTCGCCAAGATCCCCGGCATCGTCAAGGACGAGGTCAAGCCGCAGGTCCACACCTGGAAGTTCCCCGACGGCAAGGTCATCATCGTGCTGTCCGAGGGCCGCCTGCTGAACCTGGGCAACGCCACCGGTCACCCCTCGTTCGTGATGTCCAACTCGTTCGCGGACCAGACCCTGGCCCAGATCGAGCTGTTCACCAAGCCCGACGAGTACCCGATCGGCGTCTACACGCTGCCCAAGCACCTCGACGAGAAGGTCGCCCGCCTCCACCTGGCCGCGCTCGGCGTCAAGCTGACCACGCTCCGCCCGGAGCAGGCCGCGTACATCGGCGTCCCGGTCGAGGGCCCGTTCAAGTCGGACCACTACCGCTACTGACAGCGCTCCCGTTCGGCGCGGTCCGCCCGGCCGGCCGCCGGAGCACGTCGGTACGCCGACGTCCTCACGGCCCCGGCCGAGCGGACCGGCCCCGCCGAGCATCCGGACCTAGGAGACAGGCCCCCGCACCCCCGTGTCGGGGGCCTGCCCCTTGGGACGGACCGGCCCCGTCACGATCCAGGACCCCCATGCCCCGCGGCCGCTATTCGCTCCACGATCCGCACGATCACACCCCCTTCGCCCACGAGCACTTCCACTGCGCGCCAGGCCCCTCCGGCTGGCGCTACGTCTCCCAGCTGACCACCCCTCAGGGCGACCACCAGGGCTCCGTCGACCTCACCCTGGACGACCTGGGCCGTCCGCTGAGGCTCGAACTGCACGCCGGCAGCTGGCAGGTGCGCGGTGCCGCCCTCGACGGCGTCACCTGGGTCCGCACCGACCCCACCGGTGCCCACGCGATCGAAGGCACCGCCCCCGCCCACGCCTTCACCGGCACCTCGCCCGCGTTCCTCGTCGCCACCGCCCGTCTGCTGCGCCTCACCTCTTCCGCCGCCGCCGGAGCGACGCGCGTCCGCCTCGTCTGCTTCACGCACCCGGTCCTCGCCCCACGCACCGTGGACCAGTCCTGGGCCTTGGTGGACAGAGAAACACACGCCACTGACAACGGCCCCCTGACCGTGGACGAATACCAGGTCACAGCCCTGGACACCGGCGAGGTGCACGCCGTCCACGTGGCCGGGGACGTGGTGCTGTCAGCCCCCGGCATCGAGCTCGAGGACCTCGAATCCCCGCCGTCCCTCTTCGCCTGACGGACGGCGGGCATCGCCGCCGTCCGAGCCGCTAGGCGGGCGGTACGAAGCCGGTGGAGGGGCGCGGGGCGGGAGGTTCGTCCGGCGCCGGGGCCTGCGGGGCGGGCTGATGCGCCGCCGGGCGCGGGGGCGCCGAGAGCGGCGCGGTCGTCGGAGCCGGTGCGGGCGGCTGCGCCGGGACCGGCGATGGAGCCGCGTAGCCACCGGACGGGGGACCGGGGTGGGCAGCAGGCGCCGGAGCGACCGGAGCGGCGTAGGAGCCGAACCCCGGAGCGGCCGGAGCGGCCGGAGCCACGGGAGCCGCCGGAGTGGCGTATGCGTTGAATCCCGGAGTCGTCGGAGCCATCGGAGCCCCCTGAACTCCCGGCATCCCCGGAACCCACAGCGGAGCCGCCCCCGTGCCGAAGGCCCGCCGGGCCTCCCGGACCTGCCGCTCCTGCATCACCCCCGCGAGATACGCGGCCGGCGCCATGCCCTGCGGCACCGGCGTACCGGTACGGGCCGACAGATCCGACGCGAGACGCTGGGCCATGCCCCAGCCGATCTGCGGATCGAGCTGCTGCATCCGCGACAGGTACTGACGAACGGCGAGCCACAGCCCGTCGGGAACCGCCGAGAGGTCGAGTTCGGAGAAACGACCCGCCAGCCACGGAGGCGGCGGAGGCAGAAAGCCGACCCGCCCGACGGGAATCCGCTCCCGCACCACCAGCGTGCCCGCGAACACGTCCCCGAGGCGCCGCCCACGCTCCGACACGAGCGAGGCGATACAGGCGACGACCCCGACGGTCATCAGAATCTCGACGATTCCGATCGCACCGCGCACCAGCGCGTGCCGGAACCGGATCGGCCCCCCGTCGTCCCGTACCACCCGCAGCCCGAACGCCAGCTTCCCGAGCGAACGCCCGTGGCTGAGCGTCTCCACCGCGATCGGCAGGCCGACCAGCACCAGCAGGAAGGCAGCGATCGACAGCGCGATCTGCGCCGCGTCGTCCAGCGACGCCGCCGCGGCGAGCAGGCCCACCGTCACCAGGATGTAGACGACGATCGTCAGCACCAGATCGAGCGCCACCGCGAGCGCCCTGCTGGGCAACTTCGCGGGACGCAACTCCAGCGCCACCGCCTCGCCCGTCACCAGCTCACTCACGCCCGCCCGCCCTTCCCCCGACCTGCCCCGAGAACGCCCAGTCTGCCAAGCTGAGCACGCATCGCGCTCCAGTACGACAAGCTGACAGCCAAGACACCGCGCATCCCGCCGCATTCTTCACCGAGCAGCCGACGAACAGCCCCAGGAGCAGGCAGAACCGATGGACCTCGACGTCTTCGTCTCCGCCCACCGAGCCGAGTGGGACCGCCTGGAAGCACTGCTCCGCCGTCAGCGCCGGCTCAGTGGCACCGAGGTCGACGAACTCGTCTCCCTCTACCAGCGCACGGCCACCCATCTCTCCCTGATCCGGTCCAGCGCCCCCGACCCGCAGCTGACCGGCCGGCTGAGCCGTCTCGTCGCCCGCGCGCGCAACGCCGTCACCGGCACCCGCCGCGCCTCCTGGCGCGACGTGACCACCTTTCTTGTGTACGGCTTCCCGGCCGCCGTCTACCGATCACGGCACTGGTGGGTGCCCACGGCCCTGATATCCACGGTCGTCGCCGCTCTGGTGGGCTGGTGGATCGGCACGCACCCGGACGTCCAGTCCGCGATCGCCGCCCCCAGCCAGCTACGCGAGCTGACCCGGCCGGGAGGCGAGTACGAGACCTACTACTCCAGCCATCCCGCCGCGGCCTTCGCCGCACAGGTGTGGACGAACAACGCCAGGGCCGCTGCCATGTGCCTGGTCCTCGGCGTCTTCCTCGGCCTGCCGGTGATCTGGATCCTGCTGGAGAACGTGTTCAACCTCGGCGTCGGCATCGGCCTCATGGCGTCGGCGGGCCGGCTCGACACCTTCCTCGGGCTCGTGCTGCCGCACGGGCTGCTCGAACTGACGGCGGTCTTCGTCGCGGCCGGCACCGGCCTGCGCCTCGGCTGGACGGTGATCGACCCCGGACCGCGGTCCCGCCGTACGGCACTGGCAGAGGAGGGCCGCGCCGCTGTCGGCATGGCGATCGGACTGGCGCTCGTGCTGCTCGTGTCCGGTGCGATCGAGGGCTTCGTGACCCCGTCCGGCCTGCCCACCTGGGCCCGGATCGGCATCGGCGTCGTCGCCGAGCTCGCCTTCCTCTCCTACGTCTTCGTCCTCGGCGGACGCGCCGCCCGTGAGGGCGAAACGGGTGATGTGGAAGCCGACGCGCGCAGCGCCCGCGTGCCGACGGCCGCCTGATGTGCGCGCAACCCCTGTGAACTGTTAATCTCTCCTTCGCCCCAAGGGAGCCGTTGACACGGACCCCGAGGGGAGGTAGATTCGAACAGTTGCCTGGAACTGGATGTAGTCCGGTCGGCAACCGCGAGGGTCTGTCAGCTCCTTGGAACACCGATTCAGTTCGATGTCGTCGGAGCACCCTCCCGATCAATCGGAAAAAGCGGCCGGTCAATCCGGTCCGGGACTTCTGATAAAGTCGGAACCGCCGGAAAGGAAAGTGCGAAAGCGAAAACCTGGAAAGCACCGAGGAAATCGGATCGAAACAAGGTCTGATAGAGTCGGAACCGCCGGAAAGGGAAACGCGAGAGCGGGAACCTGGAAAGCGCCGAGGAAATCGGGTCG
>NZ_LAVA02000094.1 GCF_000974985.2 Streptomyces mangrovisoli | reverse complement strand
CGCGGCGGAGCCGCACATGGACACTGCCCCGCGCGCCTTGGGCGCTCGGTGTGGGGTGGTCAGGTGGTGGCTGGGTTGGTGGGGCGGATCGGGTCGAGGAGGGCCAGGGCGTGGCGGGCTGCCTCGCGGCCGATCGGGAGCGCCGCGCCGGTCGCGGGCGACGGCGTGTTCAGGACGTGCACCGCGCGGGCGCCCTGGCGGATCAGCAGGTCGTCGGCCGGGGTCCCGTCGCGCAGGACCGCCCGGGTCCGCGCGCCCCATCCGGCCGGTGCCAGGTCGTCCTCGTCGAGCGACGGCAGCAGCCCGCGCACCGCGTCGGCGAACGCCCGCGGGGACGGCGCCCGGCGCGGCTCCCCGACGGCCGCCGTGTACGCGGCGGCCCACACGCCTCCGTCGACGCCCCGGGCCAGCTGGACGCCCGGGAAGGGCACCTCGGGATCCGGTACCGCCGACACCACGCCCCGCACCCGGCCGCCCCGCTCCGCCGTCCGGTACTCCCCGCGGTAGGGCACGATCCGCACGCCGGGCTCGTCGCCGGTCAGCCGCGCGACATGATCGCCGCGCGTGCCGGCGCAGTTCACCAGTACGGCCGCCCGCACCTCGGCACCGGCGGCGGTCCGCACGGTGACGCCCTGCCCGGGACGGCGGTCGACGCGCACCACGCGCGCGCCGTGGCGCAGCTCCGCGCCCGACGCCTCGGCCAGCCGGCCGGTGAGCGCCGCGAGGTCGCACACCGCGGTCGTCGCCACGTGTATCGCGGCGAGGCCGCGCACCTCCGGCTCGTGCTCGGCGATCTGTACGGCGCCCAGCTCGCGCACCGGGACGCCGTTCGCCCGGCCGCGCTGGACCAGGGCGTGCAGCCGCGGCAGCTCGGCGCGCCGGGTCGCGACGATCAGCTCGCCGGTCACCTCGTGGGCGATGCCCTGCTCCGCGCAGAACGCGGCCGTCTCGGCGGCGCCGCGCACCGCGCACCGCGCCATGAGGGAGCCGGGCCGGTGGTGGATCCCGCTGTCGACGACCCCGCCGACTCGTGCGGCCCGTCGGATGGGCCGGTCCTCCTTGTCGAGCACGGTGACGCGCACGCCGGGCGCGCTGCGCGTGATCGCGTACGCCGTGGCCAGTCCGACCACGCCCGCACCGATCACCAGCACATCGCAGTCCGCCCCGCCTTCTCGCATGTGCACCACCTCCGACCCCGATAGTGCACTGCACCACTGACATCCCCTTCAAACCCACCCGGGTGTCGCCCCGAAAAGGGGCGCGGGGCCGTGTCCATGTGCGGCTCCGCCGCGTGTGCGC
>NZ_LAVA02000093.1 GCF_000974985.2 Streptomyces mangrovisoli | reverse complement strand
CGGTGGCCCCACTCACCACAACAACCCGCTCCCCCATGGGCTCCTCCCCCTCCCAGGCCGCCACCCGATTTTCATTCGCCCCACGAAGTCCCCCGCCCTACCCTCGACCCTATGACCAGGCCCCTCGTCGCCCTGCTCAGCGGGGCAGGCATCTCCACCGACTCCGGGATTCCCGATTATCGCGGCCCCAACGGGCTCTGGCGGCGGGATCCGGAAGCCGAGAAGCTGGTGACGTACGAGTACTACATGGGGGATCCGGAGATCCGGCGGCGTTCCTGGCAGATGCGGCGCAAGACCCAGGCGCTCCAGGCCGAGCCGAACGCCGCGCACCTGGCCGTCGCCGAGCTGGAGAAGTCCGGGGTGCCGGTGCGGGTGATCACGCAGAACGTCGACGGACTGCACCAGCTCGCCGGGATGCCCGCCCGCAAGGTGCTCGAACTGCACGGCTCCGCGCGGAGTTTCGTCTGTACGACGTGTCATGCGCGCGGGCCGATGGAGGACGCGCTCGCCCGGGTCGACACCGGCGAGGACGATCCGGCCTGTCTGGAGTGCGGCGGCATCCTCAAGTCGGCGACCGTGATGTTCGGGGAGCGGCTCGACCCGGTCGTGCTCGGGGACGCGATGGCCATCAGCAAGGCGTGCCAGGTGTTCATCGCCGTCGGCACCAGCCTCCAGGTGCAGCCCGCCGCCGCGCTCGCCGGGGTGGCCGGCGAGCACGGGGCGCGGCTCGTCATCGTCAACGCCGAGCCGACGCCGTACGACGATCTCGCCGACGAGGTCGTCAGGGAGCCGATCGGCACCTCGTTGCCCAGGATTCTGCGTGGCCTGCGTGAGGCGTCGGCCTAGAGGGCTTGAGGGCTTGAGGGCTAGAAGAGGGCTGCCGTGCTCTCGAAGTCCAGGAGGCGCTTCTTGCGGTCCAGGCCGCCGCCGTAGCCGGTGAGGCTGCCGCTCGCGCCGACCACTCGGTGGCAGGGGACGATGATGCCGATCGGGTTGCGGCCGTTGGCGAGGCCGACGGCGCGGGAGGCGCCCGGGGAGCCAAGGGCGTCGGCGAGTTGGCCGTAGGAGCGGGTCTCGCCGTAGGGGATCAGGCGGAGTTGTTCCCACACGCGTTGCTGGAACGGGGTTCCTCGCAGGGTCAGTGGGAGGGTGAATTCCTTCAACTCGCCCGCGAAGTACGCCGCGAGTTGTTCCTCGGCCTCGGCGAACGGGGTGTCGTCCTGTTCGCCGAACGTCTCCTCCGCCGGGCGGTGGCGCTGGTCGGTCATGTACAGGCCGCACAGGACGCCGTCCTCGGCGACGAGGGTGAGCGGGCCGTAGGGGCTGTCGATGACCGTGTGCTGCTTCATGGGTACGTCGTCCTTGTCGTGCCGTCAGATCGGGAGGAAGTTGATCGGGTGGGTGTCGGTCGCCCAGAGGTACTGGACCGCGTAGGCCCGCCAGGGGCGCCAGCCGGCCGCGCGGGCGGTGAGGGCGGCCGGGGTGGAGGGCAGGCCCAGTTCCTGTGCGGCCCTGCGGATGCCCAGGTCGGTGGGGAGGAAGGCGTCCGGGTCGCCCAGGGCGCGCATACCGATCACGTCGGCGGTCCAGGGGCCGAAGCCGGGCAGCGCGAGCAGCCGGGCCCGGGTCTCCTCCCAGTCGCTCTCCACGCCCAAGTGGAGCGATCCGTCGGCCAGTTGGCCCACCAGGTTGGTCAGGGTGGCACGACGGGTGCGGGGCATGGCCAGGGCTTCGGGGTCGAGGGCCGCCAGCGCCTCGGGGGACGGGAAGAGGTGGCTGAGACCGCCCTCGGGGTCGTCGACGGGTTCGCCGTGCGCCGCTGCCAGGCGGCCCGCGTGGGTGCGGGCCGCGGCCGTGGACACCTGCTGTCCGAGCACGGCGCGGACCGCGAACTCGGCCTCGTCCACCGTGCGCGGCACCCGGCGGCCCGGCGCCTTGTCGACCAGCGGCGCGAGCACCGGGTCGGTGCGCAGCCGCCCGTCGACCGCCTCCGGGTCGGCGTCCAGGTCGAGCATCCGGCGGCAGCGGCTGATCGCCACGGGCAGGTCCCGCAGGTCGCTCAGGGTGAGCCGGCAGGCGATGTGGTCCGGCTGCGGGGTGAGCGCGGCGATCCCGTGGCCGTACGGCAGGCGCAGGGTGCGGCGGTACGCGCCGTCGCGCCACTCCTCCACGCCCGGCACGGCGGTCGCCGCCAGATGGCCGAAGAGGTTGTCGGGGTTGAGCGGCGCGCGGAACGGCAGCCGCAGGGCCAGTGCGCCGGGCGCGGCGGCCGGCGCGCCCTTGCGGGGCAGACGGGCGCGCAGCTCGCTCGGGGACAGGGCGTAGACCTCGCGCACGGTGTCGTTGAACGTGCGGATCGAGGAGAAGCCCGCGGCGAAGGCGATCTGTGCCATCGGGAGGGTGGTCGTCTCGACCAGGAGCCGGGCGGTCTGGGCGCGCTGCGCGCGGGCCAGCGCGAGCGGGCCGGCGCCCAGCTCGGCGAGGAGCTGGCGCTCGATCTGGCGGGTGCTGTAGCCGAGGCGGGCGGCGAGGCCGGGTACGCCCTCGCGGTCCACGACGCCGTCGCCGATCAGGCGCATGGCGCGGGCGACCAGGTCGGCGCGGTGGTTCCACTCCGGGGAACCGGGGCTGGTGTCCGGGCGGCAGCGTTTGCAGGCGCGGAATCCGGCCTGCTGGCAGGCGGCCGCGCTGGGGTGGAACACCATGTTCTCGGGCTTCGGCGGTACGACCGGGCAGCTCGGGCGGCAGTAGATGCGGGTGGTCAGGACGGCGGTGAAGAACCAGCCGTCGAACCGCGCGTCCTTGGATTGGACGGCGCGTAGGCAGCGGTCCCTGTCGGCGTGCATTCCGTTGCGCATTGCTCCAGCATCGGTCACCGGGGGTGGGTGCGGCTGGCGAGAATACGACATCAGCCTTTGGGCGGCGGGGGTGGGG
>NZ_LAVA02000092.1 GCF_000974985.2 Streptomyces mangrovisoli | reverse complement strand
CCCGTCGGGCCCCACCCGACATGGCGCCACCTGTCAGGTCCCACCTGACACGGCACCACCGGTCAGGTCCCACCTGACACGGCACCACCGGTCAGGCCCCACCCCACCTGACACGTCATCCCCCCACCTCGAACACCCCCACCAGCACCCCCCCACCCGAACAAACCCTCCCCAGCAAGCCCTCCACCTGACGTAACCGCTCACGTCGTCGGGCTGATCACCCCTGCCCTCTCAATCCACGACCTGACCGGGAGTACGCCCTCGTGGCCACATTCCTCTACAAAGCCGGCCGGTTCGCCTTCCGGCGACGGCACTTCGTCGCCCTCATATGGGTGGCGCTCCTGACCCTCGCGGGCGTCGGCGCCGCCTCGGCGCCGGCCGCCGGCTCCACCTCCTTCTCCGTCCCGGGCACCGAGGCGCAGAAGGCGTTCGACCTGCTCGAACAGCGCTTCCCCGGCATGAGTGCCGACGGCGCCACCGCGCGCGTGGTCTTCAAGGCGCCCAAGGGCGAGAAGATCACCGACGCCCTCAACAAGGCGAGCGTCGAGAAGACCGTCAAGGAGCTCGGCAAGGGCTCGGAGGTCTCCTCCGTCGCCGATCCGTACCAGGCGAAGGCCGTCAGCAAGGACGGCACGATCGCGTACGCCTCCGTGAGCTACAAGGTCTCCAGCATGGAGCTGGCGGACTCCTCGCGGGACGCGCTGAAGGCGGCGGCGGGGCACGCGCGGGACGCCGGGCTGACGGTCGAGACCGGCGGCGACGCGCTGAGCACCACCCCCGAGACCGGCGCGAGCGAAGTGATCGGCATCGCGATCGCCGCGGTCGTCCTCGTCATCACCTTCGGCTCGCTGATCGCGGCGGGGCTGCCGCTGCTGACCGCGCTGATCGGCGTGGGCATCGGCGTGTCCACCATCACCGCCCTGGCCAGCGCCCTCGACCTGGGCTCCACCACGTCGACGCTGGCCACGATGATCGGCCTCGCGGTCGGGATCGACTACGCCCTGTTCATCGTCTCCCGCTACCGGGGCGAGCTGGCCGAGGGCCGGGAGCGCGAGGACGCGGCCGGCCGGGCCGTCGGCACGGCCGGTTCGGCGGTGGTCTTCGCGGGCCTGACCGTCGTGATCGCGCTGGTCGGACTGTCCGTGGTCGACATCCCGATGCTGACGAAGATGGGCGTCGCGGCGGCGGGCACGGTCGCCGTGGCCGTGCTGATCGCCCTCACCCTGATCCCCGCGCTCCTCGGCTACGCCGGGCGCACCGTCAAGCCGGCCGGCGAGCGCAGCAAGCTGCTGGGCGGCGCCCGCGCGGCCCGCAAGGCGAAGGCGGCCACCGCCGGCTCCGCGCCGTCCGCGACCTCCGCGTCATCCGCGGCCTCCGCCTCATCCGCGACCTCCGCGTCATCCGCCGGCTCCGCGCCGTCCGGCACCCCCGCGCCCGCGGGGCGCAAGCCGAACATGGGCACCCGCTGGGCGAGCTTCGTCGTACGGCGTCCGATCGCCGTCCTCGTGCTGGCCGTGGTCGGTCTCGGCGCGGCGGCGATCCCCGCGACCTCCCTCGAACTGGGTCTCGGCGACGACGGCTCGCAGCCCACGTCCACGACCCAGCGGCGCGCGTACGACCTGCTGTCGGAGGGCTTCGGGGCGGGCTTCAACGGCCCCCTGACCGTGGTGGTCGACACCAAGGCGAGCGACGACCCGAAGGGTGCGGTCGGCAAGGTCACCGACGACATCAAGGGCCTCGAGGACGTCGTGACGGTCACTCCGGCGACGTACAACAAGGCGGGCGACACGGCGATCGTGACGGTCGTCCCGAAGTCCAAGCCGTCCTCCGCCTCCACCGAGGACCTGGTGCAGTCCATCCGTGACAAGGGCACGGAGATCACCACGGACACGGACGCGAAGGTCCTGGTCACCGGCAGTACGGCGATGAACATCGACGTGAGCCAGAAGCTGAACGACGCGCTGCTGCCGTATCTGATCCTGGTCGTCGGCCTCGCGTTCCTGCTGCTGATCGTGGTGTTCCGGTCGATCCTCGTCCCGCTGAAGGCGGCGCTGGGCTTCCTGCTCAGCGTGACGGCGGCGCTCGGCGCGGTGGTCGCGGTCTTCCAGTGGGGCTGGCTGGCCGGCCTGCTGGGCGTCGAGCAGACCGGGCCGGTCATGTCGATGATGCCGATCTTCATGGTCGGCGTGGTCTTCGGCCTGGCGATGGACTACGAGGTGTTCCTCGTGACGCGGATGCGGGAGGCGTACGTCCACGGGGAGAAGCCCGCCCAGGCGGTCGTGACCGGCTTCCGGCACGGCGCCCGGGTGGTCACCGCCGCGGCCGTGATCATGATGGCCGTCTTCTCCGGGTTCATCGGGTCCAGCGAGTCGATGATCAAGATGATCGGCTTCGGGCTCGCTATCGCGGTCTTCTTCGACGCGTTCATCGTGCGGATGGCGATCGTGCCGGCCGTGCTCGCGCTGCTCGGCAAGCGGGCCTGGTGGCTGCCGAAGTGGCTGGACCGCGTCCTGCCCAACGTCGACGTGGAGGGCGAGGGCCTGCGCACCGCCGACGACGACGGCCGCGGCCGCGACGAGGACGACCGGGAGCTCGTGCGCGCCTGACCGCGGCACGGAGGAACAGAACCGCTGAGGAGCTGAGGGCAGTCCGTGGGGAACGGACTGCCCTCAGCAGTCGGGCGGCCCACCCCGGACCGCCCTCCCGGGTCGGGCGGCCCACCCACCCCGGACCGCGTACGCGTACGCCACCGCCCCCGCGACGGACAGCCCGACGATCCCGGCGGGAGCCTCGGCGACCGGCACCCGGTCGATGCCCCCGTCCCGGTCCGCGGCCAGGGCGAGGGCCGCGGTGGCCGCCGCGGCGAGCAGGCCGCACACGAGGAGCAGCGCGACGGCGGCCCGTCCCCGCCCGGGTCCGGCCGGGGACGGGACGGTGTCCAGTTCGGCCCAGTCACGGGCGGTCTGGCGCGCCTCGCGCCGGTGCCGTACGGCCGCGGTGCCCCGGAGGGCGGCCGTGAGGACGACCCCGGTACCGCCCGCCGCGGCGGGCACCCACCAGGCCCCGGCCACGAGGAGCAGCAGGGTGACCACCCCGGTCGTGGCCCAGCCGCTCAGACAGGCCGCCGCGGCGATACGGCGGGAGTCGGGGCGGTCGGCGCCGGCCCGCAGGTCGGCGAGGGCCGGCAGGTACCAGACGCAGCCGGACACGGTCAGGGCGGCGGTGCCCAGGGCGACGACGGGCTGGACCACGGCCTAGTGCTCCAGCTCGAACGCGGCGATCTCGGGGTGGTGCAGGTCGAACGCCGGCGACTCGCTGCGGATGCGGGGCAGGCTGGTGAAGTTGTGCCGGGGCGGCGGGCAGGAGGTCGCCCACTCCAGGGAGCGGCCGTAGCCCCACGGGTCGTCCACCTCGACCGGTCGGCCGTACCTGGCGGTCTTCCACACGTTGTAGAAGAACGGCAGGATCGACAGGCCCAGGACGAACGAGCCGATCGTCGAGACCGTGTTCAGGGCGGTGAAGCCGTCGGCCGCCAGGTAGTCGGCGTAGCGGCGCGGCATGCCCTCCGCGCCCAGCCAGTGCTGAACCAGGAAGGTCGTGTGGAAACCGACCGTGAGCGTCCAGAACGTGATCTTGCCGAGCCGTTCGTCGAGCATCTTGCCGGTGAACTTGGGCCACCAGAAGTGGAAGCCGGCGAACATCGCGTACACGACCGTGCCGAAGACGGTGTAGTGGAAGTGCGCCACGACGAAGTACGAGTCGGAGACGTGGAAGTCCAGCGGGGGCGCCGCCAGGATCACCCCGGTCAGGCCGCCGAAGACGAAGGTGATGAGGAAGCCGGTGGTCCACAGCATCGGCGTCTCGAAGGACAGCGAGCCCTTCCACATGGTGCCGATCCAGTTGAAGAACTTCACCCCGGTCGGCACGGCGATGAGGAAGGTCATGAAGGAGAAGAACGGCAGCAGCACACCGCCGGTGACGTACATGTGGTGCGCCCACACGGTCACGGACAGACCGGCGATCGAGATGGTCGCCGCGACCAGGCCCATGTAGCCGAACATCGGCTTGCGGGAGAAGACGGGAACGACCTCGGAGACGATCCCGAAGAACGGCAGCGCCAGGATGTAGACCTCGGGATGCCCGAAGAACCAGAACAGGTGCTGCCACAGGAGTGCTCCGCCGTTGGCGGCGTCGAAGACATGGCTGCCGAACTTCCGGTCGCACTCCAGGGCGAACAGCGCCGCCGCCAGGACCGGGAACACGATCAGGATCAGTACGGCCGTCAGCAGCACGTTCCAGACGAAGATCGGCATCCGGAACATGGTCATGCCGGGCGCGCGCATGCAGATGATCGTGGTGATGAAGTTGACCGCGCCCGCGATCGAGCCGAAGCCCGACAGGGCCACGCCCATGATCCACAGATCCGCGCCCAGGCCGGGCGAGTGCACGGCGTCGGAGAGCGGCGCGTACAGGAACCACCCGAAGTCGGCGGCGCCGCCCGGGGTGAGGAAGCCGAACGCGGCGATCGAGGAGCCGAACAGGAACAGCCAGTAGGCCAGCATGTTCAGCCGGGGGAAGGCCACGTCGGGGGCGCCGATCTGGAGCGGCATGATCCAGTTGGCGAAGCCGGTGAACAGGGGCATCGCGAACATCAGCAGCATGATCGAGCCATGCATGGTGAACGCCTGGTTGAACTGCTCGTTCGACATGATCTGAAGGCCCGGCCGGGCGAGTTCCGCGCGCATCAGCAGCGCCATCACGCCGCCGATCAGGAAGAACGCGAAGGCCGTGACCAGGTACAGGGTGCCGATCTTCTTGTGGTCGGTGGTCGTCAGCCACTCCGTCCAGGCGGGACGCCTCGACGCACCGCCGCCCCGCACCGCTCCGGCGGGTGCGGCGTCGGTGGCCCGGAGCGCCTCGGCGGCTGCGGCGTCGGTGGCCCGCACCGCCCCGGCGGGTGCCTCGCCGGCGACTCGCACCGCCTTCGCGGGTGCCTCGCCGGCGGCCCGGACCGCGGCGCCCGGCCGTACGGTCTCCGCCTGTTGTGTCTGTGCCTCGTCCACCTGATCCGGTCCTCCCCGGGTGCCTGTCAAAGACCGGGAAGAGCCGTGGTTGGGGACCGCAGACCGGCTCCTCCCGGTCGCCGCCCCATGATCACCGCAGGTGCACGGGGGCCCGATAGGGTCCAACGGCCCCTGCCGCACCGGGGCGCAGGGCCCAAGGTCCCGACTTTCCCCCGGCGGCACCGAGCCCCCCGGCAGGGGGAACTCGCTCGCTTGCCTCGTACACGCACCGCTAGCGTGCCCCCATGACGACGACGCCTCCGGAGCCCTCGGCATCCTCCGCTCACCCCCGCTTCGCGGCCGCCCTCCAGGAGATGGGGCTCGGCGATCTGACCGCCCGCGTCCGCAGCTTCCCGGACGCCACCCGCACCGCCGCCGAGGCGGCCGCCGCGATCGGCTGCGAGCTGAGCCAGATCTGCAAGTCGCTGATCTTCGCCGCCGACGGAACCCCCGTGCTGGTCCTGATGGACGGCGCCTCCCGGGTCGACCTCGACCTCGTGCGCCAGGAACTCGGCGCCGAGAAGGTCACCCGCGCCAAGGCCGACGTCGTACGCGACACGACCGGGTACGCCATCGGCGGCGTGCCGCCCTTCGGGCACCGCACGCGCACCCGGGTGCTCGCCGACCGGTCGCTGCTGGAGCACGACGTGGTGTGGGCCGCCGCCGGCACCCCCTACAGCGTCTTCCCGATGGAACCCAAGGACCTGATCGCGCACGCCGGAGCGGCCCTCGTCGACGTCCGCGAGCGGACCTCGTGACCCCTGCCGTCACGGCGGCCGTGCTGCTCGCCGCGATCACGCACGCGAGCTGGAACGCCATCGCGCACCGCATCACCGACAAGCTCGTCGGGTTCGCCCTCATCGCGGGCGGCGGGCTGCTGATCGGGCTCGCGCTGGCGCCGTTCGCGGCGGCGCCGGCGGCGCGCGCGTGGCCGTACCTGATCGGCTCCGCGCTCATCCACGTCGCGTACTACCTGCTGCTGATGAAGTCCTTCCGGCTCGGCGACTTCGGGCAGGCGTACCCCATCGCGCGCGGGACCGCGCCGCTGGTGGTGACGGTGCTCGCCGCGGTCTTCGCGCACGAGGTGCCGGACGGCTGGGCGGCGGCGGGCGTCGCGGTCTCCTGCGCCGGGCTCACCGGTGTCGCCCTGTGGGGGATGCGCGGGCGCAGGCCCGACTTCCGGGCCGTCGGGGCCGCGCTGGCGACCGGCCTGTCCATCGCCGCGTACACCGTCGTGGACGGCCTGGGCGTACGCGCCTCCGGGTCCTCGCTCGGCTACATCGCCTGGCTGATGGTGGTGTCGGGGCTGTTCGTGCCGGCGTACGCCGCCGTCCGCTGGGGCCGGGGGACCGCCGCCGTCGTACGGCCGTACGTCGGCCTCGGCCTGCTCGGCTCCGCGCTCTCCGTGCTCGCGTACGGGCTCGTGCTGTGGGCGCAGACCCGGGCCGAGCTCGCGCCCGTCGCGGCGCTGCGGGAGTCCTCGATCATCGTCGGCGCGGCCATCGGAGCGGTGCTCTTCAAGGAGCGGTTCGGGGCGCCCCGCATGGCCGCCGCCGGACTGCTCGTGGTCGGGATCGGGTTGATGCTGCACGCCGGGTGACGGACGGGGAAGCTGACATCGGGACGCCTCGAACGCCAACCCTTCGCCTCCCAGGACGTCCGCCCCTCAGGAAGTTCGCCTCTCAGGAAGTCAGGGAAACTCCTCATGACCGACAAGCTCACCGTCGCCGTCCTCGGCACCGGCATCATGGGCGCCGCGATGGCCCGCAACATCGCCCGCGCCGGGCACACCGTCCACGTGTGGAACCGTTCGCGCGTCAAGGCCGAACCGCTGGCCGCGGACGGCGCGCGCGTCGCCGACACGCCCGCCGAGGCCGTCCGGGGCGCCGACGTCGTGGTGACCATGCTGTACGACGGCGCCTCCGCCCTGGACGCCCTGAAGCAGGCGGAGTCCGCGCTGCGCCCGGGGCTGGTGTGGGCGCAGTGCACGACGGCGGGCGTCGACTCGGTCCCGGAGCTCGCCGCCCACGCGGCCGCACACGGCCTGGTCTTCTACGACGCCCCCGTGCTCGGCACCCGCCAGCCCGCCGAGTCGGGGCAGCTGACCGTGCTGGCGGCCGGGCCGGTCGAGGGCCGGGAGGCGGTGACGCCGGTGTTCGACGCGGTCGGCGCGAAGACCCTGTGGACCGGTGAGGACGGCGCGTCCGCGGCGGCCACCCGGCTGAAGCTGGTCGCCAACAGCTGGGTCCTGGCGGCCACCGCCGCGGCCGGGGAGGCGCTGGCCCTCGCGAAGGCGCTCGACGTCGACCCGCGGCACTTCTTCGGCCTCATCGAGGGCGGCCCGCTCGACATGGGCTATCTGCGTGCCAAGTCCGCGCTCGTCCTGGAGGACCGGCTCACGCCGCCGAGCTTCGCCGTGACCACGGCGGGGAAGGACGCGCGGCTGATCGTCGGGGCGGGCGAGCGGCACGGGGTGCGCCTCGACGTCGCCGCCGCGGCCGCGGCGCGCTTCGAACGCGCCGCCGCGCAGGGCCACGGCGACGAGGACATGGCCGCGGCCTACTTCGCGAGCTTCGACGAGAAGCCGGGCCACTGACGCGACGGTGGCCGCGCGGCCCTCGGTGGCCCGGCGGGCCGTCCCGGCGCACCCTGGAAGCATCGGTTCCGGAGGTGATCGTCATGATGCACACCGCTGTGGGATGGCACGTCGAGATGGAGTTCCAGGAGGACGACCAGCACACGAGGGCGGCCGCGATGGTACGGCTGCCCGACGGCACGGAGGTACGGTCGCACGGCCAGGCCAGCCGGCATCACACCGACTCCAACCAGCCCCGGGTCGGGGAGGAGATCGCCGGGGCGCGGGCGTTGAACGACCTGGCGATGCAGTTGCTCGGCAAGGCGCACGAGGAGATCGACACGGACTCCGGGAGGATGTCCCACCCGATCAACGTGTGAGCGGCTCCAGCGCCTTCCGTACGGCGGCCACCAGCGCCTGCGCCCGCGGGTCCGCGGTCACGCCGGTGCGGAAGCCGTTGGTGACGTAGCCGAACGCGATGCCCGCCTCCGGATCGGCGAAGGCCAGCGCGCCACCCCGGCCGGGGTGGCCGAAGGAGGCGGGGGACAGCAGCGGCGACGCGCCGCCGTGCAGCATCCAGCCGGGTCCGAACCGGGTGTTCACCACGAGCACGCGGTCGGGCCCGGCGGACCGTTCGGCGGCCGCGAGGCGCAGGGTGTCCGGTGCGAACAGGCGCGCACCGCCGTCGACCTCGCCGATCAGCGAGGCGTACACGCGGGCGAGGCCGTCGGCGGTGGCGATGCCGTTGGAGGCGGGCAGGACGGCGGCGCGGTAGGCCGGGTCGTTCTCGTCGGGCAGCGGGGTGATCGCAGCGAAGGCGCGCCGGGTCAGCGACCCGGGGTCGGCGTACGCGTCCGCGACGGACCGCTTCGCGCGCATCCGCAGGCCGCCCGGCGCCACCGGCGCGTCGATCTGCCCCACCCGCCCGACGCGCGCCGCCCGGTCGCCGGGCAGGCCGACCCACACGTCCGCGGCGGCCGGGGCGGCGATCTCCTCGGCGACGAACGCGCCGAGGGAGCGGCCGGTGACCCGGCGCACCAGCTCACCGGTGAGCCAGCTGTACGTCTGTGCGTGGTAGCCGTGCTGCGTGCCCGGCTCCCAGACGGGTGTCTGCGCCGCCACGGCCTCGGCGCCGAGCACGGGGTCGGCGGCCTCGGCGGGGGTCAGCGGGCGGTCCAGGACGGGGACGCCGGCGCGGTGCGCGAGCAGGTGCCACACGCGGGTGTGCTCCTTGCCCGCCGCCTTGTACTCGGGCCAGTAGGCGCCCACCGGGGCGTCGAGGTCGAGCTGTCCGCGCTGGTGGAGGAGGAGCAGCGCGGCGGCGGCGACGCCCTTGGTGGCGGAGCGCACGATCTGGGCGGTGTCCCGCTGCCAGGGGGCGGTGCCGTCGACGTCCTTGGTGCCGCCCCACAGGTCGACGACGCGGTGCCCGTCCCGGTAGACGGCGACGGCCGCGCCGCGGTCCCCGAGCGCCTCGAAGTTGCGCGCGAACGCGTCCTTGACCGGCTCGAAGCCCTCGGCGACTGTGCCGTTCACGTCCACGCCCGTACTTCCCTTCGGCTCACCTTCGACCGTGGGTGCAACACCCGTTCCGAGCCTGGGATTCCTGTGTGTCGTCAGCCGAGCAGGATCGTTACGTCGATGTTGCCTCGAGTGGCGTTCGAGTACGGGCACACCTCGTGGGCGGCGTCCACCAGCTTGGCCGCGACCTCCTTGTCCAGCACCGGCAGTGAGACGCTGAGGGCGACCGCGAGGCCGTAGCCGCGCTGCTTGTTGGGGCCGATGCCGACCTTCGCGGCGACCGTGGAACCGGTGAGGTCGTAGCCGGCCCGGTTGCCGACGAGGATCAGCGCGTTGTGGAAGCAGGAGCTGTAGCCCGCCGCGAACAGCTGCTCCGGGTTGGTGCCGTTGCCGTCGCCGCCCAGCGCCGGGGGCATCGCGACCCGCAGTCCGATCTGGCCGTCCTGACTGGTGACATGTCCGTTGCGGCCGCCGTGGGCGGTGGCCTCGGCGACGTACATGATCTTCGTGGGACGGGTGTCGGCAGCGGCGGTGTCGGCAGCGGTGGTGTCGGAGTCGACGGCGGCGCCTTCGCTCACGGCGGGACCTCCCCCAGGGGCGTCGGTGTGTGGTGGTGGGCGGCACGGGAGCGCCCGGGAACATCGTGCACAAGGTACCGACCGGTATGGCGGGGGCGGAACGTGGGGGCGGGTAAAAAGCCGAGGTGGAGGCGCGTAGATCGACGCAGAGCGCGCGCAATGGTGATCGATCCGGCGTGGGCGGCACGCCTGCCCCGTGCGCCGCGCGCCCCCTCAATGCCTCCGCGCCGGGTTCGTCACGCGCTCGTCGTCACGGACCGCGGGTCGAACCCGAAGGGCAGTTCCAGGCGATGGGCGCGCATGAGGACGTCGTCGGAGAGGAGTTCACCGGTCGGGCCGTCCGCGGCGATCACGCCGTCGCTGAGGATCAGCGAGCGCGGGCACAGCTCCAGGGCGTACGGCAGGTCGTGCGTGACCATCAGGACCGTCACGTCCAAGGAGCGCAGGATGTCGGCGAGTTCGCGGCGGGAGGCCGGGTCGAGGTTGGAGGACGGCTCGTCCAGGACGAGGATCTCCGGCTCCATCGCGAGGACGGTCGCGACCGCCACCCGGCGGCGCTGCCCGAAGGAGAGGTGGTGCGGCGGCCGGTCCGCGAAGTCCGCCATGCCCACCTGCTCCAGCGCGCCGCGCACGCGCGCCTCGAGCTCCGCGCCCTTGATCCCGGCGGCCGCGGGCCCGAACGCGACGTCCTCGCGGACCGTCGGCATGAACAACTGGTCGTCCGGGTCCTGGAAGACGATGCCGACCTTCCGCCGGATCTCGGCCATGTGGCGGCGGCCGACCGGCAGTCCGGCCACGGTGACGCTTCCGGCGCCGGCGGTCAGGATGCCGTTGAGGTGCAGCACGAGCGTGGTCTTGCCGGCCCCGTTGGGGCCGAGCAGCGCGACGCGCTCGCCGCGCCCGATGCGGAAGTCGACGCCGAACAGCGCCTGGTGGCCGTCGGGGTAGGCGAAGGCCAGCCCGGACACGTCGAGAGAGGGGGTTTCAGCGGTCACAGGGCCCATCCCAGCAGGCAGACGACGAGAGCGGTCAAGGGGAGGGCGAGAGCGTACGACCACTGCGCCCGGGAGGCGGTCACCTCGTCGATGACCGGCATGGAACCGGCGTAGCCGCGGCTCACCATGGCGAGGTGGACGCGTTCGCCGCGCTCGTAGGAGCGGATGAACAGGGCGCCCGCCGACTTGGCGAGCACCCCCCAGTGGCGCACGCCGCGCGCCTCGAAGCCGCGTGACTCCCGCGCGATGCGCATGCGGCGCATCTCGTCGGTGATGACGTCGCCGTAGCGGATCATGAAGGACGCGATCTGCACGAGCAGCGGGGGCAGCCTCAGCCGCTGGAGCCCGAGGAGCAGTTCGCGCAGTTCGGTGGTGGCGGCGAGCAGGACCGAGGCGGCGACGCCGAGGGTGCCCTTGGCGAGCACGTTCCAGGCGCCCCACAGGCCGTTGACGCTCAGCGAGAGACCGAGGACGTCGACGCGCTCGCCCCGCGCCACGAACGGCATCAGCACCGCGAAGGCGACGAACGGCACCTCGATCAGCAGCCGCTTGAGCAGGAATCCGGCCGGCACGCGCGCGTACCGCGCGACGAGCGCCAGCAGGACGGCGTAGACGGCGAACGCCCACACCGCCTCGCGCGGGGTCGACACGACGACCACCACGAACGCGAACACAGCCGCCAGCTTGGTGTGCGGCGGCAGCGCGTGCACGGGGGAGTGCGCGTGCCGGTAGAGCCGGTGGGCGTGCCCCGCCCCCATCAGACGGCCTGCGAGGAGACGGCGGAGGAGCCGGACTGCGCGTGACGGCGCCTGCGTACGACCCAGAAGACGCCGCTGCCGGCGACGGCGGTGACGCCGACGCCGATCACGCCCGCGACACCGCCGGAGAGCCGGGCGTCGGCGATGTCCTTGACGCCGTAGCCGGCCAGCGGGGAGCCGTCGCTCGCGTGCCGCTGGGCCTTCTTGTCGATGCCCTGGTCGTGGGCGACCTTCTCCAGGCCGTCGGGGCTCGCGGAGGCGTAGAAGCTGACGAACCCGGCGAGCACGACCGAGGTCACCAGGCCGGAGATCCACAGCGTGCGCCGCGAGGTGCGCGCCGCGGGCACGGGGCGCGCGCCGGGCGCGTCCACGAGCTCGCCGCCGACCCGCAGCTTCAGGCGCTGGTGCAGGCCGCGCGCGCCGTGCACCAGATCGGGCCGTACGGCGATGACGGCGCCGACGGTCAGCGCGGTGATCGCCGCCTCGCCGAGGCCGATGAGGACGTGTACGCCGATCATCGCGGTGGCGACCTGGGAGATCGGGACGTCGGTGGTGCCGCCGACGGCGTAGATGACGGTGAAGGTGACCGCGGCGGCCGGGACGGAGACGAGGGCGGCGAGGAAGGACGCGACGGTGACCGAGCGCCGGGTCCGCGGCAGCACCGTGACCAGGACGCGGAAGACGACGTACGCCACCACCGTCGTCGTGATCGCCATGTCGCTGATGTTGACGCCGAGCGCGGTCAGGCCGCCGTCCGCGAACAGCACGCCCTGCATCAGCAGGACGACCGACACGCACAGGACACCGGTGTAGGGGCCGACCAGGATCGCGGCGAGCGCGCCGCCCAGGAGGTGGCCGCTGGTGCCCGCGGCCACGGGGAAGTTGAGCATCTGCACCGCGAAGATGAACGCCGCCACGAGGCCGGCCAGCGGTGCCGTCCGCTCGTCGAGCTCACGGCGCGCGCCGCGCAGGCTCACGGCGATGGCACCCGCGGCGAGGACTCCGGTCACGGCGGAGGTCGGGGCGTCGATGAATCCGTCAGGTACGTGCACCCGTCGATGATAGTGGCTTGTTGCGAACTACTTGCAAGAGCGAGTTTCTCGTGTGTGGTGCACGCGCTGACGGAAAGTCGCCCCGGCGGGGGCGCGGAGTGACGGACGTCTCGAAGATGTGTGCGGTTCAAGAGGCGGGGAGCGGGAAATATGGGACATTGGAGAGAAGCGGATGCACAGCTTTCGCATAGGTCACGCGGCGTAAGGGGCAGTCGAATGTCCGTAGTCGAGCAGTACGCGCGAGTCCACATCACCACCGACACCGACCTCGACGCCCCGGAGGACGACGCGGCCGTCCCCGTCGTCCTGCGCTACGACCCCGAGACGGACCCGCGTTCGGTGCGGGTGGGGCTGCCCGGCCCGCACGAATGGACGTTCTCGCGGACGCTGCTGGAGAACGGCCTGCGCGCTCCGGTCGGCCAGGGCGACGTGCGGGTGTGGCCGTGCGGCAGGGTGCAGGCCGTGGTGGAGTTCCACTCCGCCCAGGGCGTGTCGGTGGTGCAGTTCGAGTCCAAGGCGCTGCTGCGCTTCCTCCGGCGCACGTATCTCGCGTCCGCCCAGCCGGTCGCGCACTGAACGCCGGGCCCAACGGAGTTCACCTCCGTCGGCCCGGTCTCAGCTTCCGCTGCCCAGCTTCAGCAGCGCGGCCACGATGGGCCCGGCCGTGTCGCCGCCGTGGCCGCCGGCCTGCACGACGCCCGCCGCCGCCAGGTCACCCTTGTACGCCGTGAACCAGCCGTTGGGCTTCTTCTGCCCGTCGACCTCCGCGGAGCCGGTCTTCGCGCCGTAGTTCGGGCCGAGCCCGGACATCGCCTCGGCGGCCGTGCCGTACGCCGCCGTGTACTGCATCATCTCCCGCAGCTGCGAGAGCGTGGACGCCGACAGCGTGCGCGAGGCGGTGGCCAGGGTCCGGTGGTCGACGGTCGGGGAGACCAGGTAGGGCTGGTGGAAGGTGCCCGCGTCGACCGTCGAGGCGATCGAGGCCATGTTCAGCGGGTTCATCCGGACGCCGCCCTGCCCGATGAGCGAGGCGGCCATCTGCGCCGCCGACTGCACCGGCACCGAACCGTCCATCGACGGCACGCCGATGGCCCAGTTGTCCATGCTCAGCCCGAACACCTGCTGGGCCTGGTGGGTGAGGTCGGCGTTCTCCAGCTTCGGGGCCTGGCTGATGAAGGCGGTGTTGCAGGAGCGCGCGAAGCTCGCCTTGAGCGTGCCGCCCTTGATCTCGAAGTCGTCGTCGTTGTGGAAGGTCCAGCCGCCGTACTTGAACGTCTTCGGGCACGGGTGCGGCTTGTCCGCCGAGGCCAGGCCCTTCTCGATCAGCAGTGACGACGTGACGATCTTCATCGTGGAGCCCGGGGCGAGGGAGCCCTGGAAGGCGGTGTTGAAGCCGTGCGAGGAGTTCGCCACGGCGAGGATCTCGCCGGTCGACGGACGCATCATCACCACCGACGCCCGCTCGCGCGTGGACACCTGACGCTCGGCCGCGGCCTGGAGGGTGGGGCTCAGCGTCGTGGTGACCTTGCCCGGAGTGCCCTTGCTCAGCTCCACCAGCGTCTTGTCGGAGAGCTTGGCCTTCTTCGACGCCGTGCCGCGCACCACGCGCAGCTCGACGCCCGCCGTGCCGCCGGCCTTCTTGCCGTACTTCTCGCGCAGCCCGTCCAGCACGGTGCCCAGCGAGGGGTACTTGGCGGCGGTCAGCTCGCCGCCGTCACGGTCGTAGGCGCGGATGGGCGGGGTGCCGGACTCGCCGGTGACCAGGGTGTCGCCGTCCTTGAGGTCCGGGTGGACCACGGAGGCGTGCCAGACGACCTGCGGCTTGCCGTCCTTCGCGTTGCGCACGACGGTCAGCGAGGTGTCGTAGGACATCGGCTTGCTGACGCCCTTGTAGACGACCGTGCACGTGACGGAGAAGGGGACCTTGTCGCCGCTGCGGGCGCCGGCCGTGAAGACGGCGTCCGTCATGTGGGCGTCCTTCACGTAACCGGTGAGCAGCTTCGCCGCGGCGGCGGGCTCGTCGGTGACGGCGGCGGCCTCGGTGAGCCTGCCCTGCTGCCAGTCCGTCAGGAAGGTCTGCGCGGCCTTGTGCACCTCGGCCGCGGACAGCGGGCCGGACCTGACGGTCTCGTGGCCGGCGGCCTGGTCGCGCTCGTCGGCCGCGGCGCCGCTGCCGTAGAGCGCGTACACGCCGATGCCGGCGCCGCACAGGACGGCCGTGGCCATGCCCGCGAGCATGGCGGGGCGCGGCCCCCGCCGTTCGACGACGCGCCTTCGCTTGCCCCTCTTGCCCACTGGTACCGACCCTCCGTGCGTTCCCCCCGGCGGCCACGGCCGCCCTCACCGTCCCAACGACGGCGACCACCCCGGAGTCCCGTTCCCGGGGGACGGCTCCGGCGTGATGTCGGCCACCCCCGTGCGGAGCGTGCGGCGGTGGACCGCCGTCCTCCGTTCCTCGGGGGATGGCCGCACTCTAGAGGGACGCACGCGTCACGCGCGCGGCGGGTGCCCGGATGGTGCCCGAAGTGTGACGGTGCGAAGGAGACGCCCGGCGCGCCCGGCTAGATCCAGGTGTCCAGCCACATGCGCGATCTCCACTGGTCGATGGGGATCGCGGTGCCCGTGTACAGGGGCCAGAAGTAGATGAAGTTCCAGGCGATCAGGAGCACCAGCACGCCCGAGGCCACCGCGCCGACGACGCGGCGGGTGTCGCCCGAGTCCGGCGGGCCGATGATCGCCCCGATCAGCATCGCCACCGCCAGGCACAGGAACGGCACGAAGACGATGGCGTAGAAGAGGAAGATCGTGCGCTGCTGGTACATGAACCACGGGAGGTAGCCCGCCGCGATGCCGCAGAGGATCGCGCCCGCCCGCCAGTCCCGGCGGAACGCCCAGCGCCACGCGATGTAGAGGATCGCGAAGCAGGCCGCCCACCACAGCAGGGGCGTGCCGAGCGCCAGGACCTCGCGCGCGCACTTCTGGCCCGCGTCGGAGGGGCAGCCCGCGGTGCCCGGGTCCGGCGACTCGTAGAAGTACGACACCGGGCGGCCGAGGACGAGCCAGCTCCACGGGTTCGACTGGTAGGTGTGCGGCGTGGTCAGGCCGACGTGGAACTTGTAGACCTCGTGCTCGTAGTGCCACAGGCTGCGCAGCCAGTCGGGCAGGAAGGTCCAGTGGCCGCCCTTGCCGTCGGTCGCGGCCCAGTTGCGGAAGTAGCCGCCGGTGCCGTCCGAGGGGGAGAGGATCCAGCCGATCCACGACATCAGGTACACCGCGATCGCGACCGGCACGGTGGCGAGGAAGGTGATGCCGGTGTCGTGCAGCAGCACCGCCGTGTACGGCCGCCGCGCACCCGCCACCCGGCGCGCCCCGACGTCCCACAGCAGGGCCAGCACGCAGAACGCGGCCAGGATGTAGAGGCCGTTCCACTTCGTGCCGATCGCGAGGCCGAGCAGGACGCCGGCCCCCCAGCGCCAGGGGCGCCAGCCGAGGCGGAGGGTCTCCGCGATGTGCTCGTCCGGGCGGACCCTGCCGTCGGGATCGGCCGGCAGCGCGGCGGCCAGCCGTTCGCGCGCCCGGTCGCGGTCGATCAGCAGGCACCCGAAGGCCCCCAGCACGAAGAACTCCAGTACCCCGTCCAGCAGCGAGGTACGGCTCATCACGAACGCCAGACCGTCCACCGCGAGCAGCGCGCCCGCGAGGCAGCCGAGGAACGTGGAGCGGAACAGGCGGCGGCCGATGCGGCACAGCATCAGCACCGACAGCGTGCCGAGCACGGCGGTCATGAACCGCCAGCCGAACGGGTTGAACCCGAACATCAGCTCGCCGAGGCCGATGACGTACTTGCCGACCGGCGGGTGCACCACGTACGCGGCGTCCGCCGGGATGGAGACATGGCCGTTCGCCTGGAGGATCAGGTCGTTGGCGTTCTTGTCCCAGTTGACCTCGAAGCCGCGGTGGACGAGCGCCCAGGCGTCCTTCGCGTAGTACGTCTCGTCGAATATCACCGCCTTGGGGCTGCCCAGGTTCCAGAACCGCATCAGGCCCGCCATGAGGGTGACCAGGAGCGGACCGCCCCATCCGGACCAGCGCCCGATCCGGTCGGTGAGGGTCCGTGGCAAGCCGATGACCTGCCACATCCGTGCGCTGGGCTGCGCGTACGGCGGGACGAGCCGTTCCCGTACCTCGCTCTTGGGCGGCGCCGTGTAGCCGAATCGGCGCAGCCGCTGCTGCCACGACGGTTGCTCGTCGTGCGGTGCCTGCCCCTGCCGGGTGTCCGTGGAGGACGCGGTACTGGTCACCGCGCCATCGTAGGGAACCCTTCTGTGTGAGTCCCGTGCAAGTGCCGTACCGGTATCAGTGCGTTGCCAACTGATGCTTGGGACCGGAGTGTCGGGTGGGGCGCGGGGGCGGGCGGT
>NZ_LAVA02000091.1 GCF_000974985.2 Streptomyces mangrovisoli | reverse complement strand
GGGGAAGGCTCCGGCGGGTCGGGGGGTGGCTCCTCCGTGCCGGTCTGCCTCGTCGCCTTGTCCATCGCCTCGTCTCCCTCCGTGGTCGTCCTCCCCGGCCCGGGCGTATTCCGCTCGCGGAGCCGCCTACCCACCCATACGCTCCGAAATGTGACGCCCTCCCTGATCCGCGGCCGGCCCCGGCGGACCGCCCCCGCGCACATATCCCTGCGGGTGGCCCACACGCTGCTGGGGATGACCGCCGGGATCATCTGGCTGATCTTGCCAGGGACGACGATCAACGACGGTGCCGCGGTTCCCGCCGCCCGCGCGGGGCCCTCCGCCGGCGCGCGGCCGCAACCGGCGCGGGCGGCACGGGACGAGACGTCCGCCGCCGATCTCGTACTGCCGGTCGTCGCCGTCGTGGTGGTCGGCGCGCTCGCCGCGTACGGCCTGGTACGGCGCACCCGGCGGGCCCGCACGCGGACCACGCCCGCCGCACCCGGGGTGATCTCCGCGCAGCCGCCCGTGCCGTCGCTGCTCGGGCTCGACGAGCAGTCCCGCGCGGCCCTCGCCCAGGCCGACGACTGTGTCCGCACCAGCCGCGAGGAACTCGCCTTCGCCACCGCTCTGTTCGGCCCGGGACCGGCCGCGCCCTTCGCGCGGGCGGTGCGCGACGCGGAGGGGGAGCTGACCGCCGCCTTCGCGATCCGGCAGCGCTACGACGAGGGCCTGCCCGCCGACGAGCCGTCCCGGCGGCACGCGCTCACCGGAGTCGTCGGGCGCTGCGCGGAGGCCGGGCGGCGGCTGGACCGCGAGGCCGCGGACTTCGACGCGCTGCGGGCGCTGGACCGGCGGGCCGAGGAGGCGCTGGCCGCCGCCGAGACCCGCTTCCGCGAGCTGGCCGCCCGCTCCGCGCGAGCGCGGACGACGACGGCCTCGCTGGAGGAGCGGTACGGGCCCGGCGCGACCCGGCCCGTCGCCGGGTACGTCCGGTACGCCACCGACCGGGTGGTGTTCGCGACCACGCACCTCAACGACGCCCGCCGGGCGGTGCACGCCGAGGACCTGACGGGCACGGCCCGCGGGCTGCGCGCCGCCGAGGGCGCGGTGGCGCAGGGCGAGGCGCTGGTGCACGCGGTCGACCGGCTGGCCGCCGACCTCGCGACGGCGGCGGCTCTGATCGCGCCGGTCCTCACGGGCGCCGAGGCGGAGCTCGCGGCGGCCCGCCCCGGCGGCGGCCCGGCCGACCCGCGCCCGGCCCGCACGGACGCGGTCCTGGCCGCCGTACGCGAGGAGCTCACGAGCGGTCCCTGCGATCCGCTCGACGCGCTGCGCCGCATCGTGCGGGCCGTGGCGCCGTACGCGAACGGCAGGACCGGGGTGGTGCCGGCCGCGGCCCGTTTCGCCGCCCGCACGGCCACGGACGACGCGGCGGACTATGTCGCCGTGCACCGCGGAGCCGTGGGCGGAGAGGCCCGAACCCGCCTGGCGCGGGCCCGCGTTCTGCTGCTGGAGGCCGACGCGATGGCCGACGGGGCCGAGGCGACGGCAGGGGCCGCACAGGCCGAGGCCATGGCGCTGGCCGCGCGGGAACTCGCCGAACGGGACGTGGCGGCCGCCCACGGACCGCCGGGCGCCGAGGCCGACGACGGCGCCGTGCTCGGCGGCATCCTGCTGACGGTGGAGCCCCGCGGCGGGCCCCCCGCGGCCTACGGCGGCCCGGGGACCCGCGCCCGCCACCGGCTGCCGCCCGGCAGCGCGGAAAGAGAGCCCTGACGCCTGCCGCGGCGCTTCCCGTCAGAACAGGCTGAGCAGGGCCTCCGCCGGGTCCGTCAGGCCGGTCTCGCCGTCGGGCAGGGGGAGTTCGAACCAGACCGTCTTGCCGCGCGGGGTGCGGCGGGAGCCCCAGGCGGCGCTGAGCAGGCCGACCAGCTGGAGACCGCGGCCGCCCTCGTCGGTGTCGCGGGCCCGGCGGCGGCGCGGCTGGACCAGGCCCGCGTCCCAGACCTCGCACACCAGCGTGCGGTCGAGGAGCAGCCGCAGCCGGATCTCCCCCTCGCCGTACCGCAGGGCGTTGGTGACCAGCTCACTGACGAGCAACTCCGTCGTGTCGACCAGGGGTTCGAGGTCCCAGCTGAGCAGTTGCCCGCGGGCGTACTCGCGCGCCCGGCCCACGCTGCGCGGTTCGCGCGGCAGGGTCCAGTCGCCGACGGACTCGGCGGGCAGCCCCTGGACACGTGCCATCAGCAACGCGATGTCGTCCTCGCCGTGGTGCGTGTCGAGGGTGTTGAGCACGTGGTCGCAGACGTCCTCCAGCGGACGCGAGGGGTCGGTCAGCGCCCCGACGAACGCCTGGAGGCCCTCGTCCAGCGGATGGTCGCGCGATTCGACCAGTCCATCCGTGTAGAGCGCCAACAGTGCGCCTTCGGGTAGTTCGACCTCGACCTCCTCGAAGGGCTCGCCGCCCACCCCGAGCGGCATCCCGGGCGGCACGTCGAGCATCAGCGCGCTCTCGCCGGGTTCGACGAGGACGGGCGGCAGATGGCCCGCGTTGGCGAAGGTGCAGCGCCGGGTCACCGAGTCGTAGACGGCGTAGACGCAGGTCGCGAGGTACACCTCGGACAGGTCGGCGTCGCGCGGCTGGCGGGCCGTGCGGGTGGCCTGCTGGACGCCGCCCGGGGTGCCGAGGCCGCGGGCGATCTCGTCCAACGCCGAGAGCACCTCGGCCGGTTCGAGGTCCAGCAGGGCCAGCGTGCGTACGGCGGTGCGCAGTTCGCCCATGGCCACCGCGGCGCGCAGTCCGCGCCCCATCACGTCGCCGACGACCAGCGCCGTGCGGTGACCGGGCAGTTCGATGACGTCGAACCAGTCGCCGCCGACCTCGGTCGCCGCGTTGCCGGGCAGATAGCGGCAGGCGATGTCCAGGCCGGACGCCTCCGGGTCGCCGGGCGGCAGCAGGGAGCGCTGGAGTATCAGGGCGCGTTCGTGCTCGCGCCGGTACAGGCGGGCGTTGTCGATGCAGACGGCCGCGCGGGCGGCGAGCTCGACCGCGAGGTCCCGGTCGCGGTCGCCGAACGGTTCGCTGCCCTTGGTCCGCGCGAACTGCGCGAGGCCCACGACGGTGTCGTGCGCGACCATCGGCACGGCGAGCGTGGACTGCACGAGCCCGTGCTCGTCCGGGGGCACGTTCTGCGGCCGGGCGGTGCGCAGGGCGTCCGCACAGGGCGAGTTGAACGGGTAGTGGTGCACCGCGCCGACCGCGACCGGTGTCCCGCCGCCGAGGAACGGCGCGTCGGAGACCGCGCTGGCGAAGGCCACCCGGCGCAGTTCGGCACTGCCGTCGGCGAGGCCGGGCGGGGCCTCGTCGCCGGCCAGCAGCCCCTGGTAGAGGTCGACGGTCGCCAGGTCGCAGAAGCCGGGCACCACCACGTCGAGGAGTTCGCGGGCGGTGGTCTCCAGATCGAGGGAGTTGCCGATCCGGGCGCCGGCCTCGTTCAGAAGGGCGAGATTGCGCCGCGCGGCGGCGGCCTCGCGGGCGGCCGCGCGCCGGGCGGTGATGTCCGTGCCGAGCCAGGCGACCCCGATGGGGCGGCCGCTTCCGCTGTGCACCCGGTAGAGGTTGATGGACCAGTGGCGGCGCTCGTCGGAGCCCGGCACGAAGCCGGTGACATGCATGTCCGTGATGGAGTCGCCGGTCTTGAGGACCCGCCGCAGGGTGGCCACGATCCGGTCGGCCTCGGGGCGCGGGAGGTAGTCGTGTACGCCCTTGCCCCGGTGGTCGTCCGGGGTGCCGCCGAAGATGGAGGCGAAACGCTTGTTGGCCCGGCGGACCCGCAGGTCGGTGTCGATCAGCAGGAAGCCGAAGGGAGATTGACCGAAAATGGCCTGCGAGGCGGCGAGGTCGGTCTCGATGCTGCGCAGGGTGCGTACGTCGGTCACGATGCACACGGCGGCCTTGTCGCCCTCCGCCGTGCGGGTCGGCATGACGTAGACCTCGGCGAGGCCCTCCTCCCCGGGCTCCCCCTCCGCGCTGTCGGGCATCTTGAAGGGGACCACTCCGGTCCACTCCCGCCCGTCGAGTATCTCGGCCATCTTCCGCTGGCCACGCGCCTGGAGATCGGGGTCGACGAACGCCTCGATGGGGTCCATCCCGGCGGCGCGCTCGGCGGGGATGCCGAACAACTGCTGCGCGCGCAGGCTCCACTGGTCCACCAGTCCGTCGGAACCGATGGAGAAGGAGGCCACCTTGATGTAGTCGTAGATGGAGCCGGGCGGACTGCTCTGCCACAGGGCGTCCACAGCGGGCGCGTCGACGGAGGCGGCCCGGGCGCCGCCGAACGCGCCCTCCGCCCTCGCGCCGCCCGACGGGTCCTCGGACTCCGTGGCCTTCGCTGGTATCTCGCTCACGCGAACCGTCCCCTCCAGCTCACCGCGTCCGGCACCGGTCACCGGGGGCGGCTGCCCGCAGTATCCAGCACTACGGCGCCGTACAACACGGTGTTCACGATCACAGCACGGTCCCGATGGTTTTCGGTCCGGGCGCTCACACACTTCCAGTCTTCTAACCAGGTGACACACAGTCGAATCACACCCACCGACAACCGCCACCGGCCCGAACCGCTCGACGGGGCACGGTTCTCGGCCAGAAAGGTGCCGTGCCCGGCGGGGCGGGGGCCGTGCCCGGCGGGGCGCGGGGGCCGTGTCGGGCGGGGCGCGGGGGCCGTGTCGGGCGGGGGCGTGGCGCGTGCGGCGCGGCCCTCAGCGAGGGGGCGTCAGCTCGAACCACACCGTCTTGCCGTCGTCCCCCGGCCGGGTCCCCCATCTGCGCGCGGCGGACGCCACCAGCTGGAGACCGCGGCCGCTCTCGTCCTCGGGGCGCGCGGCGCGCTCGTGCGGCATGTCGGGCAGCGGGTCGGAGACCTCGACGAGCAGGACGTCGTCGAGTTCGGCCGGGCGCACGAGCCGGACGCCGATGGGGCCCGTCGCATGGCGCAGGGAGTTGGTGACGAGCTCGCTGACCAGCAGTGCCGCCAGGTCACCGAGGCTGTCGAGACGCCAGTTGCGCAGCTGTCCCCGTACGGCGGCACGGGCGGTGCGCACGGCGCCGGGGTCGGCGGGGAACGTCCACTCGGCACAGTCGCCTTCCGTGTCGATCACGCCGATCACTTCCCGGGCCAGCGAGCGCACCCATGTCCGTTTTCATGGGGTTAGTGGTCACCTACCCGGTATCGGGGGTGACGTACCGCCCGGGAGGGCGCACTGTGGCACGAACGGCGTAGGGGTGGGCCGAGGGGGGCGCCGGACCGGCGGACGGAGGTGCGGAGGCCGCACGCCGGCGGACGCGCGGACGTCGAGCGCCGGCCTCGGGCTGCCGGGCTGCGCCGTGGTCAGCCGGCGTGGGCGTCGAGGTGGGTGAGGGTCTCACGGACCGCCGGGACGTCCTGGTCCAGCCAGTCGACGTCCCAGATCCGGTCCGGTGCGAGCCAGCGCAGCTCGTCGTGGTCCTGGAGGGCGCGGGGCGCGGCCGACCCGGGCAGCAGCCGGGCGGTGTAGACGCGCAGGACATAGGGCGACCGGAGCGGCCACTCCCCCGGCACCCGGGCGACGGTCTCGGTCTCGACGCCGAGTTCCTCGCGCAGTTCGCGCACCAGGGCGTCCCGCGGGCTCTCGCCGGGTTCGACCTTGCCGCCCGGGAGTTCCCAGCGCCCGGCCAGATCGGCGGGCGCGCTGCGGCGCGCGGCGAGCAGCCGGCCACCGTCGAGCAGGGCGGCTCCCACCACCACGATCCGTTCCGTCATGCGCCGGAGCCTACGGGAGGTCCGCCCGCCGCGAGGCGCGGGCGATCACCGGAACGCTCGGGCGGCCACCGGAACCCGCGGGCGGCCACCAGAACCCGCGGGCGGTCACCAGAACCCGCGGACGGCCGCGGAGCCCACGGACGGTCAGTTGCGCGAGCCGTCGACGTTCTGGCCGATCCGCTCGACCCAGTAGAGCTGCTTGTGCCGACGGTCGTCGAGACTGTCCGCGATCTTCTGCGCCTCGGCGCGGGTGGCGTACCGGCCCACGCGATAGCGGTTGCCGTTGTCGTCCTGTCGTATGACGAGCCACGGAAGTGCGATCGTGCCGCCCTCGTTCATCGCGCCACCGTCCCCTCCCGCTCAGGCCCTGCCGCCTCCGGCTTCCGATCCCGTAGCACCCCGCCCGATAAGGAAACCGCACTCCGCATATGCCCGAGCGTACGCCTTACCTTCACGCACCGAATACGGCTTTTCACGAAGAGGTACGCAACCGGCCAGCCCCAGGGGGCGCACGACGGCGGAAGGAGCGCTCGCGCAGCACGCCGCATCCACTCCGAGCGGGGGCTACGCCACCCTGCACCACCTGCGAGAACGGCCGGAATTCAGCGGCACACGGGGCGCACAGGGCCCTGGCGATGACGGGGGCACCTGCCCCCGTAACGTGCTCTACATCACTGCGACACGGAAACGCCGCGTCACTTGACCGGCAAGTGGTAGGAGACCCGGTACCGGTCGGCGGGAATGACCACGTCGGCGGTCTCCACCGGGCGGCCCGAGGCGTAGTAGGTGCGCTGGACGACGATCACGACATGCCCCGGGACACCGCCCAGGGCCATCAGTTCCTCGGCGAGGCCGGGGCGCGCGCCGACCTCCTCGGTCATGTTGTCCACGATGACGTCGATCGCGCGCATCCGCTCGACCACGCCCATCCCGCCCAGCGGGCCCTCCTCGGGCAGCATGACCGGCGTGCGGCCGGTGACGGCGAGGGGCTCCCAGGAGGTGGAGAGCATCATCGCCTCGCCGGCCTCCCGGAAGACGTAGCGCGTGCACATCACGCGGTCGCCGACGCCGATCCCGAGCCGCTCGGCGACCGCCGAGCCGGCCTCGCGCTGCTCGCTGCGCGACTCCCAGGTGCCGCGGGCGGCGGCGTCGGCCTGCTCCTGCCGGAACGGCGTGGCGCCGCCGTCCGGGCGGTATCCCGAACGGGCGATTCGGCGGGGCACGGGCCGCTCGCGGACATAGGTCCCGGAGCCGGAGCGGCCCTCGACCAGCCCCTCGGCCATCAGCACCTTGCGCGCCTCGAGCGCCACCGTGTCCGAGACGCCGTACTCCTCGCGGATCCTCGCCTGGGAGGGGAGCCGGGTGTGCGGGGGGAGTGAACCGTCGACGATCTTCTTACGGAGATCACCCGCGACGCGCAGGTAGGCCGGCTGTTCACCGAATGTCACTGGCCACTCCCATCAGGCTGTACAGACAGCAACAGCCTGGCAACCGTGGGTTGTCCCGTGCAAGCGAGGGCCAGAGAATCACTCGATGTGATGAAGCGGGGCCGCGAAGGGGTTCACGCAGGCACTTTCTCCCCGCGGCGCGCGCCGTCACACATCCAGACCGGTGTCGCCCCCTCCGCTGCCGCCGCCGTCGCCGGTTCCGCCGTCGCCGCCGTCGGCGTCACCGGCCGGCGGGGTGGTGGCCAGACCCAGGGCCTTGCGGACGGTGACCGTCTTGCGGCCGTCGATCAGCCGGGCGCCCTTGTCGAAGTGGACGTAGAACGCGTCGGCGTCCGAGGCGCGGGCGGCGGCCGCCCACTCCTTCTGTGCGGCGGAGAGGTTCGTGACGATCGTGGCGACCGGCTTCTTCGCGGCCGTGGGCCACTCGTGCCCGCCCAGCATCGTCCTCTGCGTGCCGATGGCGTCCGCGACCCGCTTCGCCCACGCCTTGTTGCCCGGCAGGTCGTCCTCGACGTACGCGTCCTCCGGCGCCGAGTCGAGCGCCGCGTTGAGCACGCCCGCGGCCTTCAGGTAGGCGAGCTGGTCGTCGTCGAGCACGGTCTCGTCGTTGCGCAGGGTGCCGGTGAGCGACTTGCCCTCGGTGGTGCTGCCGAAGACGCAGGTCACCTCGCGGTCGCCGGCGTCCCAGCTGTCGGGGCTCGGGGTCAGGTAGTACACGTCGACGTCCGCGGGCACCGCCCAGGTGTCCATCGCGTAGCCGTCCCGCTTCGCGTAGCACTTGTCGTCGGCGACCGACGTGACGGCGCGGTCGCCGGGGTAGTCGGAGCCGAAGCCGGTGAGCTTGAAGACGGCGAAGACCTCGGCGTCGTGCTTCTGCGCGCAGGGCACCTTGTCGACGTCGTAGGTGTCGCCCTCCAGCGAGCCGTCGGGCGTGTCGAAGCACTCGCCCTTGGCGACCGACAGGCTCGTGCCGTCGTCGTTCAGGCCCTCCTCGAAGCCGCCCCAGAAAGCGGACAGGCCGCCGGACGCCAGCATCAGCAGCCATACGGCCAGCCCCAGCGACGACAGCACCGTCCCGGTGACGGCCATCGCCGTGCCGCGCTTGCCGGTCCGGCGGATCTGCACCAGGGCGATCACGCCGAGCACCAGCCCGACGCCCGGCAGACAGCACAGCAGCCCGAGCACCAGCGAGGCGATCGCGACACCGCTGACCGGCGCGGGGGTGGCGTAGGGGCTGTATCCCTGCGTCCAGGGCTGGTACGGCATCGGGCCGTACGGGGCGGGGGGCCCGTAGGGCGACTGGGGCGCCAGAGGCATCTGGGGTGCCTGGGGGTAGGACGGCAGGGGGG
>NZ_LAVA02000090.1 GCF_000974985.2 Streptomyces mangrovisoli | reverse complement strand
GCCCGCCGCCGTACACCGACCGCCGCGATCCCGACGGCCCACGTCTGCACCGCACCGTCTCCCACCGACGCGATCCGAAGGCTCTCCGCATGACCACGCACCCGCAGTCCCACTGGCGGCAGCGCGCCGCCCGGCTCGCCCCGCCCACCCGCCTGTTCGTCGACGGCGCGTGGCGCGACCCGGCCGACGACACCTGGTTCCCGACCGTCGACCCGGCCACCGGCAGGACCACCGCGCAGGTGGCGGCGGCCTCCGCCGCCGACGTGGACCGGGCCGTCCGCGCCGCCCGCACCTCGTTCGAGGACGGCCGGTGGTCGCGCGCGGCCCCGGCCCACCGCAAGAAGGTGCTGCTCGCCCTCGCCCGCCTCATCGAGGAGAACGGCGAGGAGCTCGCCCTCTACGACACCCTCGACATGGGCAAGCCGATCGCCGAGTCCCACGGCACCGACGTGCCCGGCGCGGCCGGCGTCCTCGCCTGGTACGCGGAGGCCTGCGACAAGCTCTACGACGAGGCCGCCCCCGTACCGCCCGGCAATCTGGCCCTGGTGCGCCGGGTGCCGCTCGGCGTCGTCGGCGCGGTCGTGCCCTGGAACTTCCCGCTGGACCTGGCGGCCTGGAAGGTGGCTCCCGCCCTGGCGGCCGGCAACAGCGTCGTCCTCAAACCCGCCGAGCAGTCCCCCCTGTCGGCCCTGCGCCTGGCCGAACTCGCCGCCGAGGCAGGTCTGCCGGACGGCGTGCTGAACGTCGTGACCGGACCGGGGGAGACGACCGGCCGGGCCCTCGGCCTCCACCCCGACGTCGACACCCTGGTGTTCACCGGTTCCACGGCCGTGGCCCGCCGCTTCCTGGCGTACGCCGCCGAGTCGAACCTGAAGCAGGTCTGGCCCGAGGCCGGCGGCAAGAGCCCCAACCTGGTCTTCGCCGACGCCGACCTGGAGGCCGCGGCCGAGCGCGCCGCGTGGGGCTTCGCCTACAACTCCGGGCAGGTCTGCTCGGCCAACACCCGGCTGCTGGTGGAGGCCTCGGTGGCCGAGGAGTTCACCGCGCGCGTCGCCGAGCACGCGCGCGCCTGGCAGCCCGGCGACCCGCTCGATCCCGCGACCCGGCTGGGCCCTCTCGTCGACGAGGCCCAGGTGGACCGCATCCTCGACGCGGTCCACGCCTCCGGCGGCACCCTGGTGTGCGGCGGCAGCCGGCCCGCCCGCGCCGGCGCCTTCCTCGACCCGACCGTCGTGACCGGACTCAAGCCCGACGCCCCGCTGGTCCGTGAGGAGTTGTTCGGCCCCGTCCTCACCGTCCTGCCCTTCCAGGACGAGTCCGAGGCGCTCCGGCTGGCCAACGACTCCGCCTACGGCCTGGCCGCCTCGGTGTGGACCCGGGACCTGGCCCGCGCCCACCGCGTCGCCGACGCCCTGCACGCGGGCACCGTCTCCGTCAACACCGTCGACGCGCTGAGCCCGCTGACCCCCTTCGGCGGGTTCAAGCAGTCCGGCTACGGCCGCGACCTCTCCCTGCACTCCTTCGACAAGTACACGGGCCTGAAGACGACTTGGATCGCCTACGGCTGAGCCGCCGCACGCGCCGCCGCCCACGCGGTCACGCAACACCGTCCAGGGCCGGCCCGCGAGCCATCCACCCACTCACGCAACCGCGGTCCACGGCCGACCCGCATCCGCGGTCCGCCGCAGCTCCGCACCCGCACCGCAAAGGACGTACGACACCATGACCCACAGTTCCGAACGGCTCGCCGATCTCGACCGGGCCCACATCATCCACCCCTACCTGCCGGGCACCTGGACCGAACGCGTGGTCATGGCCTCGGGTTCGGGCTGTCGTCTCACCGACACCGAGGGCCGCGACTACCTCGACGCCACCGGCGGTCTGTGGCTCGCCCAGATCGGGCACGGGCGCACCGAACTCGCCGACGTCGCCCACGCGCAGATGGCGAAGCTGGAGTACTTCACCAGCTTCTGGGAGTTCTCCAACGAGCCCGCCATCGAACTCGCCGCGCGCCTCGCCGAGATGGCGCCCGACCCCCTCAACCACGTGTACTTCACCTCGGGCGGCTCCGAGGGCAACGAGGCCGCCATCAAGATGGCCCGCTACTACCACCACCGGCGCGGCGACACCGGCCGGACCTGGATCCTCGCCCGCGACAAGGCGTACCACGGCATCGGCTACGGCGGCGGCTCGGCGACCGGATTCCCGGTCTACCACGAGGGGTTCGCCCCGATGATGCCGCACGTCTCGCATCTCACCCCGCCGTGGCCCTACCGCGACGAGCTGTACGGCGGCGAGGACCCGACCGACTTCCTCGTCCGTGAACTGGAGGAGCGGATCGCGGCGATCGGTCCGGACAACATCGCCGCGATGATCGGCGAGCCCATCATGGGCGTCGGCGGGATGCTCGTGCCGCCGGCCGACTACTGGCCGCGCGTGCGCGAAGTTCTCGACCGGCACGGCATCCTGCTCATCTTCGACGAGGTCGTCACCGCCTACGGCCGGGTCGGGGAGTGGTTCGCCGCGCAGCACTTCGGCGTCACCCCGGACATCATCGTCACCGCCAAGGGCATCACCTCCGGCTACGTCCCGCTCGGCGCGCTCCTGGTCGGCGACCACGTCGCCGAGGTGCTGCTGCGCGAGCACGGCTTCCCCATGGGCTACACCTACAACGGTCACCCCGTCGCGACCGCGGTCGCCCTCGCCAACCTGGACATCATCCACCGGGAGGGCCTGCTCGGCCGCGCCAAGACGATTGGCGCCTACCTGCACGGCGAACTGGAGTCGCAGTTGGGCGAGTTGCCGATCGTCGGCGAGATCCGCTCGGTCGGCATGATGCTCGCCGTCGAACTCGTCGCCGACCGCGACACCCGTATCCCGCTGCCGCTGCACCCGGAGCGCATGCCCCACGACGTCATCCGCCGCGAGACCGGCGTGATCGTCCGTGACTCCGCGCACAGCCTGGTGCTCTCCCCGCCGCTGATCATGACCGAGGGCGAGGCCAAGGAAGCGGCCGCGGCGCTGCGCGGCGTCCTGGAGCGCACCGACCCCTCGGGCGAGATCCGCGCCGCCTGACCCGCTCGCGGGGAGGCCCGGCCCCGACCCGGGCCTCCCCGGCGCGATGTGACACGGACCCCGCACCGCCGAAGCGCCCGCACGCCCTTCTTCCGCAGTCCGCCCACCTCCCCAGGAACTGCCTGTGTCCTCCAAGATCTCGACATCAGACCAGCACGCCGCCGCCGACACCACCGTTCTCCAGCGCAGCCTGAAACGCTTCGACATCACCGCCATGGGCGTCGCCGCCGTCATCTCCTTCGACACGGTCGGCCAGATCGCCACCGGCGGCGGGGAAGCGGCCACCTGGACCGCCGTCATCGCCGTGTTCTTCCTCGTGCCCTACGCCCTGCTGTTCGCCGAGACCGGTGCCGCGTTCCCGCAGGAGGGCGGCCCCTACGTCTGGGTGAAGCTGGCTCTCGGCCGCCCGGCGGCCGCGCTGACGACACTGCTGTACTGGGTCACCAACCCGATCTGGCTCGGCGGTTCCCTCGTCTTCATCGCGGCGGAGACCTGGGACGGGTTCGTGTTCCACCTGGGCTCGGGAACCGTCGCCGACTACACCTTCAAGCTGCTGTTCGTGTGGGTGGCCATCCTCACCGCGGTGGTGTCCCTGCGCCGCGGCAAGTGGATCACGACGGCCGGCGCGGCCGTGAAGGTCCTCGCCCTCGCCCTGTTCACCGGCACCGCCGTCGCGTACGGGCTGCGGCACGGCTTCCAGGGCCTGGACGGCGCCCACTTCGCGCCGACGACCGCCGGGTTCCTGGGCCTCGTGCCGGTCCTCCTCTTCGCCTACGTCGGCTTCGAGGCGCCCAACGCCGCCGGCGAGGAGATGGACGACCCGCAGCGGGACGTGCCCGCCGCGCTCGGCCGCTCCGCCGCGATCGCCGCCGCCTGCTACCTGCTTCCCGTGGTGGCCATCCTCGCCGTCGTACCCGCCGGAAAGGTCACCGGCATCGGTGGGTTCATGGAAGGCGCACGACTCGTCTTCGGCGTCTACGGCCCCGCCGCCGGGCCCCTGTTGAAGGCGACCGCGGTGATGTTCGTCTTCGCCCTGCTCACCCAGGGCAGCGCCTGGATGATCGTCAGCGACCGCATGCAGGCGATGGCGGCGGCCGACGGCGGCTTCTTCTCCCGCGCGCTCGGCGCCTTCCACCCCCGCCTGGGCACCCCGGTGCGGACGAACCTGCTGTCCGGCGCCGTGGCCACGGTGTTCATGCTCGCCGCCATGTGGCTGGCCGACGGCGATGCCGCCGCCGTCTTCTCCGTGGTGCTGACCGTCGCGGTCACCACCCTGCTGCTGTCCTACCTGGTGATCATCCCGTCCCTCGTCCTGCTCCGCCTGCGCCGCCCCGACGTCGTACGGCCGTACCGAGTGCCTCTGGGCACCCCCGGATTCCTGGTCTGCGCGGGGCTCGTCTACGCCTGGATCGCCGTCGGCTCGTGGTCGGCGCTGTTCCCGGGCGTCATCGAGCATCTCTTCGGCATCTCCTACGACTTCCAGGACGTGTGGGGCGTGTCGCGAGGGGCGTTCGAGGCGTTCACGCTGGGCACCGTCGCGGTGCTGCTGCTCGTCGGCGCCGCCGGCATGGCCGTGGCGGGCGGCTTCTCCGCCACCGGCGCGGCGCGTACGGCTCCCGGCGAGACCGACTGAGCCCACCAGATCCATCCCGGCCCCGCGCCGGGCTGCCCCACCGCGTCATCGCGGCCTTCGCCCGGCCCCGTACCCGGGCGAAGGCCGCGCCGCCGTGTGACCGGACACCAGTACGACGTCCGTTTCCTGCCAGCGGGCACCGGCGCGTCCGGCCAGCATGGGTCCATGACCAGGTACACCGTGCTCCCCATCGACCCGGCCACCCTCAAGGAACTGCGGGTCGCCGACGACGCCGGCCGACCGTGCGTCCCGTACTCCGCGACCCGCGACGACGAGGGCTCGCCGCTGCGCTGCTGCCTGACCCCCATCCGGTCCGGCGAGCGGATCGCTCTCGTCTCGTACGCCCCGCTGCGCCGCTGGGCGGCCGCGACGGGGGCGGCCCCGGGCGCGTACGACGAACAGGGCCCCGTCTTCATCCACGCCGACGACTGCGGCGGGTTCGCCTCCGGCGACAGCTACCCCTTCGACCGGCCCGGCGCCCTGCGCACGGTGCGCCGCTACGACGCCCGGGGCCGTATCGCCGGCGGTCGCCTGCTGGAGATCCCGGAAGAGCCCACGGCCGGCTTCGACGCGGCCTTCGACGAGGCGTTCGGCGACCCGGACGTGGTGCTCGTGCACGTGCGCGCCCTGGAGTACGGCTGCTTCCACTTCGAGGTACGACGACCGGAGCGGCCGCTTCCGTAGCCGGGGGCGCGTCCGGTCCCGCGATCGCCGGACGGCGTCCCGGGGTGCACTGAGGTGGTCGTGGGACCCGTTCCTCCACCCTACTCCGTTGGCAGGGCGATATCCGGAACCGTGCGGGTCGGCGCCCCGCGGCCCACGGCGCGCGGGTGGACGCCGCGTTGACATGGACCGTCCCCGGACGTTGACTGGCAGCACGGCCAAGGGGCACGGAGGGCAGGGCGGAGCGGTCCCGGGAAGCCTGAAGCGGGCCGTCGAGAAGGCGAACGGCGCCTCCAGGCGGTGACATCGCGAACGAAAGCGGTACACACGACGATGTACGACCAGACACGCGCCCAGCAGCCCGCGGACCGGCCCCGGAGTCCTGGCGCCTCCCGCACCACCGGGCCGGAGCCACTGCTCGCCCCGAAGGACCGGGACGAGATCGTGCGCCGCCTCGGACATGCCGTGAACACGTTCACCGACACACCGCTCGGCGCGCTGGAGGAGGCCGAAGGCGCCTTCGACGAGGCCGCCGCCGGTCTCGCGAAGGCTCTTGCCGAGGCGCGGCAGGCCCTGCGCGCCGGCTGGCAGGGCCGTGACCCCGAAACGGACTCCGCCGAACTCCGGGGCGCGCTGCGGGAGTACCGGGAACTCACCCGAAGGCTGTTGCAGGCGTAGACGACCACGGGCCGGGGCGGCCGGCCCGCCCCTCCGCGGCACTCGCGTCCCGGGAGGCACCGGGCCGCACGGTGCTGATGTCTTCGTGGTCGAAGCGGTACGACGAAGAGCCCGCCGGCGGCGGCACGGCACGCCCCGGTGGCGCGGGCGCGTTTGTGGAACCCCGCCCACCAGGCCCCCGAGCCGTCGAGGACGCGTTCGGCCGGTGACCATCTGTCGGCCGCGGAGATTCGTCGGCCGTTCGTGGGTTGGAATGGCGAGGAACCGGCACTCGGTCGGTGGCGGGCCGCACGTCCGACCCCGCTCGCGTGAGGTCAGTGGTTCGGCAGGCAGCCGCGACCCTCGCGGGACGGGTATGGCCCGTTCCACCCGGTTGTCGCCGTGAGACTGCCCGGCGACAACCGGTGCGGGCCCGCCGGTCGCGGCCGCCGCCGCGCTCCGTGACCGTCAGAGCCTGAGCCCGGCTCCGTACGGGAAGAGCGGGTTCTCGGTGTCGTTGGGCACGTCGGGGCGGGATGCCTCGACGGCCGCCATGGAGCTCGGCAGCTCGAACGGCAGCCGGCCCTCGGGGGTGGCCCGGCCGAACACGACGTCGAGCAGGGCGGCGTCGCTCGCCCCGTAGTCGGCGATCAGCGCCGCCGCCCGTTCGGCGATCTCCGGAATGACCGCGGCCCGCTCCAGGTTGATGCAGACCACCGTCGGGACGGCGTCCAACAGGGCGAGGATCGGCTCCAGTTCCTCCTCGGTGAAGGCGAGCCGGCCGGAGTGGAAGAGCGACTCGAACACGTTGGCGCGGGGTTCGTGCGGGGTGCGCAGCCGGAGCACCGCCAGCTCGGCGTCGGCCGGATCGTCCACCACATCGCCGTACAGACTCGCCACTTCGGGCTGTACGTTCGCGACGTGGAGCTTGCGGCGTGCGGCCGCGGGCAGGGTGTGGCGGGAGTTGGTCAGCACGGTCAGCGAGCGGCGCTGGGCGCGTTCGCCTGCCTCGGTGAAATCGGCGCGGCCGACGGTCTCCGCGGCCCTGTCCACATCGACGTACGGGTCGTCGAAGAGGCCGAGGACGAACTTCTCGCGCAGGACGCGGCGCAGGGAGGCGTCCAGCCGGTACTCGGGGACACGGCCCGACTCGACCAGTTCCACGACGAGTTCGGGGCGGGCCTCGCCGCCGAACTGGTCGCAGCCGGCCTCCAGGATGCGGGCCGCCTTGTCCAGTTCCGGCAGTGACTCCAGGCCCCAGGCGCGGGCCGGGTGCACCTCGCCGAAGATCTCGGCGTCGCTGACCAGGCCCCAGTCGGTGCAGACGATGCCGTCGAAGCCGAGCCGGTCGCGCAGGAGCGACTGGACGACGTCCTTGTTGAAGCCGAAGCCGACCTCCTCCCAGTCGGTGCCGACGGGCTGGCCGTAGTACGGCATCATCTGCGCGCAGCCGGCTTCGATCGCCGCCTTGAAGGGCTCCAGGTGCAGATCGCGCATCCCGCCCGGGTAGATCTGCTCCTTGCCGTGGGGGAAGTGCGGGTCCTCGCCGTCCTTCTGGGGACCCCCGCCAGGGAAGTGCTTGACCATGGCCGACACCGACTTGGTGCCGAGCCGTTCGCCCTGGAGGCCGCGGACGTAGGCGCGCACGAGTCGTGAGGTGAGTGCGGCGTCCGAGCCGAAGGTGCCGTTCTGGCGGGACCAGCGGGGCTCGCTGGCCAGGTCGATCTGGGGGTGCAGCGCGACGCGGAAGCCGACCGCGAGGTACTCGCGTCGGACGGTGTCGGCGAACGCGTACACGAGCTGCGGGTCACGCAGGGCGGCGAGGCCGAGCGGCTCGGGCCAGGCGGAGAAGGCGCCCGCGTTGAAGGAGGCGCCCACGTTGTCGGTGAAGGCGTGGCGCGGGTCCGTGGAGAGGGTGACCGGAATGCCGAGGCGGGTCTCGGCCGCCATCGTCTGGAGGGTGTTCTGCCAGCGGGCCATGGCGGCCGGGTCGCCGGTGCCCAGGAGGTTGAAGTGGGTCAGATACTGGTCCTGGAGCAGGCCCGTGGTGTCCATCGGCACCATGCTCGGGTCGCCCTTCTCGACCGTCGAGCCGTCGGCGTGCATGGCGAGCATGGTGTGGAAGAGCTGACCGGCCTTCTCGGTGAGGGTCATGCGCGACAGGAGGTCCTCGACCCGCTGTTCCACGGGGAGTTCGGGGTTCTGGTACGGGTGGCCGTCGTCGCGGACCTTGGGGGCGGCATTCACGTTGGGGTACCTCACTTGACGCTGCGGATGAACTGGACGGCGAGCGCGCCGAGTACGCATGCGACGCCGCCGAAGAGGAAGAGCGCGCCGTAGTTCTCGTCGCCGCCGCCGATCGCGAGCAGGGCCGGGGCGAGGATCGGGACGAGGGACTGCGGGAGCGCGTTGCCGATGTTGAGGACGCCCATATCCTTGGCGGACTCCTCGGGGTTGGGCAGGACGGCGGCGGCGAGTGCCACGTCGACCGAGAGATAGAGGCCCTCGCCGAAGCCGAAGACGGCCACGGCGACGAGGAAGAGCGAGAAGCTGTGGGCGAGCGCCACCAGCAGCAGGCCGACGGCCAGGACGAGGGAGGCGCCGAGGACGTACGGCTTGCGTCGGCCGGACCGGTCGGAGAGCGTGCCGCCGAGCAGTGAGCCGATGATGACCGCCCCCACCATGACGACGGTGCCGACGGCCACCTTCCCGGAGACCTCCGACTCGCTGTAGCCGAGGCGGTCCATGAGGAAGTAGACCTGGTAGCTGGTCACGCACGAGACGCCGGTGAAGACGAGGAACCGGCCGGCGAAGTTCCAGGCGAAGTCGGGGTGCCGCTTCGGGCTGACCCAGAAGGAGCGCAGGAACTCGCGCAGGCTGTAGGGGGCGAAGGCGCCCGGCGCGGCGGGGCGGTCCTTCATCACGAGGGCCAGGCAGATCGTGCCGGCGAGTCCGAACAGGCCCGGCACGACGAAGGCCAGGGCGAGCCGGTCGTGCAGGGCGTTGGCCAGCAGGGTGCCGACGACCATCGCCAGGGAGGTCGTCACGCCGACGAGGCCGGAGACCTTGCCCTGCTGCCGGGCGGGCACGAGGTCGGGGATGCTGGCCACGGTCGCGGCGAGTGCCGCGTTGCCGCCGAGCTGGGCCAGCGCCCAGCCGAGCAGCAGCACCGGGACGCTGCCGCCGACCGCGACCACGAGCAGACCCGCGAGGCCGACGGCCATGCCGCCGACGAGCCAGGGGCGGCGGCGCCCGAAGCGGACCCGGGTGCGGTCGGAGAGCGAGCCGAAGACCGGGTTGCCGATCAGCGCCAGGACGGCGCCGAGCGAGAGCACCTGCCCGAGCGCGGTCCCGCGCTCGTCCTTGGGAACGATCTGGTCGACCCGCAGGGCGAGCGTGACCATCACGGGTGTCAGCAGCGACAGCATCACGCCGAACTGGGCGAGGGCGAGGCCGAGAACGAGCCGCCCGGAGGCGGGTTCGGGGTCGGCGGACGGGACCGCCGAGGCGGGTGTGGAGCCGGCGGAGGGGACCGCCGAGGCGGGTGTGGAGCCGGCGGAGGGGCCCGTCGAGGCGGGTGGTGAGTCGGCCGGCTGGACCGCCGAGGCGGCTTCGGCATCCGGAACGGCGTCGGGAACAACGGCCATGGCGGCTCTCCAGAGGGGATGGGGTGGCTTCCTTGCCCACCCGGCGACGACACCGTAAACGCGAAAACCGAGTAGGTGATAGGTTTTCGTAAGTGGCTTGAATCACACCATCCGAGGGCTTGCCGGAAGGCGGATTAAGGTGATCGTCATGGACCGCACCCCGGGCCCGAAGCCCCGCAGATCCGCGCCGCGCGGCAGCTACGCGGTGGGCGACGAACGTCGCGCACGCATCCTCGACACCGCCGTGGAGCACTTCGCGCAGTGGGGTTTCCACGCCTCGTCGCTCGCGCGCATCGCCAAGGAGGTCGGCATCACCCAGGGCGGCCTGCTGCACCACTTCCGCGGCAAGGAGGACCTCCTGGTCTCGGTCCTGCGCCACAGCGAGGAACAGGACCGCGAGCGGTTCTTCTCCCGCGAGCCCCGCTCGGCCGCGGAGGCGTTCACCGTGCTGCTCGACCTCGCCGCCCACAACGCCGCCCGGCGCGGACGCACGATGATGTTCAACACCCTCGCCGCCGAGGCGGGCGATCCGGGCCACCCCGCCCACGACCACTTCGTACGCCGCTATCGCGAGGTGATCGACTACGCCACCGTGCCGCTGCGCGCCGCCGTGGAGCGCGGCGAACTGGCCCCCGACACCGACTGCGAGGCCGTCGCCACCGAAACGGTCGCCATCATGGACGGCCTGCAACTCCAGTGGGCGCTCGCCCCGGAGACCTACGACATGGTGGGCCGCCTGCGCACCTACTTCGACCGGCTGCTCCGCTCGCTGACCACGGACGGCTCCGGGATGCCCGAGCGCCCCTGAGGCACGCGGCGTGGGCCGTCGACGGCCGGTGAACTCCGCCGGGCCGCCCGCGCCGACGTACGACGGGCGCGGCCGGAGGCCGGTCCGTCACCGCTCGGCGGTGGCCTTCGGGGCGACGACGCAGTGACTGATCCGTTCCACGTCCGCCGTGGCGGTGACGGCCACCCGGATCGTCGTGTCGTCCTGCGCGGGCACGAGCGCCCGCCCGGTGCCGGTCGTCAGGGTGCGGCCGTGGCTGTCCTGGAAGGTGACGGAGACGGTGAAGGTGCCCTTGCGTCCGTTCGGATTTTCGACCACGACCGTCGCGTACGGATCCGCCACGCTCGCGCAGTGCACGAGCACCGCCGAACCGTCGTCGAGGGGGCGTGCCGTGCCGCCGGAGGGGGATGCCGTGGGGGTTGCGCGGTGCGTGGGCCGGGTGCGGGTCGCAGCACTGCCGCCACCGGTACTCGCCCCGGAGCCGGAGCCGGAGTCGTAGCCGTCGGACGAGCGGCTCGGCGTATCGTCGTACGGCCGACTCGTCGAACCCTCGTACGAGTCGCCACCGGATGATCCGCCGCCGCCCGACGCGGAGGACGAACTGTCGTGGTCCTGGCGCGAGTTGCTGCAGCCGCCCCCGCTCCCGCTCCCGACGCCGCTGTGTCGACTGCGGCCGGAGTGCCCCCGCCCCGAGGAGAACCCGGTCAGGGCCAGCACAACCATCGCCGACACCACGACCCACCTGACCCTGCGCCCCCGTACGATCATGAAGCCAGCCTACCCATGATCGCCGCCCCCGCCTCGCCATCGCGCGACCCGGCGATCACTCACGGGGTTGATCCGGAACCGTCTTGGTTGACCAGCGGCCGGGGGAGCCCGGCTCAGCAGTCGAACACCGACCAGCAGATCTCGTTGCGCATTCTCTGGTCGTCGAGCACGAGCGCGCGGATCGCCTCCGGGAGCCGGTCGCGCTGCCGGCGGCACTCGCGCCGGCCTGAGGCCTGGCTCTCGTCCGGCGGTGCGGCAGCGCGTGCGGCCTTGATCGCGTAGGCGGCCGCACCGAGTTCGTGCGCGGCGACGTGTGCGACGACCGCGGCCTGGCCGGCCGCGTAGGCGGCATGTCGTGGCGCGCCCCGCAGGGCGCGGGCCGCGCCCATCGCGTGGCCGCCCGCCGCGCGGGCCTCCATCATCCCGACCTCGCCCCGGACCCACGCGCGGGCGTGCTCGATCGCCCGGCGCGGTCGTGGGTCCTCGGGCCGGGCCGCCTCGAAGAGGGGGAGCACGTGCTCCGCGCAGTCCGCCGCCCAGAGGGCGAGGAGATGGTGATCCGCGTCGGTGAGGCTCCCGCCGCGGCGGATCGTCACGAAGCGCGGGTCCCTGACCTTCGGGAGGATCATTCTTCGGTCCTGCGTGTCGGCGGCCCCACGGCTGGTTCCCGTTGACGACCGGCGGGCGGAACGGCTCCGGCCCCTTGCGTCGTTGAGGCGCAAGGGGCCGGATCGTCGTAGCGGGGGCGGGATTTGAACCACGCGACCTCTGGGTTATGAGCCCAGCGAGCTACCGAGCTGCTCCACCCCGCGTCGGTAGGACCAGCGTAGGCGATGGCGGCGGCCCGCGCGCGGTATTTTCGTGAGGACCGCGGGTCGGCTGTGGTCAGCGCGGGCCAGGAGCGAGGTAGTCGTCCCGGGCCAGGGCGTAGACGGTGCAGGGGCGGTCCAGGACCGTGTCCTCGCGCAGCGCCGTGAATCCGAGGCGCTTGGCGACGGCGGCCGAAGCGGTGTTGTCGGGGTGGATCATGGCGGTGATCCGACGGAGCCCCAGCGGACCGAAGCCCCATGCGAGAACGGCCTGGGCCGCTTCCGTGGCGTAGCCCCGCTTCCAGTGGGCGCGGGCGAAGGTCCAGCCGATCTCGGTCTCGCCGAACTGCTCCCACCAGTTCAGGCCGCAGCGCCCGATGGGCTCGCCGGTGCCGCGCAGTTCGACCGCGCACAGTCCGTGCCCGCGCCCCGTCCACTGCCGCTGGATGTCGCGCAGGCGCGTGGCGGCCTGGTCGAGGGTGTAGCCGCCGACGAACCGGTTGACCTCGCCGTCGGAATGGAGACGCACCCACCAGTCGGCGTCGGCTTCGGTGAGCGGGCGCAACCGCAGGCGTTCCGTGACGATCACTCGTGTTCCGTCCCCAGGTGCTCCAGCAGCAGGCCGTTCAGGAGTTCCGGTGCCTCCTCGGGGATCCAGTGGCTGATGTCCGGAAGGGTCTCGAAGCGGTACGGCCCCTTGACCCATTGCCCGGTCTCCCGCGCGGCGGTGGGGCCGAACGCCGTGTCCTGGGTGCTCCAGACGTACAGCGTGGGTACGGCGATGGTGCCGATGGCGCGCTCGGGGCGGCCGGAGCGGTACCAGTTCAAGGCCGCGGTGAGTGCGCCCGGCCGGGACAGGTGCCGGACATAGGCGTCCGCGCTGGCCTGCGGGACCGGGCCCGCGTACAGGGACCGGAGCACGGCGGCGTCGTCGGCCAGCATGGCGTTCTCGGTGGCGGGCGTCTCGCGCCAGTCACGCATGTAGAACGACCGCGCCTGCTGGTCCTGGTCCGTGCGCAGGGCGTCGGCCAGCGCGCCGGGGTGCGGGGTCGAGACGACGGTCAGGGTGCGGATGCGGCCGGGGTGGGCGTCGGCGGTCCACCAGGCGACCGCTCCTCCCCAGTCGTGGCCGACCAGGTCGAACGACGTCCAGCCGAGGGCGTCCGCGAGGGCGGCGACGTCCTCGACGAGGAGGCTCATGCGGTAGTCCTCCGGCCGTTCGGGCCGAACGCCCGGGGAGTAGCCGCGCTGATCGGGTGCCACCACGCGGTAGCCCTGCGCGGCCAGCGCCTTGATCTGGTGCCGCCACGCCAGTCTCGTCTCCGGAAAGCCGTGCAGCAGCAGGACCGGGCGGCCCTCGGGCGGTCCCGCCGTGGTGGCGTCGAACACGCCGGCGGGGGTGGAGATGCTCAACTCGGCCATCATCAGGCTCCGTTCATACCGACTGGACGGTCAGCTTTTCGGGTCGCGGATTCACCTGTCAAGTCGCGGATTCACCGGTCGAGGGGAATCGGGAGGTCGGGGCGGCGGGCGCGGCCGGGTACGGGGTCGACGACCACCCCGGGGTTGAGGATCCCGGCCGGGTCGAGGACGGACTTGCCCGCCCGCAGGACGGCGGCGAACAGGTCGGGCCGTTGGCGGTCGTACCAGGGCCGGTGGTCGCGGCCCACCGCGTGATGGTGGGTGATGGTGGCGCCGTGGGAGATCAGGGCCTCGGAGACCGCGGCCTTGATCTCGTCCCACTGCTCCACGGTCCTGCCCCACCGCCCCGCGGCGTAGACACCGAAGTACGGTGCCGGGCCGTCGGGGTAGACATGGGTGAAGCGGCACGTCACGACCCCGGTGGCGCCGACCTGGCGCATCGCGTCTTCGGCGGCCGAGCCGACCGCCGCGCGCAGCGCGTCGAACCGGTCCCAGGTGCACGCCGTCTCGAAGGTCTCCACGATCATGCCCTGGGCCGCGAGGGCGTCCCGTTGGTACGGCATCCGCAGGAACGACGAGCGCCAGGTGTCGGCCGCCGTACCGCGGCCGCCCGCACCGCCGCCGGGGCCGCCGGGGTGATCGGAGCCACCGGAGCCCGCCGAGGTGTCGGAGTGGCGCGGCGGCTCCGACAGGACACCGCCGTGGTCTTGCGCGAGCTCCAGCGCCCGTTCCATCCAGGCCGTGACCGGATGGTCGGCGGACTCGAATCCGAGAACCAGGACCGAGGTGGCCGACCCCGCGTTGATGAGCGCCTCCATGGGGTCCAGCAGGCGGCAGTTGGCCGGGTTCAGCCCCGACTGCGCGAGCGCGCGCGCCGCCCGCACGCCGGCCTCGTGGTCGGCGAAGGACACCGACGCGCCGGCCCGCCACCGGGGCCGTTCCTGGAGCCGCATCCAGGCCTGGGTGATGACGCCGAGCGTCCCTTCCGAGCCGAGGAAGAGCCGGTCCGGTGACGGTCCGGCGCCCGACCCCGGCAGCCGCCTGCTCTCGACGACCCCGCTCGGGGTGACGACGCGCAACGACTCGGTGAGATCGTCGACATGGGTCGGACCGGTCGCGAAGTGACCGCCCGCCCGCGTCGCCAGCCAGCCGCCCAGACTGGAGAACTCGAAGGACTGGGGGAAGAAGCGCAGCGTGTATCCGTGCGGCCGCAGCTGTTCCTCCAGATGCGGTCCCAGCACGCCCGCCTGCACCAGCGCGGCGCGGCTGACGGTGTCGACCTCCAGGACCCGGTTCATCGACGTGAGGTCCAGGCTGACCACTCCGGCGTGGTCGTCGCCTGTGCGGGGTTCCACACCGCCGACGACCGACGAGCCGCCCCCGAACGGCACGACGGCGACGTTCGCCTCGGTGCACCAGTCCAGCACCTGGATCACCTGATGCTCCGAGGCCGGGCGCACCACGAGGTCGGGCACATGGGGCAGCCGGCCCAGCAGGGCGCGCACCACATCGCGGAACGCCTGGCCGTGCCCGTGCGCCAGCCGGTCGCGTACGTCGTACGACACGATCGGCTCCAGGGAGCGTGGTGCCCGGACGCGGGCGGCCCCGACGCCGAACGCCTCGACGGGCGGGGGCCGGTGCACCGTCAGGTCCGCGTCCGGCAGCAACGCGGCGCTGCGGCGGGTGAGTTCCTCGCGCTCCGCCCCGCGTACCGCGTCCTCGACGTTTCCCCATCCCCACCATGAACGCGTCTTGCCGCCCACTGCCGCACCACCGATCTGAACGCGAGGTAAGTTACCGAGCGGTCAGATTGGCATAGGGTGGCACCATGAGCAAGCAGGCGAACCCCGAGCACGCGGTGGGACCGGCAACCACGGAGGGACCGGCGAGCGCGGCGCGATCCGCACGCACCGTGGGAACCAAGGGGATGCCCCGCAAGGAGCGGGAGCGACTCATCCTGGACGCGGCGGCGGAGGAGTTCGGACGCAGGGGCTACGCGCGCGGCTCGACCGCGGTCGTCGCGGCGCGGGCTGGGATCAGCAAGCCGATGATCTACGAGTACTTCACGTCCAAGGACGGCCTGTACCTCACCTGCCTGGACCGCGCGGGCTCCCGGCTCGTGGCAGCCGTGCGCTCCGCCCAGGAGGGGCCGTCGGACATCACCCGCGCCGCCCGCACGCTGGAGGCCGTCTTCCGCGCGCTGGAGTCGCGGGTGCACGAGTGGGCACTGGTCTACGACACCACCCTGCCCGCCGACGGCCCGCTCCGTGACGCGGCCACGGTCCACCGGCGGGAACTCAACCGGCTGGGCGCGGTCGGCGTGGCGGAAGTCCTGCGCTTCTCGGGGGACGACGAGGCGCTGGACGCCGACCTCGCCACGCACCTCTGGTACGGGAACGTCGGCGCGGCGGTGGCCTGGTGGGACCACCATCCCGAGCAGACCGCCGAGGACATGATCCGCCGGTTCCGCCGGATCTTCGCGGTCCTGTACCCCGACGCGCCGCCTTCGGGAGCGTGAGCGCGGCGCCCCGCGTGTAGCGTGCCAACGGGCCGAGACCGAGGAGGAGACGGGTGACAGCCGGTGGGTTCTCCTCCAGGAGACTGGTTCGGGTGCGGGAGCTGGCGGAGCGGCAGGTCGATTCCGGCTTCGTCCCCGGCATGGTCGCCGTCCTCGCCCGGCACGGTCACGTGCACGTCGAGGCGACGGGAACCCTCGCGTTCGAGGGCGCGGGCTCGGCGACGCCGATGGCGGGTGACACCGTCTGCCGCCTGGGCTCGATGACCAAGCCGCTCGTGGCGGCCTGCGCGATGACCCTCGTCGAGGACTGCACCCTGCGCCTGGACGACCCGGTGGACGACCTGCTGCCCGAACTCGCGGACATGACCGTGCTCGCCGATGTCGACGGGCCGCTCGACGACGCCGTCCCCGCGCGACGCCCGATCACGACGCGGGACCTGCTGACCGGCACCCTCGGCACCGGCATGGTCCCCGCCGAGCCGGGGACGGTGCCCATCGCCGACGCGTTGGACGCGCTCGGCCCGGCGCCGATGGACGAGTGGGCGCGCCGACTGGGCAGGTTTCCCCTCGTCCACCAGCCCGGCGAGCGCTGGATGTACGACACCGCCGCGAACGTGACCGGCGTGCTGATCGCCCGCGCGACGGGCGGGTCCTTCGGGGACGCCCTGCGCGAGCGGATCTGCGAACCGCTCGGCATGAAGGACACCGCCTTCAGCGTTGCCGGCGGGAACACCGGCCGGCTGGCGACGGCGTACGAGCGTGACGACGGCGCCGACGGCCGGGCGGTCGTCGAGGACGGCCCCGGCGGCCGGTTCACCCGGCCGCCGGTGTTCGAATCAGGAGGCGGCGGCCTGGTCTCGACCGCCGAGGACTATCTCGCCTTTGCCTCGGCGCTGCTCGCGGGCGGCCGGCGCGGTGGCCGGCGGGTGCTGTCACGGCCGGCGGTGACGCTGATGACGAGCGACCACCTGACCCCGGAGCAGAAGGCGGTCTCCGGGTTCTGGCCGGGGTACTTCGACTCCATGGGCTGGGGTTTCGGGATGTCGGTCCGCACCCGCCGTACGCATCTGGGTCCCTCGGTGGGCAGTTACGGCTGGCCGGGCTTCTACGGCACGGCCTGGTACAACGACCCCGCCGAGGACATGACGGCGATCTTCATGATGCAGCGGGCGCACGCGGGCGACCAGAGGCTGCCGATGTGGCAGGACCTGTGGACCGCCGTCTACCAGGCCATCGACGACTGAGCGCGGGTCAACGGGGCCCGGCCAGCAGCGCGTTGAGCTCCGGATACGGGACCGCGTCCGTGAGGGCGTCGTACCCGCCGCCGGTGAAGAGGTCCTGCGCCGCGCGGCGGGCGACGGCGTACGCGGCCTCGGCCACGCTCGACCCGAGACTGACCCGGGCCACGCCGAGCGCCGAGAGCTCGGCGACGGACGGGGCGCCCGGACCGGCCAGGACGTTCAGTGGGGCGGAGATGTTCTTGGCCAGGGCCGCGATGGTCGTCGTGTCGGTGACACCGGGGACGAAGACGCCGTCGGCGCCCGCGTCGACGTAGACGCGCGCCCGCCCCAGGGTGTCCTCCAGCCGGGTCTCCTCGGCGCCGAGGCCGAACAGGTAGGTGTCGACGCGGGCGTTGAGGAAGAGTCCGGAGCCCGCCCGGTCGGCGGCCGCTCGGGCGGCGGCCAGCCGTGCCGCGACCTGCTCCGGCGGCCGGGTGCCGTCCTCGATGTTGACCCCGGCGGCCCCGGCCGAGATCACCTCGGTGACGGTGTCGGCGACCTCGGACGGGTTCTGCCCGAACCCGCCCTCGATGTCGGCGGTGACCGGGACGGTGACCGCGGCGGTGATACGCGAGATCAGCGCGAGCGCCTGCTCGCGGGTGAGGGTGTCGCCGTCGGGGGAGCCCAGTGACCAGGCCACCCCGGCACTGGTCGTCGCGATCGCCCGGGCACCCGCGGCCTCGATGACGCGGGCGCTCGCGACGTCCCAGGCGTTGGCCAGCAGGAGCGGCTCGGCGGCCGTGTGCAGGGAGCGGAAGAGCTGGGTCTGGTCCGGCTGCGGGGAAGTCATACGCACAGTCAAACAGCGTCCGCCGCCCGGGTTCTGGCAGGAATCCGACGTCGAGGTCGACGCGTCCGCCGTCCCTACCGCAGGACCCTGACGGTGGCCCGGTCGTTCCCGGGGTCGGGATCGCGGCGGCCGGTGCGGCCCGGCGGGTCGGTTCCCTCCGTATCAGGGGATCGGATGTCCTCGACGCGCACCGTGCCCTCGGCGGGCTCGCCCAGGCGGAGGGTGAAGGTGAAGGTGCGGGAGTCGCCCGGGGCGAGCCTGTCCATGGGGCAGCGGTAGGTGCCGTCCGTGCTGTCGCAGAACGGCTCGTAGGAGTCCACGTCGGTCTCCCGCATCGGCTCCTTCACCACCCCGGAGCCCGGGGGCGGGGTGAAGACCAGCTCGGACGAGTAGCCCGGATCACCGGGTCCGTTGTTGCGCACGGTCAGGCGCAGCGTGCGCCGGCTGCCGGGGGCTCCGTGCAGGTCGGCGCCGGTCACCTGGTAGTCGGCCGTGGTGTCGATGGACAGGTCGGTGCCGACGACGCCCTGGGTGAACGTGCCGCGGACGCCGTCCTCGACGCCCGCGGTGAGGGTCGGTCCGTCACCGCTCGCGGGGGCGTTCGCGTAGACGTTCTCCTGCGTGGTGCCCACGTCCAGCGGCCACGCCTGCACGGTGTAGTCCCCGTACATCCCTGTCTTCGAGGCGCGCAGGCGCATGGCCGGGAGGACGACGACGGTCTGGCCCGGCGCGATCCGCAGACCGGCGAACCGGCATACGGCGGCGCGCGCGGGCGGTGTCGGATAGCGGCAGTTGGCGTACCGCTCGGCGAAGTCGACGCCGTGGGCGGACAGTTGCAGGCCGAGGCCCAGGACCGGCACCTCTCCGGTGTTGCGTACCGCGACGGGTGCAGTGAAGGCCGAACCGGGCCGCAGGTCCTTCCGGGCCGGTGTCTTGAGCACCTCCAGGACCGGTTCGCCCACGACGACGTCGGTGCGGGTGGTGAGTTGGTTGCCGTCGCTCCTCTTGTACGTGAACCGGATCCGGCCGGTGTCGCCGATGCGGCCGCCCTTCACGGCGGCGAGCGGGACGCGGGTCTGCGGCTGCGGGCCGCGGTCGAGCAGGCAGACGAGGCGGGTGGCGCTGCCGGTGCAGTCCGACGCCACCGACTCGCGCAGCCGGACGATGTGTTCGGACCCCTTGGCGACCTCGACGACGATCGGGTGGGCGCCCTCCGCGTCCGGTCCGGTGGCCGCGACGACGAGGGCCGGCGCGTCCGCCATGCCCTTCTTGTCGCCGTGGGGGCGCAGATAGTGCAGGGCCGGGGCGGTGAGGGTGAGGCCGGCGGTGCGCTCGTCGTCGTCCGTGCACCCGGTGAGCCCGAGGGAGAGCAGCACGAGCAGTACGGCGGCGAGTCGCACCGGCCTGGACCGCGCGAGACCCTCGCTCATGCACGTCTCCCTTCCCGCGCCCGGCCTGCCCCGCCGACGGGATGCCCGTGCATCCGTATGTCCGTGCGCTGTGCGTCAGCTGGGACCCGTGGGAACGCCCGGGGGTTGCGCCGCCGACGGGATCCGGCCGCCGGGTCGGCCGGATCCGGACGGGGCCGGGGCGGCGTGCAGCGGCAGGCGGACGGCACAACCGAACAGGACGCCAGCCGAGTTCAGTGTCGGCCGGGAAACCCGTCGGCAGGCCCCACCGGCCGGGAATGCTCCCAGACCCGGTCGAACTCGGCTCGGTAGTGGCCGAACCAGGGCTCGTCGCGATGCGGCACGAGACGCAGGACCGCGTCGCCGTTGGCGGAACTGTGGGAGTACAGGTCCAGGTAGAGGCGTCCCGCCGCGCCGCCGCCGTCGAGGACGACCAGGCCGAACGCCGGGACGAAGGGCACCAGCCGCACCTCGACCCGCCCGGCCGCGGACGACCCGGCCGCCAGGACGCGCAGCAGGTCGATCGAGGGCCGCACCCGGTTCTCGAACATGTCCGGCCGGTCGGAGACGGTGCTGCGTCGGGCCGCTTCGAGGGGTGCGGTGGTCTCGGGGTCGATCAGGACGATCCGCACGTGCGCCCCGGCGGCGACGCGTTCCTCCAGCACGCTGTAGAGGTTGCGCAGCGTGCGGGCCAGGGTCACCCCCATGACGCGGATCTCCTGCGCGGTGGCGACCTCCGCGGGCAGGCCGGGCCTGTCGGCGGAGAGATAGTTCGTGGCGGGGACCTGGTCCGAGCCGCGCTGCCGCAACTCCTGGCTCAGGTCGTCGATATGGCGGCGGGTGCCCAGCGCGCTGCCCGCGAGCAGGGTGAGGGTGGCCAGTGTGGCGGCCATCAGGACGGGGATGGAGACCGTGCCCACGACGCCGAGCACGGCCAGCACCCCCGAGACGGCCATCGTGACGTAGACCTCGAGGTTCTTGCCCGTGCTCAGGTCCGACCGTATGCGACGCAGAAACGACACGTGCCCCCCAGACCCCAGACCCCCGACGGCCGCCGGCCCCGCACGGTGCCGGCCGCCGCCCCCGTACCCGCAGCTGCCGGAGAAGACCGTACCCGTCGCAGCGGCGTCCGTGGAGCGGTCGCCGGCCCCCGGCACGTACCTGCGCTCGGAGGCACCCGCAGGCACCCTGCAGTCACCTGCCGGCACCGAGTCGGTGCCGGCAGGTGCCCGGTCCCTGCGGTGGCCGCTATCCGCGCAGGCTCAGCAGCGCGAAGACGCCGCCGACCACCGGACGCGCCTGGAATCCGCTCTGGGTGTTCGCCGCCGTGTCGTACCAGTCGCTGAACGGCGCCCGTGAGGGCGTGGTGTGGGCGAACTGGTAGAGCGAGGAGATCAGCAGGTCGCTGACCGGATGGCCACGCAGCCACGCGGCCGTCCACATCTCCCAGTCGCCCTTGGTGTAGCTGTGCCGCAGGTCCAGCGGGACGCCGAACTGGTTCGCCTGCGACAGGTACCAGTCGGCCTCCCGCTGGGCCACCTCGCGCGGTACGAGGTTCAGCCCGAGCAGCGCGTCCGGGTAGCCGTTGTACTTCAGGCTCCAGGTGCCCGGCTGGTCGTAGGCGAGCTTGAGATGGTCCTTGTCGGTGTCCTGGGCCTTGTCCACCCACTGGGCGATGTAGTCGCGGGCGACACCGGCGTAGTGGGCGCTGTCGGCGGAGTGGCCCGCCGCCGTCGCGATCCTGCCCATGGCGCCGATGGCGACGATGCCCTTCAGGGCGAGGTTCGCGCTGTGGGCGATGAAGCCGGTGAAGTCGTCGGTCTGGTTCTGGTAGCCGGGGTCCAGGGCGTTGTCCACCAGGTAGTCGGCCCACTGCTTGAGGATCGTGTAGTGCGCGGAGGCGAACGCGGCGGCCGTCGCGGTGCTGCTGCGCGCCAGGTAGGCGGCGGTCATCAGCACGATGTTGGCGGACTCCTCGACCGGCATGTCCTCCTCGTTGCCGTCGTTGTGCCCGCTCGCGTTGGGATAGCTGGAGCCCAGGTCGTGTTCGGCGAACGTCTTGGGCCAGCCGCCGTTCTCCGCGTACTCGAAGAGCGGTTGGAGGAGCAGGCCGAGGTACTCCGGGTCGAGGTAGAGGAACACCGGCATGGCGGGGTAGGTCACGTCGATGGTCGAGACGTTGCCGTCGGAGGAGATCTCCTTCAGGAACGCCCATGGCTTGCCCTTGCGGCTGACCAACTCGGTTCCCGCGTACGCCTGTCGCAGGGCGAGCGCGCACAGGGCCGCGTACTTGGCCCCGCCGGCGGCCGTCGCCTCCGTGCGCACCTTGTGGTCCAGGGCGGCGGTCCGCTTCTGCGCCGCGCTCGCCTCGGAGTGGAAGTAGGCCGTCATCTCCTGCCAGTTCGACCAGTACGACTTCCACAGCGGCGGCAACTGCTCGTCGAGGTAGCCGACCGCGGGCTCGCGCACATGCCCGACCGACAGCAGCGAACGGGTCGTACCGCGGACGCTGCCGAGGTCGAAACGGAAGGCGAAGACCGGCCAGCTGTCGCTGATGGCGCGCGGCTGTCGGGTGTCGGCGGAGTCGGCCAGCGCCTGCCCGCCCAGTGCGGTGGCACGGACGGCGGTGTCCGAGCCGATCTGCCAGCTGAGCCCCGGGCGGTTGGTGGCGCTCCACACCACCGTTCCCCAGGAGGCCATGTCGCCGTGCTCCTTGAGCACACCCGGGCTGTCCGGGGCGAAGTGCAGCGAGGTCACCGTCGTACCGCCGGAGCCGGACAGCTGCTCCTGGTCCCAGCCGATCTTCGTTCCGGTGTCGCCGTGGGCCCACTCGCCGGAGATGTCGAAGTACAGCGAGACGTCGTGCGCCTTGCCGTCCGCACTGCGCACGTCCGCGACGAGATACGACAGGGGCATCGACTGGCGGCGCAGGTCGCCCGGTTCGACGGGGGAGAGGAACGTCAGGTCCAGCTGTACGCCGCCGGCCTCGAAGACGAACGCCGAGCGGGTCGCGGTGATGGTCAGCGAACGCTGCACCGCGCCGCGGGAGAGCGGGTGGTCGGCGACGCTCGGGGCGCCCAGGAAGAGGAAGTTGGTGCCGTCGACCCGGATGACGCCGGTCATCGCGGTGGTGTGGCCCGTCCAGAAGACCGGCCAATGACCGTTCGGCAGATCGGCGTTGAGCCAGGTGCTCAGGTAGGGCGAGCGGACGGCGAGCGGGACGGAGGGCGGCCGGATGGGGTCGAAGGCGGCGGCGGCCGTCCCGGCGGACCCGCTGGTGAAGGAGGCGGGCACCGCCGTCGCTTCCGGCGAGGTGGCGGCCTGCGCGCTCTGCGCGATGCCCGGCAGCAGGCCGGCCCCCGCCGCGCCGAGGCCGACGCCGGTCCACTGGATCAGACCGCGGCGGCTGAGTCTTCGAGCGGGGACGCCCGGTTCGGCCGGGGAGCCAGGGGTGGGCGAAGGGTGCGAGGGCAGCTCGGAGTTGTCGTTCCTTCGGGGCATGCGGTTCTCCTGGAGGAGCCGTTCGGGCGGGGGTGGGGGACGGGCCGGACGCGTGGGGCACGGGCCGGGCACCGGCGGACGGGCCGGACGCTGACGGACGGGCCGGAGACACGGGGACGGGTCCGTCGATTTGCTGGTGGGAGCCATGGAAGCGGCGCGAAGGCCCCGGCATCGACCACACGGCAGAGGCGGATCGCTGAGCTTCGTCGAGGATCGCTTATAACGATGGAAAGACGAGCAGGACGATGACAACACAGGCCGGTTGTCATGTCTAGACCGCGGAACGCGAGTATTTCCCGGAGGTTACGGACAGACCCTCGTGGGCTTCAAGTTGCCGCTCTCACCTGGGAGTTCAGGAAATGCGGAGCGTCGGAACCCGCGTCGAGGCCGCCCTCGTGAGAGCGATTTCAAGCCCTCCCGCGCGGCCCACCTGCGCGCATCCCAAGTCCGCTGACACAGACTTCACCTGACGTCTTGACAGGTTCCCGGGCTTCCTCCACTGTTCCCTCTGCAACGTTGTACGAACCCGTCAGGCCAGGTCGCCCCACAAGCCCGCCCGGCCGGTTTTCCCCTCTGCGTACATCCAGAACTCCGCACTTCCTGACCGTTTCCGACGAGGATGTGATCGGCGCATGTACTCCTTCTTCCGGGCCAAGGCTGTGTCCGCCGCGGTGGTGACCGCCGGCCTGTGCCTGTCCGCGACCGCCTGCACCAACTCCGGCGACGACTCGTCCTCGGGCAAGTCCGCCGACAACACCGCGGCCGCCCAGCAGGTCGCCTCGCCCAGCGCCTCCGCCACCGGGCCGGGCTGCACGTACCAGACGTACGGCGGTGGTGTCCCGAAGCTCGACATCACCGACGGTAAGACCGTGGTCGGCTTCTCGCAGTCGGAGTCGACCAGCAACCCCTTCCGGGCCACCGAGACCAAGAGCATCACCGACCAGGCCAAGAAGCTCGGCGTCAAGCTCATCCAGCGCAACGCCAACGCCGACGTCAACACGCAGAACTCGCAGATCGAGGACATGATCGCGCAGGGCGCCAAGGTCCTGATCGTGGCCCCGGAGAACTCCGACGGCCTCGGCCCCGCGCTCGCCAAGGCCAAGGCCAAGAAGATCCCGGTCCTCACGATCGACCGCACCGTCACCGGCACCGCCTGCACCGACTACATCGCCTTCATCGGCTCGAACTTCTACGGTCAGGCCCAGATCGCCGCCGACGACCTCGCCGCCGCCAACAGCAAGGCGCACGTGGCGATCCTCACCGGCAGTCCCGGCAACAACGTCACCACCGACCGCACCAAGGGCTTCCAGGACCAGGTCAAGGCCAAGTACCCGAACGTCAAGATCGTCGCCTCGCAGACCGGCAACTTCGCCCAGGCCGACGGCCAGAAGGTGATGGAGCAGCTGCTCCAGGCGCACCCCGACATCGACGCGGTCTACGCCGAGAACGACGAGATGGCCCTCGGCGCCATCCAGGCCATCAAGTCGGCCGGCAAGACGCCCGGCAAGGACGTCAAGATCGTCACCATCGACGGCATCCAGCAGATGGTCCAGGACGTCGCCGACGGCCTCGCGGTCGCCGACATCGAGACCAACCCGCGGTTCGGCCCGCTGGCCTTCCAGTCCCTCCAGGACTTCTACGGCACCACCGGCGTTCAGCCCAAGGTGATCATCAAGGACGGCCACTTCACGGCCGACAACGCCAAGCAGGCACTCTCCCAGGGCCTGGTGTACTGACCGGTCCCCCGTCCGTGCCGCGCCCGTCGAGGTTCGCGTGAGGGCCGGATCCCGGCCGGCGCGGCACCCGGTCCGGTGGCCGCGGAAGACACCGCTTCCGCGGCCACCGGACGTCGCGCACCTGCGGCCGTGAGGCGTCACCGCACCCGGCAGTTCCGTATGAGGAGGCTAGACGTGGCCGAGCAGGCCCCCGATCCCCGTGGCGATCTCGTCCTGGACGTCGGCGGGGTGAACAAGAGCTTCGCCGGCGTGCACGCCCTGCGCGACGTCGACTTCGCGTTGCGCCCCGCCGAGGTGCACGCGCTCATCGGCGAGAACGGCGCGGGCAAGTCCACGCTCATCAAGGTGATGACCGGCGTCCACCGGCCGGACTCCGGCACGGTACGCCTCGACGGCCGCCCGGCGGCCTTCCGCAACCCGCTGGAGGCTCAGGCGGCCGGGATCTCCACCATCTACCAGGAGGTCAACCTCGTCCCCCTGATGTCCGTGGCGCGCAATCTGTACCTCGGCCGCGAACCGCGCCGTTTCGGGCTCGTCGACGTCGCCCGGATGAACCGCGAGGCCGTCCGGGTGCTCGGCCGCTACGGCGTCCACGTCGACGTCACCCGCCCCCTGCGCACCCTGGGACTGGGCGCCCAGCAGATGGTGGCGCTGGCCCGCGCGGTGCAGATCGAGGCGCGGGTGGTCATCATGGACGAGCCCACCTCCTCGCTGGAACCACGCGAGGTGGACACCCTCTTCTCCGTCATCCGCGGCCTGAAGGAACAGGGCATCGCGGTGGTCTACGTCAGCCATCGGCTCGACGAGCTCTACGCCGTCTGCGACCGCGTCACCGTGCTGCGCGACGGCGCGGTCGTGCACACCGGCGACATGGCCGGCCTCGAACAACTCCGCCTGGTCTCGCTGATGCTGGGCCGGGAGATGGCCACCGTCCGGGACAAGGGCACCACCGCCTTCGACACCGCGCGCCACGACCACAGCGAAGGCCAACCCGTCCTGCGGGCAAGGAATCTGTCGGTGCGTCACCGCCTGTACGACGTCTCCCTGGACATCCGCCCCGGCGAGGTCGTCGGCCTCGGCGGCCTGCTGGGGGCGGGCCGCAGCGAGACCGCCAAGGCGATCGTCGGCGCGCTGCCCACCGAGGCCGGCTCCGTCGAGGTCGAGGGAGAGACCCTGCACCGGCGCAGCCCCGCCGCGGCCATCCGCAACGGCGTCGTCATGCTTCCCGAGGACCGCAAGCTCGAGGGCATCATCCCCAGCCTGTCGGTGCGCGAGAACATCTCGATCGCCGCGCTGCCCCGCCTCTCGCGCGCGGGCGTGGTCTCCCAGGCCAAGCAGGACGAGGTCGTCGACTTCTTCATGAAGCGGCTGCGGATCAAGGCGTCGAGCCCCGACCAGCGGGTCGGCGACCTGTCCGGCGGCAACCAGCAGAAGGTACTGCTCGCCCGATGGCTGTGCCTGGGCCCCAAGGTGCTGCTGCTCGACGAGCCGACCCGGGGCATCGACGTCGGCGCCAAGACCGAGGTGCAGGCGCTGATCGACGAACTCGCCGGGGACGGCCTGGGCGTGCTGCTCATCTCCTCCGACCTTGAGGAGCTGATCGAGGGCTCGGACCGTGTCGTGGTCCTCAAGGACGGCCGCGTCGTCGGGCACCTCGCGGGCGACGAGGTCACCGAGGAGGGCCTGCTCGGCACGCTGGCCGGGGCGGCACAGGAGCGCGCGCCGGACGATCCGGCCGGGCCGGGTGAACGACGTACGGCGCCCGAGCCCGCCGAGGCCGGCGAACGGCGGGCGTCCCCCGACCCCGCCGAGTCCGGCGCCGGCGAACCTCCCGCGCCCCACGAACCACCGGAGCCCGCGGCCGAGGACCCGGCCCCCGTGAAGGAGAACCACGGATGAGTACGAACACCCTCGCGTGGAGCGGCCTCACCGCCGACCGGACCCGCATGCTGCGCCTGCTCCAGGAGTACGGCGTCTACGCCGCGCTGGTCGTGCTGTTCCTGGTCGCCGTCGGCCTGGACACCTCGTTCGTCGAGATGAGCAACATCCGCGTCCAGCTCTTCCAGCTCGCCCCCACCCTCCTGGTCGCGCTGGGCATGGCGCTGGTCATCGGCACCGAGGGCATCGACCTGTCGGTCGGCGCCGTCATCGCGCTGGCCGCCTCCGTCGTGCCGCTGTACGCCGGCTACGGACTCGGCGGGGTCCTCCTCGCCGCCCTGCTGCTCGGCGCGGCCTCCGGCGCGGTCGGTGGCGCGATGGTCGCCTTCGCCCGGATCCAGCCCATCGTGGCCACCCTGTCGCTGATGATCGGCGTGCGCGGCCTGGCCGAGATCGTCAACGGCAACTCCGCCAAGGCCGTCACCCAGTCCGGCGTCCTCGCCCTCGGCTCGCGCACCGTCGCCGGGATCCCCGAGATGGCGTGGATCGCCGCGGTGTGCGCGCTGCTCACCGGCCTGCTGGTGCGCCGTACCACCTTCGGCAGGCAGTTGGTGGCCGTCGGCGACAACCGGCGGGCCGGCTGGCTGTCCGGGCTGCCGGTGCGGCGCGTCCTGATCACCGTGTACGTCATCTCCGGGGTGCTCGCCGCACTGGCCGGTGTCCTCGTCGTCGGCCACGGCGCCGAGGCCGACCCGGCCAACCAGGGCCTGAACATGGAGCTCAACGCCATCACCGCGGTCGTCGTCGGCGGCACCCCGCTGTCGGGCGGCCGGGTCCGGGTGCTCGGCACCGTCGCCGGAGCGCTGTTCATGCAGCTGATCACCGCCGTGCTCACCCAGCACAACGTGCACACGTCGTACACCCAGATCGTCGAGGCCGCCATCATCTGCTTCGCCGTGTACGCCTCCCAGGAGCGTGGTACCCGATGACCTCCACCGCCCTGACGACCCCCGCGCGGACCGCGGCGGACGCCTCGCCGCTCACCCTCGGCGAGCGGATCGCCCCGCAGATCCAGCGGCGCGGCGCGCTGGCCGTGCTGGTGCTGGTGGTCGCCATCGCCTCCGCGACCTCGTCGACCTTCCCGACCTGGTCCAACATCAGCAGCATCCTCGGCAACAACGCGTTCGTGTGGCTGCTGGCCCTCGGCATGACCTTCGTCATCATGACCGGCGGCATCGACCTGTCCGTCGGATCCATGTACGCCCTCGGGGGAGTGCTCGGGGCGTACGGCTCCACCCACGGCACCTGGCTCGCGATCCTGCTGCCCCTGGCCGTCGGCGCCGCCTGGGGAACCGTCCAGGGACTGCTCGTCGCCCGTGCCCGCATGGCGCCGTTCATCGTGAGCCTGGTCGGACTGCTGGGACTGCGCGGCCTGCTCCAGGCCGTGACCGACGAAGGCGCCACCACCTACCTCGTGCCCCAGCACTCCGCCTTCCGCTCGCTCGGCGCCGGCACCTGGACCCCGGTACTGATCGTGGCCGCGCTCTTCGCGCTGGGCGCCCTGCTGCTGCACCGCACCGGCTTCGGCGCCACCCTCACCGCGATGGGCGGCAACGAGAACGCGGCGCTGCTGCTCGGCCTGCCCGTCGCCCGCGCGAAGGTCCTGGTCTATCTGCTCTCCGGCACGCTCGCCGCGGCGGCCGGCGCGCTCGGCGGCGCACGCCTCGGCTCCGGTGTGACCACTCTCGGCGTCGGCTACGAACTGACCGCCATCGCCTCGGTGGTCATCGGCGGCACCCTGCTCACCGGAGGCAGCGGCTCGGTCGGCGGCACCGTCAGCGGCGTCCTGCTGCTCGCGGTCATCCACAACCTCATCGACCACTACTTCTCGCAGTACGGCTCCGCCTTCACCGACACGGTGAACGGGGCGTTTCTGGCTGTGGTAGTTCTGATGCAGGCCCTGCTCAGCCGCACCCAGCAGCTGGAATGAGCACCCCCCACCGACTCCGGCCGACGGCCGGACCACCCTCCGTCTCCGAGAAAGGATCGCCGTGGGCGTCAGCCTCAAGGATGTCGCGCTGCGCGCCGGCGTGTCGGTGAAGACCGTTTCGAACGTCGTCAACGACTACCCGCACGTGACCCCCCAGACCCGCGACCGGGTCCAGCGCGCCATCGACGAACTGGGCTACCGCCCCAACCTGACCGCGCGTCACCTGCGCAAGGGGCGCACCGGTCTGATCACCCTGGCCATCCCCGAACTGGGCAATCCCTACTTCGCGGAGGTCGCCGGCGCCGTGATCGACGCGGCCGCCCGGCACGACCTCACCGTGCTGCTCGACCACACCGCCGGGCTGCGGGAGAAGGAGCTGGTGGTCTCGCAGGGCTTCCGCTCGCACGTCATCGACGGCCTGATCCTCAGCCCGATCGGACTCGAACGCAGCGACCTGCTGGAACGGCCCGAGGGCCCGCCCATGGTCCTGCTCGGCGAGCGCGAGTACGAGGGGCCGTACGACCACATCATGATCGACAACGTGGGGGCCGCCCGGATCGCGGTGCGCCACCTGCTCGACCTCGGCCGGCGCCGGGTGGCCTTCCTCGGCGCCCGCCACGAGAGCGTCCGCCAGCCGGCCCACCTGCGCCTGCGCGGCTGGCGCGAGGCCTTCACCGCGGCCGGACTGGTCCCCGACGAGTCCCTGGTGGTGGCCACCCAGGGCTACGACCGGTCCGACGGCGCCGCCGCCATGGCCGATCTGCTCGACCGCGACCAGCGCCCCGACGCCGTCTTCGCGTACAACGACCTGATCGCGCTCGGCGCCATGCGCACCCTCGTCGAACGCGGCCTGCGGGTGCCCGAGGACGTCGCGGTGGTCGGCTTCGACGACATCGAGGAGGGGCGCTACGGGGCGGTCTCGCTGAGCACCGTCGCACCGGACAAGGGCGACATCGCCCGCCTCGCCGTGGACTGCCTGGTGGAGCGGATCGCCGCCCGGGGCACCGGCACACCGCTGGGGCCGCGGCTGATCCAGCCCGGCTACCGGCTGATCGTGCGCGAGTCCACCGCGATCCGCCGGGCCTGACCCGCCCGGCCACACCCTCCTTTCGACGCCGGTGCCGTGCGGCACCCGCGGCGCCGCCGTCGTGCAGTCCCCGAGCGCACCCACCGTACACCTCCGACGACCGAGGACGAGGATGTCGATGTCCCACTGCACCCTGACCGGCACACCGTTCGGCACCGCGCCCGACGGCAGACCGGTGCAGCGCTGGCGGCTCACCTCCGGCAACGGAGTCAGCGCCGACGTGCTCACCTACGGCGGCATCGTGGCCGGACTGCGGGTGCCGGACCGGTCCGGAGACGCCGGCGACATCGTGCTCGGACTGTCCGGCATGGAGCGGTACGCCGAACCCCACCCCTTCCTCGGCGCGCTCGTCGGCCGCTACGCCAACCGCATCGCCCACGGCGCGTTCACCCTCGACGCGGAGCCCCACCGCGTGCCCGTCACCGACCGCGGTCACGCCCTGCACGGCGGCCCGGACGGCTTCGACCGGCGCCTGTGGACGGGCGCCCCGGCCACCGCCAACAGCGACCGGCTCGCCGCCCTCAGCCTGCAACTGCGCAGTGTCCACGGCGACATGGGGTTCCCCGGCACCCTGGACGTCCAGGTCACCTACAGCCTCGACCGGCGCGGCACCCTGGCCGTCGACTACCGGGCGCGCACCGACCGGGCGACCGTCGTGAACCTGACCAACCACTCCTACTTCAACCTCGCCGGAGCCGGCCACGGCGACGTGCTCGGGCACACCCTGGAGCTGGACGCCGACGCCTACCTCCCGGTGAGCCCCGAGGCGATCCCGCTCGGGCCCGCCGCGCCCGTCGCGGGCACCCCCTTCGACTTCCGCACCGCGCGTCCGATCGGCGACCGCATCGACGAGGACGACGCGCAGTTGACCGACGCCGGGGGCTACGACCACTGCTGGGTGCTCGCCCCCGCCCGGGCGCCGGACAGGCTGCGCCGCGCCGCCGTGCTCGGCGACCCGGGCAGCGGGCGGCGCATGGAGGTGTGGACCACCGAGCCGGGCATCCAGGTCTACACCGGCAACACCCTCGACGGCTCGCTCGCCGGAGCCGACGCCAAGCCCTACGAACGCCATGGCGCCGTATGCCTGGAGACCCAGCACTTCCCCGACTCGCCGAACCGGCCGGAGTACCCGAGCACGGTCCTGCGGCCGGGCGAGGAGTACCGCACCCGCACCGAGTTCCGTTTTCCGCACCTGACGGACTGACCATCCGAAGGACAAGGAGTCGGCATGACACGCGCACCGGGGAAACGCGGCACGACACGCACAACGGGCGAGCACGGCACGGCACGTGTCGCGAGGAGACGACGGCGCAGAGGCCCAGGGCGCCGCACGGGCGCGGCCGTCGCCCTGGCCGTAGCCGCCGCCATGACGATCACGGGTGCCGCCCCCGCCCCGGCGGGCGGGACACGGCACAGCCACCGCGTCCCGACGGTCACCTCCGGCGACGCCCGCTTCGAGGTGCTCTCCCCGACACTGATCCGCACCGAGTACGCGGGCGACCACGCGTTCACCGACGCCCCCACCTTCAACGCCGTCGGCCGCGACGGCTTCACCCCGGCCTCCTACACCGCCCGCACCGCCGACGGCTGGCTGACCCTGACCACGAGCGCGCTGACCCTGCGCTACAAGATCGGCTCCGGGCCGTTCGACGCCCGGAACCTCTCGGTGCGCCTGACGGCGGGCGACGACCCGGTGACCGCGGCTCCCTGGCAGCGACTGACCTGCGCGGTGGGCGAGTTGTGCGAGGCCGAGGGCCTGCGGCTCGACGGCGTGTCCGTCGCGTCCGACCACACCGGCCGGACCGGTACCGGCTTCGTCGCGGGCTTCACCGCGACCGGCGCTTCGGCGACCGCCGACATCGATGTCGACAGCGCCGGCACCTACCAGTTCGACCTGCGCTACGCCAACTCCGTCGGCGGCGACGGCAAGAACCAGAGCCGGACGCTGACCCTCTCCGTCGACGGCGGCGCGCGGCAGACGCTGACCCTGCCGACCACCGCCGACTGGAACACCTGGAAGCTCGCCACCGCGAGCCTCTCACTCGGCGCGGGCCACCACACGATCGCGCTCACCCGCACCGCCGCCGACAGCGGCAACGTCAACCTCGACAGCGTGGCACTCGTACACCCCGGCGATCCCTACCCGCCCGTGTCGACCACGGCCGTCACCGGCTGCCTGCTCGGCACGAGCTGCGAGGCGGAGGCCGGACGCATCGAGGGAACCGCCACCACGGCCACCGACCACCAGGGCTACGCGGGCAGCGGGTTCGTCGCCGAGCTGAACCAGGGATCGAGCCTGACCACCCACCTGGTCTCCGTGCCCGCCGACGGCACCTACACCCTGGCCGTGCGCTACGCCGACGGCACGGGCTCCGACGGCCTGCACCGGACCCGCACCGCCTCGGTCTCGACGGGCGCCGGCACCGAGACCCTGACCCTGCCGGCCACCAAGGACTGGAACGACTGGCAGACCGCCACCGTGCCCGTGACCCTGAAGGCGGGCGACAGCGACGTCACCCTCGGCTGCCCCGACGCGGCGAGCTGCCACATCAACCTGGACACCGTCTCGGTCGCGCCCACCGGCGCCGCGGTACCGCAGCCGCACCTCGCCCTCGGCGGCTACCGCCGCGGCCTGGACGGCGTGACCGGCAACGGCGACGCCCCCGCCACCACCCCCGGCCTGCTCCACAAGGACGGCTGGTACCTGCTGGACGACACGCCCTCGGCGCTCTACGACACCGGGACACGCACAGCGACCCCCCGCCCCGGGCACGGCGGCGCGCCCTACCAGGACGGCTACGTCTTCGGCTACGGCCACGACTACCGGCGGGGCCTCACCGACCTCGCCACGCTGACCGGCCCGTCCGCGCTGCTGCCCGAGTGGGCCTACGGCGTGTGGTACTCGGAGTACATCGACCGCACCGCGGCCGACTACGAGGACACCATCCTGCCCGCGTTCCGGTCCGAAGGCGTCCCGCTGGACGTGCTGGTGACCGACACCGACTTCAAGGCCGGGAACACCTGGAGCGGTTGGGAGATGGACCCGGGCAAGTACCCCGACCCGAAGGGGTTCTTCGACTGGTCCACGGCGCAGGGTCTGCACAACACCCTCAACGTGCACCCGAGCATCCTCGCCTCCGATCCCCAGTTCGCCCAGGCGCAGGCCACTGCCAAGGGCAAGCTCACGAAAGGCGGTTGTGCCTCCGCTGCCTCGACCGGCGACGACTGCTACACCTTCGACTTCGGCGACCCCGACCAACTGAAGGCCTACCTGGACCTGCACCGGACCATGGACGAGCAGGGCAACGACTTCTGGTGGCTCGACTGGTGCTGCGACTCCTCGCAGTCGTCGCTGCCGGGCGTCACGCCGGACGCGTGGATCAACCAGCACTACGCCACCCTCACCGGCGGCAGCCTCGGCCGCGGCTTCGTCCTCTCCCGTGCCTACGGCTCCCTCCAGGCCGGCGGATACAGCGGCCAGCAGGCGCTGCCGACCGGGCCGTGGGCGGACAAGCGCACCACCGTGCACTTCACCGGCGACACCTCCTCCACCTGGGGCACCCTGAAGCTGGAGGTCGGCTACACGCCGGGGGAGTCGGCGGCGACCGGAATGTCGGCCGTCACCCATGACATCGGCGGCCACAACGACACGACGGGACTGACCGGTTCGGAGACTTACACGGACGGCGGGCAGACCCGCACCACGCACAAGCTGCCCGACGACCTGTACGCCCGCTGGGTGCAGTTCGGCACCTTCCAGCCGATCGACCGCCTGCACAGCAACCACAGCGACCGGCTGCCCTGGCAGTACGGCGACCAGGCGCGCGCGTCGGCCGACGCGTTCCTCAACCTCCGCGAGAACCTGCTGCCTTACACGTACTCGCTGGCCGAGGAGGCGAACCGCACCGGAGTGCCGGTCGTCCGGGCCACCTACCTGGAGTACCCGGACGAGGCCCAGGCGTACGCCACCGCGGACAGCGAGTACTTCTACGGCTCCGACGTCCTGGTCGCCCCGGTGACGACGCCGGGCACGACCGCGACCACCTCGGTGTGGTTCCCGCCCGGCCGGTGGACGGACTACTTCACCGGGAAGACGTACGAGGGCGGAACCACCCAGGACATCACCACCGGCCTGGACACGATGCCCGTGTTCCTCAAGGCCGGCGGCATCCTCCCGACCCGCACCCACGACGTCGCCGCCGCCGACAAGGCCCCGCTGACGGACGTCACCCTGACCGTCGCCACCGGCGCCCCGGGGACGTACCACCTCTACGAGGACGACGGGGCGACGACCGGCCGCAAGGGGCACAGCGCCACCACGACCATCCGCTACGGCGCCGAGGGCTCGCGTCACACCGTGACGATCGGCCCGGCGCGGGGCTCGTTCCACGGCCAGGTCACCGCGCGCCGGTGGACCCTGTCCCTACTGGGCACGGCCCACGCCCCCACCGCGGTGACCGCGGCCGGCACCCGCCTGGCCGCGTCCGCCTACCACTGGAACAGCGCCACCGACACCCTCACGATCACCCTGCCACGCCAGACGGTGCGGGCGCCGATCACGGTCACGTACGACGAGTAGGGCCGGATTCGCCCCCGGTCCGGCCACCCCGCGCGGGGAACCGGGCTACCGCACGAAGCTGATCGGGTACCGCGACGGACCACCGTCCAGCAGGTGGTCGTCGCGGCCCTTCAGGAACCGGTCGAAGAACGAGGACACCAGCGCCCGGTTCGCCGACACGGCCCGGTGCGGGTCGACGGTGCCGACCGCGGCGGCCAGCGTCGCCGCGGGGACCCGGTCGGCGAGTTGCGGCAGCAGCGCCTCGGCGTCGGTGAACGACGCGTGCACGGAGTCGTCGAGCGTGACGTCGGCCTTCCAGCCTCGCTGGTGCCGCCAGAACGACGCCCAGGAGGGCTCGCGGCGCACGTCGCTCCCGCCGTCCGCGGAGCTGCTGCCCATCAGCAGGAACGGCCGGTCCAGTCCGTGCAGCGCGACCTCGCTCAGGTTGCTGCCGTCGGGCTCGGAGGAGTACGCCAGGGTGCCGTCCATGTCGATACCGGCCGTGATCCGCGGATCGCCGTACATCGTGCTCGCCGCGGTGAACCCGCCGCCGGAGTGCCCGAACATGCCGATCCGGTGCGGGTCCATGGCGGCGGTCAGCCGGTGCGGCAGGCCTGCCATCCGGTCCAGCACCAGTCGGGTGTCGGCCGTGCGCGCGTCCATCAGCTTCGTGAAGAACGCCGGTGTGGTGCCGTCCCGGTACGCCTGGGCCCAGGCCGCCAGCATCGGCTGGTTGCCGACCACGTGGCCGTCCGGGAACTGCGTGGCCGGGGCCTCCCCGGTGTGGTCGACGGTGATCACCACGTAACCGCGTGAGGCGAGGTCCTCGACCAGCGACACGTTCCAGTCCCGGGGGTCCCCGGCGCCGGGCGAGTACAGGACGACAGGGAAGCGGCCCGGCGCCGTCGCGGCGTCCCGCACCGAGTGCGTCCTGGTCTCGGACCAGTCCACCAGACCGGCGGGCAGATCGTCGCCCTGCTCGACCGCCGGACCGAACGCCGCGGCCACCGCCGCGGGGAACTGGTGCGTGAACGGCCGGCCGCCGGTGTGCGCCGCCGGGTGGAAGACGCTGATCATCAGCTCGCGATACGACCGGCCGGGCGTCCACGGGTCCGCGCGCCGGTCGTCGACGAGCCGGAACGTCGAGACGCCCGTGGCGTAACGGCCCCGCGGCGCGGGCAGCGTGAGCGTCCGGCCGTCGGCGGGAGCCTGCGACGCGGACGGCGCCGGCGTGGCGGACGCGGCCGAGGCCGGCACCGCGCCCGACAGGGCGAGTCCGGAGACGACGATCCCGGCCAGGGAGACGGCGACGAGACGGAGACGGGAACTGCGCATACGAGGACCCCTCGGATACGGCGCTGCGGGCTTCGGTCCCCTCGATCCTCGCAACGAGCGTCCCCGCGAGCCATCGTGCCACCAGGCGTTTCACCCCTGGGGAAAGCCATACCCCAGCCCCACCTGGTCCCCGGGGGCTACCCCAGCTGGTCGCGGCGGCGGGTCAGGTAGGCGGTCTCTGCGGTGTTGCCCGCCAGCTCGATGGCTCTGGTGTACGCCGCGCGGGACTCCTGGCTGCGGCCCAGCCGGCGCAGCAGGTCGGCGCGGGTGGCGTGGTAGGGGTGGTAGCCCGCCAGCCGGGGTTCGAGGCGGTCGACGGCCGCCAGGGCCACCTCCGGGCCGTCGAGCTCGGCGACGGCCACGGCCCGGTTGAGGGCGACGATCGGGGAGGGGTCGAGACGGACGAGCTGGTCGTAGAGCGCGAGGACCTGCGACCAGTCGGTGTCACGGATGTCCCGGGCGGAGGTGTGCACGGCGTTGATCGCGGCGAGGATCTGGTAGCGACCCGGCGCCACCCCGGCGGCGGCAGCGGCCAGGCGCTCGCGCACCAGCCGGTGCCCCTCGGCGATCAGGGCCGCGTCCCAGGAGCCGCGGTCCTGCTCGTCGAGTGCGACCAGTTCGCCGCCCGCGGAGACCCGGGCCGGGCGGCGGGCCTCGGTGAGGAGCATCAGCGCCAGCAGCCCGGCCACCTCACCGTCGTCCGGCAGGAGCGCGCGGATCAGGCGGGTGAGCCGGATCGCCTCGGCCGTCAGGTCGTGCCGCAGGGGACCGGAGTCCGGGCCGGTGGCCAGATAGCCCTCGTTGAAGACGAGATAGAGGACGGCGAGAACGCCCGACACGCGTGCCGGGAGATCCTCGGCGGACGGCACGCGGTAGGGGATGCGAGCCGCCTTGATCTTGGCCTTCGCGCGAGTGATCCGCTGTCCCACGGCAGCCTCGGTCACCAGGAAGGCGCGGGCGATCTCGGCCACGGTCAGACCGCCGACCATGCGCAGCGTCAGCGCCAGACGGGCTTCCGTCGCCAGCGCCGGGTGACAGCAGGTGAAGATCAGCCGCAGCCGGTCGTCGTCGATGGCGCCGAGGGGCTCCGGCGGGTCGTCGTCGTACACCGTCCGGGCCTCCCTGTGCTTGTCCTCGCGCTTGCTCTCGCGCCGGATCCGGTCGATGGCCCTGCGGTTCGCGGTGGTGGTCAGCCAGGCGCCGGGATTGGGTGGCACGCCGTCGCCCGGCCACCGCTCGACGGCGGCCGCGAACGCCTCCGCCGCGGCCTCCTCGGCGATGTCGAGATCGCCGAAACGCCTGGTCAGCGCCGCGACCACGCGGGCCCACTCCTCCTGGTGCACCCGGGTGATCGCCTTCTCGACGTCGCTCACAGGAACGGCCGCACCTCGATCTTCCGGTCGCAGACCCGCGACGCCTCGGTGGCGAGCCCGAGCGCCACGTCCAGATCGGGCGCCTCCCACACCCACACGCCCGCGAGGTACTCCTTGGACTCCACGAACGGCCCGTCGCTGAAGACCGCCTGCTCGCCCCGGTTGTCGACGACCGTGGCGGTGGTGGTGTCCGCGAGTCCGCCCGCGAAGACCCAGTGGCCCTCGGCGATCAGCCGCTCGTTGAACGCGCTGATGGCGGGCTGCCGGTCCGTGCGGCCGGGGTTGCTCTTGTCGTCGATCACGGAAACCAGATACTGCATGGGGAGATCATCTCCTGGTGTCGGGGCGGTGCGGTGCGGTGTGCGTTGCCGGGGGAGAGGGTGCCTGCGTGTCCTTGTGCCAGGGACTTCAAGCCGCCGCGTAGGTCGGGCGTCCGGCCGGGCGGTAGACCTGGATCGTCACGCCCTTCGAATCGATTCGCGACTCGACCAGCTGAAGCGCGAGATCCGGGCCGGTCTCCGGGAAAAGGCGTGCGCCCTGGCCCAGGACGACGGGGACCACGAGCAGGGTCATCTCGTCGACCAGACCGTTCTCCAGCAGCCACCGGGTCAGGGTGCCACTGCCGTGCACCTGCACCTCGCCCCCCGGCTTGGCCTTCAGCTCCGCCACGGCGGTCGCGAGCCGGTCGGACAGGACGGTGGTGCCGGACCACCCGGGGTCGGTGAGCGTGGTCGACGCCACGTACTTGGGCCGCGCGTTGAGCGCCCGCAGGACGGGTTCCCAGCCGGGTACGTCCTGTTCTGTCAAGGTCCCCCACGAGTCGGCGAACAGCTCGTAGGTCCGCCGGCCGAGCAGGAACGCGTCGGCGCGCCGGTAGGTCTCGTTGATGAACGCGTGGGTGTCGTGGTCGCCCTTTCCCCTGGCCCATCCGCCCCGCTCGAATCCGTTCCTGCGGTCCTCGTCCGACGCGTGACCGTTTCCCTGCATCACACCGTCGACGGTGACCTGGGTCATGGTGGTCAGCTTCATGATCGCGTCTCCTCGGTCTCGGTGGAGCCCGCTGGTGGGCGCCTTCACCCCTGCTACGAACGCGACCGTCCCGATCCGACACCGCCTCCCGGATTTTTTCGCGGACGTGCTCAGCTCGCGCCGGCCGCGCCCCGCAGCTCCCTCACCAGCGCACGCACCCCCGCGGACGCGGCGAGTTCCGCGGTGGTCACGTAGCCGACCCGGCGGGTCGGGCGCGCCGGGCCCAGATCGCGGATGTCGACCGACTCCGGTGCCGCCGTCAGGGAGAGCGCGGGCATGATCGCCATGCCGTGCCCGCCGCTCACCAGGGACAGGACCGCGCCGTCGTCCTCGGCCTCGACGGTCGCCTTCGGGATCCAGTCCTGGTCGGCCCACCAAGTGCGGGTGTACGAGCCGCAGTTCTCGGCCCAGTCGATCAACGGCAGGGAGCGCGGGGTGGGATGTCCCGCCGGGTGCACCAGGGCGTACGGCTCCTCGAAGAGCGCGCCGGCGACCAGGTCCGGGGGCAGCGGCGGGGAGCCGCCCAGGGTGGCGATCGCCAAGTCGGCCTTCCCGTCGGCCACTTCGCCCGCGGTGCCGCGCCCGACCTCACGCACGATCCGCACCTGCGGCTCGATGCGCGGATGGCGGGCGCGCAGCCGCTGAAGGACGGGCGGCAGCAGGTGCAGGGCCGCACTGCGGAAGGCCGCGATGCGCAGCGGGCCCTCGACGGTGTCGGGCCGGGCCGCCGCGCGGGCCTCGGTGGTCAGCGCGTCCAGGAGGCGCAGCACGCGGCGGCCGTGCGCGACGGCCACCCTTCCCGCCGCGGTGGGGCGGGCCCCGGTGCGGCCGCGCGCGAAGAGGACCGCGCCGATCTTCCGCTCGCTGCCGCGCACCGAGTGGGAGACCGCCGACTGGGTCAGACCGAGGGCCGCGGCCGCGGCCGAGAAGCCGCCGCTGTCCGCGACCGCCACCAGGACGCGCAGTTCGTGCGCGGCGAGGTCGGAGTTGGCCGAGCGGGCCACGGGGCGTTCACCTCACACTATGAGAACTGCTCATGGAACGGGCCGTCGCATGAGCCCAACGGACTGCCGGGGCACGGCATTCCCGTCCTACGGTCCCGGTCATGCAGCAGACCGCGCTCACCGTGCACCAGACCGCCCGTCCCCACGGCTTTCCCACCGCAGCGGATTTCGCGTTCGTGGAGTCGCCGCTCCGCGTCCCCGAGGCGGGCAGCGCGCTGGTGGAGAACCTCTACTGGTCCGTCGATCCCTACCACCGCGAGATGATGGACGACCTGCCCGGCGGGTTCGCGCTGCACGCACCGCTGGAGGGCCGTGCCCTCGGCCGGGTCGTCGCCTCGCGCACGCCCCGCCTGACCGAGGGCGAGGTCGTGTTCCACCGGAAAGGCTGGCGCACCCTCGCCGTGGTGACGCCGGAGGAGATCCGGCGGCTGCCCCGCTTCGACGGGGTGCCCCTGACCGCCTACCTGAGCGTCCTCGGCGGCACCGGGCTGACTGCCTATGTGGGCCTGACCCGGATCGCCCGGCTCCAGGAGGGCGAGGACCTGTTCGTGTCCGCGGCCGCGGGCGGGGTCGGCACCGCCACCGGGCGGTTCGCCCGCCTGCTCGGCGCGGGGCGGCTCGTGGGCAGCACGGGCACGAAGGCGAAGGCCGACCGGCTCACCCGCGAGGTCGGCTACGACGCCGTCTTCGACCACCACGAGGGCCCCGCCGTCGAACTCCTCGCCAAAGCCGCGCCGAGCGGCATCGACGTCTTCGTCGACCATGTCGGCGGCGAACAACTGGCGGCGGCGGTCGGGGCGTTGCGCGACTTCGGGCGCATCGTGCGGATCGGCACGATCAGCCAGTACAACACCCCGACCCGGTCGGTGCCCCGCTTCGACCACGCCGACATCGTGGAGAAGAGCCTGCGCATGGAGGGCTTCCTGGTCCGCAACTACCTCGACGTGCAGGACGAGTTGTACGAATTCGCCGTACCGCACCTGCAGAGCGGCCGGCTCGCTCTGGACGAGACGGTGGTCGACGGGTTCGAGCACATCGTGGACGCGTTCCTCGGCATGCTGCGCGGCCGGAACAGCGGGAAGACCATCGTGCGGAACCCCGCACCGTCATGACCGGGTTCGCGAGCGCGGGAAACGGGCGCGCATCGCGGTGACGCAGGTGTCCCGGGACGTGGGCCCGCCGAACCGCAGCCGGTCATAGGCAGTGAAGGCCGGTTCCAGCGCGTCGAGTTCATCGATCAGGGTGTGCAGCCGCTCCGTCGACCGCGTCGAACCGGTGTCGAGTGCGTTCGCCGCGTCGGTGATCGCGGCCGTCAGAAGGTCCTTGCGCTGGATGGCGGCAGGGGTCACCGAGTGCAGGCAGACGTACTGCCCGCTGAGATACGCACTCCACTCGGAACTCCCGGTCGCCGGATCGGACCAGTGCGCGGTGAACCACGCTTCGAGCCGGTCCACTCCGCCCGCCGCGTCGGCGAGGGCGAAGAGGTCGGCGGGCACCATCTCGGTGCCGTCGGAACGCAGATACCCCGGGAGCGGCAGCCGCCTCCCCAGCATCAGCCGGCGGACCGCGTCGCTGTCGCGGCCGTGGAGTGCGCACAGATCCTCCAGGGGGACGCACTGCGTGTCGACGTAGACGTCGTCGGCGTCGGTCATCGGGTGGTCTCCGTTGACCTCGCGGAAGCGTGCGGCGAGCTGGTGCCTCAGGGATGGGTCCGGCATGGGGGCGGTACCTCCGGCGTGTCGGCGCGGGGGCCTCCGCGCGGGTCGCCGCACGCTATCCGCTGTATCGTTCGGCCCTCACCGAAGCGTCGCCACAGCACCTGAGCGACGACGACCCGAAGCCGGCCGTGAACGCAGAGATCCCCGCCCCGGTGACCGGGGCGGGGATCTCTTTGTGGAGCGCCGGGCAGGCCTTGCACCTGCATTTCCCCGCAGGAAGCGGGGCGTCTTTCCTTGGACCACCAACGCATCGGCCGTCCCCCGGACTTCTCCGGCGGCGGCTTCAAGATCAATCATACAGTACGCCCGCGGTGGGTACCAGCCGCCGTGGTCTACTTCAGCCCACGCCGCCGATCACGGGAAGCCGAGGCCATGACCGATCACTGTTGCGAGGCGATGACGACCCACGTGAACGTCGGCTGCGACCAGCACGACGACCCCTACGCCTGCCCGGACGCACTGGTCGACTTCAGCCCCCAGTTCCAGGAGTACGGGCTGATCATCCATGACGGCGGCACGTCGAGCATCACGATCGACTTCTGCCCCTGGTGCGGACGGCGCCTGCCCGAGTCGCAGCGGGATCGATGGTTCGACGAACTGGAGCGCCGGGGGATCGACCCCTGGGAGGACGAGCTGCCCGCCGAGTTCCGTGACGGCCGCTGGCTCGCCGCTCCGCCCCAGGCCTGACGAGCCGGCCGTCCCGGACCCGGACCGGGGGGCGCCGAGTCGCCCCGACCGCACCCCGTGATCGTCCTCAGACCCGTACGACGATCTTCCCCGTGTGCAGGTTGGACTCCATCAGGCGGTGGGCGTCGCCGATGCGGTCCAGGCCGTCGAAGACCTCGCCGATGACGGGGCGGAGGGTGCCGTCCGCGAGGCCGGAGTCGACGTAGTGGGCGGCGCGCCGGCGCCCGGCCTCGGTGGCGGTGAGGGCGACGTTGGCGTATCCGTGGACCGTGAGGGGCCATTGCCTCGGGAGCAGGATGGGCTGCTCGTCCAGCCAGCCGTAGCTGACCAGCGTCCCGCCGGGGACCACCGTCTCGCCCAGGGCGGCGAACCCGGAGCCCCCGATCGCGTCCAGGACGATGTCCACGCCCCGCCCGCCGGTCAGCCGCTTCGCCTCCTTGACCACGTCCTCCTCGCCGCTGACGACGACGTGCTCCGCGCCCAGGTCGAGCAGTCCCTGCCGCTTGGCCTCGGTGCGGGTGGTGACGATCGGGACCGCGCCGGCCCGGCGGGCGACCTGGATCGCCGCTGTGCCGACGCCACTGGACGCGCCGGTGATCAGCACGTGGTTGCCCGGGACCAGACCGGCCCGCTCGATCAGGGCGCCGTACGCCGTGGTGTACGTGAGCCAGACGGCGGCCCCCGTGACCGCGTCGGTCCCGGCGGACCGCGGAACGAGCGCGCTCGTCGGCAGCACGACCCGCTCGGCGTGGACACCGTGGGCGCTCAGTTCGAAGTTGGCCGCCGCGAGGACGAGGTCGCCCGGGGCGAACGCGGTCACGTCCTCACCGACCGCCTCGACCTCGCCCGCCGCCTCGTAGCCGTTGCGGGAGCCCGGCAGGGCCGGCTGGTAGAAGTACGTGCCTGCGCGGAACATGGCCTCGGCCCGGTTGAGGCCCAGCGCCTCGAACCTCACGAGCACCTCGCCCGGCCCGGGTGCGGGCAGTTCGACGTCCTCCACGGTCAGGACGTCGGGGCCGCCGATTTCATGAAAGAGCACTGTGCGTGCGGTGGTTGACATGCCAAGGACGCTATGCCGCGGGCGACGAGGCGATCCATGTCCACCGGCCTCGGTTTCATGTCCGTACGTCTTCGCCCGCTCCCGCCCCTCGATACGCTGAGGCCATGGACGTGCTCAGCGACGCGATCGCCGCCATGCGCACCGGGCGCCCGCACTCGGCCCGCCGGGACAACCACGCGCCCTGGGGCCTGCGCTTCGCGGCGGCCGAGGAGGCCGGCTTCCACGTGGTGCTGCGCGGGTCCGCGTGGCTGATCCCGGCGGACGGCGAGCCGGTGGCACTGGCCCCCGGGGACGTGGTCTTCCTGGCACACGGGCAGGCACACGCCCTGGCCAGCAGTCCCGACGTACCGATGGAGGAGGTACGACTGCTCCCGGACGGCACCTGGAGTCGGCCCGCGGCGTCGGCCGAAGCGCCGTCACGGTGCCCCGACACCGTCACCCTGTGCGGGACCTACCGCTTCGACCGCTCCCGCGCCCACCGACTGCTGGCCGAACTCCCCGAGGTGATGCACCTGCCCGCCCGGGTCGGCACCCACCGTTCGCTGCACGCGGCGGTGGAACTGCTGGGACTGGAACTGGAGGAGGCCCACCCGGGTTCGGAGGCGATCGTCACCTCGCTCCTGGACACCCTGCTGCTCTACATCCTGCGCGCCTGGTGGCACAGCGAGTGCGAGGCCGGGCGGCGGCGGGGCTGGGCGGCCGCCCTCACCGACCCGGCCGTCGCCGCGGCCCTGCGCGCGATCCACGGCGACCCGGCGCACGCCTGGACGGTCGAGCAACTGGGCGCCGTCGGAGGCCTGTCCCGCGCCGCCTTCGCCCGCCGCTTCACCACCCTGGTGGGCGAGCCGCCGCTCACGTACCTCACCTGGTGGCGCATGACCATGGCGGGCCGGCTGCTGCGCCATGACGACCTCTCCCTGCGCCAGATCGCCGAACGCACCGGGTACACCTCGGAGTTCGCCTTTGCCAAGGCCTTCAAACGGGAGTACGGCGTGGCACCGGGCCAGTACCGCAGACACGCGGCCTGACGGCGGCCCGTCCCGGCAGGTCACGACCGCCGAGGGGTCCCCGGGCACGACTCTTCTCCCCGGGCGTGTGATCATGGCCTGCATGTGGGGGGTCGCGTCTCGTCCGGCGCACGGTGTGATGTCCGCCGCCGTGGTCGTCGCCGTCATGTCACTGACCGGATGCGACGGGAGTCCGCGGCCGGTCGGGGACCCTGATCCCGGGCACCGGCGGCTCAAGGCGATCCAGCCGGTGCTGTCCGTCGTGCCGCCCGGTGCGCACGTCACGCTGAAACAGAGTGTTGCGCCGCGATGGGACTCCTGCGACGGCATGAAGTCGACCTACGGCTGGGATCCGGCGACCGTCGCCGTGGACTTCACGGGAGGCGGGTCCGCGCGGCAGGTGGCCGCGCAGGTCGAGGCCGCCATGCGGCGCCTGGGATGGACGCTCGACGAAGGCTCGCTCGCTCAGGGCGAGTGGACCTGGCACAAGAAGCTGACCGACGGCGCCCGGGCGTCGGCCCACCTGCTCGGAGGCCCCCACACGCAGCCACCCGACTGGGACCTCCAGGCAACGGCACCGCCGGTCACCCACCCGAGCAAGGGCTGCTGAACGACTGCGTCCGGTCGAGTCCGTCGATCTCGCCGCTTGCGTTCGACGCCCGCCCCGGGAAGAGTTCCACCCGGCGGACGTCGTTCGGGGCGATGTCGTGCGCGATGGCGGTGGGGCAGAGGGATGTGCGCAGTGGATGCGGCGGCCAAGGAGGCTGCCGTCGCTCGGTTCCTCCGCGAGTATCCGCGGCTGGAGCAAGCCGAAGGCGGCCACCACGCGCTGCAGGGCTGCGCCGATGTCGCCTGGTCGCGGATTCCCGGGTGTCCCGCGGGGATCCCGCTCCTGTTCCGCGGTCTCCTCGATCCGGCAGCCGGTCCCGAGGCTCTGCGCGTGCTGGGCAACGTCTTGATGAACGGCGTTGTTCACGTGAGCGGCGCGATGGCGCCGGCCCTGCCCTTCCTGATCCGGCTGGCGGCCCTGCCTGACCTCTCGGTGCGTTCCGGCCTGGTCGACCTCTTGATCGTTGCCGCGGAGCTGTCTCAACCTGTCGACGCGGACAACGAACGTCAGGTCCTGCTGCTCGGCAACGATCGCGACCACCCGGAACGTGAACGGTGCAGGGCCGCCTTCGCCGCACACGCTTCCGCGCTGCGCGGGCTGTTGGCGGAGGAGACTCTTCCGGAGGGACTGATGGGCGCGGACGACCGCGAGTGCCTGCTCAAGGCTGTTGAGCCGCAGCGGTCGCCCTCCCTCTGACCGCGCCCGGACCGGGTCGACGGTTCGTATCGCGCTCGGCGAACACCCTCGAACAGGAGCAGCGGCACCAGTACGGTCGACCTCCCGGATCTGCTTCTCGTCGACGCGGAGGAACCGTGCTCAAGGACAAGACCGCCGTCGTCACGGGTGGATCCCGAGGGATCGGCCGGGCGATCGTCGAACGGCTGTGCCGTGACGGAGCGGACGTGGTCTTCAACTACGCCACCAGCGAGGAGGCCGCGGCCGACGTCGTCCGCACCGTCCAGGCCGACGGCGGGAAGGTCCGCGCCGTACGTCTGGACCTGAAGGAGCCGGATGCGCCGGAGCAGCTGATGGAAGTCGCCGAGGAGCATCTCGGCGGCCTGGACATCCTGGTGAACAACGCCGCGCTGTCCTTCAGCCCGGCCCCGATCGCCGAGACCGAAGTCGAGGTGTTCGACAGCGTGATGGCGGTCAACACCCGGTCGGTCTTCCTGACGATGCGTCACGCCGCCAGGCACCTGCGCGACGGCGGGCGGATCGTGAACATCTCCACCCTGAACACCGTGCGACCCGTACCGGGCATCGGACCCTACGCCGCCAGCAAGGGCGCGATCGAGCAGCTGACCGCGGTCGCCGCCCGGGAACTCGGGCCGCGTGGCATCACGGTCAACACCGTCTCTCCCGGCGCCACCGACACGGAACTGCTCCGTGGAACGAATCCCCCGCAAGCCCTCCAGGCGGTCGCCGGCATGACCCCCCTCGGCCGCCTGGGGCAACCCTCCGACGTGGCCGACGTCGTCGCGTTCCTCGCGGGCCCGGACGGCGGGTGGATCACCGGTCAGAACCTGCGGGCGACGGGCGGACTCGGCTGAGGTCGGTGCGGGCGTCGTCGGCAACCCGTCGAGCGGTGCCGGATGCGCGCCCGTTCGGCCGTCGGCCGCTGACTGATCGACCGCCCGGCTCGGGCTGGTTGAATGTCGAGCCGTGGACTGGGCCCAGATGTACGACTGTCGCGGGGACGTCGACCGCGTTCCCGAACTCCTCGCTCGGGTCGAACGGCAGCAGGACGTGGCCGCATGGGACGAGTTGGGGCGCCGACTCGTTCTCGAGGGCGAGTTGGTGTTCCCCGCCAGTTTCGTCGCCCTGCTCGCGGTCGAGGAGCAGTACCACTGGAGTGCGGTGCTCGGCGATTTCTCGGACGACTTCTACCAGGTCGCCTGCCCGCACTGCGGCGTGGAGGTCACGGTCGCCATCGGCGGCCACGGACGCTACTCGGCGATCCGCGACTGGCACAGGGGCGACGTGGACCGGCGAGCCCGGTCATGTGAACGCGACGGGCGGCCCGGTACCGCCGCCACCCTGCCGCGACGACGCCGATCCGCGCGCTCAGCGCAGCGCGCGTTCCAGAGTGCCCCGGTGGTCGGAGACCCACTTCCACGCCCTCTCGACCTCCCGTACCGCCCCGGCCTCACGCAGCCGGACCATGGCGACGTCTCCCGCGTCGGCCCCGGCCTCGATGCCCCGTCGGCACCGGTCCTGCCACCACAGGACCGTGGTCACAAGGCGTTGTCGGTCCGGCAGTTCGTAGGCGTCGGCGATCAGCCGTATACGCCGGGCCGCCTCACCGACGTCGGTCACGGCGGGGCCGAGACGGAGGTACTGCCAGCAGACATGGGCGACGTCGTGGATCCGGGCGCCCGGTGCTGCGAGGTCCCAGTCGATGAATGCCGCGGGCCGAAGGAGGCCACCGGCCGGCCGGTAGACCGTGTTCCTGGGTGACAGGTCGTTGTGACAGACCACCTCGTGGTCTTCGGCCAGCGGGGTGCCGGCGGTCAGGTCGTGGAACTCGCGCACGAGCCGGGCGACGGCCAACAGGCTCTCGTCGGACGACACTTCAGCGGGTTGCCGTGGTTCCCACGCCACGTGGCCGTCGAGGTGGTCGAGCACCTCGCGGCCCTTGTCGTCCACGCCGAGATACCGCGGAGCCCCGTTCCAGCCCCCGGCTTCGAGCAGCCTCAGCAGATCACGTACGAACGCCGTGCGAGCGGAGGCGGGACGGCGCACCGTGTCGCCGACACGGACGACGGCATTGACGAACCCTCCGGGCAGGGACGACTCAGGCATCCCTCCATCCTGCACGACCGGTACCTCGCGGCGGCGGGAACGGCGGCTCCGTCCGCGTCCGCAGTTCCCCGGTACCGGCACCGTACGAGGCCTGGCATTCCGGGCCGAAATCCAGGCGGCCGGGATGTCAAACGGTCTGTTTCCCGCCTTTCGCATCGTCAATACGCGTGTCATTACCGCGGAGTACGTCGGAACGTGCGGGAAAGCTGGGACTGGCGAGTCATGGCTATTCTTCTGAATCCATGGAGCCGGTACTCGGCGTAGGGATCCATTATTTCCGATCTGTGCGCAGGCCCGGGCGGGGTTTTCTCGAAATTCCCGGGGTCGGCGGCCGCGGTCGGTCGGCAGGCGTCTCGGCTGCGGGTCAGGCATCCGGGGCGACGACGGAAAAACGCCGGTCGGGCCGTCAATTCGTCGAACGGGCGGTGTATTTCGGACCGGGGCGCACGCGCGCTCCGATGTGCGCCGGACTGTGCGATCCGTCGTCGTGAAAACCTCGGGCGCTCGTCGAACCGGGTGACGTATGTCGGGTGCATATTGTGCGTGTCTTCTTGATGAAGGCATATTCCGATCGGCGGTTCTCATCGCCGGCGGTTCTCACCGTTGGCGGTTCTCACCGTGGGGAGGGAAACCATGACGAGCCATGCAACCGATGTCGACCTCGAACGGTTACTCCGTGAGGCGCTGCACGCCGCGGACACGGCCGAGCACTGGAGAGCCGATGCGGACGAGATGTGGTGGCGCCTCACCCCCGAGTCCGGCATCCGGCGCCGGCAGGGCTGGAAGCTGCATGTGTCCGCGACGGCCGCCTCCGCGCCCGAAGTGCTCGTGAAGGCCCTCGGAGTCCTGCTCCGCGAGGAGTCGGGATTCAAGTTCGTCCGGACGCTCGACCAGGTGGGCGTGCTCAACTCCCGTGCCACTCCGCGGGGAAGCTCCGGCAAGTTCATCACCGTGTACCCGGCCTCCGACGGCGACGCGGCGCGCATCGCGCTGGAACTGCACCGGGCCACGGCCGGACTGCCCGGCCCCCGCATCCTCTCCGACCAGCCGTACGCCCCGCACAGCCTGGTGCACTACCGCTACGGCGCCTTCGTCGGCCGGCGGCGGCTGTCGGACCAGGGGCTGATGGTGTGGTTCATCGAGGACCCCGACGGCAATCCCGTGGAGGACAAACGCACCGGGCAGTACGCCCCGCCCTCCTGGGCGGTCAGCCCCTTTCCCGCCTCGGTGCCGTTGCCGCCCCGGCAGACGAAGGCGGCGAGCCGTCCTGTGGTGCTGGGCGGCCGGTTCGCGGTCCGGGAGGCGATCCGCCACACCAACAAGGGCGGTGTCTACCGCGGCACCGACGTCACCTCGGGCGCACCTGTGGTGATCAAGGAGGCCCGGCCGCACGTCGAGGGCGACGCGTCCGGCTCCGACGTCCGCGACTGGCTGCGGGCCGAGGCCAGGACGCTGGCCAAGCTCAAGGGCACGGGCCTCGCACCGGAACCGCTCGCGATGTTCGAGACCGGCGGGCACCTGTTCCTCGCCCAGGAGGAGGTGCCGGGCGTTCCCCTGCGCACCTGGGTCGCCGAACGCTTCCGCGACGTCGGCAGCGAACGCTACCGGGCCGACGCGCTCGCCCAGGCCCGGCGTCTGGTGGAGCTGGTCGCGGCGGCCCACGCCTGCGGCTGCGTGCTGAGGGACTTCACGCCCGGCAACGTCATGGTCCGCCCCGACGGGCAACTGCGCCTCATCGACCTGGAACTCGCCGTGCTGGAGGGCGACATCGCGCTCCCGACACGCGTGGGGACCCCGGGCTTCAGCGCACCCGAGCGCCTGGTGGACGCTCCCGTCTCCCCGACGGCCGACTACTACAGCCTCGGCGCCACGATGTGCTTCGTGCTCGCCGGGAAGGTGCCGAACCTGCTGCCCGAGGAGCCGGCCGACAGGCCCGCCGAGCAGCGGTTCGCCGACTGGCTGAGCGCGTGTACCGCGTCCTCGCACCTGACGGGCCGCCTGCCGGAGATCGTCCTCGGGCTGATGCGGGACGCTCCCGGCGAACGCTGGGACCCCGCCAGGGCGGCCGAGGCCCTGCGGGAGCCGGCCCCGGAGCACCCGCGGCGTCGAGCAGCGTCGTCGGCGCCGACTGCCGTATCGGCCACCGACGCACCCCCCGCCCACCCGACGCAGGCCGCCGTGGACGGGATCGTGGAACACCTGGTCGACTCGATGACCCCGGTCGGCGGCGGGCGGCTGTGGCCCGTGTCCACCCAGGCCGGAGAGACCGACCCCTGCACCGTGCAGCAGGGAGCGGCGGGTGTACTGGCGGTCCTGACACGGTACTTCGAGCTCACCGGCGACCCGCGCCTGCCCGAACTGATCTCCACCGCCGGCACCTGGATCGCCGCTCGTACCGACACCCGCTCCATCCGTCCGGGCCTGCACTTCGGCGGCCGCGGCATCGCGTGGGCCCTGTACGACGCGGGACGCGCCATCGACGACCGTACGCTCACGGACCATGCCCTGGCCCTGGCGCTGGCGCCCCTGGAGGCGACGCCCAGTCACGACATCACCCATGGCTGCGCGGGCAGCGGACTGGCCGCCGCCCACCTGTGGCACCGCACCGGTGACCCGCGCCTGGCCGAGCTGGTCGTCGACGCCGCCGACCGGCTGGCCGCCGCCGCGCGGCCCGAACCGTCCGGGGTGAGCTGGCCCGTCCCCGCGGAAGCCGTATCCGAGGAGGCCGGCAAACGCTATCTGGGGTTCGCGCACGGAAGCTCGGGCATCGGCTGCTTCCTGCTGGCCGCCGCGGCCGTCTCCCAGCGCGTGGACCACCTGGAGCTGGCCGTCGCGGCGGGGGAGCACGTGGTGGCCCACGCCGTGACGGTCGGCCCGGCGGTCCAGTGGCCCGCGCAGGCCACGGACGTGCCGACGGCGCCGTACTGGTGCCACGGCTCCGCCGGAATCGGCTCGTTCCTGATCCGGCTCTGGCGGACGACCGGCGACCGCCGCTACGCCGACCTCGCCCACGGCGCCGCCCACGCCGTCGTGGAGCGCGCCTCACGCGCCGGCCTCACCCAGTGCCACGGGCTCGCCGGAAACGGGGACTTCCTCCTCGACATGGCCGACGTCACCGGGAACACCGCCTACCGCGCGATGGCCCACGACCTCGCCCGCCTCATCGTCACCGAACGGGCCCACCGCGCCGGCCACGTCGTCTTCCCCAACGACTACGGGGACGTCTCGACCAGCTGGAGCGACGGGGCCGCGGGAATCCTGGCGTTCCTCCTGAGGACCCGCCACCAAGACTCCCGGCACTGGATGGTCCAGCAGCCGGGCTGAGCGACAGGAACCCCTGTCGCCACCGCACAGAGAAGGAGAATGTCATGGAGAACCAGGCCCTCGAACTGCTGGCCCACCTGCACGCCCTTCCGGAGACGGACCCGGTCGACTTCGACGGGGCGCAGTTCAGCGGGACGTGCGCGTGCGTCGGCCTGCTGACGCTGCTCAACACCGTCTGTGTGGGCGTCAGCTGCGCCTAGCCGAACCCCTCCGGCCGGTGACCGCTCGTGGCGGTCACCGGCCGGAGGCCAACCCCGCCGCGGGCGGCCGGCCCGCGCGAGACATCCCTGGACGAGGAGCCGACCATGCAGCCGACCGCCGGTGACGACTCCCGCAGCCGCACGACCCCCGGCCCGCGCCCGGCCCGCGCCCGGCCGGCGTACGCCATCAGCACGCGCGGCCTGGTCAAGAGCTACCCGGGTGCCGACGGAACCAGCACCCATGCCGTCCGCGGCCTGGACCTCGACGTACTCGAAGGCGAGACCTTCGCCTTCCTCGGCCCCAACGGCGCGGGCAAGTCCACCACCCTCGCGCTGCTGTGCGCCCTGACCCGCCCCACCGCGGGACGGGCCACGGTCGCGGGCGCCGACGTACTCGGCCGCCCCGACCAGGTACGGAGCCGGGTCGGGATGCTCTTCCAGCACAGCGCCCTGGACCCGGACCTGACGGCCGAACAGAACCTGTACATCCACGCCCGCCTCTACGGACTGAGCCGCCGCCACACCCGCCGACGCGTCACCGAGACGCTCGAGACGGTCGCCCTGGCCGACCGCCGCCGCTCCCTGGTCCGGACCCTGTCCGGCGGTATGCGCCGCCGGCTGGAGCTCGCCCGCGGTCTGCTGCACGCGCCCCGCGTGCTGTTCCTCGACGAACCGACCACCGGACTCGACCCGCACGCCCGTGCCCAGGTCTGGGAGCACCTGCGCGTCCTGCGCGACCGGCAGGGCAGCACCCTCTTCGTCACCACCCACTACCTGGAGGAGGCGGAGCACTGCGACCGCCTCGGCATCATCGACCACGGCCGGCTCGTCGCCCAGGGCACCCCCGCGGCGATGAAGGCCGCGATCGGGGACGACCGGGTGGCGCTGCGCACCGGCGACGACGCCGCGGCCCGACAGGTCGTGGCCCGGACCGTGCCGCCCGGCCGCACCGTCACCCTCGACACCGAGGGAGTCTCCGTGCGGCTGCCCGACGGCAGCGCGTGGATTCCCCGCCTGTGCGCGGCGCTGGCAGCCCACGGCGTCGCGGTGCACGCCGCGTCCGCGGCCCCGCCGACCCTCGACGACGTCTTCTTCCACCACACCGGCCGCAGCATCCACGCCGCCGCGGCCCCCCGGACCCCGACCGTCCCGCTCGCGGACCCACCCGCGTCCGCAACCGAGGAGGCCCCGTGACCGCCCCCGCCCTGCCGGCCGCGGACGCACCCGGTACCCGCGAAGCCCCCGGCCTCCCGGCCGGCGCCCGCCGCGGGCTCCTGCCTCTCCTGCGCCACGAACTGCGCGCCGTCCACGCCCTGGTCCACCGCGATCTGCTGCGCCTGCGCGCCCAGCCCACGCACACCGCCCTGATGCTGCTCCAGCCGGTGCTCTACCTGTTCCTCCTGGGGGGTGGTCTGGCCGCGCTGATCCCGCACTCCGCGCTGGGCGTCGGCTACCGGACGTACCTCTTCCCGGGCATTCTGATCATGACGGTCCAGGCCCCGGCCATCGTTGTCGGAATCCGGCTGATCACCGACCGGCAGAGCGGCTACCTGCGCGAACTCCTGATGGCCCCGGTCAGCCGCCCCACCCTGCTCCTCGGCAGCTGCGCCGGCGGCACCCTCGTCTCCACGATCCAGGGCGCCGTCCTGCTCGGTCTGGGCGGCGCGGTCGGCGTGCCCTACGACCCGCTCCTGGCGGCCCTGCTGATCGCCTGCATGATGCTCGCCTCCTTCACCATCACCGCGCTGACCCTGCTGCTCGCCGTGAGCCTGAGCCGGCCCGAGACCTTCCAGATGCTGCTCGGCCTCGTGATGATGCCCCTGCTGTTCCTCTCCGGCGGCTTCTTCCCCCTGGAGAACATGCCGGGGTGGACCCGCGCCCTGACCGCCGCCAACCCGCTCGCCTACGGCGTCGACCTGCTGCGCCGCAGCATCGCGCTCCGTGTGCCCGGCCAGGCGGACGTCGTGGGCATCGAGTGGTCCGGCCGGCAGCCTTCGCCGTTCCTGGAGGGCGCCGTGCTGCTGGTGGCCGGCGTGACCGCGCTGCTCTGGGCCGCGCGCCGCTTCAGCAGGGTCGAGTGACGAGGTCGATCGACGCCGTCGCGGCGGGGACACGGCGTGGGGCGTGATTTCAGCCTGGCGAGTGACGGACGGCGTCAGGATGCTCGAATGTCCGCGAGCAGGCGGTAGCTTCGGCGCCGTGAACGAAGACCGGGGCCGGGAATGGAGCGAGGGCACATCGGACGACCTCGTCGCCGACGCGCATGCTCGCGGGGTGGCGAGGGCGGGCACGCGGATGGTGGCCGACTGGGTCGAGCAAGGACTGCTCGACCGCCCCAGACCGCGTCCAGCCGCCGCGAACGGCACGGAACCACGGGTCTTCCCACCGTCGCAGCGTGACCTCTTCACCCGCCTTCTGGCCGCGCGCGAACGCCCGGTGCCGGGACGGGTCGGCCAGCGCTCCCTGGTCCGTGTCGTGCTGTACGTCTGGCTGATCGACGACGACGTGGTGCCGTTCGCGCAGGCGCGCCGGGCCCTGCGTACGTACGCCCGTTCCGCCGGCCGGCTGACCGCCGTCAGGAGCCGGGAGACGGCCCGCGCCGTCGTCGAGGAGCTCGCGCATCCGTCGGCGGGTGCCAGACAGCGGCGTGCCGCGCAGGTGGCCGTCGAGGAGTGCGAGCGCACCGGACGCCTCGACCGGGAACGGCTGACGTCCGTCCTGACCGACCTGTGCTCGCCCTGGCCCGCGGGGCCGGGGGCACCGAAGGTCGAACGGGCGCGCTCGGGCCCGTTCGGACCGGCCTCGGTCCAGCACTACCTGGCCAGGTGGCAGGCGACCCGGCGCACGATCGGGCACCTGCGGCAAGCGGAGACCGACGAGGCGACCCTGGACCGGGCGCGTATGGCGTACCGGCGCAACTGGGCCGACTACCAGGCGAGTCGAGCGGCCTGGGCGGCGGGCGACGGGGCGTTGGCCGGCTGCTTCGCCGACCTCGCCACGGTGGAAGGCCGGGCGACCGACGCGGTGAACGCCTTCGTCGACCGGCTCGCGGACGAGCTCGGGCTGCTGACGGCCGGGACCCCGGCCGCGGACGCCATCGGCAGCAGACGGGCCTATCGGCAGGTCTCGTGACCGCGGGCTCCCGCGGAGGCGCCCAGGGGCGCGGGCAACGCCCGACGGCTCACGCGGATGCGCCCACAGGGGCCGCGGGGAACGGCCCGACGAGCTCCCGCGTACGGGTGACGCCGCGTGAGCCCGGCGCGGCCTGACCGGGCGGAGCGGGACTCGGGCGCCGAAGAGAGCGCCCGTTCCCGCAGGTGACACGGGTAGGCTGCGCCGGTGCGCACGGTCGAGATCTTGTTGGACGAGGCGGCGGACCTGGTGGTCCGGGAGGCCTGGCGGCGGCTCGCGGACGCGGGGCTGCCCAGTCAGGCCCGTCACCGCTCACCGACCAACAGCCCCCACCTCACCCTGGCCGCCTGCCCGGAGCTGACCGCCCCGATCCGATGGGAACTCGCCGAGGTGGCCGCCGTACTGCCGCTGCCGGTGCGGATCACCGGAGTGGTCCGCTTCGAGCGGCCCACCTCGGTGCTGGCCTGGGCCCTCGAACTCGACCCCGCCCTCGCCGACGTGCACCGCCGGGTGTGGGACGCGGTGGTCTCGGACAGCCCGCCGGAGACCCTCAACCCCTTCCACGCCCCCGCGCGCTGGAGCCCGCACGTCACCCTCGGCCGGACCCGGCGGGCCGGTGCCTTCGCCGACCGGCGCATCCCCGAACTGCTCCCGGCACCGCCGTTGCCGGTCCGGCTCACCACGCTGCGCAGCTACGACACCGAGACCGGCGCCCTGGAAGTGCTGAAGCCCCGTCCCTGAGACGGCCGTTGCCCGACCTGCCGGGCGCGGGGCAACCCCCGTTACGGCCCGCGGGCATCGGTGGCCGGGCCGCTCACGCCACCACCACCGTACGGACGTTGGTGAACGCGCGGACGCCCTCGGCCGAGAGCTCCCGCCCGTAGCCGCTGCGGCCGGTGCCGCCGATCGGCAGCCGCGGATCGGAGGCCACGGCGGAGTTGACGAACAGCGCGCCCGACCGGATCCGACGGCCCACCGCCAGCGCGTGCTCGGTCGCGCCCCACACGGCACAACCGAGCCCGAACGCCGTGTCGTTGGCCAGTTCGACCGCGTGGTCGTCGTCGCGGGCCCGGACGATCGCGGCCGCGGGCCCGAACGTCTCCTCGACGAACGCGGTCATGCCCGGCACGACATGGTCGAGCACGGTCGGCGCGACGAAGTAGCCGGGTCCCTCCAGCGCCTCGCCGCCGGTCACCAGCGTGGCGCCCTGCCGCACCGTCTCCCGGATCTGGCGCAGCAGTTCCGCGCGCAGGTCCGGCCGCGCCATCGGGCCGAGCGTGGTGGAGGGCAGGGCCGGGTCGCCGACCTTCAGCAGCCCCACCCGGTCGACGAAGGCGGCCACGAACGCGTCGGCGACCGCCTCGTCGACGATGAACCGCTTGGCCGCGACGCAGCTCTCGCCGACGTTTCCGAAGCGTGCCGTGACCGCGGCGGTTGCGGCGGCCTCGACGTCGGCGTCGGCGAGGACGACGAATGGGTCGGAGCCGCCGAGTTCGAGCACCGAGGGCTTGATCGCGGCACCGGCGACCGCGGCGACCGCCGCCCCCGCCCGCTCGCTGCCGGTCAGGGTCACCGCGGCGATCCGCGGGTCGCGCACGATCAGTTCGCCGACCTCCGCCACGTCCGCCGCCGCGACCACCACGGACCGCAGCAGGCCGGCGGGCGCGCCCGCGTCGGCGAACAGTGCCTCCAGGGCGAGCGCGGCCCCGGTGACGTCCGGGCCGTGCTTGAGCAGCACCGCGTTGCCCGCCGCGACGGCGCCCGCGGCGCACCGGATCACCTGCCAGAAGGGGTAGTTCCACGGCATGACCGCGAACACGACCCCGAGCGGCTCGTACGACAGCCACGAGCGTGACCGGCCCGCCTCGACCGGGTGGTCGGCGAGCCACTCGGGGGCCTTCTCGGCGACGACCTCGCAGTTCCAGGCGCACTTGTCGATCTCGGCGAGGGACTCGGAGACCGGTTTGCCCATCTCGGCGGTGATCAACGCCGCGTAGTCGTCGCGGCGTTCGCGCAGCAGCTTGCCGATGTCGCGCAGCAGCGTGAGGCGTTGCGCCGGCGCGGTGCCCTGCCAGACGAGGGCGGCGGCGTGGGTCCGGGCCAGCGCCTCCTCGACGGCCGCCCGGTCGTGCGTCGGATAGCGGGCGAGCACCTCACCCGTGGCCGGATTGCGGGTGACGACCTCGCGGTCGGTGGGGAAGGCCATGGTGGATCAGCTCTCCTGACGTGCGCGGCGCCGGGCCGGCGGGACCGGGGGAGGGACGTCCTCGGCGGATTGGACGATCTCGTTGCGGACGGTGCCGAGGCGGTCGATCGACAGCTCCACCACGTCCCCGACCCGCAGCGGCGGGGGCTCGAGCACGCCGTTGCGTCCCCAGGACTCGGCGAGCGAGCCGGAGGCGCAGGTGCCGGAGGCGAGGACCTCGCCGGCCTTCACCCACGAGGCCCGCGACGCGTGCGCCACCAGGTGCTCGAACGACCAGCCCATGTGGCCGGACCGGTCGGAGCCGACGCGCACGCCGTTGACCGCGACGGTCATGCCGAGGTCCAGGAAGCCGTCCGCGTCGCGGCAGCCGTCCAGTTCGTCGGGTGTGACGATCCAGGGGCCGATCGTCGTCGCGAAGTCCTTGCCCTTGGACGGGCCGAGCTTCAGCTTCATCTCCCGGCTCTGGATGTCGCGGGCCGACCAGTCGTTCATCACGCAGTAGCCGCCGATGGCCGCTCTGGCCTGCTCGGCGTCGGCGTTGCGGACGTCGCGGCAGATCACGGCCGCGATCTCCAGCTCGAAGTCGAGACGCGCGGTGTCCGGCGGCATGGCGATGTCGTCGTACGGCCCGGTCGCGGCGTGCGGCGCCATGAACAGGAACACCGGGGCCTCGTACCACTCCTGCGGCGGGCCGGGGTTGCCGTGGCCGCGCTCCATGCCGTCGACATGGGCCTCGAAGGTGAGGAAGTCCCGCATCGCCACCGGCCGGACCGGCGGCAGCAGCACCAGGTCCCGCGCGCCGATCCCGTCCCTCCGGGCGGCCGTGTCGGCCGCCGCCGCCCTGGTCGCGCCGTCCGCGGCGAGCAGGGACACCATCTCGGTGCCGGGTTCGAACGGATGGATCCGCCATGTCGGACCGTCGTCCACCACCAGCCCGACGTGGCGCGCACCGGGCGGCTCGGTACGGCGTCGGAATGCGGCGAGCCTCATCGGAGCTCAGCCGATCGTCTCGTAGAACGCCCGCTCCCGGTTCGCGAGCGCGGGGATCGCCTGGCCGTGGCCGTACTCGGCGAAGTGCTCGGACGCGCCGTGCGCCGCGTACGCCGCCTCGTCGTCGTAGACCTCGAACAGGCGGAAGACGCCCGGCTCCTCGGGGCTCTCGTACGCCTGGTAGAAGCGATTGCCCGGCTCCTGGCGCGAGGGCGGCGTGAGCTTCTCGACGGCGTCCCGGACGACCTCCTCCTGTCCCGGCCGGGCGGTCCAGATCGCCGTCACGACGTAGGCCATGGGTGACTCCTTCGCAGAGGGTGGGGCGGCGACTCGCCTGGTTCGCGAGTGCCTTCACCGTAGGTTCGTGCGCCGCCCCCCTCATAAGCGTTTCTGGCGATGCCAGACATCACGCCGCGGGAACGCCGGTCGCCCGCGGCGGCCGTCAGGCCTCGGGCAACCGGGAGTGGACCGCGCGGACCAGGTCGGCGAAGGCGTCCGGATCCTGGAGCGGGAAGAGGTGGTCGCCGGGGGCGTGGGAGAGCCGGACGGGGGTGCCGGCGGCGCGTACGGCCTCGACAAAAGTCCGCTCCTCCAGGCGGAAGAGAAGGTCGCGGCGGCCGTTGACGAAGCGGGTCGGGGTGCGCAGCCGGGCGGCGAGGCCCAGGACGTCCGTGCGGCGCAGTTCGCCCACGGCCTCGCCGAACGCGCGCCGGGCGAAGCCGCCGGAGATCACGGCCTCGGCGCACTCGGGCGTGGTGTGGCGGCGGAAGAGCCGGGCGTTCGCCTCGGCGCTGCGCACCTCGCCCCGGCGCTCGTCGATGCGGGCCGCGGTCGTGTAGGCGAGCGCCTTCCAGCCCCGCGCCCGCGCGGTCGAACCGCACACCAGCAGCCCGCGCACCCGTTCGGGGCGGGCGGCCGCGTGGGCCACGGCCACGAAGCCGCCCAGGGACATGCCGACCACCAGGGGACGGCGGCCGGTCGCGTCGTGCGCCTCGGCGACCGCGGCGTCCAGCGCCGCCACGGCCGCGTCGAGGGTGAACGTACGGGCGCGCAGAGTGCCGTGGCCGGGCAGGTCGGGGGCGCTCACCCGGAAGTCGGGCGAGAGCCGCCGGATGTGCGGGAGCCACATGGCGGAGGAGACGCGGATGCCGTGCACCATCACCACGGCGGCGCCCGCCGCGCCGCCGTCGAAGGGACGCGGTCCCGGCGGGGTCACGGCAGCCTCCGCGCTCCGGCCGCCTGCGGCCGGGGAAGCCGTGCCGTGGCGCGCCGCAACAGCGCCGTCCCGCGGTCGAGTTGCTCACGGGCGCCGACGTACCGGGGGACGTCCAGGGAGCGGGCGGCCCGTTCGGTCAGGAAGCAGCCGGGCACGATGGCGGCCGCGCCGAGGGAACGGAGCCCGGTGCGCAGGGCCTGGTGGACCGGGGCGGCGACGACGACGCCGTCGGCCTCGGTCAGCAGGTCCGCCGTCAGGGCCGTCCAGGCGGTCGTCACCTGCCGGGTGCCGGAGCCGTAGAACATCAGGGACCTGATGCCCTCGACGACATGGCGGGCCGGCAGGAGCCGTCCGATCGTGTCGAGGTGGGCCGGGAGGGCGCCGGGCGGGACGGCGACGAGGGTGACGAGGAGCATGCGGTTCCCTCTGGGTGCCGAGCGGGTGCGCAGGTACCGCCACCCGATCAGAGATTGCAACGCAACGGTGCGTTGCAATCCTAGGGTCTGGATAGGATGGATGCAACACAACGTTGCGTTGGTGTCTCTTGTAGTGGCGGCCGGTGTGGAGGCGACAGTGGTGGGTGGCGGAGCGGCGCAGGCGCGGACCGGGGAGCGGAGCGGCCCCCGCCGCAAGGAGGAGATCTTCGCGGCGAGCCTGGAGCTGCTGGCCGGACAGGGCTACGACGCCTTCACCATCGAGGGGGTCGCTCTGCGTTCGGGGGTCAACAAGACCACCATCTACCGCTGGTGGCCGTCCAAGTCGGAGCTGCTGCGCGACGCCCTGCTGCACTCCGGGACGCTCGCCTTCGACCTGCCCGACACGGGGAGCCTGACCGGCGACCTGACCGAACTGGCCGTAGGCGTCGAGGGATTGCTCGGCGAGCCGGAGGCGCGGGCGGTGGTGGAGGCCGCGCTGGTGGGCGCCGTACGCCATCCGGCCATGCGTGAGTTGGTGACCCAGTTCCTGGAGGACCGGCTGGGCCGCCACCAGCCGCTGTTCACCCGGGCCGTGGAACGCGGCGAACTGCCCGCCGACCTCGATCCTGCGCTGCTGGTCGACGCGGTGGCCGGCGCCCTGTGGATCCGGCTGCTGGTGCGGCGCAGGCCGGTGCCGGACGGCTTCGCCGCCCAGCTGGTCGCTCTGCTCGCGGACGGCATCGCAGCGGCTCGGGAGAGGTAGGGACGAAGAGAGGGCGAGGCCGTGCCGGAACCACCCTTGGAGCAGGAGGCGGGGGCGGACCTGCGGGCACCGCTGGCGGCCGTGACGGACACGCGGGCGGAGCGAAGGGCAGCCGTGCCGGACGCCTCGGCGGAGCGTAAGGCCGCCGCTGAGGCCTGGCGGATCCCGCTGTCGACGGTCCCGGAGTCGGCGTCGGCCACCGTGTCAGCGCGTGTCGCCCTGCCGGGCCCGGTTCGGCGTCGCGTCACCGCGCACGGGACCGGGTGACCCCGCAGGAACGATAGTGCCGCGAACGCGGCACGCGTCCGACTCCCCTCCGGCCGCGTGCCGTTCGCGCTCGACGGTGCGTCGGGAGCCCTGCTCCGCCGCCGGGTCCGACGACGGACAAGGCCGGTGAGGGCCGTCGAGGACGGCGGCCGGTCACCAGTAGTGGCGTCGGCCGGCGACCGCGTGGCCCGTGGATCCCATGAGCCAGAAGACGGCGCCGACCACGGCCAGAATGACGCCGAGGGTCCACAGGATCGATACGCCGGTGAGGAAACCGACGACAAGCAGGATGATGCCGAGTGCGATCACGAGGGGCCTCCTGGCGTAGTGGTGTGCTGATGGCGATCGGGTGCCCCGTCACGGCCAACTCATCCGGCCCGGCTCGAAAATCGGTCCGCGCCCCGAGGACGCGGCACCGCGCTGTCGCCGGAGGGCCGTGATCCGTGCCGCCGGGGGTATACGAGCGCCCGAACCCGCCGGAGAGCAGCGTCAGGAGTGCCATGCGCGTCAGGGCCGGACACGTCAGGGCTGGATACGTCAGGGCCGGATACTTCAGGACCAGGTCCCTCAAGAAGCGCCTGCGGCGGTGCGCCGGTGAGGTGTTCGGCTGGGAGCGGCTGCGGCCGTCCCAACTCGACGCCATGACGGCGGTGATGCAGGGGCGCGACACCGTCGTGGTGATGCCGACGGGCGCGGGGAAGTCCGCCGTGTACCAGGTGCCGGGCGTGCTGCTGACGGGACCGACCGTCGTGGTCTCGCCGCTGATCGCACTCCAGCGCGACCAGGTCGCCCATCTCGCGCGGATCGAGGGGCGCGGCGCCTCCGCCGTCAACTCCGCGCAGGGCGCGCGGGACAACGAGGCCGTGTGGGACCGCGTGCGCGCGGGCCGGCTGGACTTCCTGTTCGTCTCGCCCGAGCAGCTCGCGAAGGACGAGGTGATCGCGCGGATAGCGGCGGCCGCGCCCGCGCTCCTGGTGGTCGACGAGGCCCACTGCGTGTCCACGTGGGGGTACGACTTCCGCCCCGACTACCTGTCCCTGCGCCATGTCCGCGCACGCATCGGCGGGCCCCCGCTCCTCGCGCTCACGGCCAGCGCGGCGCCCCCGGTCCGGGCGGACGTCGTGGAGCGGCTCGGGATGAACGAGCCGTACGAGGTGGTGGCGGGGTTCGACCGCCGCAACATCTCGCTGGAGGTCGTACGGCACCGGGAGAACGCGCACAAGCGCCGGTGGGTGGTGGAACGGGCGGCGGCCGAGGCCAAGCCCGGCATCGTCTACGCGGGGACGCGGCGCGAGGCCGAGGAGTACGCGAAGGAACTGGCCGCGCTGGGTTTCGACAGCGCCCCGTATCACGCGGGGCTGTCGGCGGGGGAGCGTTCGCGCACGCACGACCGCTTCCGGGACGGCGCGCTCGACGTGGTCGTCGCGACCTCCGCGTTCGGCATGGGCATCGACAAGCCCGACATCCGCTTCGTGCTGCACGCGTCGGTGCCGGGTTCCCTCGACACGTACTACCAGGAGATCGGCCGGGCGGGCCGCGACGGCGAACCGGCGCGGGCGATCCTCGCGTACCGGCCCGAGGACCTCGGTGTGCAGCGGTTCCGGACCGGAACGCCCCCTGATCCCGAGGTGCTGGGAGACCTGATCGACGCGGTCCGCGAGCACCGGGGAGCGGTCACGGCGACCGCTCTGCGCGAGCGCACCGGGCTGTCCCCGACGCCGCTCACGTCGCTGCTGCACCTGCTGGAGGAGGCGGGGGCGGTGCGCGTGCGGCAGCGCGGAGGTGTCCGGGCCGTGCCCGGCGCGTCCCGGGACGCCTGCGTCCACGAGGCCCTGCGCATCGCTTCCGCCCGGGTCAGTCTCGAACGGTCCCGGGTGGAGATGATGCGGGCGTACGCGGAGACGAGCGGCTGCCGCCGGCGCCACCTGCTCGGCTACTTCGGAGAGACCCTGCCGGCGGACGGCTGCGCCGGCTGCGACATGTGCGCCCGGACACGGCATGCGACCGAGGTGCCCACCCGTGCCGGAGACGTCCTCTCCGGCACGGACCCCGACCCCCTGGCCCCCGCGCCGGCCGACGGCGCCTTCCCGCCCGGCACCCGGGTCGGGCACGGCAGATGGGGCGAGGGCGAGGTGATGAGCGAGGACGGCGACAGGATCACGGTCCTGTTCGAGAGCGTCGGCTACCGCACCCTGTCCCTCCCCTCGATCCACGCCCGAGGCCTCCTGACCCCGATCCCGCCCACCGCGTCACGCGGCTGACACCCCAGTTCGTCTGCCTGCGCCGCTGAACTGCCGGACGGGCCGGTCCCTGGCTATCCCCAGAAGCTGTAGAAGACGAGGCACAGCCCGGTGCCGTGGACGAGCGCGGCCGAGAGGAGGGCCAGCCATGGTGTACGGCCCCGCCGCTGGGCCCAGCGAAGGCAGAGGGCCATGACGGTCCCGGCCACCGCCAGCGAGACCCAGGGACCGAAGAAGGCCACACTCGCCCAGCCGTCGCTGTCGCAGGCCGGGGGGTGGTCCGTGTTCCCGCAGCCGTCGCCGAGAAAGCAGAACAGGAAGAGCAGTGCCCCGTTGAGGAGGGCGGACGCCCCCAGCAGCAGCCCCGACACCACGGCGAACGTCACCTCGGCCGGCGACCGCCGAAGCGGCAGCGGCGGCCCGAACCCGGGCTGAGGCGCGGGAGGTCCGAAGCCGGGCTGGAGCGGAGGGGACCCGAAGCCGGGAGGGAGAGAAGGAGGGTTCGGGTTCGGGGAGTTCATGGCGCCGCCTCGGCTCGCAGTGGTCGTGGGCCGCGCACGTCACGTCGGCGGCCCTGCCTCACTCTGTGCCACAGGCGCCCGCCCGACATCGGTACTTGTACCTAGTACGGCACCCGACGGCGTGCGTACGTGGTCCGGCCGGTTGCGGTGGACCGGGGCATCGACAGACGCCCGGGCCGACCGGCAGTCTCGCCCGGAGCGGGTGCGTGGAACGGGTGCGTGCACCGGTCGTGTGCGTTCACGAGGACCCGTCACCCGGGACCGCGAGGGGGCCAGGCACACTTTGGGTGTTGTAGTCCCCATGACATGAGGATCGGCCACATATGATCACGCTCACCAAGGAAGACGGCCCGGCGGACCTGGACGGAGTGACCCACCTGTCCCTCGGGGTCTCCTGGGATCCCACGGCCGGTGCCAGCGGCGGGATGATGGGAAAGCTGCGTCGCAAGAAGGGCACCGACCTCGATCTGATCGCCATCGCCATGCAGGGCGGGGACCCGGTCCGCCTCGCAGGGCTCGACTCGCTCGACCCCATGGGCAACGGCTCGCTCCTGCACAGTGGTGACAACCAGACCGGGCACGGTGACGGTGACGACGAGACGGTGACCGTCGAGTTCGGCCGCATACCGCCCAACATCACGTCGATCGTGTTCGTCGCCGCCGCGTTCAAGAAGGGCAGTTCCTTCCAGATGGCGCGCAACATCAGCTTCAAGGTCTACGACGCGACCGGCGGCAGCTCCCAGCAGGTCGCCGACATCTGGCCGAGCCTGCTCACGCAGGACAACGGCTGCGCCGTGGCCAAGGCGATGAGGGTCGGCTCCGGTTGGAAGCTCGAGGTGATCAACACGACGGGCAAGATCAAGCAGGGGGACGAGCACGCGCTGATGCGTTTCGCCGTCAGCAAGTAGGACGCCGCCGAGGCCGGACGGGGCGCCAGGCGCGTGTGCGCGCGCTGCCCCGGCGGCTCGCGGCGGGTCGCGCCGGACCGGGGAATTGCCAGACAGGCCCAGGCCGGTCAGGCCTCGTACACCCGGTTCATCAGCTCCATCAGCTGCCGGCCCTCCGTCTCGCTGAGCGGTGCCAGCAGCTCGGCGTTGGCGCGCTCGGCCAGCTCCGCGCACCGTTGCAGGGTCCGTACACCCGCGGGCGTGATGGTCACCGCGTTCTTTCGGCGGTCCCGTGGGTCGGGCGCGCGCACGGCGAGTCCGGCGTTCTCCAGGTGGTTGACCAGGAGGACCACGTCCTTCGGGTCGAAGCCCAGTCGGCGCACGAGGTCCGCCTGGGCGACGGGGCCGTGTTCGCACACCGCGGCAAGGACGGCGTGATGGGTCAGCTTCAGTCCCTCCTCGGCGATCGCGTGGGCGACCAGGTCGCGGCCGCGCGCCGCCACCCGGCCGGCGAGCCAGCTCGGCAGGGACTGGATGTGCGTCAGGGCGCGCGAGGGTTCGGCGCGGGTCATGGGTGCAGGCTATCCCAGAAACCATTGGGCTTCCCAATGGTTCGGCGCTACGCTGGCATCCGTTGGAACTCCCAATGATTCCATTCCTCGTGTCCCACCTGGAGGTGTTCATGCGTCGCGTCCGGCACCAGCCCGATGGCGGCCCCGAAGCCCTCGTCATCGAGGAGGCCCCCGTCCCGGACCCCGGCCCCGGTGAGCTGCTCGTGCGCACCGAGGCGATCGGGGTCACGCTCCCGCTCGTACGGAAGGTGCGGGAGGCGGTCGCGCCCGTGTCGCTGGGCGGCGAGGTGGCGGGCACCGTCGTCGCCCTGGGCGACGGTGTCACCGGATTCGCCGTGGGGGACCGCGTCACCGGGCTCTGCTTCTCCCACGGATACGCCGAACTGGCCGTCGTCCACCAGGCGATGGCCTCGGCCGTTCCCGACCGGGCGAGTGCCGTCGACGCCGTGGCCCTCGTCCGCAGCGGCCTGGTGGCGCTCAGCGCCTACGCGGCGGGGCGCCCCCGCCCAGGCGACGCCGTGCTGGTCACCGCCGCGGCCAGCGCGGTCGGCACCCTCGCCGTGCAGTACGCGAAGGCGGACGGCGCCTCCCGCGTGGTCGCGGCCGTCGGCAGCGCCGCCAAGGAGGCGTACGTCCGCGCGCTCGGGGCCGACGAGGTCGTACGGTACGACGACGCGTCCTGGGGCGATCCGGTCGATGTCGTCCTCGACGGCGTCGGCGGCGAAGTCCTCGGGCCCGCGGTGCGCGCCCTGGCCCCCGGCGGCCGTCTGGTCGCCTTCAGTTCGGGCGGCGGCACCGTCGACGCGTACGAACTGCTCGTCCGGAGCGCCTCCGTCATCGGCTTCCAGATGGCGGCCGTCGCCCGGGGCGAGCCGGAGACGTACGCGCGCCGGCGCGACGAGCTCTGGGAACTCCACCGCGACGGCGCGCTCTCCCCCCGGGTGTTCGCCGAGATCCCGCTCGCCGAGGCGGCCCGCGCCCACGCGATCATCGAGTCCCGCCGCAACCTCGGCAAGGTGGTTCTGGTTCCCTGACGACGGGGGCGGGGCGGGGGCTGATCGTGGGCGAGCGCGATCCGGTCGGCCTCGGAGGCGCCGGGGAGTCTCCGTCGGCTCGGCGGGGCCCTCAGCTCATGTCGGTGAGGAGCGTGCGGAGTTCGGCCTCCTGGTGTGCCGGGGACATCGGCGGGTTCGAGTGGTCGATGCCGAAGGTCTTCAGGACCTGGTCCATCTGTGCGTCCAGGAACGTCCAGCCGGTGTTGTCCAGCGGCTGCAGCGAGGCCTGGTCGGCGTCCCAGAGGTCGCGCAGCGACTGCGCGGCCTTGTGGGCCCCGGCCGCGTTCCCCGACCGCGCGTCCTTCAGTGCGGTCGAGGCGAGCGTCCGCAGCGCGTCGACCTTCGGGGACGGGAACTTCTGTACGGCGACGCCGGGCGCGAGGTGCACCGTGGAGGTGGCGTCCTCCTCCGGCGCAGGTCCGACGTGCGGCCGGCCGTGCGCCCAGAACAGCAGGGCCCCGGTCGCCACGGCGAGCAGCGCGAAGCCCGCCAGTGCGACGCGTTCCCTGCGCGGGTCGGCGATGGCCTGCGGGGTGTGGGAGGCCTCGTAGGTCTCGGTCACGTCGGAGCGCGTCACCGTCAGGTAGAGGACGGTGGCCAGGATCAGGCCGAGGAAGATCAGGCTGGTGGTGAAGGTGCCCAGGGCGAGGCCGGTCGGTTCGCCCGGCTGGGCGACCTTCGGGGAGGCGAGCCAGTCGCCGATATTGGCGCCCAGCGGGCGGGTCAGGATGTAGGCGAGCCAGAAGGACAGCACGGGGTTCGCGCCGAACTTCCGGAACAGCGTGACCGACGCGATGAGGCCCAGCGGCAGCAGGACCGAGACGCCGGGGCTCCAGCCGGTGAGTTCGAGGGTCCAGTCGCCCGTCGCGGTGCCGAGCGCGAAGGTGACGAGAACGGTGAGCCAGTAGAACGACTCACGCGACGGCGTCGTGACCGCGTGGATCGAAAGCGTCCGCTCGCGCAGCCACCACACGCCGAAGACCACGGCGAGCAGGACCGAGAACACCGCGGTGCTGATCCACAGTGCCACGTTGAGCTGGTCGGTCAGGATGTCGGTGTACAGCGTGCCCGTGACACTGACGACGACCACGGTCAGCCAGTACGGGAACGGGACGTACCGCTTCAGCCGCAGCTGGACGGCCAGGACCACCACGAACACGCCGGTGAAGATCCATGCCGTGTTCACCAGGCCGACGCCCAGCTTCATGTTGATCCAGTCGGCGAAGCTCTCCCCGACGGTGGTGCAGAGGATCTTGATCACCCAGAACCAGACGGTGACCTCGGGAACCTTGTTCAGCATCAGACGCCCGCCGCGGCGCGTGCGGGCCTCGCTCGTCGTTGTCATGCGCCGAGGTTGGCCCGGACAACCTGCACACAACCTGACTGCGCGAGCGCCTCCGGCGCGGGGAAGGTCACCTCGACGCGGCCGTGGCCGTCCGCGACCGCCCGGACCGCCAGGCCCGCGGACGCGGCGAGGCGCCGCACCACCGCCAGCCCCAGCCCGTGCCCGTCTCCGCTGGTCACGCCCGCCTCGAAGACCTGGTCCACCTCCGCCGGAGCGAACCCGGGACCGTCGTCGAGGACATCGACGACGACCCCCTGGGGCCGGACCCGCGCCGTGACCCACACGCGCGAACGCGTATGGCGCAAGCCGTTCTCCAGCAGGGGCGACAACACCGCCACGACGAGTTCGGCCGCCACGGCGACGTCGATGTCGTCCGGGACGGCGAGTTCGACCGAGCGCCCCGCGATGGCCCGGCGCGCCGCCGCCCTGAGATCGCAGCGGGTCGCGCCGTCGATCCGGGTCCGGGCCGTCCCCAGAATCGTCGTGATGGCCGTGTCGAGGCGGTCGACCTCGGTCAGCACGGAGCCCGGTGTCACCGGGTGACCGGAGAGCTGCGCCAACTGCGCCTCGCCCCGCAGGACCGTCAGCGGCGTCCGCAGCTCGTGGGCGATCTCGTCGGTGAGCCGGCGCTCGTCGGCGAGGGCGTTGTCCACGCGGTCGAGCAGCCGGTCGAGGGTTCGTCCGAGTTCCCCGAACTCGTCGCGGGGAACGCCGAGGTCGAAGCGGCGCCCGGGTTCGTGGTCGCCCCAGTCGTCGGCGAGCGCGGCCATCTCGTGCACCACCCGCAGCGCCCGGCGCACCACGAGATGCGCGACGACGCCCGCGAGCAGGATCGAGATGCCGCCCAGGACGAGCGAGAGGGTCAGGCTGCGCCGCTCCGACGTCTCGTACGGCGTCAGATCCACCCGTACGACCGCCACGACGCGGTGGCCCGCCAGCCGGACCGGCTCGGCATGCAGAAGGTACCGTCCGGCCGTGGTGGTCCGGGACCGCTCGGAGCCGGCCAGCGCCTCGACCCGGTCGAGCACGCCGTGCGGCACGATCCCGTCGACGAGGGTTCCGTCGGCATACACCCACGAGACCGTGTCCAGCGCTTCGTTGCCGCCCTCGATCAGTACGACGTGGCCGTGGCGCTCGGCCACGTTCGCCGCCACCGCCTCCGCACGCGAGTGCGCCAGAGCGCTCGCGTCGGCGTCGGTCACCTGGCTCAGCAAGACGTGCGACACCACCACCAGGACCGCGACCACCGCCGTCGCGATCAGCACCGCGAGCGCGACGACCCGCTCGCGAAAGCCCGTCACTCCCATCGGTAGCCCACCCCGCGGACGGTCCCGAGGCGTTCGGCCACGCCCAGCGCCCCGAGCTTGGTCCGCAGCCGACGCACGTACGAGTCGAGGGTGTTGTCGCTGACATGAGCGCCGTGCGGCCAGCCGGCGGCGACAAGGGCGTGCCGGCGCACCGCGTCGCCCGGCGAAGCGATGAGCCTGCCCAACAGCCGGAACTCGGTCGGCGTGAGACTCTTGCTCGTCGAACCGTGGAGCACGACATGTCTCGCCGGATCGAGGACGACGCCTCTCGGCGGCGTCGTCGCGGTCGTCCTGCGCAGCAGGGCGCGGACCCGCGCCAGCAGTTCGGGGATGTCGAACGGCTTCGTCAGGTAGTCGTCGGCTCCCGCCTCGAAGCCGCCCACCTTGTGATGCACGCCGTCCAGCGCGGTGAGCATCAGCACCGGGCTGTCGATGCCACGTGCCCGCAGCGCCAGGCAGACATCGCGGCCGTCGGCGTCCGGGAGTCCGAGATCCAGGACGATCAGGTGCGGGGCCGGATCGAGGCGCCGCAGCAGACCGTCCGCCGTGGCGGTGACCGCGATCGAGTGCCCGTCGTGTTCGAGCGCGCGCTTGAGGACGTCACGGACGGCGTGATCGTCCTCGCACACCACAATGAAAGCCACCGGCAGATCCTTGCTAGTACCCCGACAGTTCTCTGTTTCCCTGCTCAGCAGGAGGCTTGGAGGCCGTCGGCTCCTGCGTGCCTCGCGTCCGGCTCCGTCGTGCCCGGGTTCCACGGCTCTGGCAGCCACCTCACGACGGCGCACAGGCACACGCCCAGCCAGCCGAGGGCGAACAGCCAGCCGCCGACGACATCGGTGAACCAGTGCACGCCGAGGTAGACGCCGGTCAGCCCGACCAGCGCGCCCCATCCGCCGATGGCGAGGGCCAGCGGGATCCTGCCCCGTGGGCGGCGCACGCAGACCGCGCATATCAGCAGTCCCGCGGTGAGGGCCGCCGTGGTGGCGGGGCCGGACGGGAACGCCCAGCCCGAGGCATGCGCGTCCCAGCCCGCCGCCGGTGGGCGCGGCCGGGCGACCGACGCCGTCGCCGCGTACTCCAGGAGCCGGCCCGTGCCGAGGTAGGCCAGGCAGAGCGCGACGGCGAGCGCGCGTCGGCGCGGGGTGCGGCCCGCGATGATCCCGGCGAGCGCCGCCAGGGCGTACGGGACGACACCCGTGGCGGTGGCGGTCAGCCCGTGGGCGAATGCCACCGCCACGTCCGGACGACGACCGGCGGACCAGGCCGACAGGTCGTGGTCGGCGAACAGCGGCGCGCCGGCGTGGCCCACCTCGACCATCGTCAGCACGGCGAACGCCGTCCACGCGCCGAGGCCGCAGCTGCCGGCCAGTTCGGTGACGTCCCCGCGTTTCACGACGCCGCCAGCAGCCTGTGCAGCCGGGTGGCGGCGAGCCGGTCGGCCAGCGCCCCGGCGTGCCTGCGCACCACCGGCATGACGAGCAGCACGGTCAGGGCACCGGTCAGGACTCCCGCGAGCACGTCGTGGGGGTAGTGGGCGCCGACCCAGACCCGCGAGGCCGCCATCGCCCCGGCGGCGATCAGGGCGACCCGGCCGAGGCGGCGGGAGACGAAGAGCAGGGCGACGGCCGCGGCGGCGGCGACGGCCGCGTGGTTGCTGGGGAAGGACCAGTCGCCGGGTGCCGGACAGGCTTCCAGCGTGACCACCCGCAGGCTGCGGCAGGGTCGGTCCTCGCGCACCAGCAGCTTCAGCGCCGCGTCCGCCCCGTAGGCGACGACCACGACGAACGGCACGGCGAGGGCCGTCACCGACGCGGCGCCGCTCGCCCGCCGGGCCCGCCACCAGGCGACGGCCATGAGGACGGCGAACAGGGCCAGACCGTACGTCGACCACGCCGACACGGTGTCGTCGAGCCAGGTGGGAGCGTGCCGGGCCAGGTCCACCACGTCGGTGTAGGCCGGGCCGTCGACCGACGAGCCGTCGAGGGCGGGGATCATCCGCGGGCCGCCTTCGCCGCCGCGGCCCACCACGCGGTGCGGGCGATCCCGGCGCGCGTCCCGGGAGCGTCGTCCGGCCGGAGGGATCCGGAGGGCGGGCCGGTCGCGGCGAGCGTCACCACCCCCGCGCCCGGCACGCCGAAGGCCGACAGCGGCGAGGGCACGTCCAGCGCGCCCAAGGCCGGCAGCGGCGCGCGCGCGTCCAGGACGTTTCCGGCGAGCTGCGACGATAGGTGTACGGCTGTGGTCATCGTCGGGAGCCCTTTCGTCGTTCCTCGTGAGCGTCGGGCGCGGCGCAACGGCGGCACCCGACGAGCGACTACAATCCTGTAGACGGTCTACGTCACTGTAGACGACGGTGGAGTGAGGGACGTTCCCATGACCGACGCACGGGACGAGAGGCGGCCTGCGGGCGAGCTGGAAGCCGCCGTCATGGCCGCGCTGTGGGCGGCCGGGGCCCCGCTCACGCCCGGCCGGGTGCAGAGCGAACTCGGCTGGGACCTGGCGCGGACCACGGTGGCGACGGCACTGGCCCGACTGCACGAGAAGGGCGTCGTCAGACGCGAGCGGCAGGGGCGCGGCTACGCCTACGTCCCCGTGCAGGACGCCCAGGGCCTGACCGCCCGGCGCATGCACACCGAGCTCGACCGGGACGCCGACCGGGAGACGGTCCTGGCCCGCTTCGTCGCCCAGCTCAGCCGCGGCGACGAACAGGTCCTGCGCCAGCTCCTGGACGGTGACGGCCGATGACGGCCCTGCTGCTGCTTCCGCTGATCCTGCCCTTCCTCGCGCCGCCGCTGGCCCGCCGGACCCTCGCCCGTCTCGCGCCCGTCGGCGCGCTGCGCGTCCTCACCGCCTCGGCCCTCGCTCTGGCGGGGGCCTGTGTCGCCGCCCTCGGCGCCCTCGTCCTGACCGGACTGCTCAAGATTCCCGCCCTGGCCGCCCTCGGCGAGCTGGTCCACCCCCTGCACACCCCCTCGGACTACCTCGTCCTGCCCGCCGCCGCGGCGGCGACCGGAGTCCTCGCCCTCGGCGCGCTCACCCTCGCCCGCACGGCGCTGCGGCAGACCCGCGCCCTGCGCAGCGCCCGCACCCAGGCCGGCCGCCGGCCCGCAGCCGGTGACCTGTGCGTCGTCGAATCACCCCACCCGGACGCGTACGCCCTGCCCGGACGGCCCCACCGCATCGTCGTCACCACCGCGATGCTGCGCAGCCTGACACCCGCCGAACGCGAGGCCCTCTTCGCCCACGAGCGGGCGCACAACCGGGCCGGCCACCACTACTTCCTGGCCGCGGCCGAACTCGCCGCGCACTGCCATCCCGCGCTGCGCGGGATGCGCGACACCGTCCGCCTCGCCGCCGAGCGCGATGCCGACGAGGCCGCCGCGGAGACCGTCGGCGACCGGCGGCTGCTCGCCACGGCCATCGCCCGCGCCGCTCTCGCCGGCCATGCCGCCCCCTCGACCCGCCCGGAGGGCGCTCTCGCCGCGACGACCGGCCCCGTGCCGCAGCGCGTCGCCGCCCTCCTGGCACCTCAGGAGGAGCGCCCGCGTGCCGGACGGTGGACCGCGTGCCTCCTGGTGGCCTGCACACTCCTGTCCGTCACCGCCGGGACGGTCGGCATCGCCGACTTCCACCACCGGGTCGAGATCGCCCAGGGCGAGAGCGGACCCTGACCGGTGTCGCACAGGGCTGAACCGGCCCCTGACCGGTTCCGGCCCGGCGGCCGGCCACGGAGGTGGCCGCGGCCCGCACCGCGCGGGACCCGGCGTGCCGGGTCACCGGCGCTCGGCGGCGAGCAGTGCCGGGAACGCCTCCCGCAGGGCCTCGCGCCAGTCGCGGATCGGCTCGATCCCGGCGGCCGCCCAGCCGTCGTGGCCGAGGACGCCGTAGGCGGGCCGGGGCGCCGGGCGGGCGTAGGCGGCGGCGGTGGTCGGGCGGACCCGGTCCGGGTCCGCGCCGAGCAGCCGGAAGACCTCCCGGGCGAGGCCGTACCACGTGGTGTCACCGCCGCTGGTGGCGTGGTAGATCCTGGCCGGGGCGGCACCGGCCGTCGCGGAGCGCCCGAGGCGCAGCAGGCGGTCGGCGAGGTCGGCGGTCCACGTGGGCTGGCCGCGCTGGTCGTCGACGACGTCGAGGGTCTCCCTGACGCGCTCCAGCGCGATCATCGTACGGACGAAGTTGCCGCCGCCCGCGCCGTACAGCCATGCCGTGCGCACCACGTATCCCGCATCGGGGAGCGTGGTCAGCACCGCCTGCTCGCCGGCCAGTTTGGTGCGGCCGTAGGCGCTCCGCGGGGCCGTCGCGGCGTCCTCGGCGTACGGCGAGGCGGCGTCGCCCGCGAAGACGTAGTCCGTGGAGACCTGGAGCAGTCTGGTGCCGGTCCCGGCACAGGCCGCCGCCAGGTTGCGGGCGCCGTCGGCGTTGATCCGGCGGGCCTCGGTCTCCCGGGTCTCCGCGTCGTCGACGGCCGTCCAGGCGGCGCAGTTGACCAGCACGTCGGGCCGGTGCTCCGCGACGGCGGCGTGCACGGCCCGCGGGTCCGTGACGTCGAGGTCCCCGCGGGTCAGGCCGACGGTTCGTTCGCCGTCCGCCGCCAGCCGGGCCAGGAGGTCCTGCGCGAGCATTCCGCCCGCGCCGGTGATCAGCCACGTGGAGGTCACAGCGCCGCCCGCTCCTTCAGGGGCTCCCACCAGTCGCGGTGGTCCCGGTACCAGGCGACGGTCTCGGCGAGGCCGGTGGCGAAGTCCTTGCGGGGTTCGTAGCCCAGTTCCGTGCGGATCTTGGTGCAGTCCACTGAGTAGCGGCGGTCGTGGCCCTTACGGTCCTGGACGTGTTCGACGCTGTCCCAGCCGGCGCCGCAGGCTTCGAGGAGCAGCGCGGTGAGTTCCTTGTTGGACAGCTCGGTGCCGCCGCCGATGTTGTAGACCTCGCCGGCCCGGCCCTTGGTGCGCACCAGTTCGATGCCCTGGACGTGGTCGTCGATGTGCAGCCAGTCGCGGACGTTGCCGCCGTCGCCGTAGAGCGGGACCTTCCTGCCGTCCAGCAGGTTGGTGACGAACAGCGGGACGACCTTCTCGGGGAAGTGGTGGTGCCCGTAGTTGTTGGAGCAGCGGGTCACCCGCACGTCGAGGCCGTGGGTGCGGTGGTACGACAGCGCGATGAGATCGCTGGACGCCTTGGCCGAGGAGTAGGGCGAGTTGGGCCGCAGCGGGTCGGTCTCCGGCCAGGATCCCGCCTCGATGGAGCCGTAGACCTCGTCGGTGGAGATGTGGACGAACGTCCTGACGCCCGCCCGGTGCGCGGCGTCGATCAGGGTGTGCGTGCCCACGACGTTCGTGCGGACGAACTCCGCGCCCCCGTCGATGGATCGGTCCACGTGCGACTCGGCGGCGAAGTGGACGACCTCGTCGTGCTCGGCCATCAGCTGCCCGACCAGCCGGGGGTCGCAGATGTCGCCCTGGACGAACGCGAAGCCGGGGTGGGTGCGTACGGCGTCGAGGTTGGCCGGATTGCCCGCGTAGGTGAGCTTGTCGAGGACGGTGATCGTCACGTCGCCGGGACCCTGAGGGCCGAGCAGGGTGCGGACGTAGTGGGAGCCGATGAAGCCGGCGCCGCCGGTCACCAGGATTCTGCTGGTCGCTGTGCTGGTCATTGTGCTGGTCGTGCTGCTGGTCATGAGGAGATCTGCACCTTGCTGTGGTCGCCGAGGACGAGGCGGTGGGTCGCGGGGTTGCGGGGCGCGGGGGTGACCTGGACGTTGCGGCCGATGAGCGAGGTCTCGATCCGTCGGACGCCGGTGATGGAGGACTCGCGCAGCACGATGGAGTACTCGACCTCGCTGTCCTCGATCCGGCAGTCCTCGGAGATGGAGGTGAAGGGGCCGATGTACGAGTCGCGGATCACCGAACCGGGGCCGATGACGGCGGGGCCGACGATGCGCGATCCACGGACCTCGGCACCGGCCTCGATCCGCACGCGGCCGATGATCTCGCTGGACTCGTCGACGGTGCCCTCGACGCCGGGCCGGAGTGTCTCCAGGACGGAGCGGTTGACCTCCAGCATGTCGGAGACGTTCCCGGTGTCCTTCCAGTAGCCGCAGACGGTGGTCGAGCGGACGTCCTTGCCCTGGTCGATCAGCCACTGGATGGCGTGCGTGATCTCCAACTCGCCGCGCCAGGAGGGCTCGATGGCACGGACGGCCTCGTGGACGGCGGGGGTGAAGAGATACACCCCCACCAGCGCGAGGTCGCTCTTCGGATGCCGCGGCTTCTCCTCCAGGCTCCTGACCCGTCCGTGCGCGTCGAGTTCGGCGACACCGAACGACGTCGGATCGGGCACCCGGGTCAACAGGATCTGCGCGTCGGGCCGTTCCGCGCGGAACGCGTCGACGAGGCCGGTGATGCCGCCGACGACGAAGTTGTCGCCGAGATACATCACGAAGTCGTCGTCACCGAGGAACTCCCGTGCGATGAGCACCGCGTGGGCCAGGCCGAGCGGCTGGTCCTGGGGGATGTACGTGACGTCGATCCCGAGCTTCGAGCCGTCCCCCACGGCCTGCCGGATCTCATCGGCCGTGTCGCCGACGACGATGCCGACGTCCGTGATGCCGGCCTCGGCGATGGCCTCCAGTCCGTAGAACAGCACGGGCTTGTTGGCCACGGGCACCAACTGCTTGGCCGACGTGTGGGTGATCGGGCGCAGGCGGGTGCCCGAACCGCCCGAGAGAACAAGGGCTTTCATGCGCGGCACGCTGGGTCCTGTCAAGTCGGCCTCCGTTTGCTGGGTCACGGTGCGCCGCGTCCTTACGGGCGCTTTGTGAACTTCTTACGAGTAAGAGCCCGGTATGGCGTCACTTTGATGTGATGGCGCTCGGCCCGGTCGGCGGAGTGCGTCCTCCGGCGCCGGGCGGCCCGGGAGCTGCACTCTACAACATGTAGTAGGTTGAGCCGTGCGAGACGCCGGAACCCCGCCGACGGCCGTTCCCTCCCGCCTTCCACCGGCCACGAGAGCCCCCGGCCGACGCTCCGGGGCCGACCGCGGAGCCCGAGGGGGTCCTCGCGACATCAGTGAGCAACGGAGGAGTGAGACGTCACGTGCCGATCAAAGTGAGTGTGGTGATCCCGGTCTACAACCCGGGCCCGTACATCGAGGACTGCATCGCCTCGCTGCTGCGCCAGAGCCTGCCGGACGACGAGTACGAGGCGATCTTCGTCGACGACGGCTCCACCGACGAGACGCCCGCACGCCTCGACCGGCTCGCCGCCGAACACCCCCACATGCACGTCGTCCACCAGGAGGGGTCCGGCTGGTCCGGCAAGCCGCGCAACGTCGGCATCGCCGCCGCCCAGGGGGAGTTCATCCAGTTCGTCGACAACGACGACTGGCTCGGCGACGAGGCCCTGGAGCGCATGTACGACTACGGCGTGAAGAACGGCGCCGACGTGATCGTGGGCAAGATGGCCGGCAAGGGCCGCCCGGTCCCGCGCGAACTGTTCCGCAGGAACCGCCCGCACGCGAACGTCGAGAACGCCCCGCTCATCGACAGCCTCACCCCGCACAAGATGTTCCGCAAGGCGTTCCTGGACGAGCACGGACTCCGCTACCGGGAGGGGCGCCGCCGCCTGGAGGACCACGTCTTCGTCACCGAGGCCTACCTGCGCGCCGAGAACGTCGCCGTCCTCAGCGACTACCTGTGCTACTACCACGTCAAGCGCGAGGACGCCTCGAACGCGGGCTTCCAGCGCTTCGACCCGGTCGGCTATTTCCAGAACCTCCGTGAAGCCCTCGACGTCGTCGAGAGGTTCACCGCGCCCGGCCCGCTGCGCGACCGGCTCTTCCGCCGCTGGCTGCGCAACGAGATGGTCGAGCGGATGCGCGGACAGCGCGTGCTGAAGCTGCCCGACGACTACCGCCGGGAGCTGTTCGCCGAGATGCGCAAGGTGGTGCTGGAGCGCTTCGGACCCGGCGTCGCGGCCGGTCTGCAGCCCACGCAGCGGATCGTGGCGGGCCTGATAGCGGCCGACCGGCTCGCCGACATCGAGGAGTTCGCCCGGTGGGAGGCGGGGATCAGGCCCACCGCCGTCCTGGAACACCTCGGCTGGGAGAACGGGCGACTGGCCATCCGCTTCACCGCCGAGTACACCTCGGGCGGCGAGCCCGTCACCTTCCGCGCCGACGGCGACCAGGACCTGCTCGTTCCGCCGTTGCCGCGGACCAGCCTGGACGCCATCGCCCTGCTCGGCGCGGACACCTCGGCCCCGTTGGCCAGATCCAGGGTGGATCTCGTGGTGCGCGAGCGCGCGACCGCCGCGGAGTTCTTCCAGCCGGTCGAGCTGACTCGGGAGAAGGTCGCCGTGGAGGGGGCGCATGGCCTGGAGAGTCCGGGCGGTCCGGCGGCCCTGGGCGGCAGCGGGGCGGGGCGCTTCCGGCAGGTGCTGCGCGCCACCTCGCGGATCGACCCGCTGTCGGCCGCGAACGGCGGCCCCCTGGACGCGGGCGTCTGGGATGTCCTCATCCGCATCGGCTCCTGCGGCTGGAGCAAGGAGACCCGCCTCGGTTCGGTGCGCCGCGAGGAGGCGGGGCGCGGGCGCGCTGCGGCCGTCGTCGGGCCGCCCGGCCGCGTCGTGGTGCCGTACTGGACCGATCCGCACGGCAACCTCTCGCTCGACATCGGCGGGAAGACCGGCAGGATCCCGTACGAGTTCACCGAACTCGCGCCCGCCGACGTCACGGTGACAACCGGGCCGGACAGCCTCACTGTCGCGCTCCCCGTGCACGTCCAGGGAGAGACCGGGGCGGGCCTGAGACTCACCCGTGCCGCGACCGGCCGTCTCGTCGATCTGCCCGGCACGCTGAGTGCCGGTGAGTCCGACCGGGGCGGGCTGACCGTCGGCGCGGTCGACCGGGCTCGGTTGAGTGTGGGTCTGCCGATCGGTGAGCTGGCGGGCGGCACGTGGCGGCTGGCGCTGCTCCTGCCCACGGCCGGGGACATCCCGCCGGTCGGCCTTCCGCTGGCGCTCGACGTCTCCGCCGACGGCCTGGCCACGGTCGGACGCCCGGCCGATGCCGCCACCGGCCTTGCGGCGACGGGCCCCGGGCGGCGGAGCCCCGCCGCGCGCCTCGTCGCCTCGACGTTCCTGCGCCGCGCGGCGGGCAGGCTCCGCCGCGCGCTGAAGAAGTGACCTGACCGAACGAGTAAGGATCAACACGTGCGACCACTGGGCATCGAAGGCGCTTGGGTGCTGGAGCCGAAGGTCTTCCCCGACGAACGCGGCAGTTTCCACGAGTGGTTCCAAGGCCCCGGATTCCGCGAGGCGACCGGCCACGACCTCGACCTGGCGCAGGCCAACTGCTCCGTCTCCAAGCGGGGCACCCTGCGCGGCATCCACTTCGCCGACGTGCCGCCGGGCCAGGCCAAGTACGTCACGTGCGTGCGCGGGGCGGTACTCGACGTCGTCGTCGACATCCGCGTCGGCTCACCGACGTACCGGCAGTGGGAGGCGGTCCGGCTCGACGACCGGACCCATGCCGCCGTCCACCTGTCCGAGGGGCTCGGCCACGCGTTCCTCGCCCTGACGGACGAGGCGACGGTGGTCTACCTCTGCTCGCAGGGCTACGCCCCCGAGCGCGAGCACGGTGTCCATCCGCTGGACCCGGACCTCGCCATCGAGTGGCCGCCGGGCGTCGAGCCGCTGCTGTCCCCGAAGGACGCGCAGGCGCCCACGCTCGCCGACGCCGAGAGGCGGGGCCTGCTCCCGGCGTACGAGGACTGCGTCGCTTACCGGGGGAGCCTGCGCCGCTTTTGACGGAGTGTCGGCACCGGGCCGCAGGCAGGGCGCGCAAAACGGCGTGCCCAAGGGTGAGACACCGGTGTGGGAACACAAAGTGATATTGCAGCGCCCTATTCGCCGGGGCGTACGGCCAGTATCGTTCCGGAAATTGGAGCGATGGCGGTCCTCGGAGGTGTCACGGCCGTGTGGGAACGAAGTGGCGCCATGGATCTACAGTCCTCGCCCATACTGTGCCGGAATATGTCCCCCGATCACCGCTCCACGACCGAATTGATACTCCTCGACCCACGGCGCGCCGTCATAGGGCGGCTCCGTTTCCGTATATGCGCCGCCTGTCGTACCGGGCTGATATTGGACGTCTGGATTCTCGACAGATGGCAGCGCCGGGGACTCGGGCGAGAACTCGTGCACACTCTTGTCGCACGTCACTCCGGTGTGCGATGGAGCACCACCCGGAAAACCCCGCAGGGGCAGTCCTTCTTTTCGGCGATGAGTCAGGAGACATCGGTCGGATTTCCGCAGTCCGGCGGTTTGTGTGCGCATCTGCCAGGACCCTTCACCCGCGTCTGGCGCCGCCTGACCGGCGGGCGCACGTCCGCCTCGGCCACCCCCGCGGCCCGCTGATCGCCAGGTGGCGCGGTTAGCGTGGCCGTACCGCGTAGGTCAGATGGGTCACCCGCCGGGTCGGCACCGCGCGGAGCGGCTCCAGCGCGATCCTCGACGCGTCGACGCCGTCGAACAGGCGGGTGCCGGCACCGAACAGCACCGGGGACACGGCGACCGAGAACTCGTCGACCAGTCCGGCGTTCACGTACTGGAGGATCGTCGTGCCCCCGCCGGCGATGCGGACGTCGCGGTCGCCCGCCGCCTCGCGGGCCCGGTCGAGGGCGCGCTCGATGCCGTCGTCGACGAAGTGGAACGTGGTGCCGCCGGGCCGCTCCCACGGGTCGCGCTTGGTGTGCGTCACGACGAAGACCGGGGTGTGGAACGGCGCCTCCGCCGGCCACGACTGCTCGCCGAGGTCGAACATCCGCTTGCCCATGACGCTCGCGCCGGTGCGCTCGAACGTCTCCCGCGCGATGTCGTTGTCGGGCCCTTCCTCGCCGCCCTCGCCCAGCCCCGCGTTCTCCCGGAAGAACCGCTGGGGGAGGAGCCACTGCTGCAGTTCCATCCACTGCGCCATCCAGCGCCGGACGTCTGGGTCGTTCTGCCTGGCGGGCGCGAACAGCTCGTCCTCGACGGGTACGGGCTCGGGCGCGACGAACCCGTCCAGCGACATCGAGACGCTGAAGAACACCTTGCCGGCCATCAGTTCTCGCCTTCCTTGCGCAGGGTCTCGGCGACGTAGGCCGCCAGGTTGCTCAGGGTCTGCTCGCCGCCCTCGACCGCGTGGTACTTCTCGACCGCCTCGTCGCGCAGCCGCCTGGTGGGGAACAGGGTGCGCATCACGATCCGGGTCGCCGCGCCGTCCGGCTCGAACGTGATCACCGACTCGAAGGCGTTCGGGTCGTCGCGCACCTCGCCGTGCAGCAGCTCGATCCGTTCGGGCGGGGCGATCCGCACCCAGCGGATCCACTCGGCGTAGTCCGTCCCGTCCGGCCCGTGCAGCACGAAGACCCACTCCCCGTCCTCGCGGAACTCGAAGGACCGCGTGGTGGTGGTGAACCCGGCCGGACCCCACCATCTCGACAGGTGCCGGACCTCGGTGAAAGCCTCGAACACCAGCTCCCGCGGAGCGTCGATCACCCGGGAGATCACGATCTCCCGGTCGGCCGTCGTCGGCCCGCTGCGCGTTTCCTGCCCTGCCCCTGTCATCGGTCAGTCCTCCTGCCGTGTCTGCTTGAGGTCCTGCACATAGGAGTCCAGCCGGTCGAAACTCTCGTTCCAGAACCGCTCGAATCCGCCGACCCACTCGTGCACCGGCCGCAGCCCGCGGGCGTCCAGGCCGTAGAGACGCTGCTTGCCCGCCTCGCGGACCTGTACCAGCCCCACTTCCCGGAGCACCCGCAGGTGCTTGGACGCCCCCGGCTGGGTCATCCCCAACGTCCGGGCCAGGTCGTTCACCGGTCGCTCTCCCGCCCGCAGCAGCGCCAGGATGTCCCGGCGCTGCGGCTCGGCTATCGCGTTGAAGACGTCCGATGTCGTCGCTGCTCGTGCCATGGCAACGATCGTATTCCCATATCGGCATACGTCAAGCGGGGGGAAGGGGTGAGTCCTCAGCCGTGGACAGGGAAGGACGCCTGGAAGGCGAGGCGCTCGTCGGCCGTCTCGCCGATGCCGGTGAGGACCTCGTCGAGCGCGATGAACTCCTCCCATGCCGCACGGCCGGTCGCCTCGCTGAGCCGGGCCACGACGATGTCCTCCAGGCCGGGAACGCGCTTGTTCTTCCAGATCTTGTCGGCGAGGCTGACCAACAGGTCGTCCGGGCCGATCTCCGGGTCCGTCCATGACGCGTGGGTCGCGGCGAAGCGCGCCAGTTCCGGGCTGACGCCGTGCTCGAGCAGCAGGGCCTGCCCGGCCTTCTCGTGCGCCGACCCGGGCCCGGAGAGCTCGGCGACGTGCACCGTCTTGCCTATGTCGTGCGTGGCCGCCCCGAAGAGCACCGCCTCGCGGTCGAAGTCCAGCGCGGGGCAGTGCTGTTCGACCCATGCGACCAGTTGATGGGCGACGTCGTGGACGGCGCGCAGGTGGGCCGCCAGCCGGGGCGGACTCCCCAGCTCCGACAGAAGCTCGGCGACACGTTCCGGGAGGGGGAGCAGGGGTGGAGTGGTGGTGTCGCTGATGGCTCTGGCGAGGCTGGTGTTCGCTGGCATCGCGTCAGGCTAACGCGGGCTTACGGCCTTTGGGTGGCACGCCGGCGTACGCCCCTTGCGCGGAACGCGGTCCCGGCCTCGCGCGGGGAGGCACACCTCAGGGGGCGTCGACCGTCGGCGGCCGCAAGCCGTGTTCTCCACGGGTCTTGCCGCCTCACGGGCTAGTTTGCCCAGCTATGGGACATGATGATCATTGGATCGGCCGTCGTTCGGTCCTGAAGGCTGTTCCCGCCTCGGTGCTGGCGACGATGACGGGCACGGCCCGGGGCAGGGCGAGTGGGAGGCGCGCGGCCACGTCCTTTCCGCAGCCGGAGGTGTGGCTGTCGGGCCAGGCGACGGGTTCGACGGCACCGCCGGTCCTGGCGGGAACGCTCGACGTGCGGTTCACGGACATCGACGTGCCGGGCTACGGGCCGGTGCGCACGCGGACGTACAACGGGAGCGTCCCGGGGCCGACGCTGCGGGTACGGGGCGGGCATCAGCTCCGGCTGACGCAGGTCAACGGGCTGCCGCCGAACGCACCTTCCAGCGGAGGCGGAGGCCACAACACACCGCACCACGCGAACAGTTTCAACCTGCACACCCACGGCCTGCACGTCAGTCCGTCGGGGGATGCCGACAACGTGCTGCGCGAGTTCGCGCCGCGCACCGCGGAGGAGGCGGCCGCCGGTGTCGCGGAGCCGCAGTACGTGACGAGCATCCAGGTACCGCACGGTCATCCGGCGGGCACCTACTGGTACCACCCGCACCTGCACGGATCCACGGCCGAGCAGATCGTGGGCGGAATGGCGGGCGTGATCGTCGTCGAGGGCGACGTCGACGAGGTCCCGGAGATCCAGGCGGCCGCCGACATCGTCGTGTGCATCAACGAACTCAAGCTCAAGGACGGCAGGGTGCCCGCCTTCACCTCGGGCGGCTGGACGGCGGGCGTCCCGTCCACCTTCACCGTCAACGGCACGGTCAACCCCACCCTGCGCCTGCGGCCGGGGGAGGTGCAGCGGTGGCGGTTGGTCGCCGCGACCGGGTTCACCGCCCTGAGCCTTTCCCTCGCCGGCGGCGACGGCGCCCCGACCGTGCATCAGATCGCCCAGGACGGCATCACCTTCCCCCGCCCCGTCGCCCTGGACCGGGTGGAGTTGGCGATGGGCAACCGCGCCGACGTCCTGGTCCGCGCCGGCGTGCCCGGCACGTACGAACTGCGCGCCCCCGGGCTGCCCGGTCCGCTGATGACGGTCGAGGTCGCCGGCGATCCGGTCGTGCCGCCGATGGCCCTGCCCGCCGTACTGCCCGCGGGCAGACCGTTCCTCGACGAGCGGGACATCACGGACCCCGACGCCGACCGGGAAGTGATCCTGCACGCCGACGCGGGCGTCTTCGCCGGCGCGTTCCCCAACGCCTTCCGCATGCTGGGCACCGGTGCCACCCCCGCGGCGGATCCCGGCGCCGACCTCACCCGCGACCCGGCGTACGGCCTGTTCGACCCGTCCTTCACCAACCACACCCTGCGCCTCGGCACGGTCGAGCGGTGGAATGTACGCACCGACGAATCGCTGCCGGCGCACGGTCATCCCTTCCATCTGCACACCAATCCGATCCTGCTCACCCACCGCAACGGCGTACGGCTGGATCCTCCCGTCTGGCACGACACGATCGGCCTGACCGGCGGCACGCCCGGAGACCGGGTCACCTTCCTGGTCCGTTACGACGACTTCACCGGCCGAACCATCGCCCACTGCCATCAGCTCCACCATGAGGACCTGGGCATGATGCAGAGCGTCGAGTACGTGGAGTAGGCCGGGGCCGGGGCAACTTGTCCAGTCGGGCTGGTCGTTGTTCAGGCGCACGTCAATACCATCGTGACCATGCCGGACATCTGGATCGGCTTCAACTCCGCTGACCGTCGCAGGTATTGGTGGCGAGCCGGTATCTCGGCGCTGGTCTTCGCCGGGGTGTTGGTGTGGACGGGCCTCACCGTGCCGGCGTCGGGTGCACGGTTGTGGGTCGGTGCCTGCGTGGTCCTCTTCATGGCCGTGGTCCTCAGTTGGATCAACCTGATTTATGGCCGGGTGCTCCTGACCGCGGAGGGATTGGAGTTCCGCACCTTCGTCCGCAGGCGATCGGTTCCCTGGAGCGAGGTCGCCGGTGTCGAGAGGCGGCAGCGCGTGTCGCGGAGCGGAACCTGGACCGAACTTCGAGTCACCAGGGTGGGCAGACGCCCGCTGGTGATTCCGGGGACCGTCACCAAGCGCAGGAAGGATGCGGAGCTGGATCGGAAGCAGGCCGTCATCGAGGAGCGGTGGTCCCGCGCCGCGGGGGGCTGAGCGACCTCAGTCCGGGGGAGGGCGCCCGGCGCCGGAAGGGAAGTGCGCGCTCGTCCGGCGCCCGTACGACCATCCCCACGCGGGCTGCCCTGCGTGCGCCTGGCTTGCGTCTTGCTTGCGTTCAATACTCCGATATCGTAATATCCGAAATCGTGAAGTCCGAATCCGTATCATCGCGACGGCCCGCGCTGCTGGCCCTGCAGCGCGCCACCCACGCCACCCTGCGCCTGATCGCCGCCGAACTCGTCGACCTCGACCTGACCGCCTCCGAGATCAACGCGCTGGCCAACCTCGCCGACGGCCGGGGCCGCACGGTCTCCCAGCTCGGGGCCGCCGTCGGTGCCCGGCCCACGACGCTGACCAGCGTGCTGGACCGGCTGGAACGCCGCGGCCACATCACCCGCGGCACGCGCGCCGAGGACCGCCGCTCGGTGCTCGTCGAACTCACCGACTCCGGGCGCGCGGCGGCCGCCCTGATCACCCGGACCCTGACCGACATCGAGCACCGCGCGCTGGACGGCCTGCCGCCCGAGGCGATCGCCGGCTTCCACGCCGTTCTGGACGCGCTCGTCACGGAGGCGTCATGACCCCGCACGACCACCACCGCCCGCGCCCCGGTCGCGCGGCGCATCCCCACGGCCTGCTCAGGACGCTGACCGCCCCGCTCACGCGTCTTCGACGGCACCTGCGCGCCGGACACGGCGCGGACCGGCAGACCTCGCCGTTCGACGCCTTGATGGGGGAGGTGATGGCGAACGCCGAGCGGTTCGGGCACCGCCAGCACGTCCATCTGACCTGGCTGGCGGTCCGGCGCTACGGCACCGGTGCGGCGGTCGACCTCGTCAGCGACGGCATCCGGCGCACGGCTCGCTACGCGGGCGCCCCGCAGAAGTACAACGCCACCGTCAGCCGGGCCTGGGTCGAACTGGTGGGCCACCACGCCGACCAGTCGGACGCGGGCGACTTCGACGCCTTCGCCGGGCGGAACCCCGCCTTGTTCGACAAACGGCTCCTCACCCGCTTCTACCGGTCCTCGACCCTGGCGGGCGACACGGCACGCACCGGCTGGGTCGAACCGGACCTCGCTCCGTTCCCCTGGCACCGAGCCGATGGCGAAGGCGCGCGTTCAGCAACTGGAGCGCCATGACACGGCCGACCGGCGGGATGCTCCACCATGTCGAGATCTGGGTGCCCGATCTCCACCGCGCCACCCTCTCGTTCGGGTGGCTGCTGGAATCCCTCGGCTACTCACGGTTCCAGAACTGGAGCAACGGACGCAGCTGGCGGCTCGGGGCGACCTACCTCGTCCTCGAACAGTCACCCGCCCTCACCGCCGACCATCACGACCGGTGCCGCCCCGGCCTGAACCATCTGGCGTTCCACGTCGACCACGACGGGGTGGAGGCGCTCGTCTCCGAGGCTGCGCGCCACGGTTGGAGCCTGATGTTCCCCGACCGCCACCCGCATGCCGGCGGCGACCAGAACTACACGGCCTACCTGGAGAACGCCGACGGGTTCGAGGTCGAACTCGTCGCCCTCAATCCGTCGGCAGCGGAGTGACGGTGGCCTGGCGCGGCACCATGCGGTCGAGCTCCCTCTGGAGGGAGCAGGTGACGGGGTGGTCCCGGCCCAGCACACGCCGAGCCTCACCTGCGGCCGTCGTCATGAGGGGGAGGGCCTGGTGCTTGTCGCGCGCGTTGTAGTGCGCGGCGGCGAGATCCCGGCGGGCGAGGATCGTGGCGACGGCGTCCCGGCCGTGCAGCCGCTCCCGGTCGGCGAGCAGCGCCGTGAGCAGAGGGAGCGCCCGTGCGTGGTTACCGGCGGCCGCGTAGACACGGGCGAGGTTCTCGCGACTCTGGAGCGTGTTCGGGTGGTCGGCGCCGAGTGATCGTGCGAAGCCTTCGACGGTACGCCGGTTCAAGGACGCGGCACGGACCAGATTCCCCACCCGGGCGTACGCGCCGGCGGCGTTGCCGACCGCCATGAGGGTGGTGGGGTGGTCCGGCCCGAGCACCCGCTCCAGGTCGGGAAGTACGGCTCGGAAGCCCGCGATCGCCTCGTGGTGGCGACCGGCGGCTTGATGGGCGTCCAGGAGCATCGCACGCATCTCCAGCACCTCGTACTCGGCGGTGCCATCGGCACGCCGGAGTTCCCCAAGTGCCCCTTCGATCATGCTGATCGCCTTCTCGGGTTCTCCCACGTCCTGCCAGGTGTGTCCCAGGTTGCCGCGGATCATCGCCAGGGCCCGCGGGCCGGCCGGTCCCTTGGGATCCATGTCGGCGACGAGCTCCTCGTAGATCGTGATCGCCCGGTGGGGATCGCCCGCGTCGTGGTAGGCGTGCGCCAGGCTGTTGCGCGCGCTGCAGAGCATCTTGAAGTCGCCTGGATTCGATGGTGTGTTCGGGTTGCTCGTGAAGTGCGGGAGCATCTCCTCCAGGAGCTCGATCGCCAAGGGAGCCTCCCCGCCGCCCTGAAGCGCGTTCGTCAGGTTGACCAAGGCGGCGAGGGTCCGTCCGTGGGCACGACCGAAGACGGCCGCTGCGCTGTTGACGGCACGGAAACCGAGGTCGGCAGCGGTCTGGTACGCGCCCTGCCGTTCGAGGAAGGTCGCGGTCAGGACGAGGAGGTGCGCCAGCGACGCCGTGTCCGCCTCCACCGGCACGTACGTCGCCATCGCGGCGACGTGCGGGAGAAGCGTGCGCCATGCGGGCCAGTCGGCGGGGTCCTCCGTCTCGGGTGCCGCCGCCGCGAGCCGGTCGATCGCGAGGGTGCGGGCTGCCTCGACGTCCTCGGGCGTGCGGTGCGGGTCATCCGGGTCCGGCGTGCGGGCGACGAACTGGACCAGCGGATGGACCGTCAGGGCGTCCGGCGCGGCCACGACCATGCTGTATGCGGCGAGGGCGCGCACGCCCTCCCGTACCTCGCGCGGTGAGCCGATACCGTCCAGCAGGCGCCGTGGGATGCCTTCGGACGAGTACCAGGCCAGCACGCGCAGGATCTGCGCCGCCCACGGCCGCTGAGCCAGGCGGTCGAGGGTCACCCGCCAGACCCGGGCGATCGTGCGTTCGGAGTCGGTGCCCTCCGCGGCGTCCTTGAAGGTGTCGGCCGGCGCTTGACCGAGCAGTTCGAGGTAGTCGCCGATGCCGATGCCGCACTCGGCGATGTAGGCGCCCGCCTGTTCGATGGCGAGCGGCAGTCGCCCCAGCCGTAAACACAATTCATCGGCCTCGGCGGCGAGTTCATCGTCCTCTCGGCCGAGGACGCCCAGCAGCAGTTCCTTCGCCTCGTCCGGCTCCGGCGGGCCGAGGCGGTCGGCCTGTCCGATGTGGTGCCAGCCGGTGGTGAGGCGGCTGGTGACGATCACGCAGCCATTGACCGCCCCGGCCAGTAGGCCGCGTACGTCGTCGATCCGGTTGACGTCGTCCAGGACCAGCAGCCACCCCTCGTGCTCGCGCAGCCAGCCGAGCGCGCGATCCCGCAGGGTCTCGGCCGGAACCCCGGGGCTCGACGCCGGCTCCAGGGCCGTGGCGAAGGCCGTCAGCCCGGACTCGAGGGCGGTGACGCTCGCCGCGCTCAGCCACAGGACCTGGGTGAACCGCCCGGCTCGCGTGAGGGCGTACCGGGCGGCCAGAGTCGACTTGCCCGTGCCGCCCAGGCCATGGAGGACGTGCACCGCTCCGCCTGTCCGGTCCTCGAACAGGTCGTCCAGCCGGGCCAGTTCGGACGCACGGCCGACGAACAGCGGGGACCGCCACGGCACGCCCACCGGTCCCGCCGTCGGGGTCACCTCGCGGATCGGCGTCGACGGCACCGGCGCGACCGTGACTTTGCCGATCTGCACGTTGAAGGCATGTGGACCCGTGGAGACAAGACCGTTGTTGACGCCGATGTCCAGGCCGTCGGTCATCGTGCTCAGTCGCGGCGCTGAATGTTGATCGCGTTGTCGCCCGTCGAGACGATCCCCTCGTTCGACCCGCTCACCACGACGGCACCGGCGCCCTGCGCATGAGCCCCGCCGGCCAGCAGGGAGGCGAGCTCGGCCCGCAACTCGGGGTCCTCCCGCAGTGCCCGTCCGAGATGCAGCCGCAGGGCCGCTCGAGCGTCTTCCCGCTCCTCGGGCGCCGCCTCCGCCAGATCACGCACCGCCGACTCCACGGCGGTGTGCCGCCCGCGCCGTAGCAGCCGCGCCACCAGCCGCTGCCCCAGCCGCACCGTCCCCTGCGCGGCAAGCTCCTCGGACTGCGTCAGCACCCGAGCCCCGTACGCCGTGGTCGCCGCGCTGATCACCGTCACCGCCTGGCCCACCAACTCAGCCGACATCCCCCGCCCCTCGTCCGTGAGGAATCCGGCGCGCCGCCACCAGCGGCCCCGCCCGACTCCCCATCGCTTCCCGCCCCACCATTCTGGCACCGGGCGCACACCCGTGAGGCGGTGTCGGAGGAGCTGCCGGATCGCTCCGCGTCGAGTTGGTCAAGCAGGGCGAACCAGCGATCGACTCGCCGGGCGCACGCCGCGGACTGTTCCTGAAACGGTGTCGGAGTTCTGCTTGGCATAGGTCGAGCGGGTGACCACCACCTGCCCGTAGCCGGCGTAGGAGCCGCTCCATTCGGGCACGGTCCGGGAGTTGGCCATCACGATGCCGTCACCGGAATGCTGGATCTGCAACGGCAGCGGTTCCGAGGTGACGAACCAGTCGATCCGCCCCTCCATCAGGGCGGTCCTGTCCGCGCTGGGGCTGGGCAGCGACACCCATCTGACGAACCGCAGGCCGACCTTGCCGTCGGCCCGACGGCGGCGACCTGCAGGTGCTGACCAGCAGCGGCGCCAACGACGGCCACACAGTGTGGAGTTACGACGGCCGCATCCTCTAGAGCAGCGGCATGTACGGGTTCCTGGAGGAGGCGGCCCTGTACGACAACACGTTCCAGCCCTACGGCCAGATCATGGCCATGAACGCCGACGGCTCCGGCAAGCAGCTGCTGACCGACAGCCAGTGGGAGGACTCGATGCCGCTCCATCTCCCGCAGAGCGTGCTCTCCCCGTGAGCTGACGCCCGGCGCCCCGGTCGCCGCATCCGAATCCTGCCCGGCCGGCCCAGAGGTGGGTCGGCCGGGCAGCCGGTCTTCCGCCGACCGCGCAAACCCGGCTCTCATCTGCGGAGTTGCCCCTCGGGCTGCGCATCACATTGTCCAACAGTCCTAAGTGTGGGGTTGGTTGAGGTTGGGGCGCACATCGGGTTTTTCTTGCAGGCATCTTGCCGGAGTGGTTCGGGAGCGTTACGTTCCCTGCAGTTCTTGTCGGACAATCCACTTCGAGAACGTGCTCAACTGGGCCTGCCTACAGGCGGCTTCAGTCGGCCGCGCCCACAGGCTCCCGGCGCAGCGCCACCGGGGCCGACCGCGTCGGCCACCCATCCACCGCACGAACGACGGGCCAGGCCGCCCTCCGCAAAGGGCGGGCCGAGGAGACGAAGATGTCGACCACACAGCGTGCCCCGGAGACGGAAGCGCTCCGCTTCGAGAACGTGACCCTGGAGTTCCCGGGCAGCCACCGCCCCGCCATCACGGACGTGTCCTTCCGCATCAAGCGCGGCACATGCGTCGCCGTGATCGGCCCCAGCGGCTGCGGGAAGAGCACCCTGCTCAATCTGGCCGCCGGCCTTCTCTTCCCGACCGAGGGCCGGGTCCACTTCGGCGGCGAGGAGGTGAGGGCCGTCAACTCGGAGGCCGCATACGTGACCCAGCAGACCGACCTGCTGCCGTGGCTCACCGTGAAGGCCAACATCGGCCTGGCCCTCAAGTTCCGCAAGGTGCCCAAGGCGGAGCGCGAGGAACGCATCGCGCACTGGGTCGACGTCGTAGGGCTGACCGGATTCGAGAACCACTACCCGCGCGAACTGTCCGGCGGAATGCGCAAGCGCTGCGCGATCGCCCGTGCACTGATCTACGAACCCTCCATCGTGCTGATGGACGAGCCCTTCGGCCCCCTCGACGCCATCACCCGGCTCAAGCTCCAGCAGGAACTCCTCAACCTGTGGCAGGAGCAGCAGGGCACCCTCGTCTTCGTCACCCACGACCTCAACGAGGCCCTCTACCTCGCCGACGAGGTGGTCGTGATGTCGGACGGGCCGGGCACCGTCCGCCGTACCCTCCCCGTCCCCTTCGGACGCCCCCGCACCATCGGCTCCCTCGTCGAATCGCCCGAGTTCTCGGAGCTCTACAACGACCTGTGGAGCCTGTTCACGTCCGACGCCGAGGCGACCGACGCCGCCTAGCGTCCAGAGAGGTCCCCCTTGATATCCATCGCTGAAAAGATAGATGTGCCGAGCCCGCCGGCACGGGTCTGGGAGATCATCTCCGACCCCTCGGCCGTCGTGTCCTGCGTCGGCGGCGCCGAACTCGGCGAGTCCCACGACGACGGATCCTTCGACGGCGTCCTCGTCGTCCGATTCGGCGGCATCAGGGTCAAGTTCGCCGCCCGCATCACGCTGGAACTGGACCAGGACGAGCGCGAAGGCCGGCTGACCGCACGCGGCAGGGACGGCCAGGGCGCCACCCGGTTCAGCGGCGGCGCGGTCTTCCGGGTGACCGAGGACACCGTGACCGGCGGCACGCAGGTGGCGATGACCGGCGAGATGAACCTCTCCGGCAAGCTCGCCCCGCTGATCGAGTCGGGCGCCGGTGTCGTGGTGGCCAGGATGGCACGCGAGTTCTCGGCGGCGCTTGTCGAACGCTGCGCGCCCACGGACACCGCCGACGCAACCCCCATCGCCGCCCCAGCCGAGCGCCCCGGACTGTGGCAGCGCCTCCGCGCGCGGCTGGCCCGCCTGTTCGGCCGCGACCCGTCCCCGACCCGTCCCGGCAAGGCAACCTCCACCCCTTCCCGAGGAGTCCGTCCGTGACAGCCCGGCTCAACAAGGTCATCGCCCATCTCGGCGCGGGCCGGCACGTCTTCGCGTCGTTCTCCCCAGCCGACCCCGCCGCCGCGCTCGACTTCGCCACCACCTCCTACGACGCGCTCGTCTTCGAGACGGAACACAAACCGTGGGACGCCATCGCGCTGCGCGACAGCTTCCAGTACCTCCTCGACCGGCGGCAGATCCGCAGCTCCGACGAGCCGGGACCCGCGATCACCCCGATCGTGCGGATCCCCGTCAACGGCGCCGAAAAGGCCCAGTGGCACGCCAAACAGGCCCTCGACCTGGGCGCGTTCGGTATCGTGTGGCCGCACATCTCGACCGTCGACGAGGCCCGCAACGCCGTGGCCGCCTGCCGGTATCCGTCGCTGCCGGGGGAGCCCCGGCACGAGCCGGCCGGGCTGCGCGGCGACAGCCCGAGCGCCGCCGCCCGCTTCTGGGGCATCTCCAACCAGGAGTACTACGAGCGCAGTGACGTCTGGCCGCTGGACCCGGACGGCGAAGTGCTCGTGGCCCTCATGATCGAGGACCAGCAGGGCATCGCGAACCTGCCCCGCATCCTCGACGAGGTACCGGGGATCGGGCTCGTCATCGTCGGCGAGGGCGACATGAGCCAGGAACTCGGCATCCCGCGCCAGTACGACCATCCGCGGATGCTCGCCTGCAAGCGACGGATCCTCGACACCTGCGTCGAGCGGGGCGTCCCGGTGGGCCACCCGCACGTCACCGCCGACAACGTCAAGCAGGTGCTCGACGACGGCTACCGCTTCCTGATGACCGCCCCCGTGCGCACCTACCCCGGCCTGGACCTGGCGCGTTCCCTCACCGGCCGCGCCTGACCGCCGGTCCTCCGGGCCGCGCCTGACCATCGGTCCCCGGGCCGCCCCGGACGGCGCGTCCGCCTCAGCCGCCCCGGCCGCCTCCGGCCGGCGCAGGTCCCGGCCGGCCTCCTCGAGCCGCAGGCTCAACCCTCCCCGTGTACCCGTGCGGCTTCCTGCTGCCCTCCCACCAAGGAACCCCCATGCTCATCGACTGTCACGGTCACTTCACCACCGCCCCACCCGCCCTCGGCCGATGGCGGGAGAAACAGATCCGCGCCTTCGAGGACTCGGGCGCCCGCGTCTCACCCGACGAACTGACCATCGGCGACGACGACATCAGGGCCGTCATCGAGCGGGGTCAGCTCAAGCTCCAGGACGAACGTGGCACCGACGTCACCCTCTTCTCGCCCGGCGCCGGGAAGATGGCCCACCACTACGGCGACGCGCGGACCAGCCTGGACTGGTCCCACGTCACCAACGACCTGATCGCCCGGGTGTGCGCCCTGTTCCCCGGCCGCTTCGTCGGCGTCTGCCAACTGCCCCAGTCGCCCGGTGCCGGACTGGAGGCGTCGGTCCACCACAGCGTCGCCGAACTGGAGCGCTGCGTCCGGGAGTTGGGGTTCGTCGGGGCCCTGCTCAACCCGGACCCCTCCGACGGCAACTGGCAGGCGCCGCCGGTCACCGACAAGGTGTACTACCCGCTGTACGAGAAGCTGGTCGAGCTGCGCGTCCCGGCCATGCTGCACGTCGCGATGTCCCGCAACCCCGCCCTGCAGGGCACCTGCGCGCACTACCTGGCCGGTGACACCGCCGTGTTCATGCAGCTGTGCCAGTCGGACCTGTTCCGGGACTTCCCCGACCTCCAGGTCATCATCCCGCACGGCGGCGGCGCCGTCCCCTACCACTGGGGCCGCTACCGGGGCGTCATGCAGGACCAGGGCCGCCCTCCGCTGGAGGAACTGGTCCTGAACAACGTCCACTTCGACACCTGCGTCTACCACCCGCGCGGGATGCAGCTGCTGACGGACGTCGTCCCGGCCCGGAACATCCTGTTCGCCTCCGAGATGATCGGCGCCGTCCGCGGCGTCGACCCGGAGACCGGACACCACTTCGACGACACCAAGAGCATCCTCGACTCCGTCACCGGCCTGTCCGACGCGGATCGCCGGCTCATCGAGTACGGCAACGCGCTCCGCGTGTTCCCCCGCCTCGAAGACCACCTCCAGGACCTCTTGAAGGACCACCCGCACCGCGCGAACCCGGAGGCGACCACCCGATGAAGGTCTACGAGGCCATGGCCGAGGCGTTCCTCGCGGAAGGCACCCGCGACGTCTTCGGCATGATGGGCGACGCCAACATGCACTGGATGAACGCCCTCGCCGAACGCGGTGTGCGGCTCTACGAGGTGCGGCACGAGGGCTCCGGCCTGGGCATGGCCGACGGCTGGGCGCGGGCCGCCGGGCAGCCCGGCGTCATCACCACGACCAGCGGCCCCGGCGTCTCCCAGCTCGCCACCTCGATGATCGTGGCGGCGCGGGCGCGCACCCCGCTGGTCGCGTTCTGCGGCGAGACCGCCTGGGGCGACAAGGCCGCCGCCCAGTACCTCGACCAGGGCCGTTTCGCCGCCGCCATCGAGTGCGCCTACCTCCACCTCGACCGCGCCGACCAGGCGCAGGAGGTCGTCCAGAGCGCCTTCCACCTGGCCCGGACCGAGTCCCGCCCGGTCATGATCAGCGCCCCGATGGACATCCAGACGCACGAGTTCGGCGACGTACTCGACACGCCGTACGTGCCCTCGACCGAACTGATCGACCGGCAGCGGCCGTTGCCCGATCCCGAGCGCATCGCACGCGCCGCCGACGTGGTGCAGGCGAGCAAGCGTGTCGTGATCATCGTGGGGCGCGGCGCCCGGCAGGCCGACGCGGGCGAGGGTGTGCTGCGGCTTCAGGAGCGTACGGGCGCCCTGATCGCCACCACACTCCAGGCGAAGAACTGGCTGCGCGAGCGGACCGAGCACCACGTGGGCATCTCCGGGCTGTTCGGTAACCGGGTGGCGATGGAACTGCTCCAGGAGGCCGACTGCGTGATCGCGGTCGGCGCCAGCCTCAACCACTACACCACCGAGGCCGGTTACCTCTTCCCCGAAGCCACGTACGTGCAGATCGACTCCGCCGAGCACTTGATCATGGGCAACGGCGCCGCCGCCGACGTCTACGTCCGCTCCGACGCGGTGACCGCGCTGGCGGCGCTGGAGCGGGAACTCGCGAGCCGCTCCGTACGGATCGAGGGCTTCCACACCGCCGGGGTCCGCGGCCGGCTGGCCGCACCGCTCGTCGATCCGGCCGACCTCGTCCGCGAGCCGGGACTGATCGACCCGCGCGAGGCGATCACGGTGCTCGACGAGCAACTCCCGGGCGAGATCGACCTGGTGCTCGGCAGCGGACACCAGACGGACTTCGGGACCATGCTGTTCCAGCGCTCCCGCGAGATCGTCTCCAACTACGGGATGTTCGGCGCCATCGGCCAGGCTCCGCTGCTGACCATCGGGAAGATCGTCGCGGACGGCGGCCGGCCCTCCTTCGTGGTCGAGGGCGACGCCAGCTTCCTCATGCACCTTCCGGAGTTCGAGACCGCCTGCCGCTACGGGCTGCCCCTGCTGGTCGTCGTCATGAACGACGAGGGCCTCGGCGCCGAGTACCACAAGTCGGCGGCCAAGAACCTCGACCCCGAACTCGCCGTCATCCCGACACCGGAACTCGGCGCCGTGGCCGTGGCCCTGGGCGGATCGGGCGCCACCGTGCGCACCACGGACCAACTGCGTTCCGCACTCGCCGAGTACGTCCGCGAACCCCGCCCCACCGTCATCGACGTCCGCATCACCCGCACGGTGCTCAGCCCGCCCTACCGGCGCCTCTGGTACGGCGAGGACGTATGAGCAGAGCCAGGAGCGAGGAGACCGCGACCGTGAACACCCCTGCGGCGGACCGCGACACGCCACTCGTCCAAGGCCACGAAGAGCCGCACGTCCGGACCGGCGAGACGCTCGACGTCCTGCTCGGCGACTACCCCCACACCCGCGTCCTGAGAGACGGCACGATCCCCGTGGCGGGCGCCGACTGCCGCTTCCTGTCCGCCTCCCCGCTGCACACCGCGTTCCCACGGATGGTGCGCGCGCTGGAGTTCGACGTCTGCGAGATGCCCGTCGCCACCTACCTGATGGCACGTGACGCGGGCGTCCCCCTCACCCTGCTCCCGGCCGTGCTGATCGGCGCCACGCACCACCACTCGCTGACCCGGCTGCCCGACGGGCCCGAGCTGGACGTGCGGCGGCTCGCCGGGCGCCGGATCGGGGTGCGGTCGTACGGCCAGACCACCGGTCTGTGGGTGCGCGGCATCCTGCGCGAGGACTACGGCGTCGAGGCGTCGGACGTCACCTGGGTCACGACCGAGGACGCGCACGTCGACACCTACGTGAACCCGCCGAACGTCCGGCGGTCCTCGGCCGGCGGCGTCGCCGCCCTGCTGCGGGCCGCCGACGTGGACGCGGCGGTGCTCGGGCCGCGCGCCATCGGTGTCCAGGGCGTCCCCCTGGTGCCCGTGATCGAGGACGCGGAGGAAGCGGCCGCCGCATGGGTCGAGCGGCACGGCACGGTGCCCGCGAACCATCTGCTGGTCGTCCGCGACGACGTCCTGCGCTCCCGCCCCGACGCGGTCACCGCCCTGTTCCGGGCGCTCGCCCGGGGCATCGACGAGACAGTCGGCGAGCGGGACCCCGCCACCCCGGCGGGCCGGGCGGTCACCGCCGGCTGCAGCGACTCCCTCGCCCGCTGCCTGGAGATCGCGGCCCGCTACGCCCTCGAACAAGGACTCGTCCGCACCCCCGTCGACCTGGACCGCATCCACAAGGACGTGGCGTTCCTCGACGCGTGAGCGGACCGGCGACCCATCCCACGAGAAAGGAGCCGGCAGCGATGGACGGCACGGACGACGCGCGGTTGCGGATACGCCCCTCGGCCCCCACCCGCGAACCGGAGCTCTGGACACCCGAACTGCTCGCCAAGGTCGACTGGCGCCGTGAGGCGGCCGACGAGCCGCTGCGCGGAGTGGTCACCTCCGACGGACCGGTCCCCGGCCTCTACCCGCTGACCGGCACCGGCGTCGACACCACCCGCATCCGCGAGGCGGCCGCGGCCTACCTGAGGGCGCTCACCCCGAACGAACTGCACGACGCGCGCTTCCCCATGCGGGACGTGACCTGGCGCCACTGGAACAACGGTGCCCGCTACTTCCTCCGCCACGGCCTGTGCCTGGAAGAACTCGACGACGTCAAAAGGCAGTTGGCCCTCGACCTGGTCCGGGCGTCCCTCAGCGGGGCCGGATTCCGGCAGGTCGTCGACCTGATGCGGCTCAACCTGACCATCGGGGAGATCCGCGGCGAGACCGACGCGCTCAACGAGTGGCTGTACTGGTTCAGCGTCTACGGCGACCCGCTCGGCGAGGGCCCCTTCGGCTGGCAGCTCGACGGCCACCACGTGAACGTCAACTGCGCCCTGGTCGAGGACCACATGGTCCTTACCCCGACCTTCCTGGGCGCAGAACCCGTTCTCGCGGAGGGCGGGAAGTTCGCCGGAACGACCGCCTTCCGTGCCGAAGAGGCCGCGGGACAGGAGGTGTTCGCGGGACTGTCGGTGCCCCAGCGGCAACGGGCCACGATCGCCGACGAATTGCCGGACGAGCTGTTCGTGGGCGCCTTCCGGGACAACTGGGAACTGGACTTCGCCGGCCTCCCCCTGAGCGAACTCATCGGTGACCAGCGGCACGCCGCCCTCGACCTGATCGCCCTCTACACCGACCGGGCGGGCCCCGGCCACGCCAAGGTCCGCACGGACGAGGTCCTGGCCCACGAGGGCGACACCTACTTCGGGTGGGTCGGCGACCCGGACGGCGTCTTCTACTACCGCCTGCACAGTCCGGTGATCCTCGTCGAGTTCGAGCACATGGCCGGCGTGATGTACGCCAACGACCACCCCACCCGACGGCACATCCACACCATCGTGCGCACCCCCAACGGCGGCGACTACGGCGCCGACCTGCTGCGCCAGCACCACGCACGCCACCCCCACGACGGACCGAGGAGCAAATGATGAAGGTGGTTCTGGGCCGCGACGACCTGGCCGAGGCGGCCGCGGCGGCCGTGGCGGAGACCGGGACGCCGTACGAGCGGCTGGACATCAAGCCGGTCCACAGGGCATCCCGCGGCTTCGTCGACGGCACTGGCGCCGACCTGTGCGAACTGGCCATCGTCACCCTGCTGCAGGCGATCGCGCAGGGCCGCGAGGTGCTCCTGCTGCCGATCACCGCCCTCGGCCGCGACCAGCACCACACCCTCGTCACCCTGGGCCGGCTCACGGTCGACGACATCGAGGGCCGCAGCGTCGGCGTACGCGCCTGGAGCCAGACCACCGGCGTGTGGGTGCGCGGCTTCCTCACCGAGCAGTACGGCGTCGACCTGCGCAAGGTCGACTGGCGGACCTATGAGGGCGCCCACGTCGACGGCTTCGACGACCCCTCCTGGGTCACCCGGGCACCCCAAGGCGCCAAGCTGCCCGCCGACTTCCTCGACGGACGGATCGACTTCGGGATCATGGGCAACGAGCTGCCTGGCGACGACCGTATCCGCACCGCGATCGCCGACGCCCGCGAGGTGGCCGCCGCCTGGGCGGCAAGGACCGGCTTCACCCCCGTCAACCACGTCCTCGGCGTGCGCGAGACGGCGGCCCGCGAGCACGCGCCCGCGATCCTCGCCGCCTTCGACGCGCTGCGTACGGCGGCGGCCGCGGCACCCACCGCCGCGATCGACCCGGCCGGCTTCGCGGGCCTGCGCGCCCCCTTCACCAGGGCATCCGCCTACGCCCTGGAGCAGGAGGTCATCCCGCGCGCCGTGGACTTCGAGGAGATCGTCGACCGCACCTGCGCGGCCCTGGGCGTCCCGGCGTCCCGCCTGGGCGGCTGACCGCCCCGTAGCCCGACAGCAGTACCCGTCACCCGGAGGCCGTCCCGCACCCCAGGACGGCCCCCACCGAACACCACAACACGAAAGGCAGGCAATGGAGAAGCTCTCCACCGTCCTCGGGGAGTACGCGCACGCGCGTGACCTACCCGCCCCGGTGACCGACACGGCCACCTACGCGATCGAGGAGATCCAGGTCAGGCCGGTCATCGGCGCCTACCGGCGGATGATCCGCGACCTCGAGTTCGACGTGTGCGAACTGGCGCCGGTCTCCTACCTGATGGCCCGCCAGGCCGGGGTCCCGCTCACCGCGATCCCCGTCTTCCTCAACCGCCGCTTCCACCACGGGGACATCCAGTGCGGCGCCCGCTCCGGCATCCGCGTGCCGCGCGACCTGGAGGGCCGCCGCGTGGGCGTGCGCGCCTACTCGGTCAGTACCGGCGTGTGGGCGCGCGGCGTGCTCACCGAGGAGTACGGCGTCGACGTCGACAAGATCACCTGGGTGGTGGACGACGACGACCACGTCGAGGGCCGGGTCCCCGCCAACGTGGAGCGCGTCACCGACGGCCGCTCACTGGGCGAACTGCTGCGGGCCGGCGAGATCGACGCCGCGTTCACCGGCAACGCGGGCACCGGCCGGGCCGGCGCCCCGCGCAGCGGCTGGACCGCGACCGCCGAGCCGCGGCCGGGCGACGCCGACACTCCCTACCCGCTGTTCCCGGACGCCGAGATCCTCGCCGCCGACCACTACCTGCGCACCGGCGTCTACCCGCTGCACTCCCTGATCGCCCTGCGCGCCGACCTCGTCGCCCGCGACCCCGCCCTGCCGACCGTGCTGTACACCGCGTGCGCCGAGGCCAAGCGGCGCGAGACGGCCGGCGACCCGGGCTGGACCCGGCTGCCCCGGTTCGCCCGCCAGGCCGCCCTCGTCGACGGCGACCCCGTGCCCTACGGCGTGGCCGCCAACGAGCCCAGCCTCCACGCCCTCGTGCGCTACGCACGCGGCCAGGGACTGCTGGACGCGGACTCCCCGGCCGACCCGCACGCGCTGTTCGCCGACGGCGACTACCCCGACGCCTGACAGGAGCCCCCACCGTGGACATCATCGACACCCACTGCCACATCATCGCCGCCGACCAGGACCGCTACCCCTGGTCGCCCATCGGCGGGAAGGCCTCCGCCTGGGCCACGACCCGCCCGGTCACGGCCGAGGACATGGCCGTACAGATGGACCTCGCGGGCATCGGGCGGTCCGTCCTCGTCCAGGCCACGACCGCCTACGGCTACCACAACGCCTATGTCCTGGACGCGAGCGCCGCCCGCCCGGACCGGTTCATCGCGGTCGGCACCTTCGACCCGCTGGCCCCCGACGCCCCGGCCCGGCTGGCCACCGCCGTCACCGGGCAGGGCCTTTCGGGCGTACGGCTGTTCACCAGCGGCAGCACCGTCCCCGTCCAGGGCGAGTGGTTCGCCGCGCCGGAGTCGTACGACTTCTGGAGCGCGGCCGGCGAACTCGGCGTCACCGTCTGCCTCCAGATGCGCCTGGGTCCGGCCAACCGGCAACTCGCCGACGTGCTGGAGCGCTTCCCCGGCGTTCGGGTGCTCCTGGACCACATCGGATACCCCGACATCGCCGGCTCGCCCGCCCGGTCCGGCAAGGAGGTCGCCGAGCTGGCCGCCCACCCGAACCTGTACCTCAAGCTCACCCACCGCAACCTCGAACCGCTGCACGCCGCGGGGGAGGAGGCGGTCGAGTTCCTCACCCCGGTGGTCGACGCGTTCGGCGCCGGGCGCATCGCCTGGGGATCCAACCTCCCCGCCGCCGAGCAGACCCTGCCCGAACTCGTGGACCTGGCGCGCACGGTGCTGGCCCCCCTGCCCGAGGCGGTCCGGGCGGAGATCTTCGCCGGAACCGCGCGGCGCCTCTACCCCTCTCTGACCAGGTAGAGGCTGACCTGCCATGGAGTCGGTTAGGGTTCCCGCCTCGGATGCCAACCCCACGAACAGAAAAGGCGGTCACGGTGGACTACGACGGCGACGGTGCACCCTCCGAGGCGAGAGCGTCCGGTACCAGACAGAGCCACGCCTACGAGGGGCTGCGCTCCCTGCTGATGTCGGGGAGCATCCCGCCCGGCACCCGGCTGACCGAGGCCGACCTGACGCGGATGTTCGACGTGTCGCGCAGCACCATGCGCTCCGCGCTGGCGCGCCTGACGCAGGAGGGCTACGTCACCAGCGAGGTCAACCGCGGCGTGCGCACCCGCAGCTTCTCCGTCGAGGAGGCCGCGGACATCCTGGAGGCCCGCGAGACGCTGGAGTCGGCGCTCGCCGGCAAGGCGGCGGAGCGGGCCACACCCGACGAGATCGAGGGCATGCGCCGCACCCTCCAGGACATGGAGGAGGCGAAGGCGCGGGGCGACCAGGCCTCCTACTCGCGCGGCAACCGCAGCTTCCACCAGCAGGTGAAACAGGCGGCGCACCAGGCGACGCTGGCCCGCGCCTACGACACCCTGCTCTACCCGCTCGTGATGCGGCAGTACCGCAACCTCTCCGCACAGCACCCGCGATCCGGGTCGCTGGAGGAGCACCAGGCGATCTTCCTCGCCATCCTCACGCGCAACCCCGACGCCGCCGTCGCGGCGATGCGCCATCACGTCGGCTCCGCCCGCAGGGCGCTGCTGCTGGACAAGTCCCCGGAGCCGCCCGTCAGCTGACGCACGGCCGGGGCGGAAAGGACGACATGCCCCATGCCGTGCACACCGAGGCGGGCCCCGTCGAGGGAGTGCCCTGCCGGGACCGGTCCGTCACCGTGTTCCGCGGCATCCCCTACGCGGCCCCGCCGGTCGGCGAGCTGAGATGGCGGCCGCCGCAGCCACCGCCGCGGTGGGAGGGCGTACGCCGGGCCGACCGTTTCGGGCCGATGTGCCCGCAGTCGCCGACCGACGCGGCGGCGACCGGGGTCGACGTGCCCATGAGCGAGGACTGCCTGAGCCTGAACATCTGGACGGGCGCCGCCTCCACCGCGGAACACCGCCCGGTCCTGGTGTGGATCTACGGCGGCGGCTTCCGCGAGGGCACGGGAGCACATCCCCGCTACGACGGTGAGGACCTGGCCCGGCGCGGCCTGGTCGTCGTCACGTTCAACTACCGTCTGGGCGCCTTCGGTTTCCTCGCCACGACCGAGCTGAGCGAGGAGTCCGGACACGGCTCGTCCGGCAACTACGGGCTGCTCGACTGCGTCGCCGCCCTGCGCTGGGTCCGCGACAACATCGCGCGCTTCGGCGGGGACCCCCACCGGGTCACCGTCGCCGGCCAGTCCGCGGGAGCGGGCATGGTCAACTTCCTCGCCCTCTCCCCGCTCGCCGGGGGGCTGTTCCACCGGGCCATCGCGCAGAGCCACGCCCGCTACGCGCGAGACCCCGAACTGCGCTACCTCTCCACCTCCTACCGGCTGCCGGCCGACGCCGAGGCGGCGGGGGAACGCTACGCACGGGCGCACGGCGCGCCCACCACGCGCGCACTGCGCGCCCTGCACTGGAGGAAGCTGGTCGACGGACACCACCCCGTCGACACGACCGTCGAGACCGGCGGTCCGGCCGGCCCTCCCCTCTTCCGACCCGTCGTCGACGGCTGGGTGATCCCCGCCGGCTACGACGAGACGTACGCCAAGGGCACACAGAACGACGTCGACTACCTCACCGGGAACAACCTCGACGAGAGCGGCGCCGTGCCTCCGACGATGGTCGCGGCCCTGCGGGCCGGGCGGCGCACGGTCCGCCCGGGATCGCCGCCGGTCCACGTGACGCTGGAGCAGCATGTCACCGCGGCCCGGCGCAAGTTCGGGGACCTGGCCGAGGAGTTCCTGCGGCTGTACCCGGCCACCACGGACGACGAGGCTGCCGACGCCGGCAGCCGGGCCGCCCGCGACAACTCCCGTCTGTCGACGTACCTGTGGGGCACGGACTGGGGCCGCCACACCGCCGGCAGCCTGCACACCTACTTCTGGACCCACCGCACCCAGGTGCCGGGCGGCGGCCCCCGACGGGCCTCGCACGGCTCCGAGATCGACTACGTCTTCGGCAACCCCGCCGACGGCAGGGCCTCGTGGACCGAACGGGACCACGACATCGCCCGCGTCCTCTCCTCCTACTGGATCAACTTCGCCGCCACCGGCGACCCGGGCGGCCAGGGCCTGCCCCGCTGGCCCGCCTTCGCCCCCGGCGCCGGCTCCGTCATGGAACTCGGCGCGCGGTTCGGGCCGATCCGCATCGCGGACCCCGTACGCACCGATTTCTGGATCCGCTTCTTCAGCACCCAACAGGCCTGGTGACCAGGTGAACAAAGGAGTTCCCATGAGAAGCCGTACCACCGCCCGCCGTCTCGCCCCCGCCACCGCGGCGCTGCTCGGCGCCGCCCTGTTGAGCGCCTGCGGCGACAACGGGTCGACCTCGGTCGCCTCCGACGGCACGACCACCGTCTCGGTGGGCGTCAGCGGCAACGTCTTCGACCTGTCCATCCGCCTGGCGGATGCGAACGGCTACTTCGCGAAGCAGAAGATAAAGATCAAGTACGTGACGCTGACCGCCGCCACCGGCACCTCCGCCCTGGAGTCCGGCTCGGTGCAGTTCCTCAACTCCAGCCCGACCGGGTTCCTCGCCGCGCTCTCCAAGAAGCTCCCGGAGATCTCGGTCGCCACGAACGGCGGCGGCAACCCGCTCGGCGTGGTCGTCAGCGACGAGTTCGCCAAGAAGCACAAGCTGACCGCGGACACCCCCGCGGACCAGGTGGCCCAGGCCCTTGCGAGCTCGACGGCCGGTGTCAGCTCCGCCAACACCAAGGCCGAGGCGGGCATCTTCCTCAAGGCCCACGACATCGACCCGGCCAAGGTGAAGTGGGTCACCCTGCCCAGCCCCGCCGCCGACAAGGCCGCCCTCACCAAGGGCGAGGTCGACTGGTTCATCACCTCCGAGCCGATCCCGCTCCAGGTCCAGCACCAGGGCGACGGCGTCGTGGTGGCCGACCCGGCCAAGGTCCCCGAGTGGTCCTACGCCGAAGCCGGATACGGGCAGGTCGTCGTGGCGAAGAAGAGCTACGTGAAGTCCGACGCGAAGGTGGTGAAGGGATTCGCCACCGCGGTACAGCAGGCGACGGCCTACCTCAGCTCCCACGACTCCGGCGACGCCAAGATCCTCGCCGCGGCACGCACGACCCTGCCGGGCACCCCCGACGACGTGCTGAGCGCCTCCGTCGGCCAGGTGCAGTGGCCGGTCAGCGCCCAGCAGGACGACGAGGGATGGAAGAAGACCCTCGCCTTCGTCAAGGACGGGATCGGCGCGGTGCCCGACGCGAGCATCTCCGCCGACAACTGGACCAACACCTACCTGCCGTGACACGGCCTCACCCACGTGGAAGGGAGCAGACCATGGCAACCGTCGCCGACAAGGCTGTGACCAGGCCCGACCCCGGCCCCGGCAGCGCGGCCCCCGCCCGCGGGAGGGCGCGCGCCCGGCTGGAGAGCACCGGCTCGATCATCGCGCTGCGCATCCTGGTGATCCTCGTCGCGCTCGTGCTGTGGCAGGCGATGAGCGGGCCCGTCGTGCCCGAGTACGCGGTCAGCAAGCCCACCGACGTCTACCACGCGCTCACCGACATGCTCGGCTCGGCGAGCGGCTGGACCGACATCAAGGTCACCACCGTCGAGGTTCTCGCCGGATTCGGCCTCGGCGTCCTGGCCGGCACGGTGATGGGCCTGGTCCTCGGCTCCTTCCCGATCCTGGGAAGGGTCCTCGAACCGCTGGTCGCCGCCGTCAACGGCATACCGAAGATCGCGCTCGCCCCGCTGTTCCTGCTGTTCTTCGGCATCGGCCAGTGGTCGAAGATCACCATCGCCATGACCGGCGTCGCGTTCGTCGTCTTCTACAACATCTACCTCGGGCTCAGGCTCAGGGAGCGCGAACTCGTCGAAGTCGTCCAGGTGATGGGCGGGCGCAGGCACCACGTCCTCGGCTACGTCACCCTGCCCACCCTCGCCGCGCCCTTCTTCGCCGCACTCAAGACCGGGGGCCCGCTGGCGATCCTCGGCGTGATCGGCGGCGAGTTCATCGCCTCGTCCGAGGGGGTCGGACACGAGCTGTTCACCGCGGCCCAGAACCTGGACGCGGCCGCCGAGTTCGCCGGTCTGATCGTCCTGGTCGCGATCACCCTGGCCCTCAACGGCGTGCTGACCGCCCTCGACTCGTACGCCCTCAAGCGCCTCGGCCTGGCGGCCCGCCGCCGACCGCAGCCCAAGCACTGATACCTCCGCACAGGAACGGGACGATCCTGATGAACGAAACCCCACCCCCGCCGCCGTACGCCGGCCGCGGACCCTCCCGAAGAGCCGTGCTCGGCGCCCTCACCGCCGTATCGGCCGCCGCGACCGTACCGCTGTTGTCCGCGAGCCCCGCCGCAGCGGCTCCCGGCCCGTGCGAGGACCTTCTGTACATCGGCACCTGGAACCAGAACCAGGTGCACGCGGTGCGGTTCGACCCCGAGAGCGGCACCATGACGCCGCTCGGAGCGGTCGCGCAGACCAGCTCCAGCTGGGTCACCGTGCACCCGCACCGCCCGGTCCTGTACGTCGGCGGCGCCGAACAGGGCGGATTCGTACGCTCCTTCGGCATCGACGACACCACAGGCGCCTTGCTGCAGACCGGCCAGATCGAGACGGAGCCCGTTCCGACCGGCAGCGGGGGACTGTCGTACATCGCGCCCACCGCGGACGGCGGGGCGCTCCTGGTCGCCGACTTCGCGGCGGGCGCGGCGGCGACCGTCTCGCTCACCGCGGACGGCGCGCTCGGGGAGGTGGTCTCCAGCGTGCAGGACACCGGCTCCGGCCCCAACCCACGCCAGGCGGCACCGCACCCCCACCACGTGGTCGTCGACCCGAGCCGCGGATTCGCCCTCGTCGCGGACTTCGGCGCGGACCGGGTCTTCGTCTACGACTACGACGCGCCGACCCACCGGTTGTCGACCGGCGCGGACGGTCCCGGCTCCTTCGCCACCACACCGGGTTCGGGCCCCAGACGCCTGGTCTTCCACCCGGACGGACACACGGTCTACCTCCTGAGCGAACTCACCGCCGACCTGCGGGCCCTCGACTGGGACGCGCACACAGGGACACTGACGGAGCGCCAGCTCCTGATGACGAACGCGCCGGAACACACCGGCTCCACGAGCGCCGCCGAACTCGCCGTCAGCCGCGACGGCCGGTACGTCTACGTGTCCAACCGCGGCGACAACGCCCTGGTCGTCTTCTCGGCCGTCCGGCCGACCGGCCTGCTCACCGAGATCCAGCGCGTCCCCTGCGGGGGAGTCACGCCGTGGAGCATGACGCTGCACGCGAGCGGCCGTTGGCTGTTCGTGGCGAACGAGACGAGCAGCACCGTCAACCTGTTCGGCGTCGACCCCGCGTCGGGCGGCCTCACCGACACGGGCATGTCCGTGGCGGTGCCCAACCCCGACAGCATCGCCGTGCGCCACTGCCACCCCGTCGCCCGAGAGATCGCCGGGCGCTGACCACCCCACCCACCGCCAGGCGCTGCCGCTCCTCCGGCGGCGCCTGGCGGAACAGAGCGTGGTCTCAGCCGGAGTCGCGACCGTCCTCGCCGTCGGCGTTCTCCTTGGTGTCACCGCTCTTCTCGCCGGCGGCGCGGCGGTACTCCGCGTTGATGCGCTGCGCTTCCTGGAGCTGGTCCTCGAGGATGACGATGCGGCACGCCGCGTCGATCGGGGCCCCCTTGTCCACGAGCTCGCGGGCGCGGGCGGCGATCCGCAGCTGGTAGCGGGAGTAGCGGCGATGGCCGCCCTCCGAGCGGAGCGGAGTGATCAGCCGGGCCTCACCGATGGCGCGGAGGAAGGCCGGGGTGGTACCGAGCATCTCGGCGGCCCGGCCCATCGTGTAGGCGGGGTAGTCGTCGTCGTCCAGCCGATCATTGAGCGGGTTGTCCGATGGGTTGTCCGATGTCATGTCACCCTCGTCGTGCAGCGCGTCCAGGGGCCCCGGCGCCGTTCGGCACCGGGGCCCCGTAGAGATTCAACACCATCGGGGGCTCGGCGGTTTCCACCGTCGAGCCGGCCTCCGGCCGCGCGGCGCCGCACGCGTCGGCGAAGCGAGACGCTACGAGGACGGCCACCCGCTCCGCGGTCCGTGCTGGTCCGGCGCGATCATCCGCGCGGCGACCGAACGGCCGAGCGGCGGCTCCGGGACCGCGAAGGCGTGCGGCGCGGGCGCTCCACGACCGGCGCGCTGATCACCACGGGAACACCGGAGGGCGCCTGCGCGCCCGTGATCCGGCTCAGTTCCGGCCCGCCCGAGTGGACCGGCGTGATGTGCGGGGTGATCCCGGCCGACGACATCAGCCGGGTGACGCCGCGGCGCTGACCGGGGGTCACGAGGGTGACGACCCGGCCGGACTCGCCGGCACGGGCGGTGCGTCCGCCGCGGTGCAGGTAGTCCTTGTGGTCGGAGGGCGGATCGACGTTGACGACCAGGTCGAGGTTGTCGATGTGGATGCCGCGGGCCGCGACGTTGGTGGCCACCAGGACGGTGACGTGGCCGTCCTTGAACTGGGCCAGGGTCCGGGTGCGCTGCGGCTGGGACCTGCCACCGTGCAGGGCCGCGGCGCGGACACCGCTGCTGAGCAGGTGCTCGGTCAGCCGGTCCACGTCGTGCTTGGTGTCCAGGAACATGATGACCCGGCCGTCCCTGGCGGCGATCTCCGTGATGGTGCGGTGCTTGTCCGCGTGGTGCACGTGGAGTACGTGGTGCTCCATCGTGCTGACGGCGCCGGCCGACGGGTCGACCGAGTGGACGACCGGATCGGTCAGGTAGCGGCGCACCAGCAGATCGACATTGCGGTCCAGGGTGGCGGAGAACAGCATCCGCTGACCCTCCGGACGCACCAGGCCGAGGAGGGCGGTGACCTGGGGCATGAAGCCCATGTCGGTCATCTGGTCGGCCTCGTCGAGCACGGTGACGCCGACGTCGTCGAGGAGGCAGTCGCCCCGGTCGATGAGGTCCTTGAGCCGCCCTGGCGTGGCGACGACCACCTCGGCGCCGCCGCGCAGCGCACTGGCCTGCCGGCCCAGCGGCATGCCGCCGACGACCGTGACGAGCCGCAGCCGCACGGGGCGGGCGTAGGGCGTGAGCGCGTCGGTGACCTGCTGGGCCAGTTCGCGGGTGGGGACGAGGATCAGGGCCAGGGGGCGGCGCGGTTCGGCGTGTCGGCCCGCCGTGCGGGCGAGCACCGACAGGCCGAAGGCCAGCGTCTTGCCCGACCCGGTGCGGCCCCGGCCGAGCACGTCACGGCCGGCCAGCGCGTTCGGCAGTGTCGCCGCCTGGATGGGGAACGGTACGGTCACCCCTTCCCGGCCGAGTGTGGTCAGCAACGCCTTCGGCATGGCGAGATCGGCGAACGACTCGACGGCGGGCAGTGCGGGCGTGACCGTTTCCGGCAGCGCGAACTCGCTGGGCGGGGCCTGTCGCTTTCGGGGACCGCCGGAGCGGTTCGCGACGGAGCGGTCCGCGAATCGGCTGGAGGCGCGACTGGCGCCGGTGGCGCCCGTGGCGCGTGAACGAGTGGGGCGGTTGCGGTTCACGGGGAACCTTCCTCGATGCGGGCGCGTATCAAGGAATTTCCGCAGCGAAATGGGCAGCGCAGGAATCGCGAGAACGGGCCGGGAAATGCAGGGCGGAACAGCCCTGAAAACGAAGCGAGCCGGGGCCCGCACCTCCAGGTGCGGGCCCCAGCTGCGAAGTACGCGTTGCGCGTGGCTGCGTCAGACGGAGACGATGTTCTCGGCCGTCGGGCCCTTCTGGCCCTGGGCGATGTCGAAGGACACCTTCTGGCCCTCCTGCAGCTCGCGGAAGCCCTGGCTGGCGATGTTCGAGTAGTGGGCGAAGACGTCGGGGCCGCCGCCGTCCTGCTCGATGAAGCCGAAGCCCTTTTCCGAGTTGAACCACTTCACGGTGCCGGTAGCCATTTGTTTCTCCTTCGGAGACGGTGTCAGGAACACGCCGTGTGCGTATTCCGTGTCGCCGCGATGATCGACCGTCGGAAAAAACCTTGGCAACCACAACTGCAACTGATGACGACACTATCACGTCGATGTCGATCACGGAGAGGGAACAATTCCGTACCGGTCGCGGCCACAAAAATAATGGTCGAGACCCGCGCGGATATCTCCTGTCGCGACTGCAGATATTCGCTTCCGGCGTGCGACGTCTTGCACCATCCACGGGCGGGACACCGATGGTGCACGATGCGTGAGGCTGGTGCGAGGACGCGGCGGTGCGTGATCTGTCCGAGCTGATCGAGGTCGACGACCCGGCGTGGCCCGTGCTGCAACAGGAGCTCGACACCGGTCACCCCGGGAGCCCTCCCCGGCCTGGCGACCGTCAATCGGTTCCCGGTCGGCCCCGACGCCGCCCGGCGACCCGACGGCGGCCTGGTCGTGGCCTACGACGTGCTGGGCGGCGTCTTCGCCGTGAACAACGCGGACCCCGGCGCGGCGGGACGTCCTGACGGGCCCGGCGAGATGGTGTACTTCGCTCCCGATTCGCTCCGCTGGGAGGCATTGGGCGCCGGATGAAGCGCCTGGCTCTCGTGGCCGCTGGGCCTGTCCGTCTTTCCCCCCGCTCTGGTCCGCCGAAGCGCGCCGGGACCTGCCGGCCACCAGCCGGCTCCGAGACGTGACCGCGATGCCAGACTTGCGGCATGGACATGGGGCGTGAGTCGCGGTGGGAGAAGGATGCGATGACGGTGGAGATTGTCTTCGCACTGGTGACCGCCGTCGCGCTGGCCGCGGCGGTCTTCGCGGTCGTTCTGACTCCCGCGCTGGCCTTTGGCGTCTCTGGTTCAGCGAGGAAGGGCGTGTCGGTCGGAGGTGCGTTGCTCGCAGGGGCGGCTGGACTGTGGCGTCTGGTGCGGGTGCTGCGCCGGTTCGACGAGCAGCGCCGAATGGGCCGCTGACGGTGGTCCTTGAGTGGGGCCGGCAACGCCGTGGCGATGGTCCGCAGAGGCGTCACGGTGCCTGCGTTCGCGGACCCTACCGGCGACGATTGCCGCGACCGCCCTGGAGGAGGGCGTACAGGGCCGTGACTCCGCCCAGGACCCCGGTGAACGCTCCCGGACCCGTCACGCGGTAGACCACGGCCGCGCCGAGCAGCAGTGCCAGCAGCCCGACAAGGTCGACGACCTTGTCCGCCAGGCGCCGACCGGACGGGACGCGGTCGGGATCGGAGCGGCGGCGGGGCGTGGGCATGGTGACCTCCCGGATCGTCACGGGCGGCCGTACCCCTGAAGCAGCGGGTGACGGCTGTCGAGAGCACCACCCTGCCTGTCCCATGCGTGTCATCGACCGTGTCCGGTACGGCAATTCGGACCAGGACGCCCTGTATGCGTGTCCGGTACGTCACCATAGTTCGGGCAAAGGCTGTCCAGGACGCCGCCGACGGTGTTCGGGACGGACGCCGGATCGGGGGGCGGGTATGACGATCACAGCTGGTGAAGAGGGGCCCGTACACGGCGAGCGGGATTCGTGGCTGGCCTTCCGCGGCGATCTGCAGGGCTTGCGCAAGGCCGCGGAGAAGCCTCCGGCTTTGCGCGCCATAGCGAAGCACTCCGGGATACCGCTGTCGACGGTCCAGAGGATGCTCGACACTTCGATCAATCATGCGGTCGGTACCGGCCCGGACCGTCTGAAACCCCTCGTGCACTTCCTGCGTTCCTTGGTGTCGGAGGAGCTTCGTGCGGCCAGGCCATGGATGAATGACAAGAGTTGGTACCAGCGCTGGTACCGCCTCCATGAAGCGACGCCCGTCGCCCAGCAGCCTCCTACGCCTCCCGTGGAAGAGGGACGGACCCTGTTCGCGCCGGCCGACGGCCTGCTGGGCTGGGACGGCGCGGTGGAAGCGTTGAACCTCTCCGCATCCGAATGGCTTCCCCACCCGCAGCACGCCCGTCTCGCCGGCATCATCGAAAGCCTCCGTGACGCCGGGCTGCCGCAAGAAGCCGCACGCATCGGTCACCAGCTTCTCCACACCGTCCAACAACAACTCCCACCGGCCTCGGAAGGAGCGCTGGCAGCCCGGCACATCTGCGCCTACTGGACCGGTGAGGCCGGGGACGTCCGCCAGGCACGCGACCTCACCTCCCAACTCGCCCGTGACTGCGAGCAGCATCTCGTGCCCGACCACCCCCTCACGCGTCTCGCCCTCCTGCGTCAGGCAACCTGGACCCTGCGCTGCGGCGACTTCAACGGCAGCCGTCGCCTCTTCCGCCGCCTGGTCACCGGAATCGACGACCCCATCAGCCTGGTTGCCCGCCTGGGCAGTGCCACCGCGCTCGTCGACGCGGGAGACGCAACCGAGGCAGCCGCACAGATCAGGTTTCTGGTCCCCGCCCTGGAGCGCACTTTCGGCGCCCGGCACCCCACCGTTCTCACCGCTCGCGCGGAGGAAGCCTTCGCCTACGAACACGCGGGCGAACCCGGGCGCGGATTGACACTGCTCGACGAGCTGGTCACCACGGCAAGAGAACACCTCGGTGACGACCACGTCCTGACGTTGGCCATCAGGGGCAGGCACGCCGGCGTCACTTGGTCGTCCGGAGATCACAACGGAGCTGCCGAACTGGCGGAAAGCGCCTACGCGGACGCGTGCCGTGTTCTCGGCGAGGAACATCCCGAATCCATCTCGCTGGGACACGTCAGCTTCCTCGCGCTCTGGGACCTGAACCCAGCGGCGTCGAAGGAATTGTGCGAACGCGTACACATCCAAGCCGAGACGGTGCTGGGCCCCGAGCACCGTCTGACACTGACCATTCGCTCGAACCTGGCCTGGAGCGTGTATGTAGTCACGGACAGCGCCGAACTCGCGCTTCCACAGCTCGAAGCGGTGTTGATGGACCAACGCCGGGTGTTGGGCGAGGACCACGCCAGCACGCTGAGGACTGCCACCAACCTGGCGCGCGTCCTGGCGAGGCTGGGGCGGTCGGATGAGGCCTGTGTGCTGTTCGAGGATACGCTGGCGCGTAGACGCCGAGTACTGGGTGAGGACGACGCCCGTACGCTGAGCACGGCTCACCGGACCGCCTACCACTTGGACGAAGTGGGGCGGTTGGATGAGGCCCATGCCCTGTACGAAGGCACGTTGGCTCGTAGCCGACGTGTATTCGGTGAGGACGACCCTGGCACACTGACCACCGCCCACAACATGGCGTACTGCCTGAGCAGGTTGGGACGGGTCGAGGAAGCCTGCGTGCTGTACGAGGACACATTGGTCCGTAGGCGTCGGGTGCTGGGTGAGGATGACGCGGAGACCTTGCGCACCGCCACGAACCTGGCCAACGAGCTGGTGGGCCTGCAGCGGTTGGATGAGGCCTGTGTGCTCTATGGGGACACCTTGGCGTGTAGGCGTCGGGTGTTGGGTGAGGATGACGCGGAAACCTTGCGCACCGCCATGAGCACGGCCAACAGCCTTCTCGGCCTGGGGCGGTTGGACGAGGCCTGTGCGCTGTTCGAGGACACGTTGGCGCGAAGGCGGCGTGTGTTGGGTGAGGACGACCCCGGCACGCTGACCAGCGCCGACAACACCGCTTATCTCTTCGGCAAGTTGGGCCGGTTCGATGAGGCCCGCATGCTCTACGAGGACACGTTGGCGCGCAGGCGGCGTGTGGTGGGTGAGGACGACCCCGGCACACTGCGCATCGCCCACAACACGGCCTATTTCCTGAGCAGGTCGGGGCGGGTCGAGGATGCGTGCGTGTTGTACGAGGACACGTTGGCCCGTAGGCGTCGCGTGCTGGGTGAGGATGACGCGGAAACCTTGCGCACCGCCACGAACCTGGCCAACGAGCTGGTGGGCCTGGGGCGGTTGGATGAGGCCCGTGTGTTGTTCGAGGACACGTTGGCCCGTAGGCGTCAGGTGCTGGGTGAGGATGACGCGGAAACCTTGCGCACTGCCATGGATATGGCCAACAGCCTTCTGGGGCTCAAGCGGTTGGACGAGGCTTGTGTGTTGTTCGAGGACACGTTGGCGCGTAGGCGGCGTGTGTTGGGTGAGGACGACCCCGGCACGCTGGCCAGCGCCGACAACACCGCTTATCTCTTCGGCAAGTTGGGCCGGTTGGATGAGGCCTGCCCGCTCTACGAGGACACGTTGGCGCGCAGGCGGCGTGTGGTGGGTGAGGACGACCCCGGCACACTGCGCATCGCCCACAACACGGCCTATTTCCTGAGCAGGTCGGGGCGGGTCGAGGATGCGTGCGTGCTGTACGAGGACACGTTGGCCCGTAGGCGTCGCGTGCTGGGTGAGGATCACGCCGAAACCCTTCGCACCGCGGTCAACTTGGCCAACGACCTCGTCGGCCTCGAACGGCCGGAGGGCGCCTGCGCGCTGTACGAGAATGTGCTGGATCAGTGGCGTCGAGTACGGGGCGAGGACGACCCTGACACGCTGATCGTCGCCGAGCACTTGGCCAGCACTCTGTGTGTGCTGGAGCGGTGGGAGGAGGCCCGGGCGTTGGACGAGGACACGCTGGAGCGTAGTCGGCGGGTATTGGGCGAGGACCACACCGACACGCTGCGGAGGGCATCCGGCCTGGGCTACTCCCTGACCAAGGAGCAGCGGTGGGAGGAGGCTCTTGCGTTGGACGAAGACACGCTGGAGCGCAGTCGCCGGGTGTGGGGCGAGGATCACGCCGGCACGATCAGCGCGGTCTACGACTACGCCTACAGCCTGGGCTGTCTGGAACGGTGGGACGAGGCACGCGAGCTGGGCACGGAGGCGCTGGAGCTCAGTCGGCGGATCCTGGGCGACGACGACATCGACACTCTGAAGGCTGCGCACCGGCTCGCCTATGTCCTGGCCAGGTCGGGGCGGGCGGAAGAAGCCCAGGCACTGGCCGAGGACACGCTGTCCCGCCGGTGCCGGCTGCTGGGCGAAAACCATCCCGACACTTTGGCGATCCGCCGGCTACTGACAGGGATGGAGAGGAACGGGTAGCCGCGGGGCTCTCGCGAGGGTGAGAGGGGGCCCGGGCGCCAGCCCGCGCCCCGTGCCACCTACGGCACACCGCCCCCAAGGCAACCAGGTACCCGTCTCCGGCCGTCCCGTCTGCAGACGGCCGGAGACGGGTCCGGCTCACTCCGCGGCAGCGGCGAGCGAGGCCAGTTCGCGGTCGACCGCGGCCTGGTGCTCCTCGGCGTCCGTGCGCGCCTTCTTCGGGCTCCAGCGGCCCGCCATCACGAAGACGAACGGCAGGAAGAGCACCTGGCCGCCGACGCAGATCCACCACCAGTCGCGCCACTGCCCAGGGCCGTCCTTCGACGCCTTCTGCACCTTGGTGCCGTACTCCTGCAGCACCTTCAGCTGCGGTGCCGCCTTCTGCACCACGGCGAGGTCCGCCGCGCCGACCTCCTTGACGGCGCGGGCGCTCAGCGCGGGCGGGGTGTCGGCCGCGGTGTACTTGTTCAGTTCGGCGAACAGGTCCGGGTGCGCGTTGACGATGGCCAGCGCGGGCGCCGCCTGCGCCGAGGCGACCTTGACCTCGGCGCCGTGCTCCACCAGCGGGGTCACCGAGGTGACCAGCACCGGGATGAAGGCCGCGGAGACGGCGACGACGATCCGCACCGTCCATCCCCACACCGCCAGACCCGCCGCGGTCGCCGCCGGGTTGTGCTTCTCGACCGTCTCGGTGAAGCTCGCCATCCAGGGCGCGTAGGCGATGCCGCTGAAGACGCCGATGCCGACGAACAGCCAGGCGAAGGTGTAGTAGTCGGTCGTCAGATGGGTGGCGCGGGTGGCGAACACCGCCGTCACCACGATCGAGCCGACCGCGCCGACGATCATGAAGGGCTTGCGTACCTTCAGCCGGTCGGAGAGCAGGCCGACCAGGACCAGGGCGATCGCGTTCGCGCCCCAGTACCAGTTGGCCAGCGCGTTCGTGCGCTGCTCGCTGTAGCCGAAGACGGTCGAGAAGTAGACGACGAAGTTGCCGACCGCCGCGTAGTACAGCAGCAGGAACACGGCGATGGCGAAGGCCGAGCCCAGCACGTCCAGGCGCATCATCTGCCGCCACTCGCCGCGCCGCAGCGCCTCGGTGTCCAGCCCCTTGGCGCGTGCCTCGACCAGCGCCCGGTCCCGCAGCGTCACCATGATCTGGTCGCGCAGCGCGGGGGACAGCTCGCGCAGCGCGAAGATCGCGACGAGGAACACGACGAACCCGGCGATCGCCGAATAGCGCAGTTCGTCCTGCCAGGTGGCGCTGTCGAGGGTGTTGCTGGTGACGGTGGTGACCACCAGGGAGCCGATGACCGGGCCCATCGTCCAGTACCCCATCGCGGTGGCCCGGCCGAGCTGCGGGGAGAAGTCCCTGATCAGCGCGGGGGTCGCGACCAGCACGATGCCCTCGATGAAGCTCACGAGCGCGAAGAGCACCAGATAGGTGGTCTTGTTCGCCGCGTTCGGCAGTCCGAAGAAGACGAGCAGGGAGGCGATCAGCAGCCCGTAGACCACCAGGTTCGCCCGGCCCCAGCGGTCCGCCAGACCGGCCACGAGCGAGGCGAAGGCCCCGATCGCGTTGCCGATCACCGAGACCCAGATGAAGTAGCGGTACGTCATGCCGAAGTGCGTGATGATCGACGTCGCCACCGCGTACTGGATGTACAGCATGTAGTAGAGGACGACCGTGGTGACGACCACGATCGCGAGATACGCCATGCGGCGACCGGTGGGCGGATAGTCCGTCAGTTCGCGACGGTACAACCAGGCCAGCGGGCCACGGGCGTTCGCGGTCGATGCGTCGGGCTCGGGTCTGCCGGCGTCGAACGGCGTCGTAGTGGCGGACATACGGCTCCTCCCAGGAATACCCCGTGAACCAGGCGCCTGCGTCGGTGCGACGAGGGTGCGTGACGGCCCGGCTCCGAGAACGTGGCCAGAGGGTAGTACCGACTAGTCGGTACGCCTAGGGGATGCACAAGGCCATTCACGATTCCCGGCGCGCGGCCCACTCCGGCCACCCGGGACGGAACCCGCGTGCCCCGCCGCACGACCGCGACGGTCACGGACGCGCCGGCCCGCTGACGTAGGCTCAGCCGGTGTCCGCCTCGCAGGAAGTCCGCCCACGTGACCGTCGTCGTACCGCCGCCCCGTCCCGTCGGTGAGCTGCTGCGGGTGCAGCAGCTCACCCGTACCGAGAACGGCGAGCGCCTGCACGCGCTGCTGTGGAGGGCGGGTGACGGCTGGCGCATGGTCTCCAGCGCCGTCCTCGGCGGCGGACTCGGCGAACGCGCGTGGGTCCTGAACGCGCAGGTGTCCCACGGATACCGGCGCACCGACCCCGACCGCCATCTCGCCGAACTGGCCGAGGCCGCGGGCGCGCGCGGCGCCGGGGTGGGGCTGATGACGGCGGCCGACGTCACGGCACACGGCCGGGCCCGGGACGGAGGCGTCGACGTCGTCGCCACCGCGGGACTCGGGGTACGGGGATGGGCGGCGACCCCCATCGCGGGCAGCGCGCTGCCACCCGCCCCGGGCACGATCAACATCGTGGCCGCGCTCCCGGTGCCGCTGACGGACGCGGCGCTGGTCAACGCGGTGGCCACGGCCACCGAGGCGAAGGTGCAGGCACTCCTCGAATCCGGCTACGACTGCTCCGGCACACCGACGGACGCCGTCTGCGTCGCGGCACGGACGGTGCGCGTCGGCGAGCAGGCCCACGCCTTCGCCGGCCCCCGGTCCGTGTGGGGCGCGCGCCTGGCACGGGCCGTGCACGCGGCCGTACGAGCCGCGACGATCGAGCCGTGACGGAGCGGCAGGCTCTAACCTGACCCACGTGCCCCTGCTAGGACCGAACGACCCGCTGCCCGACCTGCCCCGTCGCGTCCTTGTCGCCGGTACGTCCGGATCCGGCAAGACGACCCTCGCCGCGCGTGTGGGCGCCGAGCTCGGCGTGCCGCACGTGGAGATCGACGCGCTCTACCACGGCCCCGACTGGACCCCGCGCCCCACGTTCGAGACGGACGTCCACCGCTTCAGCGCCGAGCAGGGGTGGGTGACGGAGTGGCAGTACGGCCTGGTCCGCGCCCATCTCGCCGAACGGGCCGACCTGTTGATCTGGCTGGACCTGCCCCGCACGCGGGTCATGCGTCAGGTGGTCCGTCGCACCCTCAGGCGCCGTCTGCGCCGTGAGCGGCTGTGGAACGGCAACGTGGAGCCACCCCTGTGGACGATCTTCACCGACCGCGAGCACATCGTGCGCTGGGCGTGGAACACCCACGCCAAGACGGCGGCCAGGGTGAGCGCGGTGCTCGACGCCCGGCCGGAGCTGATGGTGGTCCGGCTGCGCGACCGGGCGGAGACGGCGCACTGGCTCGGGGGACCCCTTCGCGTCGCCGCCGGAACGGTGCCCCACGACAGCGGGGCCTGACCGTCGTGCCGCAGCGGCACGGCGGTGTGCCCGCCGTGCCGCGCAGGTGGTGCTGGTGCTGGTGTCGACCGCGTCCGATGGTCGACTGCCGGCGCGCCCGATGGTCAACCGGTTACGCGCCCGACGGTCAGCCGGTGGCGCGAGTGACGGTCAGCCGGTGGCGCAGGTGACTGTGGGCCAGGTCCAGGTGCCGTTGGTCTGGAGGGTGACGCCGAAGGTGTTGCCGTTCCCGTTCGGTTTGGCGGTGAGGACTTGTGCGCTGGGGTAGGTGGCCGTGGTGTTCCAGGTGGCGGTGATCTTCTCGGGGCTGGGGACGTTCATGGTGACGGTCCAGTTGGAGGAGCCGGTGACGGTGACGTTGAGGTTGTAGCGGTCGCTCCACTGCTGGCCCGCGGAGAGCGTCGCGGTGCAGCTGCCGGTGGATCCGCCGGAACCGCCGCCCCCACCGCTGCCCGCGTCGCCCACGGTGATGGTGGAGCTGCCGCTGCTCTGGTAGCCCTCGGTGGCGAGGATCTGGTAGTTGAAGGTGCCGAGGTTCATGCCGTACCGGGCCCAGGCGTCGAAGTGGTTGCCGGTGGTGATGGTGCCGCCGGTGCGCTTGGACTGGCGGACGCTCCAGTACTGGTTGAAGGTCCGGGTGCCCTCGATGGAGGGGGCGTTGACGCGGGTCGTCTCGTAGATGTCGTAGGTGCCGCCGTCGCTGGTGACGGTGCCCTTGTACGTCCCGGTCGGCCGGTAGGTGCCCCAGTTGTCGACGACGTAGTACTCGACGAGCGGGTTGGTGGTCCAGCCGTACAGCGACAGGTAGGCGTTGCCGGAGGGGTTGAAGCTGCCCGAATAGTTCACGTTCCTTCGGCTGCCGGTGCCCCAGCCCTTGCCCGCGACGAAGTTGCCGCTGTTGGTCCACGAGGTGCTGTAACTGCCGCCGGACCCGAGGGTCATGGACGTGGAGCCGCCGCCGTCGGTCCAGAACGAGTAGTAGTACCCGTTGTCGGTGCCCGTCTGGTTGCTGGTGATGGTGGTGTCGGCACCCGCCGACGCCGGCAGCAGCAGCGCCGCGAGGGCGGCGAGCGCGACGGCCCACGCGCCTCTGACGAGGAATGCGATACGGCCGTGCCGCACACGGCGCGGATGTACGAAGGCGTTCAGGGTCATGAACCCTCCTTGTGGGGGTGGTGAGTCGGCGTCAGTTTTGGTCTGCCCCTGTCAACTGTCAATCCTTTCGGTAATTGTTTCGAAAGCTGCGAAGAGGTGAGCGGGTGCGAAGTGCTCGTGTCGCCGCAGGTGAATGCGCCTGCTTCGACTTCGAGACTCGGCTAGAAGTCACGCCAAGGGTGAGCGGGTGCGCGAAAACGTTCGATGGCGTCGAAAGTTTCGTCATGCCTCTCGGTGCCCGCCCGTCGCGCCCCGCGCAACGTGGCGCGCAAAGGTCTTGACGGCGGCGCACTTTGCCGGCGGCACAGCTCCGCTTCAGGTCCCGCTCCTAGGTTGCGGTGTCCATGACAGACACCTCGAACGGCCGCGCCCCGGGGCGCCGCACCGTACTGATCGCCACCGGAACCACGGCAGCCGCGCTGGCCGTGGGAGCCGCGGCCGCACCGCAGACCGCGACCGCCCAGCAGACCCCGCGCATGACTCCGGCCGCCGCCGAGGCCGCGGCCGCCGTGTGCTCCCTCACCAAGGAGATGACCGAAGGTCCCTACTACCTGGACGGAGCCCTCGTCCGGTCGGATGTGACGGAGGGCAAGGCGGGTGTCCCGCTCAAGCTGTCCCTGACCGTCGTCGACTCCGCCTGCACGCCCCTGTCGGGCGCGCTCGTGGAGATCTGGCACTGCGACGCCCTCGGCGAGTACTCCGGCTACGTCGGCAACAACGGCCACAGCGAGAGCGACGACGGTACGTTCCTGCGCGGCGGTGTGCTCACCGACAGCTCCGGCCTCGCCGCCCTCACCTCGATCTACCCGGGCTGGTACCGGGGTCGCTGCATCCACGTGCACGTCAAGGTGCACACGGGTGTCACGCTCACCTCCGACGGCTCCTTCACCGGCGGCACCACCCTGCACACCGGCCAGCTGTTCTTCAGCGAGACGGTCACCACGGCGGTCGCGAAGATCTCGCCGTACTCCACCAACAAGGTCACCCGCACCACGCTCAGCCAGGACTCGGTCTACGACGGCGGGGGCGCCTCCTCCGGGCTGCTGACCCTGACGGCACTCGGCAGTTCGGCGTCCTCCGGCTACACCGGGACACTCACGCTCGGCGTGGACGAATAGACCAGCCCGACTCGACCGGACGGGATCCGGCCCGACCGGACCCCACCGGACCCGACCCGATCCGACCGGACCCGAGCCGACCAAAACCCGATCAGACCGGCCGGACTGGACGGCCGCCCCGGAGCCCCGCGAGCCCGGGGCGGCCGCTCAGAGGTGGCTGTCGAGTAGGTTCCGCACCTCGGCGTCGGTCACCGGTCCGGTGCCGTGTGCCACGGCCTCCCCGTCCTTGAGCAGGACATGGGACGGGGCCTGGGTGATCGCGTAGCGCCGGGTGGCGGCCGGACAGCGCGTCATGTCGGTGCGGACGGCGGTCAGCCGGCCCGCGTACTCGTCGGCGACGGCGGCCATCACGAGATCCACCGCCCGGCAGGGTTCGATCGCCTTGGGCCAGGTGCCGATGAAGTAGGCGAGGACAGGGACCGGGCTCATCCCGAGGATGAAATCGAACTCCGCGTCCTCGCGGGGCTGGTGAACCCGCTTCGCCATGAAAGCTCCTGACCTCGTGCTCCGTCGTGTGCGTCGCCATCATCCCCCGCGCGGGCCGGTGCGGCGCGGGGCACGCCCTCGCTCCGGAATTGCTCGATGATGGCTGCATTCACCAGCGGCCAGGCGGGAGACAGGGCATGGACGAGCGGTTCGAAGTGGTGGCGCAGGCGGGGTCGTTCCGCACCGAGGCCGAGGGCGACGCCGAGTACGTCCTGCGCTGGCCGCACCGGTGGACGTCCGGCGGCGTCGAGGTGCGATCGGCGTTCACTGGTGGACACGTCCTGAATCTGGCCGTGGCCGCGTGCGTGCTGAACGACCTCTACCGCGAGGCCGCGGCCCGCGGACTCGAACTCCGTGGCGTCCGGGTCCGGGCGGAGGGCGGCTTCGACACGGCGACGTGGCGATCGACCGGGATCACCTATGGCGTCGAGGTCGACGGCGACGCGCCCGAGGCCGTCGTCACCGCGCTCATCGCGACCGTCGGGGAGGTTGCGGAGATTCCCCGAGCCCTGCGCCAGGGAGCCGAGGTCACCCGGGCCGGCGACTGAGGATACGTAGTTCCACGGATCCGCGGGCGGGCCGGCGGATGACAGCCTGAAGTGGACCACGCGGGGGGCCGCCGACACGGGGTCTCCCGCCGTACCACTCTGCGTTGGGATCCCACATGCGTATACGTGCCGCCGTCGGCGTCGCCGCCGGTCTTGCCCTGCTCAGCCCGATCGCCCTGTCGTCCGCGGCACAGGCGCACGCACAGACACAGGCGCACGCACAGACGCAGGCCCAGGCGCAATCCCGGCCGGGCGTCACGGCCGACCTCCAGTCCCTCGCCGCCCGCCCGGACACCGTGATCGGCAACGCCAAGTTCAGCAACGCGGTCATCAACGGCGGCAAGAGCGTGGTCGTCGGCGCGACCGCGAAGAAGTCGTTCAAGGTCAGCTACGACGTCTACTACGCGGGCGGTGTCGCCCTCTCGGTCGCCTACCTGTGGCAGGGCACCGACTCGACGACCGAGGACGGCATCACTGGTGCGCTGGAGGCGTCCGACGTCTCGGACTGCACGGAGTCGGCGACTCAGCAGGGCCACTACAGCTGCACGGCCGCCTTCTCGGTGGACCCGAAGCACGACCTGGCCGGCAACGGCGTGCCGGGCACGTGGAAGCTGCTGCTGGGCGCCTGGGACCTGTACGCGGACGCCAGCACCGACGACGACGTCACCACCACGCTGATCAAGCGCGCCGCCAAGCTGACCGCCGACGCCACTCCGGAGCCCGTCAAGAAGGGCCGGACCATCACGGTCAAGGGCAAGCTCACGCAGGCCGATTGGGCCAAGGGCACCTACCCGGGGTACAAGGGCCAGCCCGTGAAGCTGCAGTTCCGCAAGAAGGGCAGCACCACCTACAGCACGCTCAAGACGGTCACGAGCGGCACCGGCGGCAGCCTGTCGGCCACGACCAAGGCCACGTACGACGGCTACTACCGCTTCCTGTACGCGGGGACCAAGGCCACCGACGCGGCCACGGCCACCGGTGACTACGTCGACGTCAGGTGACCTGCCCCCGCAGACCAGCGGCGCGGGCGACGGCGCCGTACACGGAACGCGTCGTGCGTCGGACGACCGGTGCCCGCGCGCAAGGGCGTTCGGACCTGGAATGATCGGGCCATGCGTGCGGCCCGGCTCCTCTCCCTGCTGCTCCTGCTGCAGAACCGGGGCAGGCTGACGGCCGACGAGCTCGCTGCGGAGCTCGGTGTCTCGGCCCGGACCGTCTACCGGGACGTCGACTCGCTGATCAGCGCCGGCGTCCCGGTCTACGGCGACGCCGGGCACGGTGGCGGCTACCAACTGGTCGGCGGCTACCGGACCCGGCTCACCGGACTCCACGCCGACGAGGCCGAATCGCTGTTCCTGGCCGGGCTGCCCGGTGCCGCGGACGACCTGGGGCTGGGCGAGGTGCTCGCGGCGGCCCAGCTGAAACTCACCGCGGCGCTCCCGGCCCCGCTGCGGGAACGCGACGGCCGGATCCGTGAGCGCTTCCACCTCGACGCGCTCGGCTGGTACCGGGAGAAGGACTCGCCGCCCGTCCTGGTCGCGCTCGCCGAGGCCGTCTGGAACCAGCGGCGCATCCAGGTGCGCTACCGCCGCTGGGCCAAGCCGCAGGAGGTCGAACGCGAGCTGGACCCGTACGGTCTGGTGCTCAAGGCGGGCGTCTGGTACCTGGTCGCGGCGGTGGACGGGACGGTGCGCACCTACCGGGTCTCGTCGATCCTCCGCCTCGACGTCGGCGAGGACGGCTTCGAACGCCCCGACGGCTTCGACCTCACCGCCCACTGGCAGGACTACCTCGCCGCCTACGACGCCCGCAGGCTGCGGCTTCAGGCCTGCGTGCGGATCGCGCCGTCGCTGCTGGCCGCACTGCCGGACCGGCTGGACGCGGCGCTGGTCCGGGCCGTCGAAGCCTCGGCCGGACCGCCGGACCGCGACGGCTGGGTGACGGCGACGCTGCCGCTGGAGTCGGTCGACCTGGCCGTGCCCGCGCTGCTGTCACTGGGTCCGGAGATCGAGGTGCTGTCGCCCGAGGAGCTGCGCCGAAAGATCGCGAAGACCGCGGCGGCCGTGCTCGACCGGTACCGTCCCGCGGACGCCGCCGCGCCGCTCGAGGATGCCGGCGACCGCAGCAGCACTCCGGCGGTCACGGTGGCCAGCAGCTGGAGCGCGGCGAGGACCCCGAAGCCGTAGCGCGTGTCGCTGTGGTCGGTGACCGTCGCGACGAGGAACATCACGCCGACCGTGGCCAGCAGCCCGCCACCGTTCGCCAGTCCGAAGGCCCGGCCCACCGAGGCCTCGTCGGCGGAGGCCATCAGCATGGTGCGGGACGCGATCCGCGCCTGCCCGAAGACGAAGGCCCCCAGCGGCACGCCGACGACGTATCCGGCGATCCCGAACTGGCTCTGGAGCACCAGGCCGACGCTGCAGAGCAGGAAACCCGTGACGGCGATCCGGAGGTCCGGACTGCGCCTGCCGACGATCCGGTAGCAGCCGGCCGCGGCCAGGAAGCCCAGGCCCCCGAGGGCGTCCACGGCACCGAACGTGGCCGCGCTGAAATGGAGTTCACCGATGACGGCGGTGGGCATCAGCGCGTTGAAGACCGTCACGACGACACTGCCCTGGGCGTAGAGCAGGATGAAGCTGCGCAGGCGCAGCCGTCGGCGCTCGGCCGTCCGCAGGGGGGTCGGCTCCGGGGTGACGGCGGACGTCGGCACCCGGTCCGGGCGGCGCCCGACCGCGACGACGCAGAGCGCGGAGACCGCGAAGGTCCCGGCGTTGAACACCAGCAGCGGCACGCTGCCGAACGCCTGGACGCACAGCCCGCCGATGGTCGCCGACAGCAGCATGCCCGCCTGGGTCCCCATCTCGTAGCGGGCGTTGAACCGCCGCAGCCGCTCCACCGGGATCCGCTCCTTGATCAGCGCGGAACTGGCCGGAAGGAACAGCGCACCGACCACGGCGAGCGCCAGATTGGCTCCGTAGATCCCACGCCCCGGGGCGCCGCCGCAGGCGAGCCACAGCGGCAGCGCCAGGGCCAGGGCCGCGCTCGTGGCATCGCAGCCGATCCACAGGGCGCGCCGGTCGTGGCGGTCGGCCATCCGGCCGAAAAAGGGCGACAGCAGCGCCTGCGGTACGGCGACGGCGATGAACAGCCAGCCCACGGCCAGCATGGTCTGCTGCTCCCGGACCAGGAGCAGCGCCCCGACGATGAGTTGGACGTTGTTGCCGAGGGCGGTCGCGAAGGCGGCGGAGACGAGCAGCCGTTCGGCGCGCGGGGAGGGGTGACGGAAGATCATGGCACCACTATCCGGAGCTCCGCTGACATCTTCTGTCAGTGAAGTTCCGCCCCGTGAGTCCGGGCGCGGCGGATCTCCTTGCCCAGCATCAGGCGGGGAGTCGCGCCGGTGTTGGGCGAGCGCGCGTGAAACACGTGTGAGTGGGTGATCACGACGTCACCCGGCAGTCCGGTCAACTCGATGACCTCGACCGGGACTCCGTCGATCACACCCGCCTCGCCGACCAGCGGCCGACCGCCGTCCGGGAGGCCGGCGCCGTCGAGAAGGCGGGCCGGCCAGGGCTGATGGCGCATGAACGCGCGCCAGTTCTCCCTGCCCGCGCCGACCGGCGCCGGCAAGGCGTTGCGGTAGCGGCGTCCCGAAGATCGCGTCCAGGGCGTCGCTCACCGGCGGGTTGTCCGCGAGCGGCGTGAACACCGGATCACGGGTGAGACCCCGCCAGTTCAGTACGGGCGAGTCCGCCCAGGAGGCGGGGTCGGTGGGCCGCAGCCCCGCCTGGTGTTCGGCGTGCCGCCACATCGCGTGGCGCATGGCGGACGCCTCGTCCGCGGTGAACGCACCAGAGAGACGGACGACGCCGGTGGCATCGAAAAGCGCTCGTACGTCGGGCTTCGGCATGGTCCCAGTCTGCGGACCGCGGTGCCGGGGCGCAGCCCTCGACGGGGGATGGCCGCTCACCCCCCACCGTACGCGGTCATGGTCTAATCGCCGGATGACGAAGATCGAACCAGAGCTGATACGGCGTTGGGTGAACGGCTGGACCGAGGCCCGCTCCCTGCCCGAGGCCGAGGCGATCGAGCCGGCCGGGGACGGCCTGCGGTCCGAGTGCCGTCAACCCGGCCGGGACGTGCAGGTGTTCGCGCTCCGAGCGGATGAGCAGCCCGAGTCCGTGGCACGGCTGGCGGCAGGCGTGGCCGCCGCCACACGGACCACCTGGCTCACGGTCCCCACCCTGCGCCCGGTCGCCGTCGAAGCCGTCGTCGCCGCCGCTGGACTGGAGTTGGTCTTCCGCTCCGAGTGCTTCATGACGACCGATCTGACCGAGCACCCGAAGTACGGGCCCGCGGCGCCGTACGAGCGTGAGGTCCGCACGGACGGGCCGGTCACCGTTGTTTCCCTCCATGACGCCTCCGGAGAGCTCGCGGCGCGCGGCACCATGGCCGTGGTCGGCGCCCACGCGATCGCCGACCGCATCGAGACGGACGCGGCGCACCGCCGCCGCGGCCTGGGCCGCGCCATGATGAGTGCTCTGGCGGAGAGCGCCGTGTCCCAGGGCGCCCGTACCGGTCTGCTCATCGCCAGCGAGGAGGGCCGGCGCCTCTACGCGTCACTCGGCTGGCACCACGCGGCCGACGTCCTGATCGCCCAGGGGCCGGTCGCCCCCTCGATCAGGTAGCACCGGCTCACTCCGGCGGATCCGCCTCCCGGTTCCTTGCGGCGACCGCGGGACGCCGGGCCCGCGCGGCCGGTGGGGGTCCGTCCGGCCCCAGTGCGGCGAGAAGCAGCGTCCGGTCGTCGGTCCGCTGCATGGGCTGTACGTCGCCCAGGAGTTGGCTGCACACGGCGGACAGGGCGGCGGGTGCGACGGCGTGCGCGGCGTCCAGGGCGACAGCTGCATCGAGTGCGACGGCCGCGTCGAGGGCGGCGGCGAGCCGGTCGATGCCCTCGTCGATGTCATGGGTGCGGGACTCCACCAGCCCGTCGCTGTAGAGGAGGAGCAGCGTCGGCTCGGTGATGTGGAGCACCGTGGGTTCGTAGCGGGCGGTGCCCAGTCCGAGGGGCAGTCCCGCGCTCTTGAGCGACACCGGTACGGCCGGACCCTTCAACGGGCGTACCAGCGGCGGGGGATGGCCGGCACCGACGAGGGTGCAGGTCTGCCGGTCGGCGTCCCACTCGACGTAGACGCAGGTCGCGAAGGACGCGCCGGGCGTGTCCGAGGCGACCGTGTCGAGCCGGCGCATCATTTCGGCGGGTTCGATGTCCAGGGTGGCCAGCGTCCGTACGGCGGTCCTCAGTTGGATCATCGCGACGGCGGCCTCCGGGCCGTGTCCCATGGCGTCGCCGACGATCATGGCGAGCCTGCGGCCCGCGAGGGGCACCACGTCGTACCAGTCGCCCCCGATAACGTTGTCCTCACCGGCCGGGCGACAGGCGTGGGCGACCCGGCATCCGTCGAAGGACTGGCCGGTCTCGGGCAGCAGGCTTCGGCGGATGGACAGCGCGGTGCGGCGTTCCCGCTCGTAGCGGCGGGCGTTGTCGAGGGCCACGCCCGTACGCGCGGCGAGCGACTCCAGGGCGACGGCCTCGCCGTGGCTGAACGGGGCGCGGTCCGGCCCCCGGGTGCAGGCGATGAACCCGATCGCCGCGCCGCGCAGGTGCAGCGGGACGATGAGGAAGGAGGCGGTGCGCAGCAGGCCGCGCAGCCCAGGGTCGTCGGGATCGGTGAGCCGCAGCCGGTCGAACGTGTGCGGGTCCACGGAGTCGAGGAGTTGGGTCCGTCCGTCGGCGACGGCGCGGGCGTAGGGCGTGTCCTTGGGGAACACGATCGTCTCCCCTATGGGCAGCAGGTGGTCCCATTCCTCGGAGCTGCCGAGACCGATCCGCAGGGCCAGCCGGCGCGCCTCGATCTGCGGCGGGTCGAGCGGGGCGCTCGCGCTCTCCTCCCGCAGCCAGTGCTGCAGCAGGTACACCGAGGCCGCGTCGCTGAAGCCCGGGGTGAGGGCGTGGACGACATGGCGGCCGGTGAGGTGCAGGTCCAGTTCGGATCCGATGGCGTCGGCCGCGGGGGAGAAGCGGGCCAGGAGGGGTGATGAGGCAGGGGGAGGCGATACGCCGGGGGAAGGCGACGAGGCAGGGGGAGGCGGTTCGTCGGGCGTGCCGCGTTCTGTGTTCCGCAGTGTTCGTCGCCTTCCGGGGGGAGCCGGCCGGGGTGTCGGGCTCGTGGGGCGTTCGGCAGCAGCCGGGTGCGGCGGATCGTGCCATCGGCAACTATATGATGCATAGTCAAGTCAGCCGTAACCTACGGGAGTTGTGATGCAGGACGAGGCCGGACTGCCGCAGGGCGTCGATCCGTACAAGGCGAGTGTCGCCCGGATGTACGACGCCATGCTGGGCGGCGAGCACAACTTCGCCATAGACCGCGAGGCGGTCGCCGCGTTCACCGCGATCGATCCGCAGGTGCGCACGCTGGCCCGCGCCAACCGGGCCTTCCTCCAGCGCGCGGTGCGCTTCCTCGTCGAGCGTGGGGTCCGCCAGTTCATCGACCTCGGCTCCGGCATCCCCACCCAGGGCAACGTCCACGAGGCCGCTCAGTCGCTCAGTCCCGGTACCCGAGTGGTCTACGTGGACAACGACCCCGTCGCGGTCGCGCACAGCGAGGCCCTGCTCGCCGGGAACCCGGACGCGGCGATCGTCGCGGCGGACATCCGCCGGCCCGCGGACGTGCTGTCCGCACCGCAGGTGCGTGAACTCATCGACTTCGACCAGCCGGTCGCGGTCCTGATGATCACGATCATGCATTTCATCACCCGTGAGGAGGACCCGGCGAAGATCGTGGCGGCCTACCGGGACGCGGTCCCCGACGGCAGCTGGCTCGCGCTGACCCACGCCACCGACGAGGACCGCCCGGAGACGGCGGCGGCCGTCGGGCAGCTGTACAGCTCCCGGGCCACCTCCCCGGTCACCGCCCGGTCCCGGGCCGAGATCGGCGAACTCTTCGACGGCTTCGACCTGGTGGACCCCGGACTCGTCTACGTCCCCCTGTGGCGCCCCGGCCCGCAGGACGAGATTCCGGAGAACCCGTCGCAGTACTGGGTGTACGCGGGAGTGGGCGAGAAGCGCCCCGCCTGACCCTCCGTGCGGCGCCGTCCGCCGCCCCGAGGCGCGCCCACGGTCACGGGTGCGAAGTCGGCGGTGTCGGCAGGCCGTGCTCCCGGGGCCTTGCCGGACTCGTCTAAGGATGATCGAATAGAGCCACCCTTGTCGGGGTAGGACGGACGCCGGGCCTTTCTCGTCAAGGGAAAACCCGCTTATCATCCCGGCCGGCAAACCCGGCAAGATCGAAGGACGCAGTATGGCCAGCGGCACCGTGAAGTGGTTCAACTCCGAGAAGGGCTTCGGCTTCATCGCCCAGGACGGCGGCGGCCCGGACGTCTTCGCCCACTACTCGAACATCTCCGGCAACGGTTACCGCGAGCTGATCGAGGGCGAGCCGGTCACCTTCGACGTCACGCAGGGCCAGAAGGGCCCCCAGGCGGAGAACATCGTCCGCGGCTGACGTCCGCCACCGGCCCGCAGGGGCCTGTGCGCCGTGACATCGCCGACGCGGGGTGGAGCGGATCGGCGGCTCGCCGGACTCATGGTCCGCAGGCCGCCGGTCCACCCGCTGCCCCCCGTCGCGAAAGAGGGGCCCGGCATCAGCCGGGCCCCTCTCACGTCACCCCGGGCGCCGCGGTGCACGCGGCGCCCGGAGCCATGCTCACGCCAGCGCGAACTTCTGCGCGGCGGAGCCGTTGCAGTCGTAGATCTGCAGGCGGGTGCCGTTCGCGGTGGCGCCCGACGGGGAGTCGATGCACCGGCCGGTGGTCGGGTTGGACATCGAACCGTCGGAGTTGGCGACCCAGTTCTGGTAGCCGCCGCCGTTGCAGGTCGCCAGCTGGAGCTTGGTGCCGTTGGCGTTGACCCCGCCGGCGATGTCCAGGCACTTGCCCAGCGTGCGCAGCGTCTGGCCGTTCCAGGTCCACTTCTGGTCGAGCGAGGTGGCCTGCTGGCAGTCCCAGAGCTGGACCGCGGTGCCGTCGCCGCCGGTGTCGTCGCCCGCCACGTCCACGCACTTGCTGCCCGGTCCGTAGATCGGGGTCCCGATGGCGTACTGCTGGGCGGTGGAGCCGTTGCAGTCGTAGATCTGCAGGCGGGTGCCGTTCGCGGTGGCACCCGACGGGGAGTCGATGCACCGGCCGGTGGTCGGGTTGCGCAGGGAGCCGTCGCTCTGGCGCACCCAGTTCTGGTAGCCGCCGCCGTTGCAGGTGGCCAGTTGGAGCTTGGTGCCGTTGGCGCTGGCGCCGCCGGCGATGTCCAGGCACTTGCCCAGGGTCTGCAGGGTCTGGCCGCTCCAGGTCCAGTGCTGGTCCTTGGCCGCCGACTGGCAGTCCCAGAGCTGGACCGCGGTGCCGTCGCCGCCGGTGTCGTCACCGGACACGTCCACGCACTTGCCGCCCGGACCGGTGATGGTCTGGCCCGTCACCGAACCGCTGCCGCCCCCGGAGCCCGCGGCCTTGTTGTAGACGGCCACCGAGTCGATGACCAGCTTGCCGCCGGAGACCGTGGACGAGGTCGGCCCGCCGCCGAAGGCGTCGGGGAAGCCGCCGCCCATGGCCAGGTCGTAGATGATGAAGAACGGGTGGTCGACGGCGTCGGACCAGGTCGTGGCGTCCACCTGGTTGGCGCTGATGGTGAAGAAGTTGGTCCCGTCCAGGTAGAACCGGATCTGCTCCGGCGACACCGAGCGGTCGATCTCCGCCGCGTAGTCGTGGAAGCCGGTCTGGCAGCCCGAACAGGCGCGCTCGCCCGAGCCGATGCCGGTCGACTCGTTGCACGGGCCGCCCGGGTTCACGCCGCAGTGCAGGGTGCTGAAGACGGAGCTGCGGCCGTTGATGTCCTCCATGATGTCGACCTCGCCCGACTTGGGCCAGGTCACTCCGTCGCGCAGCGGCGCGCCGAGCATCCAGAACGCCGGCCAGTACCCGGCGCCGTTCGCGGTGCTGACGTCGGGCTGCTGGAGCACGGACTCGATGCGTACGACACCGCCGGCGTCGGCGCCGAAGGAGGCCGACTGGGTCTCCACACGCCCGGAGGTCCAGCCGCTCTTCGCGTCGGAGCCCGAGTGCAGCGCCTGCAGCACCAGATGACCCTGACCGTCGTAGTAGACGTTCGAGGTGCTGTTGGTCATGGTCTCGATCTCACCGGTGCCGAAGCTGCTGCCCGGCCCGGTGTCGTACTTCCACAGGCTCTGGTCGATGCCGGTGCCGGACGCGCCGTTGAAGTCGTCGCTCCAGGTGAGCGTGAAGCCCGAGGGCGTGGCGGGCACCGCCGCTTGGGCTTCGAGGGTCGTCGTGACGGTGGCCGCCACCGTCATCAGGACCACGGGAATCAGTGAGAGCGCTCTCTTCCACGCGCGCGGCTCTCGTGGGGGGATCAGTTGCATGGGTGTGGCCTCCGGAGAAGAGACATGATCGCGTCGTTCGCCCCGTCGCCTGCAGTGATCGGTGTCGGCGGTGGGAAACGCAGGTGCGTGTGTGGTTCCTGGATGGCGACGAGCGGGGCGAAGGCGCCGCCGACCGGGGGCCGCCACGGCCGGGCGGGTCCTCGGTGGACGGCCGGGCTCTCCTCCAGCCGGCGGCTGCATCATCAACTGGGTTGACGGCTGGGGGTGTTGAGCCCTGTGTAGTTCTGTGCGGGCCAGAGATTATTGGACCAGACCAATACGGTCAAGTCTTCAACCGGTCGCGATCCCTCTGAGCCGGTGCAGCCGGAGCCCGAGCTGGAGTTCCAGGTCGTTCGCGCGGCGCCAGTCGAGGCCGAGGACGCTGTCGGCGCGATCCAGCCGTTTGAGCAGCGTGTTGACGTGCACGTACAACGCCCTTGCGGTCGCGGCCACATTGGCGCGATGGACGTAGTAAGTGCTGAGGGTGTCCACCAGGTCGGTGCCGCGCCGACGGTCGTATTCGAGCAGCGGGCCGATGGAGTCGGAGATGAAGCGGTCGAGCTCACCCGCCCGTTCGGAGTCGAAGATCATGGCGTAGAGGGCGTACCGGCCCGTCGTGGCGCCCAGGTCGGTGTGCCCGATCGCCCGCATCACGGCGCCGCAGCGGCCGGCCAGCGAGAAGGCGCGGGCCCAGTCCTGACGGACCACCCGTTCCGCGACGACGGCGACGGGGCCGCCCAGCGTCCGGCGCAGCACACGGTGGACCTCCTCGGCGGTGCGCTCGTCGTCGGTGCTCGGCAGGATCATCGTGGCCCGGCCCAGATGCTCGCCGGCCAGACCGCAGCGGGCCCGCGCCAAGTCGTGCAGACGACGCGCGAGTTCGGTCGATGACAACGTTGCCGAGTCCGCGACCAGCACCAGGTCCAGCCGCTCGGTGTCGATGTCACGGGCCTGTGCGCGGGCCCGCTGGGCGGGGCTGATCCCGGGGCCTGCGACCATGAGTTCGGTCAGGAGTTCTCCGCTCAGGCGCTCGCCCGCCTCGGCGACGGCCCGTTCCTTGAGGATGAGCAGCCCGAGGATGTGCGTGGCCCGCTCCAGCGTCCGCAGGTCCGTCTCGTGCGGGACTCCGTGGCCGGGGACCGGCTCCCGGGTCCACACCAGCGCGCCGAGGTAGCTGTCGCCCGCCTGGATCGACGCCACGCTGTGGGCCACCGCGGCGGCGTCCACCGTCGTCGTGCTGCGGCCCGAGCGGCGCGCGTCCTCCACGGCGTCGGCCAGGCCGGTCCCCGTCGCGGTCGGGCACGGGCTCGACGCCGATTCCCGGCGCACCCGAGCCGCGCCGTACGGGTCGAGGAGGGTCACGCTCCCGCCCAGCTGATCGGCGAGAAGCTGGGTCACGTCGCCCGGCGTCCCGCCCCGCAGGACCACACCGGTCAGGGCCTCGTGGATCGCCTGAGCACGCTCCACGACGGTCATGTGCTCCTCGATCCGCCCGTACGCGATCTGCAGCTCCCGCAGAGCCGTCCGGCTCGCCTCGTACAGGCGGGCGTTGTCGAGGGCGACCGCGGCGTGATCGGCGAACGCGCCCAGCAGCGCGATCTCGTCGGCGTGGAAGGCCCGTTCGGACCGGTCCGCGGCGAACAGGGCGCCCACCGCCCGCCCTCGGACGACCAGGGGCACGCCGAGCAGCGCGACGATTCCCTCGGTGGTGATCACGCGGTCGAGGTCCGGATCGTGATCGATGACGGTCGCGGTCGCGTAGTGCCGCACCCAGTGCGGTGTCCGGGAGGCCAGCACCTTCCCGGCCAGCCCCACGTCGGTCGGTATGCCCCCCTCCAGGAAGGCGGCCGACACCGCTCCCTGCGACGCCCTGACCGACAGCAGGCCGTCGGCGCCGACCAGCGAGAGATAGGTGAACTCCGTACGGATCAGGTCGTAGGCGTGACGGACGATCGACTGGAGCACCTCGTCGGGCTCGCCCAGCGCGGTCAGCGACTTGGCGGTCTCGTACAACGACGCCAGTTCGCGCTCGCGACGCGCGAGCGAACACAGCCCTGCTCCGCCACCGGGGTCGCTGAACACAGCGCCATCCCTCCTCGGCACGAGGTGGAGAAAACACCCACCGCATCGGCGTGAGGTGTGGGGGAAGCACACCTCAACCACAGCTCAACGGCGCCCTAATGTAACGGCGATCCCCTGCCACCGCTATGGACGAAGGCGGCACCCATGGCAACTCCGCTCGCACAACCCGAAGGGCAGTCCGGCAGCCTCCCCGGCGCCGGAACGCACACCCCCCGACGCCCGGTCTCCCGCAGGCTGCTGGCCGCCGGTCTCATCGCCAGCTCGATGGAGTGGTACGACTTCTTCCTCTACGGCACCGCGGCCGCGCTGGTGTTCCCCCATGTCTTCTTTCCGCACTCCTCGGCCGTGACGGGGACCCTCCTCGCCTTCAGCACGTTCTGGGCGGGGTTCGTGGCCCGTCCGATCGGCGGGGTGCTGGCCGGACACCTCGGTGACATGCACGGACGCAAGCCGGTCGTGGTGACCTGCCTGGCCGTCATGGGGGCCGCCACGTTCCTGATCGGGTGTCTTCCCGGCGCGGCGACCATCGGTGCGTGGGCACCGGCCCTGCTGGTCCTCCTGCGCTTCGTGCAGGGGCTCGCAGCGGGCGGCCAGTGGGGCGGCATCATGCTCCTGCTCACCGAGTCGGCCGGTCCCAAACGGCGGGGCTTCGCGGGGACGTTCGGTCAGACCAGCGTCCCCGTCGCCGTGATCGTCTCGAACCTGATCTTCGTGACCGCGAGCGGTCTGCTGCCGGACCACGCGTTCCTCGGCTGGGGCTGGCGCATACCCTTCCTGGCCAGCGCCGTGATGTTCCTGGTGGTTCTCCACATCCAGACCAAGGTGGAGGACACGCCCGAGTTCCGCGAACTGCAGCGAGAGGCGGCACAGTCGCAGGACGCGGTGGTCCGGGCCCCGCTGGTCCAGGTGGTGCGCGAGCGGTGGCGGACCATCCTGCTCGGCTGCGGCCTCCTCTCGGCCACCAACAGCCTCTTCTACGTCAGCATCTCCGGACTCCTCAGCTACGGCACGGACACGCTGGGCATCGAGCGCAACCCGCTCCTCGCGGTGGTGCTGACCAGCTCGGTGGCGATGCTCGTCGTCCTCCCCTGGTCCGGCCACCTGTCGGACAGGATGGGCCGCCGGCCCCTGATCCTGGTCGGCGGCCTCGGGGTCGTGGTCTGGGCCTTCCCCTACTTCGGGCTCATCGACACCGCGTCCCTGCCGCTGATCTTCATCGCGATCACGGTGGGATTCCTGTTCCAGTGCCTCACCTACGGCCCCATCGCAGGCTTCCTCGGCGAGCTGTTCCCGCCCGGCGTCCGCTACTCGGGCGCGTCGCTGGCCTACCAGCTCTCCGCGATCGCCGTCAGCGGCAGCACACCGTTTCTCATGACGGCGCTGATCGCGAGGACCGGAAGCACCCTGCCGGTGGCCGGCTACATCGCGTGCATGGGGCTGATCACCACCCTCTGCGCGTGGTTCCTGCCCGAGACGAACACCGCCGAGGTCCGTGCCGATCCGGACGCCGTCCCGGGCACCCATCTCTACCGCTGACGCGGTGCGGCCGTACGGAAAGGACCGGTGCCGGGCGACCCGAGGGGACCGCGTGAGCGGCGGCGGTCCCCGCCGACGAGCTGCAGAGCTCCGAACAGCCGAGGAGTGACCGTGAGCGCAACACCGGCACAGGGCACCAGGACCCGCCGGTCCGGCGTGCCGAGCACCCTGATTCTGCTGGCGGGCGTGCTGCCCCTGCTCGGGGCGGGACCCGTCGCCGGGAGCCCGCCCGTGCCCGGCCGCGCGGCGACCGTTCCGCAGTGCGCCGCACTGGCCGGGATGCGGATTCCCGCCTCGGCCATGAGCCTGCCGACGACCGGCGGCCTCGTCGAGTCGGTCTCGGTCGAGACCGCTCAGGTCAGCGGCCGGACGGTCACGTACTGCCGGGCCGACGCCGACCTCTTCCCCGTCGACCCGTCCGCGCCCGACATCAGGATGCGCGTCGACCTGCCGTACGACTGGAACCGCAAGGCGATGATGTTCGGTGGCGGCGGCTTCGACGGCACGATTCCCGACCTGGCGGAGAACGTGCCGTTCGGCCCCGCGGACCAGCCGGTTCCGCTGGCCCGGCGCTACGCGACCTTCGCCAGTGACTCGGGCCATCGGCAGAACCCGGCCTCCCCTCCGTCCCTGGACGGTTCGTTCGGCGTGAACGACGAGGCCCTGGACAACTTCGCCGCCGGTGACGCGCTCAAGAAGACGCGCGACGCGAGCCTGTTCCTCATCCGGCACGCCTACGGAACGGACCCCGCCGAGGTCTACTTCTCCGGAGGCTCGACCGGTGGCCGTGAGGGTCTCGTCGTCGCACAGCGGTGGCCGCGGGCGTTCGACGGGGTGATCTCGGCCTTTCCCGCCTGGAACAACCTCAGCGAGGGCCTGGACCTGGGGTATCTGGCGCAGGTGCTGTCCCGCCCGGGCGCCTTCCCCGGCCCGGAGAAGCAGACTCTCCTCCACGACCGTGTCGTGAGGGCCTGCGACGGTCTGGACGGGGTCGAGGACGGCGTCGTCTCGGACCCGTCCGGCTGCCACTTCGATCCGCACGTCCTGCGCTGCCCCGGCGGCACCGACACCGGTCCGGGCTGCCTGTCGGACCCCCAGATCGGCGCGGTCGTCGCCCTGTCCTCACCGTTCAGGTGGCCGTACCGGATCGCCAGCGGTGAGACCGGGTACCCGGGGTTCCCGTTCCTCGCGGGAGCGGACATGCGGACCCCGTTCCTCGGGTTCGGCACCACCGCGCCGGCCGATCCCATGCCGGTGACGAGCGGCTACGGGTTCCAGTACTGGGACCAGTGGGTCAAGTACTTCCTGACGCGGGACCCGGACCACAGCGGCCTCGACGTGGACCCCCGCCACCCTGGGGAATGGCTCGACCGGATCAGCCGTCTGTCCACGGTCGAGGATCGCAACGACACGGATCTCGGGCCGTTCGCCCGCGCGGGCGGGAAGCTGATCCTGCTCCACGGCGCCGCGGACGAACTCGTCTCCCCGCTCTCCACGACCGACTACTACGCGCGGGTACGCGGCCTCCTGGGCCCCCGGACGACGGGCACGTTCCTGCGGTACTACGTCGTTCCCGGGGCGAACCACGCGAACTTCGGCACGCCGGCGTTCGCGGCCGCATGGGACTCGGTCTCCGCGCTCGAAGACTGGTCCGAGCAGGGAAAGGCGCCGACGAACCCGGTCGTGACGGACACGCTCCACGACCGGACCCGTCCCCTGTGCGCCTATCCGCGGTGGCCCCGTTACCGCACCGGCGACCCGGACAGTGCCTCCGCCTTCGTGTGTACACGGTGACGAGGAGGCCCCGGACCGACCGGGCGGACCGTCGCACGGCCCGCCCGGCGCCGGCGTACCCGCCGCCGTGCACGGTCCGGTGGCCACGTCGCCACCCGGGCGCCTGTCGTGTTCCCGGATGTCAGGCGCCGGCGACGCCGTTCGAGTACGACTTCATGTAGTACGTGGCGAAGCCGTTCTGGACCGGGTCGCCGGCCTTGTCGATGGCGTGCAGGATGCCGCCGCCACCGGCCCCGTTGAGGCAGACCGTCATCAGGTCGGTGAAGACGACGCCGGGGGTGTCGGGGACCTCGTACGCGCAGTCGGTGTAGATGTCCGCGTTGAGGTTGAAGTAGCAGTAGCTGCCCAGGCCCCAGGCGTGGTGGTCGCGCACGTGGTCGCCGACCTTGTAGGCGGCGTAGCCGAGGGTGGAGCCGTGCCGCCACGCGGTCTGGGTGGGGACGTCGTAGGGGTGCTCGTTCTGGAAGAAGTACGTGCGGCCGTGCTCGCCCTGCCAGTTCACCTCGTACTTCTGGAAGTGCTCGACGAACAGCCCGTACGCCGTGACGTGGTCGCCGTTGACCACGATGCCGCTGTCGGCGGGGTTGACCGTCCAGCCCACGGTGCCGTCCAGGCCGTGGTCGGCGCGCCAGAGCCAGAGGTGGTCGAGGACCACGTCGTTGCTGTCGATCTGGACGCTGACGCCGGCGCCCCCGGCGAGCGCGCCGCCGATCCGGGCGACGATGTCGAACAGCACGGTCGGGTCGGTGTCGTGCCGGCGCCGGCCGCAGCCGTCGCCGACCCGCAGCAGGACCGGGGTGTGCCGGGAGGCCGCCTCGAAGAGCAGCCCGGCGAGGGTGACGCCGGGGACGTCGGCGACCTCGATCACGGTGTTGCCGTGCGTGGAGCGCAGGGTGGTCAGGCCGAGGCCGAGGACCACGGTGCCGGGCCGGTTCACGCGCAGCGGCGCGGAGATGTCGTAGATGCCCGGCGTGAACAGGAGGTGCTTGCCGGACGCGAGGGCGCGGTTGATCGTCGCGGCCGAGTCGCCGGGGGAGGCGACATGGAACTGCGAGAGCGGGATGGTGTGTCCCTTGGCCGGGCCGCCGGCCCAGGTCGTGCCGGTGCTGTTGGTGCGCAGCGCGGGCACGAACACCTGGTAGGAGCCGTGGCGGTCCACGGTGAGGAACGGCTTCTCCCGGATCACGGGGGTGCGGTCGACGGTGGTGTACGGCGGCGTCGGGAAGGACTGCGCGGGGGCGCCCTGGGTCCCGACGAACACCATGTTCCAGTTGGAGCCGTTCCAGCTGCCGAAGGTGTCGTTGCGGGAGAGCCACTGCTGCTGGGAGCCGGACTCGACGTACCCGTCGACCACGCTGTCGGCGAGGAAGCCGCCGCTGGACCACTGGTTGCCGGGCGGGCTCGGCCACAGGGTGATGTTGCCCTTGATGTGGACGCGGCGCATCGGGGCGGCCTGGGCGACCGCCCAGCGCTCCAGTCCGTCCGGCGGCACGATGGTCAGGTTCTCCGCGGCCCGCCAGAAGTTCTGGGTGCCGTTGCCGTCGAACCACTGGGCGTCGACGGTGACATGACCGTTGATCACCACGTCGGAGGGGCTGGCGCCCAGGCCCAGGACATGGGTGTAGAAGCCGACGTTGATGTCGACGGTGTAGGTGCCCGGCAGGAAGGCCAGGGCGAAGCGTTCGTCGCCGAACTGGTTGGACTCCTGGACGGCGAACACGGCGTCGACCTTGGCCTGAATCGACGCGTCGCTCATGGACGGATCGAAGACGATGACGTTCGGGCCGAGCGTGGCGTGGGCCCCGCCGGGGCCTCCGCCGGACCCGTGCGAGTCGGCGGTGGTCGACGCGAACGCCGGTCCTGAGCAGATACCGCTGATCAGCGGCACCGACGCGGCGGCCGCCCCGCGCAGCACACCACGACGAGAGGGAATCATGGACACGGCTCTCCCTGCATAGGGTGAATGGACGGGGCCGTCAACTGGCCCCCGATCTCTGAGAGCGCTCTCAGCCACGAAGTGAATCACCGCGGGTGGGGGGCGTCAATGAGCGTGCAGCAAAGGGGATTTGAGGGGCCGTCGGGTGTCGCCCGTCGTCGAGGGAAATGCGCGAGGGTGGGTCTCCCTCGACGGAGCGGGGCGGCGGGCCGCGTCACGGAAGGATCGCAGATGCGAAAGTCCCGCCGCGGGTCGCGTGGGATCACGGCCGCCGGGGTACGGCGGTGAGGGCGAGCGAGTGCGGCAGGCGGGGTGTGCCCGGTGCGCGGTGGTGGTGTTCTGGAGCCTCGCCTTGATCGGTCCATGCAGGGTGATGGCCTGCGAGGACGGGCGGGAGAGGTTGACCTGGGTGGCCGGGTCGGACCGATCCGGCGGGTCGGACCGGGCGCTTGGCCGGGGTGTCCCGCGGTCCCGGGTGCTTCGAGGGCGGGGTGTCCCGCGGCTCTGGGTTCGCCGAGAAAGAGGTATCCGCTTGCCGTACGCGGACGCGAACTGCGGGCTCGCCGCCGACCTGAGATGGCGTCAACTCTTGAACACGGCGCCGTCGCCCGGGTGATGGTGGTCGGCGGCCCGTCGGAGGTGCGAAAAGGGCGGGGAGCGGACCCTTTGGCCCGCTCCCCGCCCTGTCGGTTCCGTTCGCGTGGCCGGTCAGGCGAGCACCGGGTCCAGGAACGTCAGGACGCCCGCGTCCGCGTCGAGGCGGGCCCGGGTGCCGACCGGGAACGTCTGCTGCGGGACGCCGTGGCCGATGTCCGCGCCGGCCAGGACCGGGATGCCGAGGTCGCCGAGCCGGTCGTGCAGCAGTTCCTCGACGCGTTCGCGGGTGCCGCAGTCGGTGAAGGTGCCGCAGACGATGCCGGCGGCGCCGTCGAAGTAGCCGGCGCGGCGCAGCTGGGTGAGGAAGCGGTCGAGGCGGAAGGTCTCCTCGTCGACGTCCTCCAGCAGGACGATGCCGCCGCGCGCCGGCAGCGACGTCCCGGTACCCAGCGAGCAGGCCAGCAGCGTGACCGTGCCGCCCAGGGTGACGCCCTCGGCCGAACCGCCCACCAGCGGACGGGAGTCGGGGAAGCGCAGCTCCTTCACCGAGGCGGGGTCGGTGAGCAGGGCGGCGAGTGCGTCGAAGTCGGCCCGCCCGGGGTGGAAGCCGCGGATGGCGGGCATCGGGCCGAACAGTCCCGTCCAGCCCAGCTTCACGGCCACCGCTTCCAGCAGCGCCGTCACGTCGGAGAAGCCGATGACGGTGCGCGGGGTGGGGGTGCCGACGGCGTCCCAGTCGACCAGTTCGAGGGTCCGCTGGGCGCCGTAGCCGCCGGACGCGCAGAAGACGGCCGTGAACGCCGGATCGGTGAGCGCCGTGGTGAGGTCGCGGGCGCGCAGGGCGTCGTCTCCGGCGAGGTACTCGCCGCCCGCCCGCGCCGAGGCGAAGACCTCGGGCTTCAGGCCGAGCCCGCGCAGCGATTCGAGGCCGACCTCCAGGTTCTCCTGGTTGGGCGGGCCGCTGGCGGCGATGACGGCGACACGGTCACCGGGACGGGGTGCCGCGGGGCGGACGAGTCCCGCCGGGGGCAGGGTGAGCGTGGGCATGGGACTCCTTGGGGGTGAAGGTGAAGGGTGCGGCCCGGCGGGCGGGCCGAGGTGTGGGGCGGGCGCGGGGTTCTCACGCCCCCTGCGGCTGCGGGCGGCGACGGGGCGGACGAAGGCCGTCGGTCAGTGCGACTGGAGGAAGGCCGCGATGAGGGCCGCCCGCTCCAGCAAGGACGACAGCGAGGCGTGTTCGTCCTCGCCGTGTGCGCCCGCGCCCGCCGGTCCGAGCCCGTCGACGGTCGGGATGCCGAGCGCGCCGGTGAGGTTGGTGTCGCCCGCGCCGCCGGAGGAACCGAGCGGCAGTTCCAGGTCCAACGTGCCCGCCAGCGCCACGAGTTCGGCGGCCAGGGGGTTGCCGGGGTCCATCGCCCAGGCCGGGCGGTGGGACAGTCTCCGGGTGGACAGGTGGGCCCGCTGCCGGACCGGCGTCGGTTCCAGTACGGCCTTCAGCAGGGCCTGTTCGGTCTCGGGCGTGGCGTACCGCAGGCCGATCTCCGCCTCGGCGTGGTCGGCGACCACGTTGGCCCGGGTGCCGCCCGTGACGGTGCCGACGTTCAGCGCGGCGTCCGGCAAGGAGGCGGCCGTGGCCCGCAACGCGGCGAGCTGGTCGACGAGTTCGTCGATCGCGGAGACGCCGAGGGCGGCGTCGAGCCCGGCGTGGGCGCTGACCCCCCGCACGCTGAGCAGGACGCGGGCCACGCCCCGGCGGCCGATCTTCAACGCGCCGCCGGGCAGCGGCGGTTCGAGGCCGAGCACCGCACGGGCGCCCTCGGCGTGCCGGGCGACCAGACGGCTGCCGTCGGGGCTGCCGATCTCCTCGTCGTTGACCACCACCATGCGGACCGGGCGTCTCGGCGCGGCACCGGTGCGCGCGAGCAGGTCCATGGCCAGTTCGACCGCGACCAGGGAGCCCTTCATGTCGAAGACGCCGGGGCCGGTGACCGTGTCGCCGTCCTCGGCGAGCGTGAAGGGCCGCCGGGCGGCCGTGCCGGCCGGGAAGACGGTGTCGCTGTGGGCCACCAGGAGGGTGTGCCCGGGGGGCGCACCGTCGTCCGGGGACGGTGTCCCGCGGCCGTTCCAGTGCGCCACCAGGTGGTCGCCGCCCGGCCCCGGCGGGTGCTCGATCCGGTCCGCCGTGGCGGCGAGGCCCGCGGCGAGTTCCCTGCCGAACACGGCCGTGCGGTCGGCGTCCGCCGAGGGCGTCTCCAACGAGACCAGGCGCTCCCAGCGTTCGAGGACGGGGTCGCCGAACGTGCGGGAGAGAGCGAGCAGTTCGGTCGGCTCAGCCATAGCAGTTCTCCACGGCCGAGGTGACGACCCGGGTCAGCGCGCGGAAGCAGCGGATCGCCTCGTACATCGTCGGCAGCGTGAACCGCACGGTCAGCGGGTCGGTCTGGACGATTCCGGGGATGTAGCAGGCGGCGGGCGCGAGGTGGGCGGCGTCGAAGGAGACCTCGTAGGTGTAGCCCTCGGCGGGCGGGGCGATCGCGCCGGTGGGGGCGGGCAGGGCGGTGAGGCCCTCGCGGGCGGCCTCGGTGATCCGGGCGGCGCTCAGCTCCGGCGGCAGGCAGATCGCGGAGTAGCGGTCCACGCAGGTCTTGACCACGGCGTGCGCGGCGTGCGGCGCCCAGCCGCGGGCGTCCTCGCAGGCCAGGTCGTCACCGGTCACGAGGATCACCGGGACGCCGTACTCGTCGGCGAGGAGCGCGTTCATGCGGCCCTCGGAGGCCGGTTCGCCGTTGATGCGGACCGCGGTGATGGTGTTGGGCAGATAGGTGTGCGCGAGGACGCCGGGCTGGCCTGCTCCGGTGTGGTAGCCGACGAAGGCGACCGCGTCGGGGGAGCGGTCGACGCCCTCCATCATGCCGAGCGGCTTGTGGGTGCCGATGAGCAGCGTGGCCCGCCTGTCGAGCCGGTCGAGCAGCAGGTTGCGCTGGTCGGCGTGGGCCTCGTTGACGAGGATCTCCGTGGCGCCGGCGGCCGCGAGACCGGCGATCGCGGCGTTGACGTCGTCGGTGAGGAAGCGCCGGTGGTACTCCCATCTGGGGTGGCCGGGCTCGCAGTCGTCGGGGAAGGTGACGCCGGTGACGCCCTCCATGTCGGCCGAGATCAGGACCTTCATGCTGCCTGCTCCTTCGGGGCGGTGAGGTGGGCGCCCGGACGGATCCTCCAGGTGCGCACGGTGTGCCGCGCCAGTTCCTCGACGTCGACGTCCAGGCCGATGCCGGGGCGGGAGCGGGGCACGGCGACCATGCCGTCCACGGCGCGGATCGGCGGTGTGACGATGTCGCGCCGGTAGTACTTGTCGGAGCCGGAGACGTCCGAGGGCAGGGTGAACCCGGGCAGGCCCGCGAGGGCGAGGTTGGCGGCCCGGCCGATGCCGAACTCGTGCATTCCGCCGCACCACACCGGCACACCGGCCTGGAGGCACAGGTCGTGCACGGTCTTGGACGGGCCGAGCCCGCCGAGCCGGGACACCTTGATGTTGACGACGTCGGCGGCGCCCAGGTGCAGTGCGGTGCGCAGCACGTCCGCGGTGGTGACGGACTCGTCGAGGCAGACCGGGGTGTCGAGCCGCGCGGCGAGGCGGGCGTGCGAGAGCAGATCGGTGGCGGCGTACGGCTGCTCGATCATCAGCAGTCCACGGCCGTCCAACTCGGCGAGCACCGCCTCCTGTTCGGGTCGGTAGGCGGTGTTGGCGTCCACCTGGAGAGCGACGCCGGGGAAGGCGGCCTGGACGGCGCGGACCGGTTCGAGGTCCCAGCCGGGACGGATCTTCAGCTTGATGCGGCGGTAGCCGTCGGAGACATGCCGGGAGACCTGCGCGAGCAGCGCGTCGATCGTCGGCTCGATGCCGAGGCTCACCCCGGCGGGCACCGCGTCGGCCTCGGCGCCGAGCAGGTCCGCGAGGGGCTCGCCCTGCCGCTGCCCGTACAGGTCCCAGCAGGCCATGTCGAGGCCCGCGCGGGCGAAGTGGTTGCCGCTCACCTTCGCGGTGAGGCGGGCCGCCTCACCGGGGTGTTCCCAGGGCCGGCCGAGCAGCATCGGGGCCAGGTGCTCGCCGAGCACCTGCCAGCAGCTCCAGGTGGACTCGCCGCAGTAGTACGGGTCGCTGGGCGAGGCGCACTCGCCCCAGCCGACGCTGCCGTCCGTGGCGGTGGCGCGGACGACGATGTGCTCCAGGTGGGACTTGCGGTGCGAGCTGGTCTCGAAGGAGTGGACGAGGTCGAGCCGGACCAGCGCCAGCTCGATCTCGGCGAGAGTGACGGTCATGGGTGGGTCGTCCTACCGTGCGGGGCCCGGTCAGGGGCGGGGAAACGTGGCATGTGCGGCGGCCTGGGGGTGAAGCGGTACGCGGCGAGGCCGCCCCGCAGCCGTACGCAGGAGACGGCCGACCGGTCGGCGAGCAGCCGGGCGAACGTGCGGGTGAGCCGGGCGCGCAGCAGGGCGGCGTGCTCCGGGCCGGTCTCGGCCCGCAGCCGGTCCCAGTCGTCGGGCAGGACCACGATCCGGTCGTCGCCGTCGTCGTAGACCTCGCCGGCGCGGTGGCCGCCGGGCGGCGCGGCGGGTGCGGGCCAGGCCGGGCGTGCCGGGCCGTCCAGGTGCCAGGAGACGATGAAGCGGTCGGTGGACTCGCCGGTGGCGGCGCCGAAACCCGCGGTGCCGTACATCGCGGGCTTGAAGGAGTCCACGACCGCGCCGAGCACGTCCAGGTTGAAGTGGGCGTTGCGGGTCTGCATCGGATCGTACGCCCAGCGGATCAGCGTGGTGCCCTCCGCGAGACAGCGGTCGCGCTGGCCGAGCTTGAGCAGGCGTCCGATGCCGAGGCCCTGGCGCTCGTGCGCGACCACGGCGAGTTGCGAGTACTGGTACAGGCGCGGCCCGTAGCAGTCCATGCCGTTCGTGCGGTCCGTGCCGTGCTCGCGGGCGAGGAAGCTGTACGTGAATCCGACCAGGTCGTCGTCGAGATAGGCGCCGACGACCAGGCCGCTGTTGTGCTGGAGCGCGGTGAGCAGGCGCGGGTTGAGGCTGCCGTCGCCGGGACGCAGGCCCATGACCCGCTCGTACAGCGCGACGCAGTCGGCCATCTCGCGCGGGCCGTCCACGTCCCGCACGACCAGCGGCGGGCCGTGCGGGGACCGGCGTGCCGTCCTGGGTGTCGCCGTCGAGTTCACGAGACGCTCGCGAGGTGACACGCGGCCTGACCGCCGGCCGGCGCCTGCGCCGGCAGCACCGGCAGGGTACGCCGGTCGCAGCCCGCCTCCGCGCGGTCCGCCGCATCGAGGCCCGCCCACAGCGGGCAGCGCGGATGGAACCGGCAGCCCTCGGGCACGGCCGTCGGGTCCGGCGGCTCGCCCTGGAGCAGTTGCGGCCGCCCGCCGCGCGCGCCCTCGGCGGACACCACGGACAGGAGCGCCTTGGTGTACGGGTGGCGGGGCGCGAGCAGGACCTCCTCGACGGTGCCGACCTCGACGATCCGGCCCAGGTACATCACCGCCACCCGGTCGGCGATGTTCCAGGCCAGGCCCAGGTCGTGACTGACCACCAGGGACGACAGGCCGAGATCGCGGCGCAGGTCGAGGACGAGCTTCAGGATCTCGCCGCGCACCGAGGCGTCCAGCGAGGCCACCGGCTCGTCGGCGACGATCACGGACGGCTCCAGCGCCAGCGCGCCCGCGATCACGACGCGCTGCTGCTGACCGCCGGACATCTCGTGCGGGAAGCGCGACAGGAACTGCTCCGGCGGACGCAGCCCCGCCTTGGAGAGCGCGGTGTGCACCCGCTGTTCGAGGCCGTCCCGCATCCGGTGCAGCCGTGGCCCCTCGGCCACGGCGTCGAAGACGTTCTGCCGTGGGTTCAGCGCGCCGCCGGGGTCCTGGAGGACGAACTGCACCTTGCGGCGGTGCGCCTTGAGCGCGGCGCTCGTGTAGCGCAGCGGCTCGCCGTCGCACAGCACCTGCCCGGACGTCGGCTTCACCAGTCCGGTCAGCGCGCGGGCCAGGGTGGACTTGCCGCAGCCGGACTCGCCGATCAGCGCGAGGATCTCGCCGCGGCCCAGTTCGAGGTCGACGCCGTCCACCGCGCGGGCGGGGCCGCGGCCGGCCCGCGGCGGATAGGTGATGTGCAGGTCGCGGACCTCCAGCGCGGGCGCCGTGGCCGCGGTGGGTCCGGTGACGGTGCCGGTGGTGGTGGCGGTCATGAGCGCGCTCCTTCCGCGGAGGGTTCGGGCACGGGCGGGGCCGTGGCGACGTCGGGGAAACCGGGCAGCACCCGCAGGCACGCCGACAGCCGGTCCGGACCGGCCTGCACCAGACGTGCGGGCGTGGTCGCGCAGATCTCGTGCACGTCGGGGCAGCGGGCCGCGAACGGGCAGCCGGTGCCGAGGGCGGCCGGGTCGGGCGGGTCGCCGGGCAGGCCGGCTGGGGCCCTGCGGGAGGCGGGGTCGCCGATGGTGGGGAAGGCGCGGGACAGCGCCCGGGTGTAGGGGTGGCGCGGGTCGTCCAGGAGTTGGCGGGACGGGCCGGACTCGACCAGTTCACCGGCGTACATCACGGCCAGCCGGTCGCACATCTGGCCGAGGACGGACAGGTCGTGGCTGATCATGATGACGCCGATGCCCTCCTCGTGTACGAGGTCCGACAGCAGGTCCAGGATCTGGGCCTGCACCATCACGTCGAGCGCCGTCGTGGGCTCGTCCGCGATGATCAGGTTCGGGCGGCAGGCGAGCGCCATCGCGATCATGATGCGCTGGCGCTGGCCGCCGGAGAACTCGTGCGGGTAGCTGCGCATCCGACGGGCCGGGACGCCCACCGACTCCAGCAGTTCGGCCGCGCGGGTGCGGGCCTGCTTGTCGGTGATCCGGCCGCCGTCCTCGCCGGCCCTGCGGCCGTGCAGCAGGATCGGCTCGACGAGCTGGTCGCCGATGGTGTGCACCGGGTTGAGCGCGGTCATCGCGCCCTGGAAGACCACGGAGGCCTCCGCCCAGCGCACCGCGCGCATCCGGCTCCACTTGGCGGTGAGCAGATCCTCGCCCTGGTAGAGAACCTGGCCGGTGACCTTCGCGGCGGCCGGCAGCAGCCGCAGCAGGCTCATCGCCAGCGTGGACTTGCCCGAACCGGACTCGCCGGCCAGGCCGAGCGTCTGCCCGGCGTCCAGGGTGAGGTCCACCCCGCGCACGGCGGGCACCGTGCGCCCGCCGCCGCGATACGTGACCGCGAGGTCCTTGACCTCCAGCATCGGGTTCAACGCGTCTTCACCGACCTCGGGTTGAGAATGGTCTCCACGGCGCGGCCGGTCAGGGTGAAGCCGAGGACGACGATCAGGATGGCGATGCCCGGCGGGTACAGGTACCACCAGGCGCCGGAGGTGACGGCGCCGCCGCTGAGCGCCGAGTTGAGCATCGCGCCCCAGGAGATGCCCGTCGGGTCGCCCAGACCGAGGAAGGTCAGGGTCGCCTCGGACAGGATCGCCGAGGCCACCGTCAGGGTGGAGGAGACGAGGATCAGCGGGGTGACGTTCGGCAGGACGTGCCGCAGCATCACCTGCGGGCCGCCCGCGCCCAGCGCTCTGGCCCGCTCGATGAAGGGCTTGGCCTCCACCGCGAGGGTCTGCGCCCGCACCAGCCGGGCCGTGGAGGACCAGCTGGTGACCGCGATGGCGATCGTGATGGACGCGGTGCCCTGTCCGATCACCGCCGACAGGGAGATGGCGAGCGGCAGGCTCGGCAGCGCGATGAACCAGTCGGTGAGGTGCATCAGCGCCTTGCCGATCCAGCCGCCGTAGTGCCCGGCGACCAGGCCGATCGCGCTGCCCAGCACCACCGTCAGCACCGTGGCCATCAGACCGATGGACAGCGAGGAGCGCGCTCCCCAGATGACCAGCAGGAGGATGGAGCGCCCCTCCTGGTCGGTGCCGAGCGGGTAGCCGCCGGTGGGGGAGTGCAGGGAGGGCCCGTCGACCTTGATGACGTCGAGGTCGTTGTCGGAGATGAACAGCGGCGCGCAGATCGCCAGCAGGCCGAACACGACCAGGATGGTGAGGCCGGCGACGCCGGAGCGGATGCGGACGAAGGAGCGGACGAAGCCGGCGAGTCCGTTGCGGCGCGGCTTCGGCGCGGCCGGGGCCACCGGCGGCGCGGGGTCGGCCTCAGCCTGCGGCGGGGCGACGGCCAGGGTGAGGGGTTCGTGGTCGGTCACTGGGCACGCACCCGGGGGTCGAGGAAGCGGTAGATCACGTCGGCGAGCAGGTTCATGAGGATCACCGACGCGCTGAAGACGATGAACGTGCCCTGCAGCAGCGGCAGGTCGGGCACCTTCAGGGCCTGGTAGCTGAGCTGGCCGAGGCCCGGCCAGGAGTACACGGTCTCCACGGTGATGGCGCCGCCGAGCAGCGTGCCCACGTGCATGAAGATCATGGTGACCGAGGGCAGCAGCGCGTTGGGCACCGCGTGCCTGCGCCGTACGTCGTCGTCGCGCAGGCCCTTGGCCCGCGCGGTGAGCAGGTACGGGCTGCCCAGCTCGTCGATGATCGACGAGCGCATGACGGCGACGTACTGGGCGAAGATCACCAGGACCATGGTCAGGCAGGGCAGGACCAGGTGTTTGGCGACGTCGAGGACGTGGTCGAGGCCGCCGGTGATCGCCGGGTCGCTCATTCCGCCCGCGGGCAGGAAGCCGGGGATCGGGCCGATGCCGACGCTGAAGGTGATCAGCAGGATCATGCCCAGCCAGAACGTCGGCACCGACCACAGCGTCAGTGAGGCGCCGGTGGCGATGCGGTCCAGCCAACTCCCGTGCCTCCAGCCCGATCTGATGCCCAGCCAGAGACCGAGCACCACCGAGATGGCGGTGGCCGTGCCCATCAGCAGCAGGGTCGGCCACAAGCGGTCGCCGATGAGGGAGCTGACCGGCTGCTGGAACTCCCAGGAGGTGCCGAGGTGGCCGGTCAGGGTGTCGGTGACGAAGTGGAGGAAGCGTTCGGGCACCGACTGGTCCAGGCCGAGCTGGTGGCGCAGCTGCGCCATCTGTGCGTCGCTGGTGGGCCGGCCGCGGGTGATGGACTGCACCGGGTCGGCCGGCATCAGGCTGAACAGGACGAACCCGATGACGAGGGTGGCCAGGAAGCTGATGGCCGCGGCCACCAGCTTGGTGGCCAGGTAGCGGGCGAATCCGGAGCCGGGCCGGCGCCCGCCGCGCGGGGCGGCGGGCTCGGCCGTGACGGCGCCGGTGACGGTGGCGTCGAGGGTCTCTGGCACGGTCTACTCGCGGTCGTCGGAGGAGGAACGGCGGCGCGCGATGAGCACTCCGCCCGCGGCCAGTACGACCACGACGGCCGCCGAAGCGCCGATCACCGTGCCGGAGTTGCCGCCCGAGGAGGAGGACGAGGCGTTGGCGGGGGCCGCGTTCAGGTACTGGTGGAAGGAGTCCTGCGCGGGGTAGGCGCCGGCGGAGTTCGCCTTGCCGGACACGATGCCGCTCACCTTGTCGGTGCGGTAGGCGGCGAGACCGCTGGCGTTGTAGATCATGATGTTCTCGTTGGCCTTGTACAGGATGGCCTGCATCTGCCGGAGCAGGTCCGCGCGCTCCTTGTCGTCGAAGGCGCTCTGCTGACGCAGGAACAGGTCGTCGTAGTCCTTGTCGCAGAAGAACGAGTCCGTGCTGCCGCCCTCGCCCTTGCTGTCGGGCAGGGCCGAGCAGGTCTGGATGCCGAGCAGGTACGTCGGGTCGGGGCCGGTCGACCAGGAGTCCATCAGGATGTCCCAGTCGCCCTTGGCCAGGTCGGCGTTGAGCTTGGCGGAGCTCATCGACTGGATGTCGACCTTGACGCCGATCTCCTTGAACCAGCCGGAGAGATAGGTGGAGACCTTGGCGTCGGCGTCGTCGTCGGAGTGGATGCCCAGGCGGAACTCCAGCTTGCGGCCCGACTTCGGGTCGACGCGGATGCCGTCCTTGCCCTTCTTGTAACCCGCCTCGTCCAGCACGGAGTTGGCCTTGGTGGGGTCGTAGTCGAACTTCTCCGAGGCGGAGGGCTGCCACGCGTACTGCGGCAGCGACTGCGGCAGGTAGCTGCCGCCGACCTCGGCCAGGCCGTCGCGGACCTTCTTCACGATGGTCGCCCGGTCGATGGCGAGCGCGAGCGCCTCACGCACCTTGGAGTCGGCGAGTGCCGGGTGACCGGTGCCGATCTTCTTGCCGTCGCGGGTGCGGGCGCCGCCGTTGACCTCGATGCCGTTCCAGCGGTTGCCGACCTGCTCGTAGGCCTTGATGCCGGACTGGCCCTTGAGCGCCTGGTACTGGGTGGGGTTGAGGCCGCTGACGTAGTCCAACTGCCCCGAGCGCAGGGCCGCCACGGCGGCGTCCGTGTTCTTGAAGGACTGCTCGATCATGTGGTCGTACTTGGGCGCGCCGAGCAGGAAGTCCTTGTTCGCGTCGAACTTGGCGTACTGCTCGGGCTTGTAGTCCGTGAGCGTCCACGGGCCGTAGCCGACGATCGGGAAGCTGTCGTTCTTGTAGTTCTTGAGGTCCTTCACGTGGGACTCCCAGATGTGCTTCGGCACGATCGGGATGCCCGAGACCGGGATGCTGACCGACAACATGGTGGCCTGCGGCTTCTTGGTCTTCACGACCAGCGTGGTGGCGTCCGGCGCGGTGACGGAGGCGAAGTTGCTCACCAGGGAGCCGTTGGCGGTGGCCGCCGTGGAGTTGGTCATGATCAGGTTGAACGTCCAGGCGGCGTCCTCGGCCGTGATCGGCTTGCCGTCGCTCCACTTCAGACCCTTGTGGATCTTGAAGGTCCAGGTGAGCTTGTCGCTGGAGGTGGTCCAGGAGTCCGCCAGGTAGGGCTTGACGGTGCCGTCCTGCTCCACCCGGTCCAGCGCCGGGTAGATGCCGGAGAACACGTCCAGGCTGCCGGCGAAGTAGGCGAGGAACGGGTTGAGGGAGTCGATGCCGATCCCGGTGATCGGCATCCGCAGGGTGCTGCTGCCGTCCTCGGCCGAGGCGGCCGGGGCGAGTGCGAGCCCCGCGGCGGTGGCGAGCAGCACTGAGGTGGCGAGCGCGGCGGCCTTGCGGCCGGTTCTGCGCAGGGGGGCGGGCGTGATCATCGTGGACTTCTCCTGGGGACGCGGGCGACCGTGGGATGCATTTATTGGTACATACATTGGTGCGCACATTGGTTCATGCATTGGTGTATGCATGCATATGGGTGTGCGGGGTGCGGGGTGCGGGGTGCGGGGTGCGGGACTGCGGGGCTAGGCGCCGGTGTTCGCGGTGACGCCGAGGCCGGTGCCGGTGCTCGTGGCGGTGTTCACGCCGGTGCCGGTGCGCAGGAAGTCCTCCAGCACCCGTACGCCGAACTCCAGACTGCTGACGAGGACCTGCTCGTCGACACCGTGCACATACCGCCACGCGTCGAAGCCGGGCGGGGTCAGGCCGGGGCCGAACCCGTAGCACTGGATGCCCAGTCGGGTGAACGCCTTGGCGTCGGTGCCGCCCGACATGATGAACGGCAGCACCAGCGCCCCGGGATCGGCGCGGCGCAGCGCCGCCGCCATCTCCTCGAACGCGGGCGCGGTGTGGTCCGCGGAGACCGGCGCGGCGAAACTGTGGAAGGACCGCGAGACCTTCTCGCCGAGCAGGGCGTCCACGGTCGCGAAGAAGTCCTCCTCCGCGCCCGGCAGGATCCGGCCGTCCACGGCGGCCGTCGCCTCGCTCGGAATGACGTTGTGCTTGTAACCCGCCTTCATCATGGTCGGGTTGAGCGTGTTGGCGACGGTGGCCTCGACCAGTCTGGCCGCCTCGCCCAGCTGCGCGAGGGACGCCGGGTCCGCCGGGTCGACCGTGACGCCCAGCCGGGCCGAGAGCCCCTCCAGCAGCGCGGCCACGGGCGGTACGACCCGCACGGGCCAGCGGTGCGCGGCCAGTGCGGCGAGCGTCGCCGCGAGGGTGGCGACGGCGTTGTCCGAGCCGGGCCGGGAGCCGTGGCCCGCCGCGCCCCGCGCCGTCAGGTCCATCCAGGCGCTGCCGCGCTCGCCGACGGCGATCGGGTAGAGCCGGGAGGAGTCCGGCAGATGGACCGAATAGCCGCCGGACTCGCCGATCGCGGTCGTGACGCCCTCGAAGAGGTCCGCGTGCCGGTCGACGAGGAAGCCCGCCCCCAGCTCGCCGGTGTCCTCCTCGTCCGCGACGAACGCCATCACGATGTCGCGCGCCGGCCGTACCCCGCGGCGCGCCCAGGACCGGGCGGCCGCGAGCATCATCGCGTCCATGTCCTTCATGTCCAGCGCCCCGCGACCGAGGATCGCGCCGTCGCGTATCTCCCCGCAGAACGGGTCGAAGCTCCAGTCGGCGGGCGCGGCCGGAACCACGTCGAGGTGGCCGTGGACCAGCAGCGCCGGGGCGTCGCGGTCCTCGCCGGGGATGCGGACCACGGTGCTGGCCCGGCCCGGGGCCGACTCCAGCACGACCGGCTCGTAGCCGGACTCGGCGAGCAGCCCGGCGGTCCACTCGGCCGCCTCCCGCTCACCGCGGGAGTCGCCACCGCCGTAGTTGCTGGTGTCGAAACGGATCAACCGGGCGCACAGCTCGGTGACTTCGGAGATCAGTGCGGCGTCCTCGGCGGGGGCGGGAGCGCCGCCGCCCTGGTCGAGGGAGGAGTCGTTCATAGGGGGAACCACCACGTGCTTTCCCGGCGACAGGGCGCGAGGACGGGGCCTCTGCCGCCGATGGCTCAGCGAGAAGGACTCGCGGAAACGGGGAACAGACGGGACGGGGGAGGGTGCGGGAGGCGGGGCGGTCACCGCGTGTGCGGCGGCTCGTCCCCGGGGACGGCCGGTAAGCCGGAGGGGTTGTCCGTGGCGCGGGCGGACGGGTCGCTCGTGGCGCGGTCTGTGGCGGGGGTGGACGGGGCGTCCGTGGCGCGGGTGGACGGGGCGTCCGTGGCCCGGATGCCGTGTCCCGGGAGATCCGGCGCGCCCGCCGCCCCGCCCTCCGTCGCGGCGGACGGCGTCTCGCCCAGGCCGTAGCTGCCCAGGGAGCGGAAGAGCTCCGCTCGGCGCCGGCTGCGCCGGGCCGCCCCCTTGGCGCCCGCGGCGGCCAGTGCCGCCAGCACATGGGCCGCCGCCGCCACCGCCGTGGGAGAGTGGTGCGGCGACTCGCTGCGGGTGTCCACCGCCAGTACGTGCGAGGCGAAGGCGCACACCGGACTGGTGTAACTGTCCGTCAGCGCGATCACCGAGGCGCCCAGCGCGTGGAACTCCCGGGCCACGTCCACCGTCAGCCGGCTGTAGTTGCGGAAGCTGAACACGACCAGGACGTCTTCCGTGTGCGCGTCGCTGATCGCGTTGACCGCGGCGCCCGTGGCTGGCGGTACGAGGAACACGTCCCGCATGCTGCTGGTGAGGTCGCTGGTCAGCAGCGACGCGTACCCGGCGGACTTCAGGTCGCCGAGCACCCACCGCCGCCGCGCCCGCAGCAGGGCCGCGGCCGCCAACTCCAGGGCGCCGTTGGCCTGGAGATCGGCCAGCGTGCGGCGGAGGTTGCCCTCCTCCGCGGTGATCATCCGGCGCAGCGCCGACCGCTCCCGCGGCTCGGACTCCGGGTCGCGGCTGGTGAACCGCAGATCCGGCTCCGCCAGGCGCAGACCGCTCTCCCGGGCCGCGAGCAGGCGCAGGTCGTCGGTCGAGGCGACCCCGGCCGCCGCCAGCAGGCCGTCGAGGTCCGCGGCGCTCGCGTCGGCCGCCCGCAGCAGTTGACCGGGACGGCGCTCCAGCGAGGCCGGGTAGTCCTCCGCAACCACCTCGAACAGGCGCTGCGCCGCGGGCCCGCACAGTACGGCGGCCGCCCGCAGCAACTCGAGGGTCGGCGTCGGCGCCAGCGGTCCGGTCACTGCTCACCCCTCCGGTTCAGGGCAGCCCACACCCGAGAGTCCGGCTGCTGAACTGCGTCTCTGCTGACAGTTAAACGGCGGTGTCAGATTGCTTGATCTAAGCGATGCGTGAGTCTTACTGTCGCCGCATGACCTCGTCAAGAGCCACCGGCGCGGAAAACTCTTCGGCCGATCCCCCCGACCCGGAACAGAACTTGCGTCGCGGCCCGGACACGGGTTCGGGCGCGGAGGCGGCGCCCGCGCCCCCGAAGGGCAGCACGCCCCCCGACCGGGCGGACACCGGCGACGTGCTCGCCGCCTCCGTCGCCCGTGTGCGCCGCGCCGCCGGACTCACGCTCAGCGCGGTGGCGACCCGGGCCGGCGTCTCCCCGGCGTACGTCTCCCAGATGGAGTCCGGCGCCGCCAACCCCACGGTCCGCACCCTCGGTCAGATCGCCGACGCCCTCGGCGCCACCCCCGCCGAACTCCTCGGCGGCACCACGCCGGTCGCCCCGGCGGCCGCCCCGGGCTTCCCGCCGCGCTTCGCCCCGGCACCGCTGCTCGCCCAGGCCGACGGGCACCGCGGCATCTTCGACCTCACCGCCCCCGGCGCGACCCGGCTCGGAGCCCGGCTGCTCCACGCCGACCTCGGCGACCACGACCACCCGACGGCCCACCCCGGCGAGGAGTTCGCACACGTCCTCGCCGGTTCCTGCCGGGTGTCGGTGGGCGGCGCCGTACGGCTGCTGCGCCGCGGCGACAGCTGCCACTTCGCCGCCACCGACGAACACCACTTCACCGACCCCAGCGACGACCTGCTCATGCTGGTCGTCCTCACCGAGGAGTAGCCCGTGCCCACCGCCGCATCCCTGCCCGCCCCCGCAGGGACCGAGCTGCCCGACGGACTGGCCCCCGCGGCCTCCCCGGAGACCGCCCCCGAGGTGTGGCCGCTGACCGCCCGGACCGTCGACGGCCGACTGCACGTGGGAGGCGTGGCCCTGGACGACCTGGCCGCGGCCTGCGGCACCGCGCTGTACGTCGTGGACGAGGCCGACTTCCGCCACCGCGCCCGCAGTTGGCGGGCATCCGGCGCGGACCGGGTGCACTACGCCTCCAAGGCGTTCCTGTGCGCGGAGATGGTCCGCTGGGTCGACTCCGAAGGACTCCACCTGGACGTGTGCAGCGGAGGCGAACTCCGGATGGCCGTCGACACCGGCTTCGACCCCGCCCGGATCGTCTTCCACGGCAACAACAAGTCCGTGGCCGAACTGGAGGCCGCAGTCGCCCACGGCGTCGGGGTCGTGGTCGTCGACTGCCTGGAGGAGATCGACCGGCTCGCGGCCGCCGCCGCGGCGGCCGGCCGCGTCCAGGACGTGTACGTCCGCATCGCCCCCGGCGTCGCCGCCGAGACCCACGACTACATGGCCACCGGCGGCGACGACGTCAAGTTCGGCTTCCCGGTCCGCGGCGGCCACGCCGAACGCGCCGTCCTCGCCGTCGCCGACCGCCCCGCGCTGCGACTGGCGGGCGTGCACTCCCACATAGGCTCACAGATCACCGCGACCGAGGGGCTGACCCTCGCCGCCGAGCGGGTCGGCGCCTTCGTCGCGGCGCTCGCCGAACGGCACGGCATCACGGTCGACGAGATCGACCTCGGCGGCGGCGCTGGCATCCCCTACCTGCCCGGCCAACCACGCCTGGAGCCGACCGAGTTCACCGCCGCGCTGCGCGCCGGACTGGACCGGGCGCTGCCCGGGGCGCCGGTCCGCCTCGCCGTCGAACCCGGCCGTTCGATGATCGGCACCGCCGGCGTGACGCTCTACCGCGTGGGTGCGGTCAAGGACGGCCTGCGCCGCCGGTTCGTCTCCGTCGACGGAGGCATGAGCGACGCCCTGCGGCCCTCCCTCTACCTGGCCCGCTACACCGCCTGGACCGCGAACCGGACCGCCGAGGGCGGGCCCGTGCACGCCGTGGTCGTCGGCCGCCACTGCGAGAGCGGGGACGTCGTCGTGCCCGACATCGCCCTGCCGGACGACATCGCCGCCGGCGACCTCCTCGCGGTCCCCGCCACCGGCGCCTACCACCACGCCATGGCCAGCAACTACAACGCCCAGCCCCGGCCCGCCGTCGTCGCCGTACGCGACGGCGAGGCGCGCCTGATGGTCCGCCGGGAGACCCCGGAGGACCTGCGCCGCCGCGACGCCCACGGCGAACCGGTGCAACTGAACACGGTGTGATCCGCGGGACCGGGCCGCCGCGCCCGTCCGCCGCGCCCGTCTCTCGCGGACGCCGGTCCTACGGCGTCTCGTCCGGGCCGACCCCGATCCGTCCCGGGCCGGCCCGGACCCCCGCCCGTCCCGTGACGGCGCCGACCCCCTGCCCCGTCCCGCCTTCCGCCCCGCACCCGGAGTGTCCACTCATGCCCAGCACGTCCCACCTGCCCTACGGCACCTGGCCGTCACCGATCACCGCCGAGGCGGTCGCCGACGCCTCCGGGTCCACCGCCTGGCCCTCCGGGGCAGGGGAGGAGAACTGGTGGTGCGCCTCCGACCCGGCCACCGCGACCGTACGACTGCTGCGCAACGCCCCCGGCCACGAGCAGCCCGTGCCCGTGCTCGCCCCCGGCATCTCGGTCCGCAACCGCTCGCTCGGCTACGGCGGCAAGCCGTACTGGGTGCGCCCCGCCGCGCCCGGCGCCGACAGCCACCTGCTGGTCTTCACCGACCACCGCGACCAGCGGCTCCACCGCGCCGAAGTACCCCGCATCGGGACGGCGTCGGAGACGGCCTTCCCGGCGACCGCGCCGCTCACCCCGGCCGATCCGCCCGGCCGGGAGACCTGCTGGGCCGACCCGGTGCCGTCACCCGACGGGACCGAGGTGTGGTGCGTGCGCGAGACCACCCGCGCCGCGACCGGACCGGACGACGCCGACCCGGCCGCCCGCACCACCCGCGACATCGTGGCCGTACCGCTGTCGGGCGCCGCCGCGGACGACCCCGAGGCCCTGCGCGTGGTCGCCCGCTCGCACCACTTCCTCTCCGGACACCGCCCCAGCCCGGACGGCCGCAGGCTCGCCTGGATCGGCTGGGACCACCCCCATATGCCGTGGGACAGCTCCGAGTTGATGGTCGCCGAACTGCGCGACGGCGTCGCGGGCGAGGCCGTACGGCTGTGCGGCGGCAGCCACGACGGCACCGAGGTCTCCGTCTCCCAGGCGGAGTGGGCGGACCCCGACACCCTCTACGCCATGGCCGACCCCGACGGCTGGTGGAACCTGCACCGTGTCGACCTCGCGGCGGACCGGCCCGAGGCGCTGAAGATCGCCAACGTCCTTCCCCTGGAGGAGGACTGCGCCGGCGCCGTCTGGCGGGTGGGCCCCGCCTGGTTCACCGTGTCCCCGTACGGCGTGGTGTTCGCGCACGGCAACGGGCCGCAGAAACTCTCCCGTTGGAGCCCCGAGGACGGCAGCCTGAGCGAACTCGCCCCAGGCTGGAGCAGGTTCCAGGGCGACCTGTGGTCGGACGGCGAACGGGTCCTGGTCCGATCCGCCGATCCCGCCCTCGGCTCCGCCCTGTTGTCGGTCCCCCTCGCGCCCGGCGCCGGACCGGCCCTGCGCGTGCGGCCCGAGTCGGAGGACCCGCTGGCCGCGTGGCAGCCGCTGCCCGAACGCCGTACCGTCCACGACGCGCAGGGCCGCCCGGTGCACTACGTACTGCACCGCCCGAGCCACCCCACCGCCACCGCACCCGACGGCGAACTCCCGCCGCTGCTGGTGCAGGTGCACGGCGGCCCCACCAGCACCTGCGGCCTCACCGCCGACCTGGAGTACTCCTTCTTCACCAGCCGCGGCTTCGTCGTCGCCGACGTCGACTACGGCGGCTCCACCGGCTACGGCAGGGCCTACCGCGACCGCCTGCGCGGCGGGTGGGGCGTCGTGGACGTCGACGACTGCGTCACGGTCGCCCGCGCCCTGGCCGCCGAGGGCCTGGCCGACCCGGACCGTACGGCGGTGCGCGGCGGCTCGGCCGGCGGCTGGACCACGCTGGCCTGCCTGGCCCACACCGACGCGTTCTGCGCGGGCACCGTCTACTACCCCATCAGCGACCCGGCGAGCTGGCGGGCCGAGCAGACCCACGACTTCGAGTCCCGGTACGTCGACACACTGGTCGGCGTCCTGCCGGAGGACCGGGCCCGCTTCGAGAAGATCTCACCCGCCGCCCACGCCGACCGCATCACCGCACCCCTGGTCATGCTCCAGGGCGCGGACGACTTCATCTGCCGCCCGGACCAGGCCACCCGGATCGTGGACCACCTCGCCGAACGCGGCGTGTGGCACCGCTTCCTCCTCTTCGAGGGCGAGGGCCACGGCTTCCGCAAGGCGGACAGCGTCCGCCGCTCCCTCCTGGCCGAGGTCGCCCTGTACCGCGAGGCCCTCGGCGCCCACATCGCCCCCGACGTACCGGCGGTTACCGACACCCTCTGATCCCGGCGGGCTCCGGCCTCGCCCTCAGGATTTCGACCACGGACGTGGCCCGGGAAGGTACGCCGTTCGCGTGCATCCCGAGCCCCGTCCACAGGTCCTGGGCACGGCTCCCTGCCCGGCCGTGGTTGAGTCACCGGTATGACCAAGAGTGACGCTGCGGATCTGTTCGGCAACCGTTTCCTGACCGTGCCCGCCCCTGCGGAGAAGTTTCCCGAGGAGGGCATGACGGCGACGGACGCCATGCGGCTCGTGGACGTGGATCTCGCCATGGAGGGTGATCCGCAGCGGAATCTCGCCACGTTCGTCACCACGTGGATGGAGCCGGAGGCGCAACGGCTGATCGCCGAAAACCTCCACCGCAACTTCATCGACCACGCGGAGTACCCCATCTCCGCCGAGATCGAGCAGCGATGCGTGCGCATGCTGGCCGACCTCTTCCACGCTCCGGGCCCGACAGCCGGCTGCCGGACCCAGGGATCGTCCGAGGCGATCATGCTCGGCGCGCTGTCGCTGAAGTGGAAGTGGCGCGAGCGCCGCCAGGCGGCCGGTCTGTCCACCGACCGGCCCAACCTGATCTTCGGGGGAGACGTCCACGTCGTATGGGAGAAGTTCTGCCGCTACTTCGACGTCGAGCCGCGGATCGTACCGCTGTCCGAGGGCAAGTACACGATCGGCCCCGAGGACGTGGCACCCCACCTCGACGAGAACACGATCGGCGTCGTCGCCGTCCTCGGCACCACGTTCACGGGCCACAAGGACGACGTCGTCGGGATCGACAAGCTCCTGCGGGACGTCCGCAAGGAGCGGGACCTCGACATCCCGATCCATGTCGACGGAGCCAGCGGCGCCTTCGTGTGGCCCTTCCTCTACCCGGACTCGAAATGGGACTTCCGGCTCGAACAGGTCCGTTCCATCAACGTCTCGGGCCACAAGTACGGCCTGGTCTACCCCGGCATCGGCTGGCTGGTCTTCCGCGAGGAGTCCGACCTGGCCAAGGACCTCGTCTTCTACGAGAACTACCTGGGCAAGACCGACGCGACGTTCACCCTGAACTTCTCCACCGGTGCGTCGATGGTGCTCGCGCAGTACTACAACTTCGTACGCCTCGGCCGTCAGGGTTACACCTACGTCATGAAGACGATGCAGGAGAACGCCCGGGCCCTGGCGGACAACCTGCGCGACAGCGGCCGCTTCGAAGTGATCGGCAGCGACCTCGAGCAACTGCCGCTGGTCGCCTTCCGCCTCGTCGGTGACCACGCCTACGACGAGTCCGATGTCGCCTGGCAGCTCTCGGCGGAGCGGAGCTGGATGGTGCCGGCGTACACGCTCCCGCCCAACGCGGAGCGGGTGAAGATCATGCGTGCCCTGGTCAAGGAGACCCTGAGCCGCGAGCAGATCGACCGCCTGAGCCAGGACATCGCCGACGCGTGCAGCACCTTGGACGCCAAGGGCGCGACGCACGGGCACGAGCGGGCCCAGGTCAAGCGCGGCACCGGCTACTGACGTCCGCACCGGCACCCGGAGAAGGAAGGCGCGGAACTCGGATGACGGAGGGCCACGGTGGGCGCTAGCGTGCGGCGGTGATCAGCTTCGAGGGAACGCGTCTGGGTGCGGTGGCCGCACGTCGTCTGGCGGAGACAGGTCTCTATGAGTTCGAACCGGGGCTGACGGACGCCGAGTTCGAGCGCATCGAGCGCGAGTACGGCTTCGAGTTCGCGGACGATCACCGGGCGTTCCTCGCGGCGGGTCTTCCGGTCAACGTGCCTCCCGAGGACGGGCAGACCTGGTCCAGGCCCTGGCCGGAATGGCGCGGCGGCGACCTGGACAGCGTACGACGGCAGCTCGACTGGCCGGTCGAGGGTGTTCTGCTCGATGTCGAGCGCAACGCGTTCTGGTACGACGGCTGGGGTGCGCGTCCGGCTGACAGGGCCGCGGCGCTGGATACGGCCCGGCATCACCTGCGCCAAGTGCCGGTGCTGGTGCCCGTGTACGCCCACCGGTACCTGCCCGCCGGTCGGGGAGGCTTCGGACATCCCGTGCTCTCGATGTGGCAGACCGACATCATCTACTACGGGCTGGACCTGGTCGACTACATGCACCAGGAGTTCGACGAGGCGCGGGGCGAGGTCGATGAGACCTGGAGCCCCCGGGCGACGGCTCCCTTCTGGCGGGATCTTCTCTGACTCCTCACCCGCGCCGACGGTCCGCAGGCATCCGTGATCGAGCATTTTGCCGAAACGGCATGTTGCTTTGCCGGAATGGCGTCGCCGGCCGCACGGTGGGGGCATGGGCGAGCGAGCGATGACGCAGAGGGACGGAACGTGCTGGGACGTCGTGGTGGTCGGGGGTGGCGCGGCGGGTCTGTCGGCCGCGCTGACCCTGGGCCGGGTGCGGCGGTCGGTGCTGGTGATCGATTCGGGTGAGCCGCGCAACGCTCCGGCCGTCGACGTCGGTGCGCACGGTGTCCTGGGACGGGAGGGCGTCTCGCCGCTGGAGCTGTTGCGCCTGGGGCGTGAGGAGGTTGCTGCCTTCGGCGGCCGTGTCGTCTCCGGCCGCGTCGCGCACGTGCGCCGGGACGGCGAGGAGTTCTCGGTGGCCACCGAGGACGGGCAGCGGGTGCGGGCGCGGCGGGTGCTGGTGACGACGGGGCTGGTCGATGAACTGCCGGAGCTGCCGGGCCTGGCCGAGCGATGGGGGCGCGATGTCCTGCACTGCGTGTACTGCCATGGGTGGGAGGTCCGCGACCGCGCGATCGGGGTGCTCGGCAGCGTCCATCAGGCGCTGCTGTTCCGGCAGTTGTCCAAGGACGTCACCCTGTTCCTGCACGAGGGCGCGGAGCCGACCGAGGAGCAGTGGGAGCAACTGGCCGGGTTGGGCGTGAGCGTGGTCGAGGGCGCGGTCGAACGTCTCGTGGTCGACGAGGAGAAGGACAGGCTGGCGGGGATGCGGCTGGTGTCGGGCGTGGTGGTGCCGGTGGAGGAGCTGGTGGTGGCCCCGCGGTTCGTGGCGCGCGCCGATTTCCTCGACGGGCTGGGCCTGACGGTGCGGGAGCACCCGATGGGGATCGGCGAGCAGGTGGTGGTGGACGGCTCCGGCTTCACCGGGGTCGCGGGGGTGTGGGCGGCGGGCAACGTCAGCGACGTGCTGGCGGGTGTTCCGCAGGCCATGGCCGCCGGAGTGGGGGCGGCCGCGGCGATCAACGCGGATCTGGTGATGGCCGATGCCGGTCGTGCGGCCGCCTCCCGTGTCGTGGGCCCCGGCGGCGACGTGTGCACCGGGCCGACGGAGGCTGCCGTGTCGCGGCGGGTGCTGGGTGCCCGCGCGCACGGCCTGGACGGCCTCGTGGACGGTGGCTGAGCGTTCCCGCCCCTGTCCGGACGCGCTCAGTCTCCGGCGGCCGGTGACAAGGTGCCCGCGGTCAGGCCCAGCTCGGTCTCCATCACTGTGCGTACCACGTCGCGGATCGGCGCCAGGCGCTGCTGGAGGCTGGTGTTGATGTACGCGCTGGTGCCGTCGACGGCGACGAGGATGCGTACGGCGGCGGCCCAGGGGTCGGCGCAGGTGAACGCACCCGACCGTACTCCCTGGTCGATCATCGCCTCGATGCGGCGGCACCAAAGGAGCTCCTGCCGTACCACCTGTTCGTGCAGGAGCGGGCGATAGCGGGCCAGGTGGCGGGCGTTGAGCCACAGCCGGCTGATGTCGTCGAACTCCTCGCCCGATGTCAGGGCCAGGAACCGGCGCAGCATGCCCAGCACCCCCCCGTCGTCGTGTGCTCCGGCATCGCTCGGGAGCAGTCCGTCGAGCTCGTCGGTGGTGGCGTCGGCGAACGCCTCGGCCACGAGTTCCTCGGCGACGGGGAAGTAGTGGCTGACCAGCCCCGGCCGCACGCCGAGCTCGTCGGCGACCCGGCGCAGGGTGATGCACTCCAGCCCCTCGGTCAGTCCGAGCGTCGCCGCCGAAGCGACGATCTCGCTGCGCCGTTCGGCGGGGGCTTTGCGCACGCGCTTGACCGTGGCTCTTGACGTCATGGGCCGAATGTTATTGAGTGTGCAGCCAATAAGCAATTGTTCATGCGACCAATAACGCCCCGGTCCCGGCCCTCGCCGAGCCGGCGGACCGCAGACCCTGTCGTCGAATGCCCGGATCCCCCCGCAGCCGCCTCGGCCGGCGGCGGATTCGGCCCGCACCTTTGTCAGGAGACCCCCGTGGACGCAGAAGTCCGCACCGACGCCGGTGACCTCGCCGAATACGGCTACAAGCAAGAGCTGCGACGCAGTCTCTCCGCGTGGTCCGTCTTCGCCATCGGCTTCGCCACCATCTCGCCCGTGGTCGGCATCTACGCCGTCGTCCAGCTCGGGTTCATGTTCTCCGGGGCCTCATGGATCTGGGCGGTCGTGGCGGCCTTCGTCGGGCAGCTGCTGGTGGCCTGCGTCTACGCCGAGCTGTCGTCCCAGTTCCCCGTCACGGGCGGGGTCTACCAGTGGGTGCGCCGGCTCGCGGGCCCGCGGCAGGGCTGGCTGGTGGGTTGGCTCTACCTCGCCTCGGCCGTCGCCTCCCTGACCACGGTGGCCTATCTGGGCGCCGCCTGGCTGTACCTGCTCTTCAGCGACGCCGCGATGTCGCCCACCGCCCACGTCCTGCTCGGCGTCGTCTTCGTCGCCGTGGCGCTCGGCATCAACCTGCTCGGCGTCAACCCGGTCAAGCGCTTCCTGGACGCGGGCATCATCGCCGAGGGCGTCGCCTCCATCGCCGTCAGCCTCGTGCTGCTGGTCTTCGCGCGCCACAACGGCTTCGGCCTTCTCTTCCACACACTGGGCGCGAGCACGGCCTCCGGCGGCTCCGCCACGGCCGGGTTCCTGACCTGTCTCGCCGTGGCGGGCTGGGCCTTCCTCGGGTTCGACGCCACCACGCAGGTGGCCGAGGAGACCGAGCAGCCCCGGCGCAGCGTGCCCAGGGCCCTGATACGCGCCTACCTGTTCGTCGCCTTCACCGTCCTGCTCACCGGAATGGCCGTGACCCTGGCCCTCGCCCACCCGGACCAGGCGGTCTCCGGGAAGATCGCCGACCCCGTCTTCACCGCCGTGACCAGCGGACTCGGCGACTGGGCCGAGAAGCCGTTCATCCTCGTGGTGCTGGTGGCCTTCTTCGCCTGCGCGATCTCGATCCAGACGTACATCGGGCGGGCCGTGTACGCCTTCGCCCGGGACCGGCAGCTGCCGTTCTCTCCGACCCTCGCCACCGTCGGCCCCCGCCAGATCCCCTGGGTCTCGCTGGTCGTGACGGCCGTGCTCGCGGCGCTCGGACTGCTGCTCGGCCTGAACGGCAACGCCGCGGCGACCCTGATCTCCTTCGGCTCCGGCGGGTTCTACTTCATCTTCCTCTACGTCGCCGTCGTGGCCCTCGTCGCCCGGCTGACCGGCCGCTGGCAGCCGTCCGCGGGTGAGCTGAACCTGGGCCGGACGGGTCTGGTCGTCAATGTCCTGGCCGTGCTCTGGCTGATGTTCGAGTCCGTCAACGTGGCATGGCCCCGCACCGAACTCGCGCCCGTCGGCGGCAGCTGGATCCAGGTCTGGGCCGTGGTCCTCGTCTTCTCCGCGCTGTTCGTGATCGGCCTCGGCTACGTCGTGGTCGCCAAGCCCCACACCAAGCTCGCCCCGGCCGCGGCTCCGGCCGCCGAGACGATGGAGACGGTCTGATGTCGTCCAAGCTTGCTCCCGCGATCGTCTTCGACCCCGCCACCGGCCTCTCCGAGCGGGAGGTCGCGCTCCGGCCGGCCGGGCCCGGCGAGGTGGAGATCGACGTGCGCGCGGCCGGGGTGTGCCACTCCGACCTGCACATCCTCACCGGTGACTGGCCCAGCGACCGACCCCTCGTCCTGGGGCACGAGGCGGCCGGTGTGGTCACCTCCGTCGGACCCGGCGTCACCACCGTCCGGCCCGGCGACCACGTCGTGCTCTCCTGGTTCGCGCCGTGCCGCCGCTGCCGCAAGTGCGTGGCCGGCCAGGCGTGGCTGTGCACCGGCACGGCCGCCGTGGCCAACACCCTGCCCGACGGCACCACCCCCTTCACCGACGCCGACGGCAAGGAGGTGTGGCCCTACCTGGGACTGGGCGCGTTCACCGAGCGCCTGGTCGTCCCGGAGTCCGCCGTGGTGAAGGTACCGGCAGAACTCCCCTTCGAGGTCGGGGCCTTGCTCGGCTGCTCCATCACCACCGGCGTCGGCGCGGTCGTCAACACCGCGCGGGTGCGCCCCGGCGAGTCCGCGGTCGTCATCGGCACTGGAGGGGTGGGGCTGTCCGTGGTGATGGGACTGAGCCTGGTGGGTGCCGATCCGATCGTCGCCGTGGACCTCTCGCCCGAACGCCTCGCCGTCGCCCGGCGGTTCGGGGCCACCCACACCCTCGACGGCGCCTCCACCGACGTCGCGCGCTGGTGCCGGGACGAACTGGGCGGCGCCGACTACGCCTTCGAGGCCATTGGCAGCCCCAAGGTGATCGAGACGCTGCCCGCCATGCTCACCTCGGGTGGCGCCGCGGTACTGGTCGGCATGGCCCCCACCGGGGCCACCGGCGCCTTCGACCTGTTCGACCTTGCCGACCAGGGCAAGCGGGTCCTCGGCTGCAACTACGGCTCCAGCGTGGGCGAGATCGACATACCCAAGCTGGCCCGCCTGTACCTGTCGGGCCGTCTGCCGATGGACGACCTGATCGGCACGGTCCGGCCGCTCGGCGAGGCCGCCGCGGCCTTCGACGACCTGAAGTCCAACAGCGGGGTGCGCACGATCCTGCGCGCCTGATCAGGCCCGCCGGTCCCGGCGCCCGGTCCGCGCGGGGGACGGCGCGGGCCGGCGCGGGCCGGGCCGGCTTGCGCCGGCAGACCGAACGCGCACGCCGGGGCGGCTCGAGAAGCCGCCCCGGCGTTGTCTCCGCCGTACGGGATCAGCGGAAGGCGGCGATCCCGGTCACCGCGCCGCCGATGACCAGGGAGTGGACCTCGCTCGTGCCCTCGTAGGTGAGGACCGACTCCAGGTTGTTGGCGTGGCGCAGCACCGGGTACTCCAGGGTGATGCCGTTGGCGCCGAGGATGGTGCGGCACTCGCGGGCGATGCGCAGGGCCTCGCGGACGTTGTTCAGCTTGCCGGTGCTGACCCGCTCCGGCGTGATGAGCCCCTGGTCCTTCAGACGCCCCAGGTGCAGGGCGAGCAGCATGCCCTTGCCGAGTTCCAGCGTCATGTCGGCCAGCTTCTGCTGGGTGAGCTGGAAGCCGGCCAGCGGGCGGCCGAAGACCTCGCGGTCGGCGGCGTAGGAGAGTGCGCTCTCCAGGCAGTCGCGTGCGGCGCCGAGCGCGCCGAAGACGATGCCGAAACGGGCCTCGTTCAGGCAGCCGAGCGGGCCGGACAGGCCGCGGGCCTCGGGCAGCATCGCCGACGCGGGCAGCCGGACGTTCTCCAGCACCAGTTCGCTGGTCACCGACGCGCGCAGGGAGAGCTTGCGCTTGATCTCGTTGCGGGTGAACCCGGGCGTGCCGGACGGGACGAGGAAGCCCCGCACGCCGTCGTCGGTGCGGGCCCAGACGACCGCGACGTCGGACACCGAGCCGTTGGTGATCCACATCTTCGTGCCGTCGAGGATCCAGTCGGAGCCGTCCCGCCGGGCCCGGGTCCGCATGGCGCCCGGGTCGGAGCCGGCGTCCGGCTCGGTCAGCCCGAAGCACCCGATGAGCTCGCCGGCGGCCATGCCGGGCAGCCACTGCTGCTTCTGCTCCTCGGAGCCGTACTTCCAGATCGCGTACATCGCCAGCGAACCCTGGACGGAGACCAGGCTGCGCAGGCCGGAGTCGACCGCCTCCAGTTCCAGGCAGGCGAGGCCGTAGGCGACGGCGCTCGTGCCCGCGCAGCCGTAGCCCTCCAGGTGCATGCCGAGGACGCCGAGTTCGCCGAGGGAGCGGGCGAGTTCGCGGGCGGGGATGGTGCCTTCCTCGAACCACTCGGCGACGTGCGGGCGCAGGTCGCGGTCGCCCATGGCGCGGACGGTGGCGCGGATGTCGCGCTCCTCCTCGCTGAGCAGGGTGTCGATCGCGAACAGGTCCAAGGGGTGCGCGGGTTGGGCGGACACGATCTCTCCTGACGTGCTGACAACGCTGAAGGGTGGGTCTAGCATGTGCCTGGATCTCGGATTTTGGATCCAATCCAGGATCCGATCTGGATCGTAGCGCCGCGTCCGCTGCCTGCCAAGGCGCGCAAGGAAGGAACCGGTATGCCCACCCACCCCACGCCCCCGGCCGGCGCCCTGTCCGGCGTCGTGGTCGCCGACTTCGGCCGGGTGCTGGCGGCGCCGTACCTGACCATGCTGATGGCCGACCTGGGCGCCGAGGTCGTGAAGATCGAGCGCCCCGGGACCGGCGACGACACCCGCGCCTGGGGGCCGCCGCACGCCGACGGCGAGGCCACCTACTTCCTGGGCGTCAACCGCAACAAACGCTCCGTCGCGCTCGACCTCACCGACGCGGACGACCGGCGCGCCGCCTGGGAGATCGCCGCCGGGGCCGATGTCGTCGTCGAGAACTTCCGGCCCGGCACCATGGAACGCCTCGGCCTCGGCTACGACGACCTCAGCGCCGTCAACCCCGGCCTGGTGTACTGCTCGGTGACCGGGTTCGGCACCGACGGCGGAGCGACTCTGCCCGGCTACGACCTGCTGGTCCAGGCCATGGGCGGCCTGATGAGCGTCACCGGCGAGCCCGACGGCCCCGGCACCAAGGCCGGGGTCGCCCTGGTCGACGTCATCACCGGCCTGCACGCGGGAATGGGGGTGCTCGCCGCACTGCGCCACCGCGACCGCACCGGGCAGGGCCAGCGCGTCGAGGTCTCCCTGCTCGGCTCGCTGCTCTCCGCGCTCAGCAACCAGGCATCCGCCTACGTCGCCGGAGGAGTCGTCCCCAGGGCCATGGGCAACCGCCACCCCTCCATCGCGCCGTACGAGGTCGTGGAGGCCGCCGACCGGCCGCTCGCCCTCGCGGTCGGCAACGACAAGCAGTTCGCGGCGCTCTGCCGCGAACTCGGCGCCCCGGGCCTTGCCACCGACCCCCGCTTCGCGACCAACCCCGCACGCGTGGCCCACCGCGACGAACTCCTCGCCGCACTCGAGGAACCGCTGCGCGGGCGCACGGCCGACGCCTGGTTCGAGACGCTGACCGCGGTCGGCGTGCCCTGCGGCCCGATCAACGACCTCGCCGCGGCCTTCGACCTCGCCGACCGCCTCGGCCTCGACCCGCGCGTCGGCATCGCCGACCCACGGCGCGACCGGCCCGCGCGGCAGGTCGCCAACCCCATCCGCCTGACCGCCACCCCGGCCGCCTACCGCAGCGCCCCGCCCCGGCTCGGCGAACACACCGACGAGGTCCTTGCCGAACTGCGGCGCCCGGCCCCCGAGGGCGGCCCGCGGACGGCACCCTAGGATGAGGCAGCCCGCCCGCACCGGCCCACCCACCCCCTTCCCGCACCGTTGGAGAGACCTGCCATGACCGGCCCCACCCCGCGGCGGCGCCCGCCGACCACGCAGCAGTTCGTGCTGGGGGAGCTGCGAGCGGCCATCACGAGCGGGGAACTCAAGCCGGGCGCACCCGTACGGCAGGACTCCCTGGCCGAACGCCTGGGCGTCAGCCGCCTGCCGCTGCGCGAGGCGCTCAAGACCCTGGAGGCCGAGGGCCTGGTGCGGCACGAGGCGCACCGGGGCTACTTCGTGGCCGAGCTGTCCCTGGCGGACCTGCGGGAGGTTTACCGGCTGCGGGAGATCCTGGAGGCCGAAGCCGTACGGCAGGCGTCGGCCCGGCTCGACGACGCGGCGCTCGCCGAACTGGACGACGCCCAGCTCCGCGTCGAGAGCGCCGCGGCGGCCGAGGACGTGGCCGCCATGACGGCGGCCAACCGCCGCTTCCACTTCGCCCTTTACGAACTGTCCGACATGCCCCGCCTGGTCCGCCTCATCGCCACTCTGTGGGACGCCACCGACGCCTACCGCGCCCTCTACTACGCCGACACGGCCCGCCGCGAGCACGTACTGACCGAACACCGGGCAATTCTGCGGGCGTTGCGGGCGGGGCGGAGCGACGACGCGGTACGCCTCCTCGACGAGCACCGGGGCCACGCGGTCGACGTGCTGGAGCACATCCTCGGGCAGGACTGAAGCGACGGCGACCTCGGCGCCTGCGCTTGACGAGCCCCGCCCCGCCCCACCGTCCGGACCGTGGCGCCGCCACCCTGTGCACGGCGCCACCGGCCGACCGGCTACTGCGCCATCTCGTAGGCCCCCGACAGCGCTTCGACCCGCTGCCAGACCCGCTCCGAGCGTCCTTCGTCCACGACGGGGCGCCGGATCGCGCCGAGCGCCCAGCGCTGCTGCTCGTCGGTGGCCGAGTCCTTGCCGTGCAGTTCGACGCAGTGCGCGGAGAAGTCACGGACCAGGACCGAGAACAGCTCGTCGAGCACGGACGCGTCCAGGTCCGTCAGGCGCGCCTGTTCCAGGATCAGCTGTCCGTGCACCACGAGCGCGAACAACTGCCCCACGGACAGCAGGAAGTCGAGGTCCCGGCTCTGCTCCTCGTCGGGGGCGACGGAGGCGACGAACTCGCACAGTGCGTCGGCCTGTTCGCGGAAGCGGGCGACGTTCGGGAGCTCCGCGAAGGCGTCGTAGGCCGGACGCCAGTCGTGGAAGCGCACGGAACCCAGGCCGCGGGCCGGCCCCTGCCGGAAGAGGAAGTCGTCGTCGGCCGCGTCGAGTCGGGTGGGCACGGCGGGCGCGTCGATCGGGTCCAGCAGGTGGTTGCGCAGGAACTTGAGGATCAGCGCGAGGTTGACGTGGACCGTGCCCTCCAGCTTGGGCAGGCCCCGGATCTCCACGGCCGCCTGCGAGAAGTAGTTGTCCTTCTCGAAGCCCTTGGCGGCGATCACGTCCCACATGAGGTCGATGACCTTCTCGCCCTCGGTGGTCACCTTCATCTTCGTCATCGGGTTGAAGAGGAGGTAGCGGCGATCCTCCGGACCGGCCGAACGGAAGTAGTCGACGGCGCGGTCGCTGAACAGCTTCATGCCGACGAGACGCACGTACGCCTCGGCCAACTCCCGGCGCACGTGCGGGAAGGCGGTGACGGGACGGCCGTAGAGGATGCGGTTGCTCGCGTGGGTGACGGCCTCGTACATCGCGTGCTCGCAGATGCCGATCGAGGCGGTGCACAGGTTGAACTTGCCGACGTTGACGGTGTTGAGCGCCGCGTCGAAGGCGGCGCGGCCGGTGTGCAGGACGTCCTCGGCGGCGACCGGGTAGTCCTCCAGACGGAACTCGCTGACGAACTTGGAGGAGTCGACGACGTTCTTCACCAGGTGGTACGCCGGGTGGCGGCTGTCGGCCGCGAAGAAGACGTAGCCGTCCGGGCCGTCGACGTCGGTGCGGCGGCCGAAGACGGAGACGAGGCCGGCGGCGTTGCCGTTGCCGATGTAGTACTTGGAGCCGCTGGCCCGGAATCCGCCGTCGGCGACCGGTTCGAGGAGCATGTCCGTGGAGTAGATGTCGGCGCCGTGGGTCTTCTCCGACAGGCCGAAGGCGAAGACCTCGCCCTGGTTCAGGAGGTCGGCGGCCCGCGTGCGCGCCGTGGCGTTGTCGCTCTGCCAGACCGGGCCGAGACCGAGGATGGTCACCTGCCAGGCGTACCAGTAGTCGAGGCCGTAGAACCCGAGGATCTCGTTGAGGGCGGCGATCCGGGCGGTGTCCCAGCGCTGGTGCTCGTCGCCCGCGGCGGAGGCGGGGGTGAGGAAGGTGGCGAACAGCCGCTCCTTGGCGGCGAAGGCGAGGAAGTCGCCGAGCCAGGCACGGGTGCGGTAGTCCTCGATGATGCGGCGCTTGCCGCGGTCCTCGAACCAGTCGACGGTGGCGCGCAGGAGCCTGCGCGTCTCGGCGTCGAAGTGCGCCGGGTCGTAGGTGCGCGGGTTGAACAGCAAGGGGTCGCTCATGAGGGTCTGGGCCTTCCGAGGGTGGGAGGGTCGATCGGTGCCGTACGGCAACGGAGAGTGGAGGATGGTGACGCAGGCCGACGACACCGGCGGACGGTCCGGCACGAAGGCCGGGTGGGCCTCGATGGCGACCGGCGACCGGCGACCGGCGACCGGTGACCGGCGACCGGTGACCGGCGACCGGTGTGCGGCGTCGTCAGGCCCGGGTGAGCCGCGCACGTCCGGGACGGTGCGCACGTCCGGGCCGGTGAGCACGCGGTCGTCCCGCCCGCGTCGCACAACGCGGACGTGCCGGGGCGTGGCGGTGCACGGGCCGGAAGCGTTCGAACCGCCGGACCGGCTCATGGCAGGAACCCGGCCTTTCCAGCGGGGAGTCGGGGGTCGCGTGATCGAGCGCCATGCCGCCCAGCTTTCTATGCAACGAGTTGCATAGACAAGACCGCTCGCTCCGGTGAGACACGGCTCACCCGGGGGGTGGGTGCGGACCCGCGCGGTCGGCCGCCGCCCGGTCGAGGTGGCGCGCTCGACCGGCACTGACGAGCGAGGACGGCCGCGCGGGTCCGGGGGCGGTGTCAGTGCGGGAAGTTGAAGGTCAGGGGCGGGTTGGCGTTGCGGGCGAGGGTGTGGGCGAAGTCCGGCCACCAGGCACCGGCGGGTGGGTCCTCGACGCCGCCGTACTCGGGGTCGCCGGGCCCGGCCGTGCCGCGATGGCAGGTGCCGTCGGACTCGCCGATGATCTTCACGTAGAGGTAGGCGTCGGCCAAGGGGGCGCGGGTGTCGGCCGTGGGGCGGTCGCCGACCCCGCGGCCGGGAGCGTTGCACCAGTGTTCGTCGTCGGTGTACTTGCCCGGTGGGGCGGTCCATGCGCCGCGCCCGTTGCGGCTGGTGTCCAGGACGTAGTGGGTGAGCTCGTCGGCGGGTGGCGAGCCCACGGTGCTGTCGTACCAGGCGTCCGTCCAGTGCCAGGTCGAGGTGTCGTCGAAGGTGACGGCGTCGCCCGGGAGGCCGTCGTTGGGGGCCGCCGAGGAGTAGTACTGACTGGCGCACGGGGTGGTCCGTCCGCCGGAGTCGGGTGACTTCGTGGCGTACCAGACGCACTTGGAGATCCACGTCGCGTAGCGGTTGAGCTGGTCGGTGGGCTGGTAGTTGGAGACGTTGAGGGCGAAGCCCTGGGCCTGTCCGAGGCCGGCGTCGATCAGCCGCCCGGCGATCTCGCCGACGGGCTGCCAGTTGCTCGTGCCCGCGTCCAGATAGACGGAGGTCGCGGGCTGGGCTTCCAGGGCGGTGACCGCGGATCTCACGTCGGCGATGCGTGCGGTGGTGAGCGAGCCCGTGGGGTCGGTGTCGGGGCCGCAGTCGCGGGGGAGCAGGGCGAGGGAATCGGGTTCCACGACGACGACGGCCTTGCTCGCGCCGATGGCGTCGGCGACCGCGTTCACCCAGGCGTGGTAGGCGGCCGAGTCGGCCGCGCCGCCGGCCGAGTAGGAACTGCAGTCGCGGCCGGGGACGTTGTACAGGACCAGCACCGGCACGGAGTGGGCGGCTCGCGCGGAACGCATCAGGCCCCGGACCTTGGTGGCCACTTGGCCGGGGGTTCCGTCGGTCAGCCAGATCGCCTCCGGCCAGGTCGCGAGCTCGGCCATGGTCCGGGCGTCGGTCAGGTCACCGGACTTCAGGTCGGTGAGGGCCTGTTGGGCGGCCTTGCTGTGCGGATCGACGTAGAAGCGGGTGTCGCTGTCCAGTGCGCGGCCGGGTGTCGGATGCGTCGTGGCCTGGGCGCTGGTGGACAGGCCCGTCACCATGACAGCCGCCGCGCAGGCCGCGAGGGCCAGTCGGCGGAGCGGTCTGTCGATGAGCATGGGGCGGAGTCTCCTTGTCGGCGAGGGTGTGGGGGCGGTTCTCGGCGAGTGCGCGCACGGCACCGCGGGTCGCGCGGTCGTCCGTTGAGGCATCAAGTTGGGAGCGCTTCCAGTTTCGAGCGATGATTGAGCGGCCGCGTGCCGGTGTCAAGAGTCGCGGCGCCGATGCGTACAACGGATGGACGGACCGCCGTTCCCGCGGACGGTTCGAGGTCGGCCGATCGATCGGTGATCAGGTCCGGACCGGTCGCTCTTCAGGTGTGGAAACCCCTGATCAATCATCATGTCGCTTATCCCAAACCCGACTTGCGTCGGACGGGCAAGGTGAAAGGGCCGCCTCTCTCCTGTTCGACATGTGAAGTCAAAACCATTGACAGCGTGTTACGGCGCTGTCATGTTCACCGTCGAAGGCGCGGCTGTCGGCCCGTATCGCGCTGACGGCCGCGCCGCATCTGCTGGAGAAGAAGCGCCCCCTGTTGTTGGAAGCGCTTCCAAAAACCCCCACGGCCGAGCAATGGAGCTCACCATGCCAGCTGCTGTCTTCAAGTCGATCAGGAGCGCGGTCACGCTGTTGGCGGCGTGCCTGCTGCTTCCCCTCACCGCCCATCCGGCACACGCCAGTTCCTGGGGCAGCCCCCAGGTCGTCAACTCGTGGAACACCATCAACGGGAGGTGGACCGCCAACAACGAGCTGGAGACGTACACGCCGAACTGCGTCTGGTACGACGGCGGCACACTGATGATCAAGACCTACAAGGCCGCCGACGGCACGTACTACTCGGGCCGCGTGGAGTCGAAGGCGCTCTACGGCTACGGCACCTACAGCTTCACCGCGAACATGCCCAGCGGCCAGGGCCTGCTCCCGGCGGTGTGGGCGGCCTACCTGAACCCGTGGCTGCCCGAGTTCGACGCCGCCGAGATCATCGGCCAGAACCCGAACACCGTGTACCAGACCCTCCACGACCAGAACAACGCGCAGACCCAGTACACGAAGAACAACTCCTCCGGCTGGACGAACGCGTTCCACACGTATTCGTTCACGTGGTGGCCCGACCACGTCGACTTCGCCGTGGACGGCACCATCACGGGCTCGAAGCCCTACACCACCCCGGCCGGCACGGGGATGCACTTCATCGTCGACACGGCGGTGGGAGGCGACTGGCCGGGCAGTCCGAACGCCTCGACCTGGGCGACGGCGGACGGCGCCCGCTACCTGAAGGTCTCCTCGATCACGTACACGCCGTACTACCCGTGACGTGACGTGACGTGACGTGACGTGACGCGGCGGCCGTCCTCCGGGGGCGGCCGCCGCTCGGGCGGGGCCGCGTCCTTCGAGGCGGCCGCCCTTCGTGCGCGCCGGAATGCCGCGATTCCGGGCGGGCGGGCCGGTAGCCCGTGCGGCTCGGTGCCGGCGCTGTGAAAGCGGCCCGGCGGCCCGGCGGCCCGCACCGGTCAGGCGCTGGAGCGCACCACCAGATGGGAGGGCAGAAGCAGCGGACTCGGGTCGCCGCCTTCGATGACGCCGACCACCATGCGGGCCATCTCCCGGCCCAGGTCCCGGATCGGCTGGTGCACCGTCGTCAGCGCCGGGTCGGTGATCCGCGCCACCGGCAGATCGTCGAAACCCACGACCGCGACATCGTGCGGAACGGAGCGGCCGGCCTCACGCAGGGCCCGCAGCGCCCCCGCGGCCATGTTGTCGTTGGCCGCGAACACGCCGTCGATGTCAGGACGTTGGGCCAGCAGCCGGGTCATGGCGGCAGCCCCGCTGGGCTCGTTGAAGTCCCCGACCTCGAAGGCTTGCGGGATCCGCCCGGCGAGCAGCAGCGCTTCCCGGTACCCCTGGTGACGGGCACGCCCCACCTCCGTGTCCAGCGGGCCGCAGATGGTGACGATGTTCCTGCGCCCGCCCGCGAGGAGATGTTCGGTCGCGTGGCGCGCGCCCGCGACGTTGTCGATGTCGACGTACCAGCGTGGGTCCGCGCCGCCCGGCCGGCCGCCGAAGACGACCGGCAGCGCCGTCTCCGTCGCCATGTGCGCCAAGGGGTCGTCGCCGTGGAGCGCCATCATCATCACGCCGTCCACGCCGCGCGACCGCAGCAGGTCCCCGACCCGCTTGCGGGACCGGTCGGACGCGGCCAGGCACAGCATGAGATGAAGCTCGGCCTCCTCCAGGACGCTGGAGACACCGGCGATGACCTGCCCGAAGAAGGGATCGGCGAGCACCGAGGGGTCGTGCTGCGAGATGACCAGAGCCGCCGCCCCCGCCTGCCGGGTGGCCAGCGCCCGCGCCTTCGGGTTCGGCACGTAGCCCAGGTCCCGGACGGCCCGCTCGACCGCCTCCCGTTTCGCGCGGCTGACGTGAGGCGCGTTGTTGAGCACCCGAGACGCCACCGACCGGGAGACCCCGGCGTGCGCGGCCACCTCGTCGAGCGTCGGCCGGCCCGACGGCGGGACCTGTCTCATCACGTGCTCCTTCATGTCACCCGTGCCACCGCGTTCTTGGAAGCCCTCCCATTTTGTCTGCTTCTCGTCCGCTCGGGCGCGGGTATGTGCAGGAGAGCACGGGAACCAGGGTCTGTCACGGCTGTCAGCGGTGCGTCACGCGGCGCGGCTGGGCCCCGACGGAACCGTATGCTGCCCAGGCATGAAGGGACTTGGCAGCCAGATCGCCTACTGGGACGGTGTCGGCGCGACGAAGACGTTCACTCATCCGTTGAGCCTCGACCGGCTGGCCGGGGTGAGCGCGGACGCCCGGATCCTGGACTACGGCTGTGGATACGGCCGACTCATGGCGGAGTTGAGCGATCACGGCTTCTCCGACCTGTCCGGCGTGGACCTGTCCCCGACGCTGGTCGAGCGGGGCCGCCGGCTGAGGCCCGACCTGAGCTTCGCCGTCCTGGAATCTCCTCCTGACCTGATGTACGCGTCTGCGAGCTTCGACGTCGTCCTGCTGTTCGCCGTGCTGACCTGCGTCCCCGAGGAAGCCGCCCAGCGGGCGCTGATCGCCGAGCTCGGTCGTGTCCTGGTGCCCGGCGGACTGCTCTACGTCAGTGACCTGCTCCTGCAGGACGACGAACGCAACCGCGGCCGCTACGCCGCGCATGCCCGGCAGTTCGGCGCGCCCTACGGTGTCTTCGCCACGGACGACGGTGCGGTGTGCCGCCACCATGACATCGCAGAGCTGCGCGGGCTGCTGTCGGACTTCGACACGGTGGACGAGCGGCGGATCGAGGTGGCCACGATGAACGGCCACCGGTCCCGGGCGGTGCAGCTGCTGGCCCGCAAGGCATGACCATCACCCGGGTTCATGGGTGAGCACCGTACGGCTCCGCCCCGGACGGACCCCGCGCCGGTTCGGATGACGACAGGGTGACGCCGGGCTGACGTGACATCCGTAGCGTCGTGCGCGGAACGTACGAAGCGAACGGAGTGCGAGACACCTCCCTCGGCCACCCGGCCCCTGACGCACACAGGAGGAGGAACGCCATGGGTGCGTCGACATTCGATGAATCCGTCGGTGGCGCGGAGGCGTGGTCGGCGGCTGAGGGTGGCGGAAAGATACTGTCGTCGGCCGTCGCGAAGTCGCGCTGGCGGGTCAGCTGCGAAACCCGCTCGGACTGGATGGAGAACACGGCTGCCCTGGCGGCGACGAAGCGCAGCTGCACCATCGACCCGGAACCCGGGAGATGGATATCCGGCGAGGAGGAATAAGGACGGAGAACGGATCTCATCCGCGGATCGCCAGAGAATAGAGAGTGCGCTACGGGGAGCGTACATTGCGAACGGATACAGGCGTGGGCGACTTCGCACATACAACAAGATTCTCCTGGTGGCGGCGTTCGTGCTCATAGCCCTCACGGTGCTGCTCGGGGTCATGAACGCACACTGGAGGACCGATCTGGCGTGCGGGCACCTGTCCGGCAACACGGTCTGCCCGCTGGGCGGGGAGCCGAACCCCAGCGACATCCTGATCATCGAACTCGTCGGCGCGGCCGGGGCCACGGTGTCGGCCGTGTACTCACTGGCCCGGCAGCAGCGGGTCGAGAACCCGTACATGGTTCTGATCGGTCAGGCGATATTGAAGGTCTCGCTCGGCGGCATAACGGCTCTCCTCGGACTCCTCCTCCTGTTCGCCACCCCGGGATTCGAGGCGAACACGTCGTGGCAGATACTCGCCTACGCGGCCGTGTTCGGATATTCGCAACAGCTGTTCACGCGGCTCATCGACTCCAAGGGTGATGAAGTGCAGAAGGCGGCGTCTCCGAACGGCCAAGAGGAAGAGGCCGAGATGTCGGACCATGAACACTGAGTCCTTTCTCGACCGGCCCCACGCGGTCGGGCGCGTTCGCGACGGATACCGGCACGAAACCAAGGAAAACGTCCGACAAAGCACCCCGACAAGCCTCGCCACATCCGCGGGGTGGAGGAAATCCTCATGTCTCGGATCATGTACGACGCGGTCACGCCGTCGAATATCCCGGCCACCGCCACCATGGTCGCCGGCTACGCCGACGGAAAGTACGCCAACATCCCGCAGCTGAAAGCTCGTTTCCCGCACGCCACCGTCGTTTCCATCGCGGTGCACCACACCACCGCGGCGCAGGTACTGGACGTCGAGCCGGGCTGTTCGAGCGCGCGGGAAGCGGTTCTCTGGTGCACGCAGACCATGGCCCACACGTCCAACAAAGAGCTGACGGTCTACTGCAACACGTCCACCTGGCCCACCGTACGCGCCGCCTTCCGGGCCGCCCGGGTCACCGAGCCGAACTACTGGGTCGCCCAGTACGACAACAAGCCGCACATCCCGGACTCCGCGGTGGCCAAGCAGTACGCCAGCAACAAGAAGTTCGACACATCGGTCGTCTCCGGCCACTGGCCCGGCATCGACGCGGCTCACTGAGAACGCGATCCGTTCCGGACTTCGGGCGGCACGGGCCCCCGCCGAGAGTTCAGCAGGGGCCCGCGAGGCAGAGCGCTGTGACAGGTCAGGATCTGTTCTGCACGGTCGGCCTCCCGGCTGCCGTCAGCCACCCCTTGCCGCCGGGCGGACGGCCCCGCCTCACTTCAGATGCCGGGTGAAGAACTGGGCGGCAGTGTCCCCCGCGAACTGTGGCACACCGGTGTGCCCGCCCATATTGGCGTGCAGGGACTTCTCCTTGGACCCGAAGGCGTCGAACAGGTCCAGCGCCGCCTGGCGGTCGTTGCCCTCGTCGTCCCACTGCAACAGGACATGCAGCGGAACGGTGACCTGCCGGGCCTCCTCGAACATCGCGCGAGGCACCAGACTCCCGGCGAACAGGCCGGCGGCCGCGATGCGCTGCTCGACCACCGCCAGCCGGATACCGATGGAGATGATTCCCCCCGAGTACCCGACCGGCCCGCCGATCTCGGGCAGCGCGAGGAGAGCGTCCAATGCGGCCTGCCATTCCGGGACCGCCTTGTCGACCAGCGGGAGGACGAGGGCGTCGACGATCTCGTCGCTGACCGGTTCGCCGGCCTCCATCGCCCGGCGCAGCTCTGCGCGGGCCTGATCGATGGCCGGCCAACGGGGCCGGTCGCCGCTTCCCGGGAGTTCGATCGTGGCCGTGGCGAAGCCGTCCGCCGCGGAGCGCCGGGCCCGGTCCACCAGTCGGGGGTGCATCCTTCGCAGGCCGAGGGGAGGGTGGCCGAGAAGGATCAGCGGCACCGGTGCCGACGCGGAAGCCGATGCGGGTGTCCACAGGATGCCGGGGATCTCACCGAGGGTGAATTCGCGTTCGAGGAGGCCGTCGTCGAGGCTCTGCTCGGAAGTGAAATGCATGGTCGTGCCTTTCGGGAGTGCACAGGGATGGCGCTCCCGGACGACCTGTCTATCGCCCGACCGTGGCCCCGGAGGGGAGCACCCATGTCGTTACTGCGTTCACGGGTACCACCTCCTTGATCTCTCGCACGGCCTCCGGGAATGTATCAGCGGCCTTCCTCGCCCGGCAAACGGGTTTTTGCGCAGATCCCCTGGCCGGACAGATCAGGAAGGTCGGCGCCCCCTGCCTCGTAACAAGGTCGCCGGGCCTGGTGGGGGGGAGGGGACGGTCAGGTCGCGCCCCGAAAGTGGATCTTGTGCATAGAGTGTGGACATGTCACTGAGTCGCATAGTCCTCTTGTCCGGTCGTTCGATCCGGCTCACCGAGCTGCGGATGTCCTCGACCTACGGGGGGATGCTGGAGGGCTACCCCTGCAAGCGCATCAACGACCTGAAGATCGGCTGGTTCCAGCGGTGGGCCGAGAGCGCGTTCCCCTCTACGCCGGTCCATTTCGTCGAGCCGTCGCGCGAGTGCCCGGACGAGCCCGCCGGTGCCTTCGGCCCCGTTGAGGTGCTGCCTTCCGTGGCCTGCGTGGGCCTCTTCGACTCCGCGCCGCTCGACCCGTCGATGGACGCTTCCACCCTCGTCGTGGCGTGGTTCCAGTCGGCACCGCAGGTACCGGCGGGCGAAGACGCTGATCCCGGCCTGCGCGGCATCGACTGGGACGGACTGGCCCAGGACTGCGAGTTCTAGCCATGACACGAACCGAGAGCCACTTTCGGCATACGGCAAAGGCGGACACCGGCCCCGACTTACTGGCCACGTGACGTCGTCCCCGAAGCCCGGTGAAGCGCCCTCGGGGGCGGGCGGAATCGCCTGCTACCTCTTGGTGAACGCGTAGCCGTCCAGGACCGCGCCGCCGAAGTAGGTCAGCGGGAAGGCCCCGAACTCGACGAGGGACTGGCCGTTGACGGGATCGAGGATCAGCAGTCCCTCACCCTGGACCCCGGCGATGACGACGACGTGTGAACCCCCTGAGTTCCAGGTGATGTCGGCGGCGACCGGGCGGCCGGCGTTGATCTCGGTGGCGAGTTGGGAGAGAGACAAGCTGGCGGCCTGATAACTGGCGTGGTTTCCGACAGTCTTGAGGGCGTCTGTCACGCCGCCGGACTTGAGGTAGCGCCGGTCGACTCCGAGGCGGGGATCGTCGAGGACGTACAGGGCAGTGTTGTTGTAGGGGTTCGCGTAGCGGTTGGCGAGCGCGGGGTTGGCGTTGAGGGCCGCCTGGGACGGGCAGGCCCCGGTGTTGGCGGGGAACCCGTTGATCCTGTGCCCGATGTCGGTCATGACCTGGCACTGGGTCCAGGTGCTCGCCGGGTTGTAGAAGTGGGTGATGCTGGTGGCCGCGGCGATCCAGCACCATTCGTCGCTCTCCTGGTACTGCATCCGCATACCGAGGTTGTGGCTGACGTCGGGCACATAGGTCTGCGTCTCGCGGGGCTTGCCATCCAGGACCGTGATGTCGGTGACGATGTTCAGGGGCGTGTCCCAGCCGACGTCCACGACGAAGGTGACGCCGTGGTTCGGGTCGTAGGGTGGCCCGTGCGGAGCGATGTTCTCCACGGCGATGGACGCGGCGCCGATGAAGCGCACCTTCTGCGGCGTGTACTCGGAGACGGTGACGATCACCACCGAGTCGTGGTCGATGGCACCCCAGTTGTAGTTCAGGGTGACCCGGCCCTTGAAAGCGCCCCAGTACTTCCTGATGGTCTGTGGCATCGGTGGCATCCCCGTCCCGGTGCTAGAAGTCCACCTCGACCGGCGGGCTGTCGAGAACGGTGATGTCGGTGACGATGGTCAGCGGCGCACCCCAGGCGACGTTCACCACGAAGGTGACGCCGTGGTTCGGGTCGTAGGGTGGCCCGTGCGGGGCGATGTTCTCCACCGTGATGGACGCGGCGCCGATGAACCGGTGTTCAGCGCTCGGCGGCGTACTCACGAGGTACTCCGACGCGGTCACGATCACCACGGAGTCGTGGTTGATGGCGGCCCAGTTGAAGTTCAGCGTCACGCGGCCCTGGAACGGCCCCCAGTACTTCCGAATGGTCTGCGGCATCGTCCGGTGTCCCCGTTCCGAAGGTCCGCGAGCGGTGACGCTCGCCGTGCCACGCCTCATTCTGGGACACGGCGTGCCGCCCTGTCCTCGAACTGGCACAAGTCGCTCACGAATACGCAATGTGGACCGGCTTGTGTGAGTGAATCCGTGGACAGGGCCTCATGCCATGAGGGGGCGACGTCGCCGACATTGCCGGGGTTGCATCCGGCGTCGATCACGGCGGCACCCGGCTTGACGTCCTCGCCGCGAACGAGCCGAGGCCGTCCTACGCCCGCCACCACCCCGTCCGCTGTCCGCACGGTTGCCCTGACATGGCATGATCACGGCGCATCGGAGTCCGGCGCCTCCTGGCGGGGGAGCGGGAAACAGGGGGAGTGCAGCATGACCGACGTGCCCGGAATCGCCGTCTTCGAGGACCGCTGCGAACAGCTGTTCCTGGCCGGAGGGCATGCCGCGGTGCGTCGGGCCGCGCAGGAAGGGCTGGACGCGGTCGGCCCCCAGGCCGACCTGTTCTGCTGGTTGGCGCTGGGGCACATGGTCGAGGACGAGGACGACCACGACGACCGGGCCGAGGAGGCCTTCCGCCGTGGTCTCGCCCTCGACGGCGACCACCGGGGACTCCTCGCCGGTTACGCCGAGCTGTGTCGGCGCGCGGACGCCTTCGAGTACCCCGGCCGTGCCGCCCGGGCCGACGGGCTGGTACGGCGGGTCGAGGAACTCGCGGTGCAGAGCGCCGACGCCGAGCGCTGGGCACGGCCCGGCTACTGGGACGACCTCCAGATGGAGGCCGCCGCCCGAGTGGTCGCCGGGCGGGACACGCTGTCCCAGGCCTGGGACCTCGCCGAGGACCTGCGGCGCACGGGTGACGACGGGGTGCCGGTCGACGGCGCCGACGGTTCCCCCGACCGCGCGGCCGTCGTGCGTGCCACGAGGCTGGAGGCGCTGTCCGGCCCCTGGAACGCGCCCGTGCGTCTGGTGGGCCGGTACCGCACGGTGGTGTGGAGCGTGAGCATCCTGCTCAGCCTGTTCACCAACACGCTGCTGCGGCAGTCCGGTGCGGTGCAGTCCTTCAGCCTGTGGGGCTATCTGTGGCTGCTGCCGGTGGTGATCGTCGACCGTCGCTTCGCCGCGGTCCGCAAGGACGCCGACGCCCGCTACGTCGCCCGTCTGGAAGCGGCGCTCGGGGAAGACTCCTGAGCAGCCGAAGCGGGTGGGCGGGCGGCCGCGACCGGGTCCGCCGCACGCCGGGTCCGAGCGCGGCCACGCGCCCCTCCTGACTGCCGGCGGTGACCTCGGGTCCGAGGTCTGAACCACGGGGTGTCGCGGAGATTCGCGCCGCTGGATGCGGCCGTGCCCGTGCGCGGCCGTATGGATGGGATTGCCTGGCGGACCGTGCATGTCGCGGCAGCGTTCGTCTTCGGTGCGTCATTGTCGGGTGTTGCGAGCCGGTGTGAGGGCCGCCCGGCGACGTGCACGAATTCCCTTCGTCCGTCGCGGTGTTCGGCGGCGGCCCGGGCCGAGCGTCGGCCCATCCCTGCGGCCTGCGCCCGCGCCACCCGGATCTTCGCTGCCCGCATCCGCGCTACCCGCACCAGGAGCAACACCATGACCGTCCGCAGGTCCCGTCTCGCAACCGTCGCCGTCACCGCCGTCACCGCCGCCGCCGCGGCGGCCGCCTTGTTCGCCGCTCCGGGAGCGAGCGCGTCCGCCCGCCCCGGCCCGCACGGCACGACGCATCCGCGGGGAGGGGCGGTGTTCGTGCAGAGCGACAACACCACCGCGAACACCGTCGTCGCCTACCATCGCGCTCCCGACGGCACGCTCAGCCGACGCGGCGTGTTCCCGACGGGGGGACGCGGCGGCGTGCTGGACGGCTCAGTGGTGGACCATCTGGCATCCCAAGGGTCGCTCGCCTACGACCGCGAGGCCGGCCTCCTCTACGCGGTCAACGCCGGAAGCGACACCCTCACCGTCTTCGCGGTGCACGGCGACCGTCTCGAGCGCCTCCAGATCGTTCCCACCGGCGGTGACTTCCCGGTCAGCGTCACCTTCCACGGCAACCGGGTCTGGGTGCTCAACGCCCTCGACGGCGGCTCCATCCAGGGCTTCGTGCGCACCGGCCACCGACTGAGGGGCATCGACTCCTGGCACCGCGGACTCGGTCTGGACCCCGCGGCCACCCCGCAGTTCACCCACACCCCCGGACAGATCTCCTTCACACCCGACGGCTCGAACCTCGTCGTCACCACGAAGGCCGGTGCCAACAGCATCGACGTCTTCCGGCTGAACCGCCGCGGCACGCCCGCCGTCCGGCCCGTGGTCACCACCGTGCCCGGCGCCGTGCCGTTCGGCTTCGCCTTCGACCCCGAGGGCCGCCTCCAGGTCACCGAGGCGGGTCCCAACGCCGTGGAGACCTTCGTCCTCCACCGCGACGGCACCCTCACCTCGCTCGGCCAGGTCCTCACCGGTCAGGCCGCCACCTGCTGGATCGTCGCCACCGACCACAAGCTCTACGCCTCCAACGCGGGCAGCGCCACCCTGTCCGGCTACCGCGTGCGCCGCGACGGCACCCTGGCCGCCCTCGGCAACACCGCCACCGACCCCGGCACGGTCGACGCCGCCGTCTCCTCCGACGGCCGCAACCTGTACGTGCAGACCGGCGCGCAGGGCCACGTGAACGAGTTCCGGGTCAACCGCGACGGCTCCCTCACCCGCATCGGATCGGTCACCGTGCCCGGAGCCGTCGGCGGCGAAGGCATCGCCGCCGACTGACCCCGGCACCGCCGCCGTCTGACCTCGGCTGACTCCGGCAACCGCCGCGCGCCACCCCATCCGCTGCACACCGAACACCCCACCCCGCCTCGCACACCGGGGCGGGGTGGCTTCGGGACGGCTCCCACTCCGCGGGGCTCAGAAGGGCGGGTCGTCGTCGCAGCCGCCCGCCCAGGAGCGGTCCGCCGGTTCCGAGGTCCGCGGGTTGGGCAGGGGGCCGGGTTCGACTCCCCAGGTCACCAGGCACCGCTGGGCGAGGTAGCGGTAGCCCCGGTAGTCGCTGGTGGCGAGGACGGTGCGGACCAGGGGCACGAGTTCGGGGATGTGTACGGCGAGTTCGGGCGCGGCGAGCGTCATGGCGGCCGCGTGCACCGCGGCCTCCCGGATCATCAGGTCCGCATCGGTGAGGTAGGGCTGCGCCGCTCGGTGGATGAGCGGGAGGAGTGCCCGTACCGCCGCGACGTCTTCGGGTTCTCCGGGGCCCTCCTCGGTGTACGTGGCGTCGTCGGCGAGATCGCCCAGCCAGGTCAGGAGGGCGGCGCGCAGGGGCCGGCGACGCTCGTCGTAAAAGTAGACGCCCGGGGTCGCCGTGCGGGGGTGGCCGAGTACGGCGATGACGAAGCGTGCGGCCGGAGCCGTGGCGCTGTAGATGGTGTTCTGGTGGGTCACCGCCTGACCGAGGTCGCACAGAGCGGCCCGCTGGACGTCCTCGTCGTCGTCCAGCAGCCCTGCCAGGATGACGGGGGTCTCCGGGGCCTGGTCGGGGCAACAGTGGTCGACGCCGCTCCAGTCCGTCGCGAGGAGGAGCGTCCGGGGGTCGCTCGCCGTGCTGCTGCCGCCGTCGTTGATCGTCACGGGCCAGAGTGTGGCCTACCGGCCATGGACGAGCCAAGAGTCGTCGGTCCCGGACGCGCCCGCCCCACACAGCATCGGCCTGGCCGGACGGACGGCACCGGCTCCACCGAACGGACACCACCGTTGTCCCGCGCGCCGGACACCTCGACGCGGGAGCCGACGTGCGGCGCTCGGCGCCAGGAGCCCGTCGCCGCCGTGTCTGTGCGGTCCGCCCAGTGCTGTCGCAGGGCCTGTGCGCGGCGCACAGGCCCTGGTGGGGCGCCTTGTCTACTGTGCCGCCACCCCGATCGGGGCTTCGTATCCTGTGCCGTCCGGGAGGACAGTCGATGAGCGCCGTACGAGATGCAGTACCCGGGACCGGGCCGGACCCGGCCCGTGTGGTGGACGGGCCCCGCCCCGTGGCCCACTGGTTCGAGGACATGCCGTTGCGCCGGGCCCACGTGCTGGCGGCCGTGGCCCTGTTCATGGCGTTCGTGATCGAGTCGTGGGAACAGCTCGCCCTCGTCTATGTGTCGGGAGACCTCGGCGACGCGTTCGGGATCGGTGAAGGCGCCATCGGATGGGCGCTGTCCGCGGTCGCGCTCGGCATGATCCCGGGCAGTCTCGTGTGGGGGCCGGTATCCGACCGGATCGGTCGGCGCTCGGTATGCCTGTGGTCCCTCGGCGTGTACGGGGCCGTCGCACTGGCCAGCGCGCTCTCGCCGACGTTCACCGTGCTGATGGTGACCCGGTTCCTGTCCGGCCTCGCCCTGGCGGGCATCTACACGGTGACCTTCCCCTACTTCCTGGAGCTGCTCCCGTCGCGGCTGCGCGGCCGGGCGGCCGTCTACCTCTCCATCGGCTGGCCCATCGGCGTGCTGCTCGCCGTGGGCGTCACCCAGGTCGTCGGCGGCCTGGGCTGGCACGTCGTCGCGTTCGCGAGTGGCCTCGCCGGCGTGTGGGTGCTGGCCATCCACGCCTGGGTGCCGGAGTCGCCGTACTGGCTGGCCGAGCGCGGACGCCACGAGGACGCCGCCGCGGTGCTGCGCCGGCTCGGCGCGGACGTACCGGACGGCACAGTCTTCGTACCGTCGCAGCAGGACGCGCACGAGCGGGCCGGACGGACCCTGGACCTGTTCCGGGGCCGGCTGCTGCGCCTCACCGTGCTGATGCTCATCGTCAACTTCGCGTTCAACTGGGGCTACTGGGGACTGCAGACCTGGCTGCCCACCCTGCTCCAGGACAAGGGCCTGAGCATGTCCGCCAGCCTGGGCTTCGTCGCGCTGAGCGCCGTCTTCATGATCCCCGGCTATGTGTCGGCCTCGCTCCTGACCGGCCGCTACGGACGTCGGAAGGTCTTCCTGCCCTACGTCGCCCTCGCCGCCGTGTCCGGTGTCGCCTTCGCCTACGCCGACTCGCTCGCGGCGATGTACGTGGCGAACTTCGCCCTGTCCTTCTTCTGTCTCGGCGCCTGGGGCGTGTGGAACACCTGGAACGGTGAGTTCTATCCGACCTCGCTGAGGGCCACCGGCTACTCGTGGGCCACCGCCGCCCAGCTCGGGGCGACCTCCCTCGCGCCGTCCGTCGTCGGCTACCTGCTGGCCCGCGCCACGGGGTACTCCTCGACGATCCTGTTCATCATGGCGTTCATGGCCATCGCCCTGCTGGCCGCGGCCCCGCTGCCGGAGACCGAGGGTAAGGACCTCGAGTAGCCGAGGGCGAAGACCTCGCGCAGGAGCGGCCGCGGCGGCCCGTCGTGCGGGGCCCGGCCGACCGGGGCCGCGGGGCAGGAGCCTCGGGTAGCGACAGCGGCGCCCGGTGGAAGGATGAGGGCGTGAGGCTGGCGATCGACGTGGGAGGCGCGCACACCGCGGCCGTACTCACCGACCGGACGGGCCGCGTCCGCGCCGAGGCGGTCAGCGACAGCGCGCCCGGCATCGGGACCTGTGTCCGGCGGGTGCTCGCCTCCCTCGGCCCTCTGCCCGCCGCACCGGACACGGTCGCCGTCGTCACCGACCTGGACCGCCGCCGCTACGCCGCGCCCCCGCTCGCGGTGGTGCGCATCGCGCCCGACGCGCATCCGGCCCTGGCGCCGCTGGCCGACTGGCCCGCCGCCGCCAGGGACCGGATCCGGGCGCTCACGGCCACCGTCGCGGGCGGCAGCGCGCTCACGGGCCGCGCGCCGGGCCCGCTCGACGAGGAGGCCCTCGCCGCGTTCGCGGCACGCGCCCACCGGGCGGGTGTGTCGGTGTTCGCCCTGTGCGCGGCCGGTGCTCCGGCCCGTCCGGGCCCTGAACTGGCCGCGGCCACCGTCGTGGCCCGCACCGCGCCGGGCGCGGCCGTCAGCCTCTCCTACGAGATCGGCTCGCCGGGGCTTCGGGAGCGCGAGAACGCCACCGCTCTCAACGCCGCGCTGGGCGCGTGGGCCGACACCCTCGTGGCGGACTGCCGCGCCGCGCTGCGCTCGGCGGGCGTCACCGCGCCGCTGTTCTTCGCCCGCGACGACGGAGGTCTGGTGGTGGCCGAGTACTTCCGCCGCCACCCGGTCCTCGGCACCTCTCCGGCAACCGCCTGCGCGGCGCGCGGCGCGGCCGCGCGGACGGGCCACGAGCGTGCGGTCGTGGTGGACGCGGGGGCCCGGGAGGTGCGCTGCCTGGTCCTGCGCGAGGGGGAGCCGGAGCGTACGGCGGGCCCGGTGCCCGGCCCGTTCGGCGTCCGGGTCGCCCTCGGATCGCCCGTCGTGGTCCGGGGTGCCCTTTCCGGCGAGACCGTCGGGACACTCACCTCCCGGCTCCTGGCGCGGGTGCCCGGCGCCCCCGTCGTGCACACGGGCGGGGGCGGCGACGTCATCGGCGCGCCACCGGCCGATCCCGCCGAGCGGACGGCGCGGCTGACCGACGCCGCCCGTCACGCGGCCACGGCCCGCTGCCAGGTCGAACTCGACGAGGTGATCTCCTCCGCCGGCCGGGCCGAACTCGACCAGTTGCTCGACGCCGCCCGTGGCCACGCCCTGTCCCGGTGCGTGGCGGCCGGCGCCGACCCCGCCACTGTGCGCGTCGACAGCCTGCTCCAGTCGCCGGTCGCCTACCTGCCCGCCGGCGTCCACCGGGTGACGGTGCGGGCCGCCGGGCAGCCGTTGGGCGGAGCCGACCGATGAGCGGCACACCGACCTACGGACCTGCCGATGAGCGGCACGCCGACCTACGGACCTGCCGATGTCCGACACGCCGGCCTACGGACCCGGCCGACGAGCGGCATGCCGACCCACGGAGCCGACCGATGAGCGGCACGCCGACCCACGGAGTCGGCCGATGAGCGGCACGCCGACCGACGGCCCCGTCGATGTCCGGCACCCCGGCCCACGGAGCCGGCAGACGTCCGGCACGCAAACCCACGGAGCCGGCCGATGACCGGCACACCGACCGACGGCCCCGGGCGACCCGGCTCGCTGACCCCCGACCACCTCCGGCGGCTCGCGGCCGGTGCCCGCGTGCTGTCCGCCGGCACGGAGGAGTCCGCCTTCCGCGTGACCCTGGACTGGGCGGCCGCCGAGCTCGACGCGCACGGCCCCGTCCCCCTGCTGCCCGCGCACGAACTGCCCGGCGCGGGACTGTGCGTCGCGGTCACCCTCGCCGGGGCCACGGCCGCGCTGGCCGAGCAGCTGCCCACGGGGGAGGAGCCCGTGCGGGCGGTCCGTGCCGTCGAACGGCTGCGCGGCAGAGCCGCCGAGGCGATCGTCCCCCTGAACACGGCCGTGGAGAACACCTTGATCGCGATCGCCACCGCCGCCCGCTGCGGACTGCCGCTCGTCGACGGCGACGGCTGCGGACGCGTACTGCCCCTGCTGGAGCAGACGCTGTTCGCGCTCGCGGGCCACAGTCCGGCGCCCCTCGCGCTGGCGACGCCCGGTGGTGACGTCGTCACGGTGGAATCCGCGCACGGCCGCGTCGAGGACCTCGTACGCCCCCTCCTCCTCGCCTGCGGCGGCTGGGGCGTGGTCGCCGCCTACGCCTGGCCGGGGGCCGACCTGGCCCGCGGCCTGGTCGCCGGTACGGTCGGCCGGGCGGTGGCCGCCGGTGCCGACGAGGGCGAGCCGGCGTTCGCGGTGTACCGGCCGCGCCGGCTGTGCCGGGGACGGATCGTGGCCGTCGAGCAGTCCGCCGGTGCCTACGGGCACCTCGATCCCGCAGCGGCGTCCGGCGACGACGCGGGCCTGCCGTCGCGTCCCACCAGCGTCCTCGTCGACGAGGACGAGGGTCTGCGCCGCCGGATCCGGCTGGAGGCGCACAACGAGATCCTCCTCGCCCTCGCCGACGGCGCGCTGCTGGCCTCGGTGCCCGACCAGATCCTCATCCTGTCCGCCGCCGACCGGCGCGTGCTGGACGTGGAACGCGCCGTGCCCGGCATGGTGGTCGAGATCGCGGTCGTCGAGGCGGACGTCCGCTGGCACACCGCGCGGGGACGTGCCCTCGCCCGCGCGGGTCACGGCGCTCCCGCCGCCCGGGACGAGGGGAGATCCCTGTGAGCGCGTCCGGCGGCAGCCTTCCCCTGACCCTCGTGGAACTCCTGCACCACGGCCCGCTCACCGACGTCACGGTGCACGGTCCGGCGGGCCGCGACACGCAGATCACGGCGGTACGGATCGTCGACCGGCTCGACGCGCTGAACGCGCTGCGGCCGGGCGACGCCGTCGTGCTGACCGCCTCCGCCGCGTCGGCGGCGTGGACCGTGGAGATGGCGCTGCGCGCGGCCTGGGAGCACGCGGCGGCCTGTGTGGTCGTCGCCGGCGACGGCGGGCGCACGGGGTCCGTCGGCGAGCTCGCCGAACGCCTCGGGATCGCGCTGCTGGTGGTGGAGGGCGACGCGCTGGACGTGGCGGTGCGGATCGCGTCGGCGGTGGCCCGGCCCGAGGCGGGCCGCACCGCGCTCGTCGCCGAGGCCGCACGCGCCGTGGCCGCCGCCGGGGTGCGGCCCTCCGCCGTCCTTTCGGCGCTGCACGGCGCGCTGCCCGCGACGTCGGTCGCGCTCACCACCCCGTCGGGGGAGGTCGCGGCAGGGCGTGCGGCCGCGCTGGAGGAGAAGCCCGGCACCCTGCGGGTCACGGTGGCGGTGCCGGCGCCGAACGGGGAGGACCTCGCACGACTCACCGCGCGATTCCGGCCGCGCGCGGCCGGCTGGGACGACACGGTGCGTGAGGTGCTCGGCCTGGCCGTCGCCCCGCTCACCGCGTGGGCGGCGACCGAACGGCTGGCGGCGGAGCGGGACGGACACGAAGCGGCGCAGCTGTTGCTCGATGTGCTCGACCTGCTCGGCACCGTGGGTTCCGGCGCCCCGCCTTCCGGCGCCCCGGGTCCCGGCGCTCCGCAAGCGGAGCGGGACCGGGCCGGCGCCTTCGCTCGGGCGACGGCCCTGGGCTGGCCCCTGCGCGGTCCGTTCGTCGTCTATGCGGTACGGCCGGACGGACCCCCTCAGCCGCACACCGGACCGCTGCTCACCGCGCGGTGGGCACGCGGCGGCCCGGACTCCGGCCCGCTCGTCGCCCATGCGGGCGTCTGGGTTTCCTGGCGCGGCACCGGGCCGGACGAGGCCCACGGACGGGATCCGGTCGCGGATGCCGAGCGTCACCTGCGCGGCGTGCTCGCGGTGCCCGGGCGGCTGCCACGGCTCACGGCCGCGGTGGCGGGCCCGGCGCCGACCCTGGAGGACCTGGGCGCGGCGCTCGACGACGCCGTGGCCGCGCTGGCACTCGCGCGGACGGGCGAGGTGGTGCGGGCCGACCGCACCGGACCGGCCCATCTGCTGGCCGCGCTGCCCCGCGAGGCGCTTCAGGGGCCCGCCCGCACCCTTCTCGAACCGGTGCTGGCGGCGGACCGCGACGGCACGCTGCTGCGGACGCTCGCGGTGCTGCTGGACGTGGGCGGCGCTCCGTCGGCCGCGGCGCTGCGCCTGGGCGTGCACCGCAACACGGTGACCGCCCGCCTGGAGCGCCTGCGAGGGCTGGGCCGCGACCCCGACGACCCCGCACTGCGGCTCCCGATGCACCTGGCGTGCCGGGTACTGCTCGACGACCCGGATGCCCCTCCGGACGCCACCGCGGGCGGCGGTACGGACTCCGGGTGACGGGAGGGCAGGGGGCCCGGCCTTGCCCCCGCGGGCGCTCCGGGCGGGCGGATCGAGGTGCCACCGTCCGGGGGACCGGCGGGCCGACCGCCTCAGCCGGTCCGCTCGCCCGACCAGGACGGATAGTCGGCGGCGGCTCGCGCCGCGGTGAGCAGGCCCTGGCGCACGTCCTCGGTGACCTGGACCGCCGTCCGTTCGCCGGCCGGCCCGAAGCCGCCGCCCCCGCCGCTCTCGCACCGCAACACGTCGCCCTCCGACACCGCCAGCGCGTTGGCCTTCAGCAGCTCACGGGCGCCCGCGCCGCCGGGGTTGAGCGTGACCCGGGGCGGCGCTCCGGCCGCGCCGCCGAACAGGCCCCACGCCGGCGTCACCGACCGTTCCCACCACAGCGACAGGCTCTGGTCGGCGGTGAAGCGGTACTGGCGCACCACCCCGTTGCCGCCTCGGGTGCGTCCTGCGCCGGCGGAGTCCGGACGCACCGCGTACTCCTCCACCCGCACCGGGAACAGGGTCTCCAGCACCTCCACGGGCATGTCCCGCAGCGACCCGTTCACGTTGTTGATCAGGCACGACTCACCGTCCCCGGCGGCCCAGGCGCCCCAGCCGCCGACCGTGGCCTCCTGCGAGACGAACAGCTTGCCCGAGCGCGGGTCGAGCCCGGTGAACTGCACGATCATCGAGTCGCCGTACGACGCCGCCGCGGCCCGCTCCGGCAGCGCCGGGGCCAGCGCGCGCACGACGAGGTCGATGACCAGCCCGAGGTGGGAGTAGTAGTACTGACAGGCCGCGGGCTCGATCGCGGCGAGCATCGATCCGGGGCGGGTGATGACGTCGAGCGGCTTGAACGAGCCGCCGTTGAGGGGCACTTCACCGCTGACGAGCAGCTTGTACCCGACGCGGCAGGCGGCGACGGCCTGCGCCGCGCCGCAGTTGACCGGCCCGGTCGCCTGGTCCGCGCAGTCGGTGAGGTCCATCGTCATACGGTCGCCGTCGATGGTGACCCGTACGGTCACCGGCAGCGGGGTGTCGAGGTCGATGCCGTCGTTGTCGAGCATGCCGCTCGCCTCGTACACCCCGTCGGGAATGGCCGCGATCTGCTTGCGCTCCAACCGTTCGGTCTGCGCGAAGATCGCGTCCCGGGCGGCCGCCAGGGTCTCGGTGCCCCACCGTTCGACGATCTCGGTGAGCCGCTTGGCCCCGGTGAGCGCGCAGGCCACCTGGGCGCGCATGTCGCCGAGGGTCGGCTGCGGGAAGCGGACCTGACGGGCGATCAGGTCGTGCTGGAGCAGGCAAGGCAGCCCGCCTTCGTAGATCTTCAACGGGCCCATGCGCAGGCCCTCCTGATGGATCGTCGTGGAGTCCATCGACCCGCCCGGATCCTTGGAGCCCATGTCGATCCAGTGCGCGCGGGACGCGGCGAAGCCGATGAGTTCCCCCGCCACGTGGATCGGCGCGTAGACCGTCACGTCGTTGAGGTGGGTGCCGCCGATGTAGGAGTCGTTGAGCACCCACACGTCGCCCTCGCGCCACACGTCGCGGCCGTACATCCGCTCGGTGGCGCGAGTGCACTCCTCCAGGTTGCCCAGGAAGATGGGCAGGCCGGAGGACTGGCCGAGCACCTGGTGGTCCCGGTCGAGCAGGGCGACCGCGCAGTCCTTGGCCTCGTAGATGGTGGGCGTGTACGCCGAGCGGATCAGCGTGGTGTTCATGTCCTCGGCGGCCTGCAGCAGGGCGCAGCGGATGATCTCCGTGGTGACCGGGTCGATCGTCGGTCGCCCGGTCGCTTCGGTGGGCTTGCTCACGCGCTCTCTCCCAGCTTGATGACGAGGAAGCCGTTCGCGTCGACGGTGACGTGCGCGTCCGGCGGGACGACGGTGGTGGAGGTGGCCTCGACGACGATCGCCGGGCCGCTGAACTCCTCGCCCGCGGGCAGGTGTTCGCGGCGCAGGACGGGCGTGTCGTGGCGTACGCCGTCGAAGACGACCCGGCCGACCCGGCCGGCCCACGTGCCGTCGTCGCCGTCCGGCGTGTACGGGGCGGGCACGGACTCCGGCAGGGCGCCCAGCGCGGCGGTGCGCAGGGTCACGAACTCCACCGGCGCGTCGGGGGTGGCGTGCCCGTAGCGGCGTTCGTGCAGGGCGGCGAAGCGGGCGGCGGCCCGGCCGAGGAAGCCCTCGGCGGACGGTTCGGCCGCATCGTGCAGCGGCACGGTGAGGGTGTAGTCCTGGCCCTCGTAGCGCATGTCGACGGCGTGCTCCACGCGCCGGCGGACGGCGTCGACACCCTGCTCGCCGAGCGCGGCCAGCCCCTGCTCGCCGAGGGCGGCCAGGGCGGCGGCCATCGCGGTGCCGTCGAGCGCGTCACCCGGGGTGAAGAACTGGCGGGTGAGGTCGCGGCGGACCTCCGTGCCCAGCATGCCCCAGGCGGAGAAGGCGCCGGGGAACCGCGGCACCACCACCTCGCCCACCCCGAGTTCCCGGGCGATCTCGACGGCGTGCGCCGGGCCCGCCCCGCCGAACGCGAGGAGCGTGAACTCGCCTGGCTCCAGGCCGTGTTCAACGGTGAGGGTGCGGATGGCCTGCGCCATCCGGGCGTTGGCGACCTCGCAGATGCCGTTCGCCAACTCGGTGACGCTCAGGCCGAGTTCCTGGGCGAGGGGCTCCAGCGCCCGGTGGGCCGCGCGGACGTCGAGCGTCATGTGGCCGCCCGCGAACCACTCGGGATCGATCCGGCCGAGGACCACGTTGGCGTCGGTCACGGTGGGGCGTACGCCGCCGCGGCCGTAGCAGGCGGGACCGGGAACCGCGCCCGCGGACTCGGGGCCGACCCGCAGCCCGCCGCCCTCGGCGTAGGCGAGCGAGCCGCCGCCCGCACCGATCGTGTGCAGGTTGACCAGCGGCATCAGCACCGGAAAGCCGTCCGCCGTCCCCTCGTTGGAGATGTCGGGCCGCCCGCCGATGACCAAGGAGACGTCGAAGGAGGTGCCGCCCATGTCGACGCAGATCGCGTTCGGACGGCCCAGCAGAGCGGCGGCCGCCACTCCGCCCATCGTGCCGCCGACCGGCCCGGACAGCAGCGTCTGCAGCGGACGGCTGCGCGCGTGACCGGCGTTGACGATCCCGCCGGAGGACTGCATGACCTGCACCGGCACACCGAGTCCACGCTCGGCGAACCGGTCGGTGACGTGCCCGAGGTACTTCCGCACGACCGGACCGGTGTAGGCGTCGAGCACGGCCGAGGACGTCCGCTCGTACTCCCTCCATTCGCCCGCCACTTGGTGGGAGAGCACGACCATCACGTCGTCGCCGAGCTCCTCGGCGAGGATCTGCCCGGCGCGCAGCTCGTGCGCGGGGTCGACGTAGCTGAACAGGAAGGAGACCGCGACCGCGGTGAAGCCCTCCGCGCGTACCCGCCGCGCGGCGGCGCGGACGGCGTCCTCGTCGAGCGGGCGCAGCTCCTCGCCACGCCAGTCGAGCCGCCCGCCCGCCTCCGCCGTCGCGTACCGCTCGACCAGCGGGACCGGCTTGCGGTAGTGCAGGTCGAACATGCGGTCCCGGTTGCCGCGGGCGATGTGGTAGACGTCCCGCATGCCCTCGGACATCAGGAGCAGGACGCGGGCACCCTTGCGCTCCAGCAGGGCGTTGAGCCCCTGGGTCGTGCCGTGCACGAAGAAGGAGATCGCGGCGGGGTCGTCCACCACGCGTCCCAGCGCCGCGAAGACGCCCTCCGCCAGGTCACCTGGTGTGGTCGGCGCCTTCGCCGCCACGCAGGTGCCGTTCGTCTCGTCGTAGGCGACGACGTCGGTGAAGGTCCCACCGATGTCCATGGCCACCCTGTAAGTCATGCCCTCTCCCAGCTGTTTCGGGGATGAGCGGACGCTAGCCAGGGTCGGCGGGCGGCCTGCGGTGCACGGCGCACGGGGTGGCCCGTCCGTCCGTGCACGGCGCACAGGCGCGTGTCTCAGGCGGTGCCCGGCTCGGGGACACCGCCGGTCTGCCGGACGTCCTCGTGCAGGTGCACGATGCGCCAGACGGCGTCCGTGCCCCGGCGCAGTACGGCGGTGTTGCGGACGATCTCCGCGCGCAGCGGGCGGCCGTCGGCGTCCGGGTCGAAGTCGACGCGGAGCAGGTAGCGCAGCAAGGCGAGGTCTCCGAAGACGTCGACGACGGGGTTGTGGGCGTGCAGCCCGCTCTCCCGCGGCCCCTCGCCGGCACCCGGCCGCTCGTCACGGATCCGGTCCAGATCCGCCTTGCCGAACAGCAACGGCTCGGCCGCCGAGTCCCACACGGTCGCCTCCGGGTCGAGATGCGCGTCGATCCGCGCCCGGTCTCCCGCTTCGTACGCTGCGTACATGCCGATGACGACCGCCCAGACGGCCGCCTCGTCCTGCGGAGTGGCACCCGGGCGGGCGAGCGGCTGCCGCGTGGAAGAGGCGTGTGCGGGCAGGGCGGATGCGTCGTGCATGGCGAACTCCGGGGGATCGTGCGGAAGTGGCGGCCCGGACGCGGCCGCCGTCGCGGCGCATCGTACGAGACCACCGCGCGCCGGGGTTCACCGGAGCGGTGCCGCATTCCGCCAGGAGCTCGATCGCCGCGGGGCCGCACCGTGGCTCCGAGCCGTGACGGCGTGGAGAGCGGCGACCGTCCGGCTCGCCCACGGGTGGACCGCTGCCTCCCGGTCAGTCCCGGGGGTCGTCGAGGAGGGGGTGGCCCAGTCCGCGGGCCCGTTCGGCGACGGCGCCGTAGTCCACGGTGGGAGAGAGGCAGGCGACGGTGCGGCGGGTGAGCGGGGAGCCCGCGAGGATCGCCGCCACCGCGTCCGGGTCCACGGAACGTTCGAAATACTGCTCGGCGAAGCGGAGGTAGGCACGGGGGCTTCGGTCCACGACGACGTCGAACAGCCAATCCGCGCCGTCCGACGCGTCAGGGGCGAACTCCACGGGACCGCACCGCCATTCGGTGTCGCCGGTCTCGCGCCAGACGCACACCGTGGCGTCGAAGAACCCGGCGCACTGGAATTCCGGTGTCTCCGGATAGCCGGCGAGCGAGGCGGGCAGGCCGTCGAGAAGACCGGGCCAGTGCGCGCGCTCCTCCTCCCGCCACGGCGTGGCCGTGCTCTCGTGGTCGAACCCGTAGAGGAACACGCCGGCCGGGTCGAACACGATGGCGTACTGGTCGCCCCCGCCGTTGTCCATGCACGCCAGATCAACCCCGTCCCGCCAGTTCGGCCGGTACGTGTGGGTGGGGGCGTAGGGGCCGAGGATGGCGTCGAGCAGAGCGATGGCCCGGCAGCGGGCGCGCAGCTCGGCGGGCTCGGGCAGCAGGGGCACCAGGTCACGAACGGTCATGGCGCACATTCAACAACCCGCCACCGACACCGCGGGAACGCGGCGATCAGCGGGCGAAGTTCGTCGTGAGTCGCCCCGTCCAGATCGAGTGCGTCTCCCGGAGAGGGCCTTTCACTCGGCTCCGCTCCGAAAACCCTTTGGCGCAATCGGTGCACCCCGGCTATAGAACTCACATGACCTGGCATCTGGCCCCCGAAGCCTTCGACACAGCGGCCGCGACCGGTCTGCGCCGCGACTACTACGACGAGGTCGCCAGCCGTTACTGGAAGCGGCCCGCGACCACGGAGGAGATCGACGAAGGCCTGGCCGGTGACGGCGTCGAGCTGCTCACGCCGCCCACGGGCCAGTTCGTCGTGGGCCGTTTCGACGGTGAGGCCGCCGCCTGCGGCGGGCTGCTGATGCTGGACTCCGGCCGCGCCGAACTCACCCGCGTCTTCCTGCGTCCCGCCTTCCGCGGCAAGAAGGGCGCCGACCTCCTGCTGGAACTGCTGGAGCGCGAGGCACGCCTGCTCGGGGCGTCCAGGCTGGTCCTCAACACCCGCCTCGACCTGGTCGAGGCCCGTTCGCTGTATGTCCGCCACGGCTACCGTGAGATCCCGGCGTACTGCGCGGGTCCGTACATCGAGATCTGCTACGGCAAGCACCTGCCGCTGTGATGCCGCTGTGATGCCGCCGAGGGACGACGGACCGGCGTACGACATCAGCGGCTTCCGCCCCGACCACCGCAGCACCAAGTGCCGCGCATGGACGCGTCCGTGACCGATCCGGAAGACCGGGAGCAGCAGGCGAAGGTCACCCGCTCGCTGCTGTACCGCCTCGACGCCCCGCTCGCCGCGCACTGCCGGCTGCGCGGCGTCCTGCCCGCGCCCGGCGCCGTACGGATCGCCGTCCGCGCCGGAGAGGACTCGTACACGAGGGACTTCCTGTACGAGATCCCCCACGACACCGTGTCCCCGGACGACATCCCCGGGCTGCTGCGCACCGTCCTGGCCGGACCCCAGCTCTACAGCAGCAGCGATGTCGGTGAGGCCATGGGGATGACGTTGCTGCGTCTACGGCCGCGGGACATCGGCCCGGCATCGGAGACCGAAGAAGGCCGCGCACTGGCGTTCCTGCGCTCCCTGACCGGCCCCGCCGACGACGAGAACCCCTTCCTGATCGGCTTCCTGCTGCACGGCGAGAGCCTCTTGCGGCTGTACGTGCGGCGCCCCGACCGGCCCGGCGTCATCGGCGTCGACGTGCGCGTCGTCGGGCCGCCCCCGACCGCGCTCGTCGCCGCGCTGCCCTCTCTCGTCGCGCAAGAGCGGCATCGCCGGCCCGCGCCGGACGACCCGCACTGCGATCTCCTGGTCGACCTGACCGACGGCTAGACGATCAACTCCAAGGGCTGCCCGCGGAGGGCGACGAGCACCTGGCGGCCGAAGCCGCCGGGAGAGAGACGGGCGGCGGGCTGCGGCAAATCCGGCGACACCGGCGATCGTCCCCGGGATACTCGTCGCCCATGGATGAGGTCGAGGTCGTCGTCGCCCACTCCGAGCGCGCGACCCTGCGCGTCGGTGACGTCTTTTTGAAGGTGGATGCCGACCAGGCGCGCCTCGACGCCGAGGTCGAGGCGATGGCCCTCGCGCCGGTCCCGACCCCGCGGATCCTGTGGTGCAAGCCGCCCGTGCTCGCGATCGCCGCGCTCCCGGGGACGACGCTCGGGCGCCTCGGCGGGCCGTCGACCGGGACCCCGACGGCGTGGGCCGCGGCGGGCGCCGCCATCCGCACGCTGCACGAAGCCCCGCTGCCGCCCCGGCCCGGCCAGGCCGGGCGCGACACCGCCGTGCTGACGGCGGCACTCGACGACGAGTGCGAGGCGCTCGTGACCAGCGGCGTCCTGCCCGCCGACCTCGTCACCCGCAACCGGCAGGTCGCCGAGGCCGCGCTCCGTCCGTGGACCCCGGCGTTCACCCACGGTGACCTGCAGATCGCGCACGTCTTCGTCGACGGCGACGAGGTCACCGGCATCATCGACTGGTCCGAGGCGGGCCAGGGCGATCCCCTCTACGACCTCGCCACCTTCACCCTCGGACACGAGGAACACCTCGACGGCGTCCTCGCCGGCTACGGCACCGACGTCGACGTCGACGTCGACGTGATCCACGCGTGGTGGTCGCTGCGCAGCCTCCTCATCGTCCGCTGGCTGAACGAGCACGGCTTCGACCCCTTCGCACCCGGCTGCGAGGTCGACGTGCTGAAAGCGCGCATGTGAGGTGGGACGGAGGGCCGGGCTGCGTCGCTGCGTTGTCGCGCAGTCGCGGTGCATCGCCCGCCCCCGTGCCTCGCGTACGCGTCCTGGTCGCCACCCGCGACTGAGCCGAGGCGGGATGGGCTTCGAAGCGGCGCAAGGCCGAACCTCACCGCCCGGACCGCCCCTCGCGGAGCGCCGCCAGGCGGGCCATCTGTGCGCCCAGGGAGCCCGCGCCGGCCAGTGGTGCGTGCGCGTGCGGCGAGACGCCGCGGATCAATGCCGTGTGCCGTCCGCCGCCGAGAGCGACGACCGGATCGAGCCGGACGATGCCGCGGTCCCGCGCCTGGCGCAGGATCCGTTCCCTGGTCGTCGCCCGAGCCGTGCCGTGCGCAGTGTCGTACGGCTCGATCATGTCGTCGAGATCGACCAGTCCGTATCGCGCGGACAGGATGAGCAGGCGTTCCGGCCGCAGCGCTTCGGCGGTCCGGCGGCAGGCGCGGTGGTACGAGCCGACGTACATGTCCGCGGCTCGCGCGGGGCGGCTCAGTTTGCGGCTGCCGCACGGGATGACGACGAGCTCCGGCCGGAAGCACCCCGGGTGGTCGTGCGGGTTCACGCCGCTTCCTTCCTGGGGCCGAGGTGCCGGCCCAGCAGGGTCCGCGCGGTCCGCTCGGCGTCGCCGAACCTGGCGCGCCCGGCCTCGGTCAGCGAGACCTCGACGGTTCTCCGGTCCGCGGTACGGCGTCGGCGTTCGATCAGCCCGGCCGCCTGAAGTCCTCTGAGGAGGTACGACATCCGGTCTCCGGACTCGCTCAGGAACTCCGTCAGGTGGGCGACGGGCAGGGGATGTGCGGGGGCTTCGGCGAGCGCGCCGAGGACCAGGTAGTCGTGGAGCGACAGCCCGTGGTGGACCCGCAGTTCGCCGTGGAGGAGGCCCAAGGTCCGCAGAATGCGCGGGGGTTCTTGCCAGGTCGTGCCCGGCGGATCGCGGTCGATCATGTTCCGTCCCGGAGTCGGAGTCTCGGCCGCACCACGCGACCACAAGGCTCACAACCCGTCCGTCCGCGGCGGTGATCGCCGGAGGGGCGGACAGAAGACCCTCGGATCCGGACCGTCCGTCGTGTGGGCCGCCGCGCCGCGCCGCGCGGGGTCGGGGTCGGGCGCGGATGTCCGGGATCGAGGTCGTCGTGGCCCGCCCGGCTGTCCGCCCTCGGGCGTCCGTCGTCCTAGCGTCGTCAGGGCGATGCGGTCGAATCGGTCGGTCCGGTGCGGCCGGTCGGTCGGTCTCATGCTCCGCCGGAGTCTGCGGTCCGGGCCGAACCCCGAGGCCGGACACGCGGGGCGGCCCGCGGCCGCGTCGCATCCGAAGCGTTCGAGTTTCGAGTGAGGAAGAAGGCGTTCTGCGTCATGACGTCGCAATCGGGCACCGCACGCGTGGTGTCGCCCCGGACGGAGTGCGGGATCAACGAAGCGGAGTTCGGGATCAATGAATGGGTCGTGGACGAGCAGCGGCAGCGCTGGCTGCGCGATCCGGGCTCGGTCGATCGCACCTGGCGGGAGTTCTTCGCGTCCCCGCGAGTCCCGGCCGCGCGGTCCGGGCCGTCCGCGCCGGCGGTCGCCCCACGCGTGGACGACGGGGCGCAGCTCAAGGCCGTCCGGGTGGCGGCACTCATCCACGCCTTCCGCGTGCGAGGCCATCTGATGGCCGCCACGGACCCGCTCACCCCCGAGCCGCCCGCCCACGCGGAGCTGGACGTCGCCGCCTTCGGCCTCGACGAGGCCGACCGCGCGGAGAAGGTCGTCGTGGACGGGTTCGCCGGTCGGTCCTTGATGACCGTCGGTGAAGTGTTCGACGCGCTGCGGGAGTTCTACTGCCGTACCGCGGGGTTCGAGTACATGCACCTCCAGGACTCCCGTGAGCGCGAGTGGATCCAGCGGCGCGTCGAGCGTCCCTGGCGCCGTCCCGACCCCGCCGGACAGCTGCGCATCCTCGACCGGCTGGGGGCCGCGGAGGCCTTCGAGACGTTCCTGCAGACCAAGTACGTGGGTCAGAAGCGGTATTCGCTCGAAGGCGGCGAGTCGGCCGTCGTGCTGCTCGACGCCCTGCTCCTGCGCGCGATGGACAGCGGGCTCGGGGAAGCCGTCATCGGCATGGCGCACCGCGGCCGGCTCAACGTCCTCGCCAACGTCGTCGGCAAGTCCTGCGCCCAGATCTTCGGCGAGTTCGAGGACGCGGAGGACCCGAGACCGGAGCAGGGTTCCGGGGACGTCTAGTACCACCTGGGCGCGGAGGGCAGCTACCGGGCGCCCGACGGCCGCGGCATCGCCGTCTCGGTCGTGGCCAATCCCTCGCACCTGGAGATCGTGGGCCCGGTGGTCCAGGGCGTCGTGCGCGCCAAGCAGGACCTGTCCGCGGGGGCGGCCGGGGCCTTTCCCGTCCTTCCTGTGGTCGTGCACGGCGACGCCGCCTTCGCCGGGCAGGGCGTCGTCGCGGAGACCCTCAACATGTCCCAGCTGCCCGGGTACCGCACCGGCGGTACCGTCCACGTCGTCGTCGACAACCAGGTCGGCTTCACCACCCTGCCCGTCGGCGGTCGTTCGAGCACGTACGCCACCGACGTGGCCCGTGCCGTCGGGGCCCCGGTCTTCCACGTCAACGGCGACGACCCGGAGGCCGTGGACCGGGTGGCGCGACTGGCCTTCGACTACCGCGAGACGTTCCACCGGGACGTCGTCGTCGATCTGGTCTGCTACCGGCGGCACGGGCACAGCGAGGTCGACGACCCGTCCGTCACCCAGCCGCTGATGTACGACCGCATCGACGCGCGGGCCTCCGTGCGCAGCCTGTACGCCGACGCGCTGATGCGCCGCGGTGAACTGGAGGAGGAGCAGGTGGAGGCCGCCCGTCGCGGTCACCGGGACCACCTGGAGCGGGCGTTCGCGGAGACCCGGGCGCTGCCCTCGCCCCGCACCGGGCGGCCGACCGAGGCCGAGCCGCTCGTCGTCGCAACGGACGCCCCCGCGCGGACGGCACCGGCCGAGGCCCGCGCGGCCCGCCCGGCGGTGACCGCCGTCGACGAGTCCACCGTCCGTCGGGTCGTCGCCTCGCAGATCGAACTCCCCCCGGGTTTCGCGGTGCATCCGCGCGTGCTGCCCCAGTTGCACCGTCGCATGGAGATGGTCGAGACCGGCGCCGTCGACTGGGCGACCGCCGAGAGGCTGGCGTTCGGCTCGCTGCTTCTGGAGGGCGTGTCGGTGCGGCTGGCCGGCCAGGACTCCAGGCGCGGCACTTTCGGCCAGCGGCACGCCGTACTGACCGACCGGCGCACCGGCGCGGAGCACACTCCGCTGGACTCCCTCGCCACGGGGCGCGGCGGTTTCGCGGTGCACGACTCGATGCTGTCCGAACTCGCCGCCCTGGCCTTCGAGTACGGCTACGCGACGGCACGCCCCGAGGCCTTGGTGCTGTGGGAGGCGCAGTTCGGAGACTTCGCCAACGGCGCCCAGACGGTCGTCGACGAGTACATCGCCTCGTCCGAGCAGAAGTGGGGCAGACGCTCGGGCGTGACGTTGCTGCTGCCGCATGGCCTGGAGGGGCAGGGGCCCGACCACTCGTCCGCCCGTATCGAGCGCTTCCTGCAGCTGTGCGCCCAGGACAACATGACCGTCACCCAACCCACTCTGCCCGCCAACTACTTCCACCTGCTCAGGCAGCAGGCGCTCGACGAACGAAGCCGCCCGCTGCTGGTCTTCACCCCGAAGTCCATGCTGCGCTCCAGGGCGGCCACCTCCGCACTGGCCGACTTCACCCAGGGAGGGTTCCGTCCGATCCTGCCGGACACCACCGCCGACCCCGTCGGGGTCGCCCGCATCCTGGTCTGTTCCGGCAAGGTCAGCCACGAACTTGTCGCGCGCCGCCGCGAACTGGGTTTGACGGACACGGCGATCGTCGCCGTGGAGCGCCTCTATCCCTTCCCGGGGCGGGAATTGGCCACCGAGCTCGCCCGCTTCCCCGAGAGCGCCCGGGTCCGGTGGGTGCAGGAGGAGCCGGAGAACCAAGGCGCCTGGTCGTTCGTCGCGCCGCGTCTCATGGAATCGACGGGGCGGGGCGTGGAACACGTCAGCCGGCCCGAGGCGTCCGCTCCGGCCGTGGGGTCCGCGCGTCGGCATCGCATGGAGCAGAAGTCCCTGCTCACCCGGGCCTTCGCGTGATCGGAGACGAGAGGCCGTCCCCGCCAGGGCCAGAACCCGTGCGAACAAAAGACGTATTCCATAAAATATGGGAACCGCACGTGCGGGTGGAAGGCATCTCATGACCAAGCGGATCACGTACCGCAGGATCTACGAGCAGAAGTCCGCCGGGGCCGGCGGCGACGGCGACGAGCGGGTACTGGTCGACCGGACCTGGCCAGGCGGCATCCGCCGGCTCGGCGCGCCCCTCGACGCATGGCTGCGCGAGGTGGCCCCGTCGCCGGAGCTCCAACGCTGGTACGGATACGACCCGGAGCGCTTCGCCGAGTTCCGTCGCCGCTATCTCGCCGAACTCGGCGACCCGGGGCACAGACGGGCCGCGGCGAAACTGCACGACCTGGCCCAGGACCACGGCCTGACCCTGCTGACCGCCACCCAGGACACGGAGCACAGTCACGCCGCCGTTCTCGCCGAGTGGCTCGCCGACCCGGATCACCCCGGTGCCGAGGCCGACGGCCCCCGCCCTGCCCGCCGGGCCGAGGACCCTCGCCCCGCCCGCCGGGCCGAGGACCCCCGGGCCCACCGCGGCGACGGCAACCGGCCCACTCCCGCCCCCGGGAACGCGGCGCGGGCCGACACCGCCTCCGCGTCGACCCCTTCCGGCTTCCGCTCCGCTCTTGCGGCGGCGGTCACCGATCTCAACGCCGGATCACTCGCCTACGTCATGGGCACCGGCATCGTCTCCACGGCCCTGTACCTGGACGGCGCCGAGGCGGCCTCCACGGTGCTGCTCTGGGCAGCCCTGGCCGGGTACGCGGTGCTCCTGGCCGCCCAGGGCTGGCGGCTCGCGCGTCGAAGGCGGCGCTTCGTCACCGAACTGCTCGGCCCCCGTGCCTTCGTCTTCCTCACCGTCGCCATCTCCGCGAACGTACTGGCCGCCCGCCTGGTGCCGGACGGTCACACCACGGCTGCCGCCGCGTTCCTGGCGTTCGGCGCCGTGGGCTGGCTGCTGCTCGACTACGGCATTCCGCTCGCGCTCATCACCACGCTGAGACGGAACCCGTCGTTCGACCAGGTCAACGGCACATGGTTCCTGTGGGCCGTCGGATCCGAGTCGGTGGCGGTGGGCGCGGCCTCCCTGGCCCGTACCGGCGCCGGACAGATGCTCCCCGTGCTTGCCGCGGTGTGCTGGGCCATCGGCATCGTCCAGTACCTGCTGACCGCCGGCATCGTCCTGGCCCGACTGCTCGCCCGCCCGGTGCGGCCCGAAGGCCTCATGACGTCGGTCTGGATCTTCATGGGGGCCGCGGCGATCACCGTGCTGGCGGGCGTCCGCATCGCCGCCCTGCCGACGAGCGCCACCCTGCTGCCGAGGTCCGTCCTGATGGGATCCTGCGTCGTGCTGTGGGCGTTCTCGACCTGGCTCATCCCGCTGCTGCTGGCCCTCGGCGTCTGGCGGCACGTGGTGCGCCGCATTCCGCTGCGGTACGAGACCGGCTGGTGGAACCTGGTCTTCCCGATCGGAATGTACGCGGTCACCACCCACGAACTGGGACGGGCGAGCGGAACGTCCTGGATGACCACCGCGGGCCGCTGGGAGATCTGGGTCTCGGCCGTGGTCTGGGCGATCACCTTCGCCGCGATGGCGGTGACCCTGCTGCGTTTCCGTCGCCCGAAGCCGCCCGGGCAGGGTCCCCGGGCGGAGGGGGCACCCGGCCCGGGGAGCGCCGTGTAGCCGCCGCCGAGCGCGGCGGCCCGGCAGCGGCTCCGTTCACGTCGGCTCAGCTCCGCCCCGAGCCCCGCGCCCGGAGCAGGGCGTGTCGCAGCGAGTGCCGGACGACGACCGCCCACGCGGCGACGAGTACGACGTACACCACGACGGTGATCCACACGAGCGGCCGCGAGCCGGAGCGTACGGCCAGGCCGCCGGTGGCGGTGACGCACGCGCCGAGGGGGAAGATGAACGACCACCAGGTCGGCGTGAAGGGCAGCCCCCCGCGTACGGCCCGGACGGTCAGCGCCGTGGCGAGCACCAGCCACAGCATCGCGAACCCCCACATCCCGACGCCGCCCAGCAGGGCCAGGACCGCGGCCCCGCGCGCGTCGGGGGCGGGCAGTCCGCTCGGTGCGGCGGTGGCCAGCGCGCCCAGAGCCGTCACCGCCTGGTCCAGCGCTCCCACGCCGATCCACACGGTGGGCACCAGGGCGCCGGCGGGCGCGTCGTGATGCACCAGGCGGCTGTACAGCATGGCCAGGACCAGCAGGACGGCGATCAGCCCGAGCCCGAGCATCGCGGCGCAGCCCAGCAGCAGCGCCAGACGTGCCTGTCCGGCGGGCGCGTGCGGCACGAGCAGCGCGCCGGTCGCGGCGGCGACCAGTGGCGGCACCACCGGCAGCAGCCAGCCGCCGAAGGCCGCGTCCGGCGCGAAGCGGTGCCGGGTGACCATGAGATACGGCACGGTGCACGCGGTGACCAGCCCCAGCGCCGTACCGACGGACCACAGCACCCAGTCCACGTCCACGGCGGCCCGCGTGCCGATCAGCCGGTGGCCGAGCAGCAGGGTTCCGGCGCCGACGATGAGCAGGGACATCGGCAGCGTCCCCAGGAAGTGGGCCTGCACAGGATCGCCGGCGTGCGCGCGCAGGGTGCGCTGTCGCAGATAGCCGACCGCGAGGACGACCAGCAGCACCGCGGCAGCCGCCCAGAGCACCGTGGCCGCGTCGCGCAGCCCGGGGATCTGGCGCGGCAGGGTGGCCCCGGCGTCGGCGACGATCCCCGTGCCGATGACGGCCGCGAACCAGCCGGGAGCGAGCCGACCCCGTTCGCGGTGCTTGCTCGGCCTCCCATCGGGGCGGGCTGGGGCTTCTTCGGGGCGTCGCGGACCCGGATCGGTCTCGGCCGGGACCGGCCGGTCGGCAGCTGCGTGGGATGTCACGGTGCGGAGAGCCTTCTGTTCTGGTGAGGCGGCGTCACCGGCTCCGGTCACGCCCGGTGGCCGGGTCGGTGAGCGCAGGCGGTGAACGACGGAAGGCCGGCAGGCACCGGGCCGGCTCGCGGGGCGCGGGCGAGACCGTCGGCCTGTCGGCGTCGACGAAGCTATGGGGCGCGCGGGCCGTGCCACAGGCCGTCACGCGCCACAACGCCCTCACTCCGGGACACCCGCGCCGCGCGACCGCCGCTACGGGAGCGGCCGTGGCCGCGCAGGTCCGGATCCGAGGGTGTCGTGTCCCTCTTTCCCGCCATGAGGGGGCGGCGGCGGGCCGCTGAACACGGGCGGGGGAACGGGGGAGGCGAGCGGCCCGGACACAGGTGTCGCCACCCCTCCGACCCTGTGAGTTCAGTCATCAGACCTGCCGGGCGATACCCTGAGGGGTGTCCGCCAGACATGGAGGCACGCGATGCAGGCCAGACCGTCCGTCCGTGATCCGCTGCTGGTGACGGTCCTGGTCTTCCCGGGAGTACGGCTCCTCGACGTCACCGGGCCGATCGAGGTGTTCGCGACGGCCGACGAATTCGGCGGCCGCTACCGCGTCCGGCTCGTCTCCCCGGACGGCGCGGACGTGGTCACCGCCGCCGGTACGGGCCTGAGCGTCGACCTGCCCGCCGCGCAGGTGTCCTACGACAGCGACGTGGTCGTCGTCCCCGGCGGTCCGGAATGGCCCTCCCTGATCAAGGACGACGCCCTGCTCGACGCAGTCCGGGCGCTCGACGCCCGCAGCCGCCGTACGGTGTCGATCTGCACCGGTGCGTTCCTGCTCGCCGCGGCCGGCCTCCTCGACGGCCGCAGGGCGACCACGCACTGGCGCTTCGCCGACCAACTCGCCCTGCGCTACCCCACGGTGACCGTGGAACCCGACGCGCTCTTCGTCCGCGACGGCCACGTCATGACCTCGGCGGGGGTCAGTTCGGGCATCGACCTGTCCCTCGCCCTGGTCGAGGAACACCTCGGCGCCGAGACCGCCCGCACGGTGGCCAGGGACATGGTCGTCTTCATGCAACGCCCCGGCGGGCAGTCCCAGTTCAGCGTCCGGACCCGTACCCCCTACGTCCGGCAGGAGGCGCTGCGCCAGGTCCTGGACGCCGTCGCCGGGAACCCCTCGGCCAACCACACCGTCGCGGCCATGGCGCGCCGGGCGGGCGTGAGTTCGCGCCACATCACCCGCCTGTTCCACGACGAGCTGGGCACGACACCGGCCCGCTACGTGGAGGAGATCCGCCAGGAGGCGGCCCAGGCGCTGCTGGAACTCGGCGACGACCCCATGGCGACGGTGGCCCGGCGCACGGGCTTCGGCTCGCCCGAGTCCCTGCGCCGGGCCTTCGTGCGCAACCTGGGCATCACCCCGGGCGCCTACCGGGCCCGCTTCCGCACCACGGTCTCACGGGATGCCGCAGACGCCGGGAGCCACCCTCCCGAGGCGACGTGACGCGGAACTCCGGTCTCGCGCCGCCTGCCGCCGATGCACCGCCCCGCGGCCGAGCGGGGGGTCGGCACGGTCCGCGGGTCAGCGCAGCCCGGCGAAGAGATCGTTCTCGGGCGTCGCCGCGCCGGTCGTGTCCCGGACCCGTACGAACGTCTCCATGCCCATGAACTCGCCGAACCGCTCCTTGCCCATCTTGAGGAAGAAGATGTTCTCGCCCTGACTGGCGTGCGCGGCCAGCGCGTCGAACTTCTGACCGCTGAACGCCGTGGTGTCCACCCACGTGGTGATCTCGTCGTCGGGGAGGCCGATCTCGGCGAGCGCGGCGGCCTCGGCGGGATCCGGTTCCGGCATGTCCTCGTGGAACTCGCGCATGATCTCCCCGAACCGCTGCATCGCCGAGCGGGGCATCGTGGTCCAGTAGACCTTCGGTGTCAGCTCGGTCATCTCCAGCGCCGCCATCGTGATGCGGTGCGCCTGGATGTGGTCGGGGTGGCCGTAGAAACCGTTCTCGTCATAGGTGACGACCACATCGGGCCGGTAGTGCCGCATGAGCTCCGCGAGCCGGGCCGCGCCGTCCTGCACCGGGGTCCGCCAGAAGGAACTGGGGGCGTCGTTGCTCTCCCAGCCCATCATCCCGGAGTCGGCGTAGTCCAACATCTCCAGATCGCTGATCTTCAGCACCTCGCAGCTGGCCTCGAGTTCCCGCCTGCGCATCGAGGCGACCGCCGCGGGATCGTGCCCGGGGTCGCCCGGCTTGACGCCCCCCGGCCCGTCACCGCAACCGCCGTCGGTACAGGTCACGAGCACCGTGCGGATTCCTTCGGCCGCGTACTGCGCGAGCACCCCTCCGGTTCCGGTGGCCTCGTCGTCGGGGTGGGCGTGCACTGCCATGAGGGTCAGGGGCCGGTCGGTCATGAAAGGTTTCCTCCTGCGCACTGCTTCGTGGTCCGAACAGGCGGCGGGCGTACCGCCGTCGCGAGGCCCGGATCCCGGCGGGCGGACGACGTGGCGTGCCCGTGTGCCCCGCCGCTGTGGCGCCGGTCCTCTTCCGATGCAACCGTGGCGACCGGACCGGGTGTTCCCGGCACGGCCGCCCGGCCTTTCCGAGATCGCCGGATCCACACGAACGAGGTACGGCCGGACTCTGCTCGCTGTCTGGAGTGGCCCGTCTGCCGTCTGCCGTCTGCCGTCTGCCCACGGCCCACGGTGCCGCCCCCGTGGGCGGGGAGTCGCCGACATGACGAACCCGCCGGGCCCGGTGCGCAGTCACCGGCCCCGGCGGGCTCAAGGAATCACCCCACGAACCGGCAGCCTCAGCGGTCGGCCATCGTGGTGCCGGACGCGGCCGGGATCGCCTCGTGGCGGCCGTCGGTCCCGAGGGCCTGCAGGATCGCCTCGACGCTCTGCTTGGCGTCGCCGAAGAGCATGCTGCTGTTCTCCCGGAAGAACAGCGGGTTCTGCACCCCGGCATAGCCCGACGCCATCGACCGCTTGAAGACGACGACCTGCTCCGCCTCCCACACGCGCAGCACGGGCATACCGGCGATCGGGCTGCTCGGGTCGTCCATGGCGGCCGGGTTGACGGTGTCGTTCGCGCCGATGACCAGGACGACGGAGGTGGCGGCGAAGTCGTCGTTGATCTCGTCCATCTCCAGGACGATGTCGTACGGCACCTTCGCCTCGGCCAGCAGCACGTTCATGTGACCGGGCAGGCGCCCCGCGACGGGGTGCACGCCGAAGCGGACCTCGACGCCCCGCTCGCGCAGCCGCCGGGTGAGCTCCGCGACCGGGTGCTGGGCCTGGGCGACGGCCATGCCGTAGCCGGGCGTGATGATCACGGATCGGGAGTGGGCGAGCATCTCCGCCACCTCCGCGGCGCGCACCTCGCGGTGCTCGCCCTCCTCCGCCTCGCCGCCCGACGGCGCCTCGATGCCGAAGCCGCCCGCGATGACGGAGAGGAAGGAGCGGTTCATCGCCTTGCACATGATGTACGACAGGTAGGCGCCGGAGGAGCCGACCAGCGCGCCCGTGACGATGAGCAGGTTGTTGTCGAGCAGGAAGCCGGCCGCCGCGGCCGCCCAGCCCGAGTAGCTGTTCAGCATGGAGACGACCACGGGCATGTCGCCGCCGCCGATCGAGGCGACCAGGTGCCAGCCGAGCGCCAGCGCCAGCACGGTCACCGCGATCATCAGCGGCAGGTTCGGGGTGATCGTGAACCAGACGGTCAGCGCGACGAAGGCGCCGAGCGCACCGAGGTTGAGCGCGTTCTTGCCCGGCAGCACCAGCGGACGGGACTTGATGCGCGCCGAGAGCTTCAGGAACGCGACGATCGAGCCGGTGAAGGTGACCGCGCCGATGAAGATGCCGATGAACACCTCGGCGTGATGGATGCCCAGCAGATCGGACGTGATCCGGGTCTGCGCGTCGCCGTGCGACTCCACCTCGAGGTAGCTGTTCCAGCCCAGCAGCACGGCGGCGAGTCCGACGAAACTGTGCAGCACCGCGATCAGTTCGGGCATCTGCGTCATCTCGACCTTGCGCGCGCGCTGAAGGCCGATCGCCGCGCCCAGGGCGGTGGCGAGCAGGATCAACGCCACCGCGCCGCCGGAGATGCTCTGCGCCGCCACGACGATGGTCGCGACGAGCGCGAGCGCCATGCCGGCGATGCCGTAGACGACGCCGGCCCGCGACGTGCGGTGCTGGGACAGGCCGGCCAGGCTGAGGATGAACAGCAGCGCGGCGACGAGATCGGCCGCGTGGGAGGCCGTCAAAGAGGTCATCTCGGCTCAGCCTTTCGAGAACATGGACAGCATGCGGCGGGTGACGGCGAAGCCTCCGAAGATGTTGACGCTCGTCAGCAGGATCGCCACGCAGGACAGCGTGGTGACCAGAGTGCTCTCGTGGCCGATCTGGAGCAGGGCACCGATCACGACGATGCCGGAGATCGCGTTGGTCACCGACATCAGCGGCGTGTGCAGCGCGTGGTGCACCTTGCCGATGACGTAGTAGCCGATCACCACGGCCAGCGCGAACACCGTGAAGTTCTCCGCGAGTTGCGCCGGAGCGAACGCGACCAGCAGGAACAGCGCGAGCATCCCCAGCCCGATCAGGCCGAAGCGGCCCGCGGCCGTCAGCTTCGGCTGCTCCGGCTCCATCCTGACGGGCGCCGCCTCCGCCTCCGCCTGCGGGGCGGGCGCCGCCGAGACCGCGACGGGCGGCGGGGGCCAGGTGACCTCGCCGGTGCGCACCACGGTCACGGCCCGCTGGACGACGTCGTCGAAGTCGACCGTCAGCCGGCCGTCCTTCTCGGGCGTGAGCAGCTTGATCAGGTTCACCAGGTTGGTGCCGAACAGCTGCGACGCCTGGGCGGGCAGCCGGGAGGCGAGGTCCGTGTAGCCGATGATGGTCACGCCGTTGCCGGTCACGACCGCGCGGCCCGGCACGGTGCCCTCCACGTTGCCGCCCATCGCGGCCGCCATGTCGACGATCACGCTGCCCGGCTTCATCGCGGCCACGTCGGCCGCGGTGAGCAGACGCGGCGCCGGCCGACCCGGGATCAGCGCGGTGGTGATGACGATGTCGACGTCCTGGGCCTGCTCGTGGTACAGCTCGGCGGCGGCGCGGTCGTAGTCCACGGACGTGGCCTTCGCGTAGCCGTCGGTGCTCGCCTCCTGGGCGACGTCCACCGGCAGGTACTCGCCGCCCAGCGACTTCACCTGGTCGGCGACCTCCGGGCGCGGGTCCGTCGCCCGTACGACGGCGCCGAGGCTGGAGGCGGCGCCGATGGCCGCGAGCCCCGCCACCCCGGCACCGGCCACCAGGACCTTCGCGGGCGGGACCTTGCCGGCCGCGGTGACCTGGCCGGTGAAGAACCTGCCGAAGACGTGCGCCGCCTCGATGACCGCCCGGTATCCGGCGATGTTCGCCATCGAGGACAGCACGTCCATCGACTGGGCGCGCGAGATGCGCGGCACCGCGTCCAGCGCCAGGGCGGTCACCCCGGCGGCCGACAGCTTCTCCAGCAGCTCCGGATTCTGCGCGGGCGCGAGGAGACCGACGACGGTCGTGCCCTTGCGCAGCCGGCGGATCTCCGTGGGGGAGGGGGCGTTCACCTTCAGAACGACGTCCGCGTTCCAGGCTTCCCCGATCTCCGCGCCCGCTTCGGCGTACGCGTGGTCGTCGAAGCCCGACGCCTCACCGGCGCCGGGTTCGACGACGGCCCGGTAGCCGAGCTTCAGGAGCAGACGCACGGTCGCCGGTGTCGCGGCGACGCGCGTCTCCCCGGAGGCGGACTCGGCCACCACGCCGATGAGTTGAGGAGGGTGATGCGAAGGTGCTTGAGCCGACATGTCCTGTATCTCTCGTCTGAGGAGGGTTCCCGGGGGAGGACTCGTGCTCGCGGTCGTCGTGGACGCCCGTCTCCCTTGATCGCTGGAACCTACCCCTCCGGAGGGGGCCGGCCAACGTGAAGGGAGCGTGATGTGCTCCACCTTGCGCAATCGGGCGCGGTCGGGGTGGGCGGGGCGGCGGTCCGCCGCGGGGGTTTCCTCGCGGCGCCGGGCGGCCTGTCCGTGTCCGTGAACCCTGCGGGTCCCGGCAGGCAGGGCCACCACGGCCTCGCACAGGGAGATCACGCGTCACCGGACGCCAACTGCTGCGCAGACAAGGGTGCTTGCGCACCCCTCAGACCATTTCCGCGTCTGGATATCCCATATATGGGCTATGTAGAGTACGAGTATGGGTAGTCCGCGTATGACCCTGCAGACCCAACTGGTCCTGCGGGCCTTGCTGGAGGACCCCGCCAAGCAGCGCTACGGCCTCGAGCTGTGCGAGCTGGCGGGATTGCCGTCGGGCACGATCTATCCGATCCTGGCCCGCCTGGAGCAGGTCGGCTGGGTGGACAGCACCTGGGAGGACCCGGCCGTGCACGAGACAGCGGGCCGTCCCCGCCGCCGCTTCTACCGGATCACCGAAGACGGCGCAGAACGCGCACGGAACGCCCTGGCACGTGCGTACCGTGCCCGCAGGCAGCCGCTGCCGGGGTGGGCCGCCCGACCGGTCGCCGACGGGGGAGTGTCATGAGAGCGCGGCGCCGGTCAGCCGTCCCGGACCCGCACGAGACCGGCGGTGTCAGTGGCTGCTTCTAGGGTCTCGCCATGTCAGTCCCCGAGATCGTTCCGATCACCCACGAGCCCGGCCACCGCACGGCGACCATCGGCCGGTACGCGCAAGGCCAGTTCTTCGCCTCAGCCACCTACGCATCGCCCCGGGGGAGCGGTTTCGGTGAGGGGTGGGAGGAGCGACAGCGCCTCTACGCCGTGCTCCACCGGTTCGACTTCGAAGGACGGCACGTCCACTCGGTGGGCGCCCTGAACGTTCTACGGGCCGGGCTGGTCCGTCGCGACGCCAACCCGGCATAGCGAGAAGCCCCCACCTTTTTAGATGGGGGAGGAGTCACGGGACGGGCTGTACGACACGTGAGCCGATGTAGCGCGGCGGCTCACGCGGCCCCCCAAGCCCTCGCGGGTCCACAGGGAGAGGTCACTGCTCGTCGCCACGGCGATCGTTCGCCCGGAGGGGGAGAAGCCGGCCGCACGGAAGGTGGAGCGGTTCGCGTGGAAGATGTGCCACCACTGCTCTCCGTGCGGACCCGCGTGGGGGAGTCCGCCGTCGGTCGACAGCAGGATGCGTTCGTTCGGCCAGGCCGGGGTGACGACTTCCAGGGTCCAGCCGTCCGCGGTGGTGGTGTGCAGTCCGCCGCCGAAGAGCCCGGCGATGCGTACGCGGCTTCCGGTGATCGGCCCCAGCCCCGGGCAGGACAGGTCGGGGACCGCGTCAGGTGTGCTGTGTTGGGGGTCGGGGTCGCGGTCCCGGGCGATCTTCTCGCCGGTGACGGCGTCGAAGAGACCGTGCCCGTCGCTGGAGACGACCATCACCAGATCGTGCCCGGTGCCGGTGCCGGTGCCGGTGCCGGTGCCGGGGTCTGGGGCGGGGGCGGTCGCGAAGCCGATGCCCAGCAGTCCGCCGACGGGGATGCCGTACTCGTACGCGAAGACGGGCCGCCAGGGTCCGGGCGCGGGCACCACGGGGGCCGCGAGCAGTCGTTCCCGCATCGCCCGCTGGTAGGTGGAGAGTTGCGGCTCGATCTCTGCCTGCCCGGCCGCTGACGTCTCCTTCGTCCACTTCGTCATGGGGCCATGATCCACGCCTCGACAGGGCGGCCCCGACGGTGGCCCCTCGGGTGGGGGGTGCGGCTACGTGTCGAGGTCGGAAAGGTCCAGCACGAACCGGTAGCGGACGTCGCCGTCGGCGAGGCGGTTCAAGGCGGTTTCGACCTCGCTGGAGGGAAGGGTCTCCACGTCCGCCGTGATGTCGTGCGCGGCACAGAATTCGAGCATTTCGGCGGTCTGCCGCAGCCCTCCCGTGCCGGAGGAGGTGAGCTTCTTGCGGCCGGTTCCGAGTTCCCGGAGCTTCGGCCCGGCCAACAGGGGGTTTCCGACGACGCACAGGGTCCCGTCCAGGCCCAACATGCTGATGAGCGGCGTGAATTCGTGGTCGGCCGAGATGGTGTCGAGGATGAGATCGAAGCGCCCCCGTGCGGCGCCGACCTGGGCCTCGTCGGTGGTCACGACCAGCCCGCTCGCCCCGAGGCGCAGCGCGTCCCGCTCCTTGGCCGTGCTGCGGCTGAGCACGGTCACCTCGGCTCCGAGCGCGGCGGCGAGCTTCACCGCGAGGTGGCCGAGCCCTCCGAGACCGGCGACGGCCACCCGGCTGCCCGGGCCGACACCGGCGGCCCGCAGCGGCTCCCAGACGCTGACACCGGCGCACATGAGAGGCGCCGCGGCGGCCGGGGCCAGGGAGTCGGGCAGGTGGAACGCGAACTTCTCGCGCAGGACGTACTCGCGGCTGTAGGCGCCCACGGTCGGGGTGGCGTCGATGCGGTCGGTGCCGCCGTAGGTGGTGGTCGGGTGGTCGTAGCAGTAATTCTCCTGCCCGGCCAGACACATGGCGCACTCGCCGCACGAGTCGATGATCGTGCCGATGGCGACGCGCTCGCCCACGGCGAACCCGGTGACCTCGGCTCCGGTGGCGACGACGACGCCGGTCGCCTCGTGCCCGGGGACGAGGTCCCTCTCTCCGAGCAGGCCGTGGATGCGGTGCAGGTCGCTGTGGCAGACGCCGCAGTAGTCGATCCGTACGGCGATGTCGTCGGGGCGCAGGTCGCGCCGCTCGATGGTGACGCGGGTCAGTGCGTTGCTGTCCGGGTCAAGGCTCTGCCAGCCGGTCGTGGTCCTCATGAGCAGGTCCTCCTCATCAAAACGGAATCTCCATTCACCTTAACACGCTGCGGAATGCAGGTTCCGTTTTGAGTACACTGGCCCCGTGAGCCCACGACCGACCCCTTCGAGCACCCGCCGCGCTCCGCGCCGGGACGCACTGCGCAACGACGCGATCGTCATCAGCGCCGCCCGCGCGGTCTTCGCGGAGCAGGGACCGCAGGCCAGCATGGAGGCCATCGCCTCCCGTGCAGGCCTTGGCGTCGGCACGATCTACCGGCGGTTCGCCGGCAAGGACGCCCTGCTCGACGCCATCGCGCAGCTCTTCGTCGAGGAACTGGACCAGGCCGCCGCGGCCGCGCTCACGGATCCCGACCCCGCCGCCGGCCTTGAGGGATTCCTCGATTTCGTGGGTGTCTTCAATGCGGAGAAGCGCCGGTACGCGGCAGCCTTGACCGACCGGGTCTCCGCGGACGACGAGGTGAGCGCGCGGACAGCGGACCGGGTCCGCCAACTCACGCGGAACGCCGTCGACGCGGAGTATCTCGCGCAGGACGTGACGGCCGACGACATCAAGGCGCTCATCGTCGCGGTGCGCGGAGTGGTCGCCGCTTCACCGGACGGCGACGACGGCCCATGGCGCCGCTTCCTGCGCATCCACCTCGCCGGGCTGCGCGCCGGCTGACGGCACGGCCGGCCCTCACGGACGCCGGGGCTCGATGCGCGACGGACAAGCCCGCTTGACGGGCAAACCCGCGTGACGGGAAATCGCGCCTGACGGGACCTATCGATCACTCGACCGTCGCAGATGCGCGAGCGCCTCCGCATCGACGGGATAGCTTCGTTCCTCGGGCAGCAGAGCGCCGGCCTCGTCGAACTCGCCTGCGCGGACGAGGCCGTGGATCTCGGTCGCGAGCGGGGTCACGTCCTCGATCCGCACGATCCACTCGTCCGCGTACCGCCGCGCGGCCTCGCCGGCAACGCCGAGCTGGAGCGAACGGTACGGCAGCGCACCGAGCCGCAGGTCGCGCTCAGGGTCCCACTGCACCCGGGCCGGCGCCCGCCGCAACTGCCGCTTCCACGCGGCCTGGTCGGTGTGTATCCCCGGCGCGTAGTGCGACAGACAGGCGTTGCGCAGCGCCCAGTCGAAGCCCACGCGCGTGATCTCGACAGCCAGAACGGTCTCCTGACCCTCCTTCGTGCCCCATCCGCAGCGGTACATCATCCACAGAAAGCTCGGCTTGATCCACGTCATCCGGTCCCGCTGCCACGCCGTCGGGAAGCGTCCCTCGCGGGCTGTTGGCAGACCGATCTCCGGCGCGTACGCCTGGTAGACGGTGACTGTGGAGTCCGTGTATTGGGCGCGGATCTGATACGTGGGTTCTGTCACGGTGACCAGGGTGAACACACTGAATCGTGTGTGCCATCGAATTACGCGTCTACGGCTCCGGCCCCCTCCGCGTGATGCCGGAGGGGGCCGGATAGTGGTAGCGGGGGCGGGATTTGAACCACGCGACCTCTGGGTTATGAGCCCAGCGAGCTACCGAGCTGCTCCACCCCGCGTCGGTACCTCCACCCTACGGCATCGGACTGGCCGCCGCCGGGATATCCGGCCCGGCGGCCCCAGCCGGCCTCGTTGGCGCACCGCCCGCGCCGTTCCGGGGCTGCCGCCGCCACCATGGGGCCGCGGTCGTCTAACGCGTCCTCGGCTCCCGAGGCGGACGAGGGTCGGCATGGAGGGACTCGCTGTGGAAGGGGCTCTCTGCGGGTTGCCAGACCGAGCAGTCGTGAGCGAAGAGCACACGCCGTGGGTCGAATTCCGCGAGCCGCTCCAGCCAGGGCTCGTAGGCGGGAAGGGGTTGTTCGACGCCGTCCAGCGCGGCCTGGCGGGCCAGTTGGGCTGACGCGAACTGGGATGCGAAGTCGTGTGCCTGCCCGGCGAGGATCACGGTCCCGTCGTCCTGACGGAGCGCCAGGGACTGATGTCCTGCGGTGTGCCCGGGTGTCGGGATGATCCAGACGTCCGGCCGGATCTCGGCCTCGCCGACGAGTTCCTCGTAGGCGGCGCCGGGAAAGTCGACCAGTTCGTCGATGGTGTGGTTGCCCCGGCGGGCGGCGGCCAGTTCGGCTTTCTGGACCAGGATCGGTCGTCCGGCCAGGAGCGGATTGCCGCCGCAGTGGTCGAAGTGGAGATGGCAGTTCACGACCAGGGAGATGTCGGCGAGGGTGACTCCGGCCGCGGACAGTGCCTGCCGCAGTGCACGGCGGCGTGGTCGGTAGTGCGCTTCGGTTTCGGGATCGGCGGCGCCGATGCCGGTGTCGAAGAGGATCAACCCCTGTTCGTGGCGCACCAGATAGGCGAGTACGGGTTCAACTCGCGGTTGCGGGCCGCCTGTTTCCGAGGCGGGCCGCACGAAGTACCCCAGGTCGAGCCGGCGCACCGCCGTGTTCTTCCCCATGCGTCCATCCTGGCAGGCGGTGATGTGCCAAGCCGCCGGCGTGCTGACATCAGCATCGCGTGTGACGTCAGCCATTTCCCGCCGAGCCGTGGTTGGTTGACCCGGGTGGTGGTCCGAGCCGATCCCGACCCGCGCCGGAAACTCGGATGCGGGTGCCGCGCGCCGACCCCTAGGCTGGGCCCGCGAGAAGGGCGAGGCGCCGTATCGACCGTCGATGGATCGGAGATGCACGGGGTATGAGCAGTCAGCTGTTCGCGATCTGTTTCCGCGCCACCCGGTCGTCGGATCTTGCGCGATTCTGGTCCGGCGTCCTGGGCTGGGAGTCGACCGAGGGTGACGACGGCGACGCCCTGCTCCTGCCGCCTGACTCCGCCGGGTTCCGCATCCGCTTCCTGCCGGGCCGGGTACCGAAGACCGGCCAGAACCGGGCGCACTTCGACCTGACGAGCACCTCTGCGGAGCATCAGCAGCAGACGGTGGCCAGGGCGCTGGAACTGGGCGCGCGCCACATCGATGTGGGCCAACTCCCGGAAGAGGAGCACGTGGTGCTCGCCGATCCGGACGACAACGAGTTCTGCGTGATCGAGGCGGGCAACAGGTTCCTCGCCGACACCGGCTTCATCGGAGCGCTGGCGTGCGACGGTACGCAAGAGGTCGGCTACTTCTGGAGCGAGGCGCTGGGGTGGCCGCTGGTCTGGGACCAGGACCAGGAGACCGCGATCCAGTCGCCCGACGGCGGTACGAAGATCACGTGGGGAGGTCCTCCGGTGGCGCCGAAGGCGGGCCCGAACAGGCTGCACTTCGAACTTACGGTCCCCGCGGGCGTCGACTGGGAGGCGGAGGTCGACCGCCTGGTGTCGCTCGGCGCGAAGCGCACGGGCACCGGTGCGAGCGAGGGCGTCGAGGCGCTGCTGCTCGACCCCGACGGCAACGAGTTCGCCGTACGAAGGCCCCAGTAGCAGCGAAGGCGCGGGTCAGGAGGTCAGGGGGACCGCAGGTCCCGCACCCCGGGCAGTCTCTGAACCGCGCCGAGCACACCGTCGACCACCTCGGTCAACGGCTTGGACGCATCGATGATCGTCGCGCCGTGCCTCTCGTAGACGGCTCGCATACGGGGGTTCCACTTCAGGGCCGCCGCGAGCTCCTCGGGATGTCGACCGAAGGTGTTCGTGGTGCGGGTCGCGAGCCGGTGGCGGAGGGTTTCCTCGTCGATCACCAGGCACACGGTGAGGTCGAAGAGATCACGGACGTCTGCCTCGTTCTCCGCCGATCCGCACAGGAACGCGACGCGGGAACGGGATTCCTCGGCGAGGGCCTCGACGCGCTCACGGACGATCGCCCACCCGTACCGGTCGAGCCATCCTTCAGGAACCGGATCCGGCGGATCCACCACAACCTCGCCCTGGACGCGGTCGATCCATCGGTTGAAGCCGTCGTGGTCGGCGTCGAGCGCCACATGGCCACCCGCCCGCAACACGCTGCAGACCGTGGACTTGCCCGTGCCGGAATTGCCCGTCACCCACACCAACGTCACGCCGCCAGCGTAGGCATGCCCCCTCCCGGACAGCGCCTCGCGGCACGTTCCGGGACCGTCGCCCGCACGGATGACCCGACGGTAGCGTGATCGACATGACGGCTGAGGGCGAGACGGAAGACGGCGAGGCCCTGTCCGGCGGCATGGCGAACGCGGGCGCGGTCTTCCGTCGCGGTTCCGTGGTGGAACGCCCGGCCCCGCGTACCGCGCGCGCCCTGCACGCCCATCTCCTCGCGCTCGCAGAGCATGGATTCGACGCGGCGCCGAGGCCGGTGCGTCTCACCGCGGACGGCCGTGAGCAGCTGACCTTCGTCCCCGGTGACGTCGCTCTCCCGCCCTTTCCGCGCTGGGCGTCGACGGAGACCGCCTTGAGGTCGGTGGGAAGCCTGCTGCGGCGCCTGCACGATGCCGGCGCGGCCATCGCGGTGGACCCGTCCGTCGAGTGGCCCCGGTCCCTGGCCGACCCGGCGGGAGGAACGATGCTGTGCCACAACGACGTGTGTCCGGAGAACGTCGTCTTCCGTGACGGCCGAGCCGCGGCCCTGATCGATTTCGACTTGGCGGCCCCCGGCCGAGCGGTGTGGGACGTCGCGATGACCGCCCGCTACTGGGTGCCGATGCTCGATCCCGCCTCCGCGGCGCACTCCTGTCCCGCGGGGCTGGATGCGCCGACGCGACTGCGGATTCTCGCCGACGGCTACGGCCTCTCGCGGCAGGACCGCGCTGAGCTGCCCGAGGTCATCGAGCAGGCCACGGCATCCTGTCGGGCCTTCGTCGCCGACCGAGTGGCGGACGGTGACCCCGTCCATGTCCGGGCGTGGTCCGAGCGCGGCGGTTGGCAACGGTGGGATCGCGTTCAGGGGTGGCTGGTGGCTCACCGAGAGCTGTTCACGGATGCCTTGTTGAGCTGACCATGTCGGGAGTTGAAGGACGAGCAGCGTGTCCGTCCGAGTTCGGCGGGCACGTGCCTTCTCCGGATCGGCCGTGGTGCGAGACCGCGTGGGTGGATCATGCAGTGAAGAGGACGGCTCCGTGGAGGTGTCGAGTGACGATGTCGATCCGGCCCGCTCGGGACGGGGAAGCGGGCTTCCTGTCCGATCTGGCGCTTCGGTCGAAGGCTCACTGGGGATACGACGCCGAGTTTCTTGCCGCGTGCCGCGAGGAACTCAGCCTCAGCGGTCCGGAGCTCGCCGGTCGGCGGACGGCTGTCGCGGAGCGCGACGGCAGGATCGTGGGCTTCACGACCCTCGAAGGTGAGCCGCCGCAGGGGGTCCTCGGCATGATGTTCGTCGATCCGGACGCGATCGGGCAGGGCGTCGGCCGTCTGCTGTTCACACATGTGGTGGAGACCGCCCGGGCGCTGGGGTTCACGCGGTTCACCATCGATGCGGACCCGAACGCCGAACCGTTCTACGAGGCCATGGGAGGCGTCCCCGCGGGCCGCGTTCCCTCCGGGTCGATTCCCGGCCGGACCCTCACCCGGTACCTGCGCACGATCCCGGAGTGACGCCGCGCGTCTTCGCCCCAGGGTGAGACCAGGACGGAGGGAGCGGAACGGCATGATGGCGGCCCGCCGTACCTCTGGGCGGCGCACGCCGTCAGGCTCCGGTCGGCAACGTTCTGAGCATCGAGGCTCGGGCGAGCCCCGACCCGTTCGGAGGTGCGGGGCCGCCCAGTTGGTGAACCGCGTGCTCAGCCGAGGATCCTGCGCTTCTGCTCCGCGAACTCGGCCTCGGTGAGGACGCCCTGGTCCTTCAGGTCGCCCAGCTGCTTGAGCTGATCGATCTTGCTGCTCATGTCGTCCGCCGGCGGAGCGGCGGCGGGGGCAGGGGCGGGGGCGGGCTGCTCGTACTGGTAGTGCTGGGACTGAGCCTGCACGTCCTGCTCGGCCCAGCGCCCTGCCTGCCGGCGCGACACACGGTTCGACACGGCGGTGGCCGTACCCGCCACCACGGCGGTACGGGCCATCCCGCGGAGTAGACCTGGCATGGCGGCTTCCTAACGTCGTAGGCGAGTTGCTTCTCAGGCGTCCGTCTCGTCGAGCGCGGCGACCAGGGCCGGCACCGGGATGCGTCCCGAGGCGATCAGCTGAGCCCCACTGCGGCGCAGGGCACCGGCGAAGGGCGCCGCCCACACGTTCTCGTAGATGAGGATCCCGGCGGCGTTTCCGGGCTGCAGGGCCTTGCCCGCTTCCTCGATGTCGTCCTCCGCGAGCAGCCCCGACGACGCGCCGTCGAACACGGTCAGGTCGAGGCTGCCGTCCGCGTCGAGGTCGGCGAGTTCGATGCCCACCACCGATCCGTCGTCCTCCTTCCGGACGAACAACAGGTCGAGGATGCGGATGATGCCGCGGTCCACGAGCTCGACCAGCATGGGAAATGCCTCGCCGGTCATACGGTTGCCGGGAAATTCGACGACCAGGTAGTCGATCGGTCCCATCTCGACGAATTCTTCATCGCCCACAGCTTCACCCCTGGATGCTCACGGTGATCGAACGGACACCGCTTCCATTTCAGCACCGCCCGGAAGCCGTCGCATGTCGGTGCCGCGGCGCTGCGGTGCCGCGGTGTCCGGGGCGGCGCCGTCCGTGAGGTGACTGCGCCGCCCGGGCTGCCGACGGTCCCGTGTCGCCCGCGCGGTTCGTGGTCGGACTCGGGCCGGGACCGGGTCTGAAACCGGTGTCCTGCCCGCGTCGCCTGCGGTTCACAGGCTCCGAGCGCGTCACCTCGTCCACGGGACGACGGCCATCGGGCAGTCCGCGTGATGGAGCAGGGCGTGCGTGACGCGGACCAGCTGCGCACCCACCGGGCGGTGTGGGTGCCGGGCGCCGACGACCACGAGGTCCGCGGCGGCCGAGCGGTCCACGAGGACCCTGTGCGCCGGAGCCTCGACGGTGGCGCCGCGCACCCCTGACCGTCGGGTGCTCGGCCACGGCCCTTCGCCCGGGTCCGGGGCACGTGACGAACGGCCCCCGGCGGTGTGGTCGGCCCGCGGCGGTGCGGTCGGCCCGGGGCGATGTGGTCGTCCGTCGGTGCGGCAGGCGCGCTCGCGGTGCCGGCGGGCGGGTCGCCGTCACGCGGAGCGGCCGGGCGTCGGCAGCCCGGCTCAGGGCACGCGCGGGTTCTCGGGACGCGACGCCGGGCCGGGTGGCTCCCGCAGCACGCTCGACGACAGGGGGCCCAGCAGGTCGCCCAGCCGTCCGAAGACGTCGAGGAAGAGGTCGTCGACCGTCAGTACGCCGACGACCCGTCCGGCGTGGAGGACCGGGAGCCTGCGCACCCCCGTGCGGCGGAACGCCTGGTACGCCGCCTTGACGTCGTCGTCCGCGTCGACGGCGACGACCCGCGCGGTCATCGCCTCCTGGACCGGTGTCGTCGGGGCCAGGCCACCGCCCAGCCCGCGCAGTGCCAGGTCGCGGTCGGTGACGATCCCCCGCAGGGTGCCGTTCTCCACGACGAGGACACAGCCGACGCCGTGCTCGGCCATCCGCCGGGCCACCTCCTCCATCGGGGTCCGCGGCGCGACGCACACCGCGGGGGCGGCCATCATGTCGGACACCCGCATACGGCATCTCTCCATTCCCCGGACGGTCCGGAAGGTCCTGACGGTACGGACGGTGCGGCGGCTCGGGTGGCTTCGGCGTCCCGGCGCCGGGCGGCTTCAGACGATGTCGAGCACCTCCTCGACCGGCCGGCGCGGGCTCCGTACGCCCGTGGGTCCGTAGCCGATCCTGATCACCATCTGCACATGGGCCATGGCCGAGAGCGGGGCACGCACCGCCCACCGCAGCTCCGGCCGCTCCAGGGGCTGGGAGACCATCGAGGTCACCAGACCGTCTCGGGTGGCCTGCAGCAGTACCCGTTGCAGCGCCTGCCCGGCGCGCAGCCAGTGCACGGGCCCGTCGCCGTCCGTGCCCAGCAGGGCCAGGTGCGGCAGCCGCTCGAACTCCTTCTGCGCCCGGCCCGGCATCGGGCGACCGGCGGCGAAGTCGCGTACGGCGGCGCCGGCGTGACGTGGGGCGGGACCGAACGCCGCGGCCGGTATGCCGTCCGTGGCGCCCGGGGTGTCCGGGGCGCCCGCGGGGTCCGGCGCATCGATGTGCGCCCACCGCTGTGTCTCGCCGCGGATCCCGTCGTCCAGCCACTCAGCCTCCTCGGCGTCGCGCACCATGGTCAGGATCGACTGCACGTGCCAGGACCCGGGAAAGGTGAGCTGGGTGCCCTCGCTGCGGGCCGCCTCGACGAGGTGGTCGCGTACGGCGCCGGGGATGTCGTCCTCGCGGAACGGCGCCCGGCTGGAGTGCCGGCGGCCGATCTCGGAGCGCAGCAGGGCGAGGGCTTCGTCGCGGGGCCCGGCGGTGCGCAGCCGTACCTCCGCGAGGAGGTCGGGGTCGGCCGGGTCCGGAAGCAGGGCCACCTCCGGCGCGAGCCGGGCCGCGGCGGCGGACACGCGCAGGTTGCACAGTGCCGCACCGCACCCCAGATGCAGGCCCCGCCCGTCGGGATCGATGTGCGGCAGCGCCCGATCCGGATCGGCGTACAGGCGCAGCACATCGGAGCCGCGCGGACAGCTGAACCGCCAGGGCTGGGCGTTGTGCAGCGAGGGGGCCGCGGTGGCATCCGTGACGAGCGACTGGAGGAGGGACAGGTCGACGGCTTGAGCGTTCACGGCGGCCTCCTTTCGCCAAGGGGTGCCCCTTCGGCCGCGACGGGCGGCGTCCGCGCCGAGGGCGACGCGCCCGGCACCCCACCGACCCCTCCACCCTGGGCCGGGTATGCGGTCTCCCGCCAGTGGCCGAAAGGCCCGGACCGGGACCGATGGGACCTTCTTTCGGAGCGGGCTGCCGCGCCCGGTGGTCGACGGGCGGTCGACAGGCGGTCACCGGGCGCGGGCAGGCATCGCCCGGGCGGCGTCGAGGGCGCATGTACGCCCATTAGGCTCGGCAGATCACTGCTCACGGACCACTTCGAGGGAGCGATGGCCGTCACCTATTTGATGATCGCGCGGCTGCCTGAAGGGGGTTTGGGTGACTTCGACGCCTATGAAAGCGCTGTTCTGCCGCTCCTCGCCGAGTACGGCGGTCGCCTGGAGCGCCGACTGCGCACGCTGGATGAACAGGTCGAGGCCCACCTCATGACCTTTCCCAGCGACGAGGATCTCGCTGCCTACCGGGCGGATCCCCGGCGTGCCGCCGCCGCACCGCTGCTGGATTCGTCCGGGGCAGCGGTCGAACTGCTCGCGGTGTGCGACGTTTACTGACTTCGGCTCGCCAGGGTGAATCT